>JBLJBB010000096.1:0-8485 GCA_047638115.1 Bacteroidales bacterium | reverse complement strand
TAGTCTGTAGTCTGTTGTCTGTAGTCTGTTGTCTGTTGTCTGTTGTCTGTTGTCTCTTGTCTCTTGTCTCTTGTCACTTGTCACTTGTCTCTTTTTAAAGTTCTATATATGAAATAGGATGTCAATGATGTAACAACTATCCATACAAGCAGCATAATTAGTAATGAAATGGTTTTCATAATTCGTTTTTTTTATGATCTCTTTTTTTTGATGCAAAATATACCAGTACAAATCCACCTATAAATATGGTAAGCAAAAAGTATCTAGCCAATGAAGTATATAATCCGTTTTCTCTACTCCCTTTTCCTAACATTCTGCCTAAAACGCTCGATCCATCTAAATGCCATCCATCAGTAAAAATGGCTCTCCAATCTCCTCCTGCTGGTTGAATAAATGCTGCAATAAAAATTATTATTAGCATTATTGGTGTGATGTATTTGATAATAATTCTAAAAAATGAAGGAACTTTTATAGAGGATGACCTATTAAATTCTTTCCACCCTTTATCAGCACCATATACCCATGAAAACAGAATAATCTGCATCATTGCAAAGAAGAATACACCAACAGTCCCAGCCCAGTAATCATACTCATCAAAAACCCCCTCTCTATAAAAAATTACTGTGGGTAAACCAAATATGAGAATTACAGCTCCAAAAATAAGAGCTGCTTTACTTTTTTTAATTTTAAATTCATCTTGTAAAAAACTAACTAATGGAGTTCCCATCGCTAATGAAGAGGTTATCCCAGCTATAAAAAGTAGTCCAAAAAAGGCAACCCCACAAAAAATCCCCATAAATGTACCAAATTTTTGAAATAGGAAAGGCATCGATTGAAAAGCAATCCCAAATCCACCTTCAGTGGATACCATATTTTTAACCACATCAATTCCAAAGAATCCTACTGAAATGGAAATTAAAATAGTCCCCCCCAAAACAATCTCAACAAACTCATTTACAAAACTGGTTGACATAGCATTAAGTGCAATATCATCATTCTTTCTAACATATGATGCATAACATTGAATTGTACCCATACCAACAGATAAAGTAAAGAAGATTTGACCTGCAGCCGCTAGCCATACTTTAGGATCCAATAATGAACTAAATTGTGGAGTCCATAAAAAATCTAAACCCGCTAATCCTGACGAAACAGCACCCTCTTCTCCAGGATGAATGAGTACACCTCTAATGGCTAAAAAAATGCCAAGTAATATTAATAATGGGATTCCATAAGTAGCTACTTTCTCAATACCTCCTTTTAATCCTTTGGTAAGTATCCAAACATTTATTGCAAGACACAATAAAAATGCACCTACATTCTCATAAGGAATTCCAGAATGAGACGAACTCATATCATGATAATTATTGAAAAAAATGGTAATCTCAGATTGAGACATCCCTTGAAAAGATCCTACTAACGAATGATATAAGTAAGAAATTGTCCAACTCTCCAAATAACAATAATAAGACGCAATTCCAATTGTAGTGAAAAAACTAAGAGCTCCTACATATTTCCAATATTTGGACTTTCCCATCTTTTCCATAGTAAATGGAACTGTATGGTGTCCCATGGAACCTCCAAATCTTCCTGTTGTCCATTCAACAAAAACCAGAGGAAGCCCAAGTAATAAAAAACAAACCAAGTAGGGAATGATAAATGCACCTCCACCATTTTGAATCGCCTGTATGGGAAATCTTAGAAAGTTCCCAAAACCAACCGCATTTCCTGCCATAGCTAAAACCAATCCAATTTTGCTTCCCCAATGATCTTTTGTGTGTGTCATATTAGTGTTTTTACACCTGCAAATATAGTTTTTTTTTTAATAAATTACACAAAATATTATTTTTTTCTTCAACAATATTTTGAAATATTAATTATCTAAGAAATAAATTACAAATATTGCCTTTTCCATAAAAATTTCTGTATATTTGCAGATTAATTATTATTATGTAAAATAATAGAATTGGAGCTAATTTTGAACGAGAAAACATGAATAAAATTGCTGTTTTTTGGATGCTAATCTCTTTACTCTCAAATAGTTTGAGCTCTCAAACTATTGTTAGGCAAGTGATCTCTCCCATTGGTGTAACAACCAGTGTAAATGGTAATTATATATCACATACTGTCGGACAACCTACTCCTCCAGGGACATCATCCAATGGAAATTTAGTGCTTAGACAAGGTTTTGAACAACCCCCTAAAGGAAATTATGTGATTAAATCATCTCCTCAGATCTCTATGAATATATACCCTAACCCCAATGATGGTGCATTTTACTTATATATAGAATCTATAGACCCTATAGATTATACTTATGAAATATTTGATGCCATTGGTAAGTTAATCATGACCGGAAATGGTGTTGGAAATGTTGAAAAATTTATTAATCTCCCTTTTGGAACAGGAAGATCTATATACATAATAAAAATAAAAACGAATACTGGACTTTTTGCTGACGGAAAAATTGTGGTGATAGGATAAAATTTTAAAAGATTGTATTATGAAAAAGGTTTTTGTTTTTGGGTTTTTGCTACTGTTCATTTTTAATGGATATAGTAGTATTTCGATTTTCGACATAGATTCAAGAGTGTTGAGATCTGAAAAAAGGAGAACTGACTTTGCATTAGGCCTTTTTGGAGGGTTGAATAGCTCAAAGTTTGTTTTTATTCAGTCAACAGGTCAGCAAGATAAAAATTATGACTATATTACAGGTTCAAATTATGGAATTAACTTAGTAATTGCTTCAGGATTTCATCAATTCCGCCCAGAAATATCTTTTCATAAAGGTGGTGCAAAGTATATTGGGCCTGATAATAATCATGCTTTATATCAAACTTCATACGTTAATGTAAATTTTGGATATTTACTTAATATTATTAGATCGAGATACGATTTTATGGGTGCAGGAAATGCTGCTCCATATTCAATTAGAATTGGAGTTTTAGTAGGGTTTAATTATATGTTAAATGGAACTCAAACCATAAATGATTACACTGAAATCTCATTAATTCGTTCTGATGCTTTTTCAAGATTTGATCTTAATACATCAGGAATTATAACTTTTGGGATTAGATTGACAAATCTATTAGCTTTTAATATAGAATATCGATTTAACTACGGAATGATTCAAATTGAAAAAGATCCACTCCAAAGAACACATAATCTAAACCACTCATTTTTACTTGCTTTGTACCACAAACTAGATTGGTAATACTTAAAATTTATAAAATCAATAATAAAAAATGAAAAACCTGCTACTAACTTTTTTCTTTTTGGGGACAATTTTTGCGCTGCTTGCTCAAGCTCCACCTCAGGGGATTAATTATCAAGCAGTAGCTATTGATGATGAAGGGATAGAGTTGGCAGGGGTCGATCTAGAAGGAACCCCATTAAAGAACCGATTAATTAGTGTTCGTTTTACAATTATTAAAAATATACCAACTGGACCTATCACTTATAGAGAAACCCATACAACTACTACCGACGATTATGGCTTATTTAGCTTAGTGATTGGTCAAGGAACACAAGATGCAAGTCCTATGGATTTTAATGATATACAATGGAATACGGGTAATCATTATCTTAAAGTTGAAATGGATGTCAATGGTGCTACACTGTTTAAACATGTTAGTACAACTCAATTTTGGAGTGTTCCCTATGCATTGTATGCTAAAAGTTCTGGAAATTCTCTTGTTCCTATGTATCCCGATCAAGCGTCTCTTCCAACGGGAGATTTTGAAGTAGGGATGCTCGCTTTTGTGAGAAATTGTTTTGATATCGGTATTCCTTGCATGGTGATTTGGGATGGAGCACAATGGATCTATACAGATAATGACTCAGATCCAACCAATGAATTAGGACTCCACGTGGTTGCAGATAATGCGGAAAGAGATTTACTCTATCCAAATCCTCTAGTTGGAGATATGGTTTGGAATCAAGCAACTGGAACCATACAAGTTTTTAATGGAACAAGTTGGGTCTTCTTCGGTTCTGGAACTGGTTCTACGCCACCTGTTGATATTTACCAACATCTGGGACTTCTTCCTACAACCGGAAATCTTGTGGGCGATTTAGCTTCTGTGATAAATTGTGATGGTTATGGAAACCCTTGTCTTATGGTTTGGGGTGGATCCTCTTGGTACAACACTGTTGAATACATTGCTTCTAATGGAATCACAAGAGTGGGACAAATATTCCAATTGGGTGGAAATCTAAACCAACCTACTACCTTAGGGACTACATCTGTCAATACATTGGCAATCACTGGATTGCAAAATGGAAATATGAATACAGATCAAGTGGTTACGATCAATCCAACTACTGGTGTTCTAACGAAAACATCGGCAAATGATCTATTTCAAGAGTACCAGTTAACTTATACTGCAACTGCTGGTCAAACACAGTTCAATACGCCTATACCAATAACCGATATCAATAAGGTGAATGTATATCGCAATGGTATAAGAGTGGGACATGTACTCATAAATGCTAATACCATAGGTCTAGAACCCGGAATCTCATGTTGGATTAATGATCAAATTAGAATAGTTCAATTTAGATAAAATAATCAGTAAAAAAAAACAGTAACGAAATTAAAAAAAATACGTATAAACCAAACTAACTTAAACCCAAAACCCAAAACCCAAAACCTGAAACCCAAAACCCAAAACCCAAAACCCTTAACCCTTAACCCTTAACTCTTAACTCTTAACTCTTAACCCTTAACCCTTAACCTTTAACCTTTAACCCAATTATTAAAATAAAAACAAACAAACAAACAAAACAAATTTATTCACCCCAAAAAATTATTTATTATGAAAAAAACAAACTTTTTTAAATTCGCTGCGTTGACCGCAGTATTCGCAGTGGCGGGCATGTTCGCTAATGCACAAGTTACAACTGGACCAGACATTCCTTTACAAAGTGCAGCTGTATTAGGACAAGATTCAGGTTATGTTAAAGTTATTGACAACAAGGGTACCGTGAAATTCTTACAATCAAGAAATGGTATTACAATGTTTACGAACACTACTCCATCAGGAGGTGTAATAACAACTTGGCAGTTAGGTGGAACATTAGCCGATAATACTTATATTGATGTTGATGGTAAAGTATTTGCATTAGATGGAATTCCATTGGTTGATACTGCTACTCTTCAAGCATCAACAAATGCTACAACTTTATCTGATCATGGTGGATCAGGAACAGGTTGGACAATTTTAGTTAGAAATGAAGCAACAGGTGCAACAATGAAAATGTTAGCTTCAGATCTTCTAAAAGTTCAATCAGGTCAACAAGTTTATACTGCTACTGCAGGTTTAGTTACTTATACTCTAACTGGTATTACTCTTCCTTCTTACAAAAGTGTATATGTTTACAGAAATGGTGCAAAACTAATTGCTAACGAAGATTATACTATTGCAGGTGATGTTGTAACATTACTACCAGGTTCAAATTATACAATTTATGCTGGTGACAGAATTGAAGTTCATTATATCAAATAATAACCTTATTTGACCTAAAAATTCTTCCAATTTCTCATACTACTCCTATAACTTAATTTGATTATGCATTTTGCAATGATCATTAAAAGTATTTATTATGAAAAAAATGAAATTTATTATTATCGCCTTGGTGCTCCTAGTTGGTAACCTGTCGCTCAATGCTCAGGTTACCACTGGCGAAATCCCAGATCAGCCAATTCAAGTGAGAGTGGTGGATAATAAGGGAACCATTAAGTACCTTCAAGTACAAAATGGTTTAACCATGATGACCAACACGACGGGTAATATCAACACAACTACTTGGCAACTAGGTGGTACATTGGAAAATAATACAACCATTAACTTAAATGGTAAATATTTCCAATTGGAAAACATGTTGATGAACACCAACACCGCTGCAACATCTGGAGGAGCTGTTACTAATATGGCTACAACTGCTGCTGGCCCAGGGTTAACTTTCGTAATGAGAGACCAAACCACAGGAGCGTTAGTTACCATGTTGTCTTCCGATGCTGGATTTAGCTTAATCACAGCGGGTCAAGCTGAATTTGAAGTGGGGGTTGCACCCTCTATCGCCGTTACAGTTCCCTCAATCATTCCAGGTTTACCTGCTGATTATCAGAAAGTTTCTGTGTATAGAAATGGTACCAAATTGCGTGCCAATATCGACTACACCATCTCTCTAAATTCACTGGTATTAGTGAACAGATCATTAGCTCCAGTACCTGTGAATCAAAGATGGGCACTTTTTTCAGGCGATATTATTGAAGTACATTGGGTGAATTAATACCTCACTTTACTAACTTAACTCTTTGATATCTTGAAAAAAATACTGTACATATTATTAACTGTGGTTTGTGTATGGGTGTTCAACAACAACACCTATGCACAAATTCGAGTTATTAATAACAAAGGAACTTTTTTCCAAGTTGACACCAGTAAATGGGTCCTCTCAGGAATAGATATCTACAACAAAAATACAATCGGCAATGTTGGGATTGGAATCTTTCCCAACAATGCCAGATTTGTTCTTAGCAATGGAGGAAGCGCCATTTTACCCGCTTTCAAATTAAAATACCCTTTTTCGGGGGCGCTATCTGATAGTATCCTCACATGGAATCCATCTGATAGTACAGTCAGAAAAATAACTTTAAGTACACTATTAAATAACAACACTATAAGATCATTAAATGGTCTAACGAACTCAATCCAAACTTTTGAAACTGGAACGACTGGAACGGACTTTAATATTGTCTCTTCTGGGACTACACATACATTTCATTTTCCCGATGCCTCTAGTGCAAATAGGGGATTATTAACCAATACGGATTGGATCACTTTTAATAATAAAATTGGAACAGTTACAGCAACAACACCCGCTGCAGTGACTACTGCGGGCACTACGGCCACAATCAATAATACAGGCGCTTATTGGAACGCTAACCAATTACAAGGGAGAAATATCTCCACAACTGCCCCTACCAATGGGCAATTTTTAACATGGAATAATACGAGTTCTCTTTGGGAACCTTCAAATACAACAAATGATGCTAAAGATCATCATATAACAAGATCTAACACTACTGCCAATGTATCACCTACATCATCTGAAATTGCTTCACCAATAAACGGATATACAGCTAAAGTTCATCTTACAAACGGAAATGTTGAATATTGGAGCTATAACGGTGCAATATGGATACTCGATTGGACACAAATCCCACCAGTTGATGGTATTGATATTGGTTATATCGTGGGATGGGGTTCCAATGTTACCCCTCCAGATTATTTACTTCCATTAAATGGAGGAACTTATAATTGGTCCGATTTCCCTCATCTTCAATCTCTCCAAGCTACTCACCCTTCAGAATTTATCGCTTCCTCCACAGCCACAACTTTTACACTGGTTGATATTAATACATCAGGTCGTTTTTTAAGAGGAGGACTTACGGCTGGAGTTAACCAAAACTTTTTTACTGCTTTACCCACTACTCCTTTTTTAACAAATACTGATTCTCATAGTCATACTTTTGGGTTAGGTTTAAGTTCAGCTACGAATCAGTTTGCTGTATCTGCTTTGTTTGCATCATTTGAACCAGGATTAAATAGTGTTTCTTTAAACACCAGTATTGAACGGAATACTTCATCTCATTCCCACTCTCACTCGATTACATCTGGTGGTGATTCTGAAACAAGACCTATAAATACCAGTGTCATTTGGTGTCTAAAGGTTAAACCAACGATGACTGCTGGCAATATCACTATCAATACTGGTGGCCCAGTTACAACAACAGTTTCTAACGCAATTGTTGGTAATGAATTGACAACAACTGTTAATGGCGTGTCCTCAACCCCAGTTACTTTGCCAACACCCGAACCTGCAGTTGTTGAAATTTACGATACTTTAGGTACTCAAGCACTGTCAACTACTTTTGCCAATTTAACATTTGGAACAACCAATATCGCAGATGCAGGATACACAGTTGGGGGTAGTGGTTCTCAAATTACAGTTACCACTGCAGGAACATACCGAATTACCTATAGAGTTACTGTAAGGCTTACAAATAATTCAAGTTCAGGAGGAGAATTTATTATGACAAGAAATGGAACAGAAGTTCTAGGCACGAGAGGCTATACTTATAATCATAATAATAATAGGATTCATGGTACTGTTACGGTTGTAAAATTACTTGCAGTTTCAGCAGGGGATGTTATTAGAGTTCAAGGCAGAAGGTACTCTTCTTCAGGGAATCTTTCGTTAACTGCAAATGGCTCCTCATTAATCATTGAAAGGATCAAATAATATGAAAAAAATTGTACTGTTTATCCTTGCACTTTTTGTATGTAGTTTCTTACATGCTCAAATTTTAGTTACTCCTGCTCAAGTAACTGCCATTAATACAGCACAATCTGCTGCCGCTGGCGATATCTATAAAGATACAGATAACAATGTATTTTATATTGGGTTGAGCAGTGGA
>JBLJBB010000095.1:0-4862 GCA_047638115.1 Bacteroidales bacterium | reverse complement strand
TGCTCATTTTATCAAAGTGGATGCTAATGGAAATGTTCAATGGACTCAAGATATTGAAACCCATGATAGCTCTTTCAATTTGTATCCAAACCCTACTTCTTCCTTTATCACCGTTGAAAACAAGGATTTTACCATAGAAAAAGTTGAACTTTTTGATCTATCTGGGAAAATAATTTCAGTAATTGACGATTGTGAAAATGCAAATATTCAAATCCATTTAGAAACCTTTTCAAATGGGATCTACTTTGCAAAAATAACGACAAGTAAAGGGATCACAACACAAAAAGTGGTAAAACAATAGTTAAGAGATAAGAGTGAAGAGTTTGTGTATTTGGTTGAATTATTGCAAATTACATCTCTCTTGTCTCTAGTCCCTTGTCTCTAGTCTTATCATGGTGTTCCACAGTGTTTGAAATTGAAAAATAGGGATATATTAACACTTTGAAACTCCAAAAGAATGAATAATGAAGAATGAAGAATGAAGAATGAATAATGAATAATAAAAATATAAAACAAATAAATCTGTGGTCATCTGTTTAATCTGTGTCATCTGTGTGCTAATATTTGTTTTGGGTAGAACAGAAGTCTGTGATCAATTTTATTGTAGCATTCGCGACGAAAAGGTCTAAAGTCTAAAGTCAAATGTCTAAAGAAGTGGTAGTTATGAGTATCGTGATTTGCGGGAGATTGTTTTTTGTTTTTTGCCCGCAGATTTCGCAGATTCACGCAGAGAAGTTTTATGGATAAAATTTCTTTGTGTTCTTTGTGGTTAAACTTTGTGTTCTTTGTGGTTAATTTAATTTTTATCATTGCCATGCACTAAAGTACATGGCAATTGAAATAAAACCTAAAACCTAAAACCCAAAAGAAAATTCAAAAAAAAATTATATATTTGCATGATGAAATATAAACTTTAAAAAACAAAATTATCCATGGAAAAGTCAATAAAAGGTACACAAACAGAACAAAATTTGTTGAAATCGTTTGCAGGTGAATCTCAAGCAAGAAACAGATATGAATTTTTTGCAAAAGTTGCTAAAAAAGAGGGATATGAGCAAATTGCAGATATCTTTATGGAAACAGCAAGACAAGAAAAAGAGCACGCAAAAAGATTTTTCAAATTTCTAGAAGGGGGCATGGTTGAAATTACAGCTATGTATCCTGCAGGGGTGATATCAACTACAGCTGAAAACTTACTTGCAGCTGCTGAAGGGGAAAATGAAGAGTGGACAGATCTATACCCACATTTCGCACAAGTAGCTAAAGAAGAGGGTTTTAAAGATGTTGCTATCGCATTTGAAATGATTGCAAAAGTGGAAGCAGAACATGAAAAAAGATATCGTAAACTGTTAGCGAACGTTACTGAAAACAAAGTATTTGAAAAAGAGGAAAAAGTGAAATGGGAATGCAAAAATTGTGGTTACGTATATGAATCTAAAAAAGCGCTAGATATGTGTCCAGCTTGTTTACATGGACAACCTCACATGCAATTAAGAGAAGAAAATTACTAAAATTTTACTTTAAAATATCAAAAGGTGACTCACAAAAAGGGTCACCTTTCTTGTATTATGTATCAAAAGGCACCATTTATTGGGATCAATAGGCATCGTCTCACCACAGATGGAAAAGGAGTTACCACTCTAGCCGCCTTTTATGGGTGTCCATTACAGTGCGAACATTGCCTCAATCCGCAATCGTGGAGAGATAGTGCACCTCTTATTACACTAGACACGCAGGAGTTTTACAATCAGGTCAAGATTGACAATTTGTACTTTCTGGCAACCCATGGAGGGATCACTTTTGGAGGAGGAGAACCGTTGTTATATACCAAGTTTTTAGTTGAATATTATCAAAAATTTGGGAACTTATGGAACATGAACCTCGAAACCTCCTTACATGCCCCATTAAAAAGCTTAAAATCGGTATATAAAATGGTTCATGAATGGATTATAGACATCAAAGACCTCCATCCTGAGATCTATTTTGCTTATACAAAAAAGGATAACAAGCAAGTGCTCGACAATCTCAAGTTTTTGTTATCAGAGGGACTTGCGGAGAAGTTGATTGTCAGAGTTCCCTTAATTCCGGGATACAACACCCAAGAGGATATTGAGATAAGTGTTGAAAAGCTTCAGAAGATGGGGGTTTTGCATATTGATCGATTTGATTATATTATTAGAAATTAGCAAATTAGTAAATTAGCAAATGATATTAATTGTGACTTAATAATTTATTCGCGGATAAATGGGTCTTAAGTCTAAGGTCAAAAGTCTAAAGACGAGGGAGTTATGAAATTACATTTTATTAATTCGTGAATTCGTGGTTATTTTCTTTGCGAACTTTGCGAAAGTACTTTGCGTCCTTTGCGGTTAAAATTATATGAATTTGTTAATAAGAAAAGAACACAGTGTAAAAAAGGTGTTCCACAGTGTTGTAAAATTGAAAAAAAAGGTCAGATTAACTCAGTGAAACACTGTGTTCAATTCTTAATGATTTTATAAAAATATCTAATTCATAAAAAATTTCACATTTTCGAATTTGCTAATTTGCTAATTAATTATTTTTGTACATTTGCACCATTAAAACATCATTTAGAGAATAAATTTTATGAAGATGAAAAAGCAAATTTTTACGCTATTTTTATTGATTTTCACAGTTTTAACTGCAAATTGTCAATGGAAATATTTAAGATCACTACCAACTGGTGAGTACCCAAGTACTTTTGATGGAGTTGGATATGCATCCATGAAGTATGGATTAAGTGGAAAAACTAATGGATCAACACATAGTCAAACAAGAACGGTTACCGTATTCAAAATTGATGAAACCACTGGGAGTTTGACAAGTGTTTACACAACCAGTAATTATGGAGTAAGTGGAAGATTTATGGTATCAGAGAAAAAGTTAGGAAAAGTATATCGATTTGGTAATTATCAAGGATATCCATCTACCCATGTTTTAGATTCTTCAGGCGTTTTTTCTGCAGTTGGTATTCATCCTCAAGGTTTTACATGTTGTTTTAGTGCATTTGATGAGAATCATCTTTATTCAATATTTATGAATGAATATGAAGATTATATTTTCAACACTATGATCAATGGAGAAAATGTAAAAGTAGATACGTTTACAACTTTTGCCCCTCAAAAAATAGATTTTCCTGCTCCTGATTGTGGGTATATGTTAATTTTTGAAGGGGGCCTTGGAATTCATAAAATATTGAAAAGTTCATCAGATTTGTTAAGTTGGGACACCATTTATCAAACAACTGAGACCATTTCAGACATTGTTTTTGATGAAGTGAATACAGGATATGCTTTAATACAACCCGGTATCATAATAAAAACCACTGATGGAGGGATCTCCTGGGATACAATTTACAACAGTTCTGATAAGGTGTTACAAAAAATAGATGTTGTAAATGAAGAGATTCTATTTGCATGTGGTGATAATGGTGTAGTAATAAGAAGTATCAATGGAGGTTTAGAATGGACTCAGGATCAATTTCCAACTAGTGCTAATCTCAATCAAATCATCATGTTTGATCAAAACAATGGATATGTGATGAGCAATAGTATTTGTTATCGCTTAACATCCTCTACTCTTCCTGTTTCACAACTTGAAACTCCAGAATTTAGTATAAGTCCTAATCCCAGCAAGGGTGAAACCTCTATAAAATCAAAAAGTTTGATAAAAAGTATTGAAGTTATCGATATCAGTAGTAAAATTTTATATACAAGGGGAATAGATGATTTTGATGCAACCTTAACATATAATCCTGAGGTAACAGGAACTTACTTTGTAAGGGTTACTTTTTCCGATGGAGAAGTTCAGACTGAAAAGATCGTATTTACTAGATAATAATGAATAATGAAAAATGAAAAATGAAAAATAAAGTTCATACGCGGCTATTATTTCTTTGCGAACTTTGCGAAAGTTCTTTGCGTCCTTTGCGGTTAGTTATTTGGGTTTAGGTTAAAAAAAAGATCACAGAGGAACACAGTGGAAAACGATGTTACACAGTGAATAAAAATTAAAAATTTAGACCCAATAACACTGTGATACTCCAAAAGAATGAATATTGAAAAATTAAATCTGTGGAAATCTGTTAAATCTGTGTCATCTGTGTGCAATGGTAACTCTGTGAAACTCTGAGGTCTATTCTTAAACTTAAAGAAACAAAAAAAAACAGACCGTAATTGATCTGCTTTTTTGAGCGGAAAACGAGACTCGAACTCGCGACCCTAACCTTGGCAAGGTTATGCTCTACCAACTGAGCTACTTCCGCTTTTCTTTTTTGTACCTCGGGCGGGACTTGAACCCGCACGACCGCGATGGTCACAGGATTTTAAGTCCTGCGTGTCTACCAATTCCACCACCAAGGCATTATTCAAAGAACGTGTGTTTGAGGCGGCAAAAATACAACTTTTTTCAATACAAAACACACACTTTGAAAAAAAAATAAAAAAAATATTATTCATTCTTCATTATTCATTATTCATTTTTTAATGTATCTTTGTAGTCAATTTAAAAAATACGACTATGAAATTATTACTTCTCAGTAATTCAACAAATTACAAAGAGCCCTATTTAGGTTGGTGTATGGATCTTATTGATCAGTTCTTGACAAAAAATATTAAGAAAATCTTATTTTTCCCATTTGCTGGGGTCAAGGTAGGAGGTAAAAACTACCCAGATAGTTACGATGCATATACTGAAAGAGTAGCCAATATTTTCACAAACTATGGTTTTGAAGTGCAATCGATTCATGAATTTGATGATCCTATAGACGCTGTTAACAGTGCGGAAGCAATTATGGTGGGTGGTGGCAACACGTTTCATTTGGTGGCGGAGATCCATTATTA
>JBLJBB010000094.1:0-23899 GCA_047638115.1 Bacteroidales bacterium | reverse complement strand
ATCATTCATCTGATCAATGAGCCATAAGGACAACGCGGTTGCTCCTGCCTGATTTAAATGACCTTTATCGTACCAATTATTTTTATTATTTAAGATCTGTTTTGGTGCAATCAATACCTTCCCATATTTTGAGTAGGTTTCAAATTCTTTGGGTTTATCTAAAAGAGACCCATAGGCAGGAATATATAAAAAAGTGATTTGAATATTATTTCCTTTACAAATACTATAAATTTTTGATAGATATTTTCTTGCAAAATTCATATGAAAATCTCTTTCAAATCTTGACATTGGAGGGACAGGTTTGCTTCGTTTCAGAGCTATCGCATCCAAGTATTCAACAGAAGCGGTATCTGTAGATGTAGTAAATCCATACTCTTCTGATCTTATAGGGACTCTCTGCTCTTGTTGGTAGATAATCTCTTGTAAAATTTCGGTTTTATAAACAAAATGGGTCCATATATCGGAGATAATATCCCTGTTAAAAAATGGATTAGGCAATAAAACATCATAAGTGTTGGCCACATAAGGGAAAATTGGATGGCTATAACGATCCTCATCCTCCAGAACTTCGAGAATTAAGTGTTTTATCTTTTTTTCTGCAATCAGATCTTTGAGTAAAACATAACTTAAGTTTCTTCCTAACCTGCAATAGCCCAAATTAACAGCTTCTCCTAATTGAATATTTTCACTAATCAATTTATCATCAATTCCATTTACTGTATGGGATGAACCCATAAATGCAATATCGATCGGTTTATCATTGTTGTAGATTCGATCATAGATCCAAATTCCATGATTAAAACAATCATCCTTTAATCCTTGGTATTTCAATCTTTTGTCAATGGGTAAAACAACGATCAAAATCACAATGGGGATTAAAAACAATAAAGTGTTTATAATAAGCTTCTTCATTAAAATTGAAAATAAATAAAACTAGGTTTAACACTAAAATTTCCAATCAGTATAATCATAAAAATAAGTATATAGTAAGTAACAATTCTGATCATTTTACTTTTTTGAGAGATCCAGGTGTTAAAATCAGATCTATTCATGTTGTATTCAAAAAGCAAAAAAAGGATACACACTATACCTAATATACAAAATCTGATTTGTGAAAAATTGGTTATTATTTGGAATAAATGAGTCAAAGAGTATTGTTTAATATGGATTATAGAACCAGACAAATCCATTAAATGGGAAAAACTTTCCGCTCTGAATGGGATCCACAAAAGTATAACTATAAAAATTACAACTGGCGCATAAATATATTTTGGCAATTTCCCATTGATCTTTTTTTCTAGAATTAAGGCACTTCCATGTAATCCACCCCAAATTAAAAACGTCACATTTGCGCCATGCCAAAGTCCTGATAACAAAAACGTTGTTAAAAGATTGATTTGTGTTTTAAATTTCCCTTTTCGATTTCCTCCTAATGGAATATAAACATAATCCCGAAACCACGTTGAAAGTGAGATATGCCATCTGTTCCAGAAATCACTAAAAGAGGTGGCAAAGTAAGGGGTTCTAAAATTTACCATTAAATCAAATCCTAACATCTTTGAGATTCCAATTGCGATATCAGAATAACCCGAAAAATCTGCATAAATCTGCAACGCAAAAAAGAGTGCCCCAGCCATTACCGAAATACCCGGGATAGAAGAATCTTGATTAAAGATCGAATCTGCTAATATTCCAAAGTTATCTGCAATAACAATTTTCTTAAAAAATCCCCAAAGAACGAGTCTTAACCCAGCAATTGAAAGATCATAATTAAATACTTTTTTAACATGAAACTGTTGCAATAAATGGCTTGCCCTCTCAATGGGACCTGCAACTAATTGAGGAAAGAAAGAGACAAAAGCAAAAAAGGAGAGGATATCTGTCGTGGGTTCCATTCTTTTTTTATACACATCTAAGGTGTAACTCAAAGTTTGAAATGTATAAAAAGAGATCCCCACTGGAAGAATAATTTGAAGAGTAGTAATATTAACATGTAATGAAATGCTAATCAACAAGTTGTTCAATGATTCAATAAAAAAATTGAAATACTTGAAAAAAGCCAGAAGACCAAGATTAACAACTATTGAAGTAATTAATAACACTTTCCTATATAAGAGGTTCTTTTTTACACTCAGTAAATATCCAATAAAAAAATCGATTATTGTACTAAATGCTATTAATGAAAGGAAACGCCAATCCCACCATCCGTAGAAAATATAACTTGAAATGATTATAAATAAGTTCCTTACACCAATACTCAACGTATTATTTATCCCCCAATAAATAAAAAAAAATAAAATAAAGAAAACTAAAAATGTTATAGAATTAAATACCATTTATCTTATTTTGTAGTAGTTTTATCAGTTTACAAAGATAAATAAACGATTTGGATTAAGAAACATTTATTACAAAAAACTTCATTATGAATAAGCCACGAATTATTTTTCATTTTTCATTTTTCATTTTTCATTCTTCATTATTCACTATTCATTATTTTTGGGCATTCCCCCTCGCTACGCTCGGGGTCGGGCTCCGGCCCATACTCCGCGTTTTTGTGTCAAGGTGCTGTATGGCCGGTCAGTAGCTTCCTCCGGTCGCTCTGCCCGATCCTACAGCCCCTAAACACAAAAACTTGCGGGGTATTTGGCCTCTGCCCTAATGCGGGGCTCAATTGCTAATTCACAAATTAGCATGTATTATTCATTCTTTATTTGAAAATTAATGTTTATATTTGCAGGGGAGAAATTATTCCCAATTTTTTTTATTAAAATGATTAATTAAAAAATTAAATTTGAAGCATTTTCGCAATGAATAAAGAATTTCAAATCGAGGAAAACCTTATCATGCAGTTGATTGAGCTGAAGTACAATTATCGACCGGATATTGTAGATCGGAAATCTTTGGAACAAAATTTTAAAGCTAAGTTTGAGGCACTGAATCGTGTACACCTTACAGATAGCGAGTTTTTGCGTTTACGTGAGGAGATTATTTGTCCTGATGTTTATAAAGCTTCTAAGATGCTTCGAGAACGGAATTTCTTCCAACGGGAAGATGGAACTCCTTTACACTATACTTTGGTGAATATCAAAGATTGGTGCAAAAATGACTACGAAGTGATTAACCAATTGCGCATCAATACAGAAAATAGCAATCATCGCTATGATATTATCCTTCTGATAAACGGGTTGCCTGTTGTGCAAATTGAATTGAAGAAAGTGGATATCTCACCCCGTAAAGCGATGCAGCAAATTGTGGAATATAAAAATGATTCCGGTAACGGCTATAATAATACTCTGATGTGTTTTATTCAGATGTTTATTGTGAGTAATAGCAATCGTACTTTTTATTTTGCCAATAATAAAAGCCAACATTTTGCCTTTAATGCCGATGAACAGTTTTTACCCATCTATGAATTAGCGGAAGAGAATAATAAGAAAATAAATTATCTCGAAGAGTTTGCCGATAAGTTTCTTAAAAAGTGTACCCTTGGAGAAATGATTAGCAAGTATATGGTTCTGGTTGAGAGTGAACAGAAACTGCTTGTCATGAGGCCCTATCAGATCTACGCAGTGAAAGCGATTGAAAACTGCGTTACTCAAAATCGGGGAAACGGCTACATCTGGCATACGACCGGAAGCGGAAAAACATTGACCTCTTTTAAAACATCAACTTTGCTGAAAGATAACCCGGATATCGAAAAATGTTTGTTTGTGGTGGATCGTAAAGATTTGGATAGACAAACCCGTGAGGAATTCAATAAGTTTCAGGAAGGATGTGTGGAGGAAAATACCAATACCGAAACTTTGGTTCGAAGATTATTGTCAACCGATTACGCTGATAAAGTGATCGTTACTACTATCCAGAAATTAGGGTTGGCTTTGGATGGTGCTTACAAAAAGAACTATAAAGAACGATTAGAACCTCTTCGGAATAAGAGAATGGTGTTTATCTTTGATGAGTGCCACCGCTCTCAGTTTGGCGATAATCACAAAGCTATTAAAGAGTTTTTTCCAAATTCTCAACTTTTTGGATTTACCGGCACCCCTATTTTTGATGAGAATGCAACGTATAATATTAGAGAAGGTGAGTTTGAATCTTATAAAACGACCAAAGATGTTTTTGAGAAACAACTGCATTCTTATACGATAACACACGCTATTGAAGATAAAAATGTGCTCCGTTTTCACATTGATTATTTCAAAGGAAAAGGGAATAAAACGCAAATCCCTTATGAACCATTTACGCAACAGGCAATCGTTGAAGCGATCATCGATAAACACAATAGTGCTACCAATTCAAGGCGTTTTAATGCTCTTTTGGCAACCTCTTCGATCAATAGTGCCATTGAATATTACCATTTATTCAAGCTCATTCAAAAACAAAAGTTGATTGATAATCCCGATTATATTCCGTTAAATATCGCTTGTGTGTTCTCTCCTCCAGCTGAAGGGGATAAAGATATTCAACAAATTCAGGAGGATCTGATTCAGGAAAAAGAGGATAATAAACAAAATCCGGAAGAGAAGAAAGCGGCATTGAAAACCATTATGTCGGATTTCAATGCACAATATGGGACTAATCACAATATTTACGATTTTGATCTCTACTATCAGGATATCCAAAAACGGATTAAAGATCAGAAATACAGCAATAAAGATTATCCTCATAAAAATAAAATCGATATTACCATTGTGGTGGATATGTTGCTTACCGGTTTCGATTCCAAATATTTGAACACGTTGTATGTAGATAAAAATTTAAAATTTCATGGATTGATTCAGGCATTTTCCAGAACAAATCGTGTATTAAATGACACTAAACCTTACGGTAATATTTTGGATTTCCGCTCCCAACAGGATGCCGTGAATCAGGCGATTGCCCTTTTCTCCGGTGAAGAGGGGAATAGAGCAAAAGAGATCTGGTTGGTTGATCCTGCCCCTGTGGTTATTGATAAATTCAAAGAGGCAGTTCGAAAATTAGGAGTTTTTATGCAGGAACAAGGGTTGATTTGTGAGCCGAAAGAGGTCTATAATGTAAAAGGGGATGCTGCCAGAATTGCTTTTATCAAAAACTTTAAGGAAGTTCAACGTTTTAAAACTCAATTAGACCAATATACCGATATCGACGAAGATCAAAAAGCAGCGATTGAGAATATTTTGCCTAAGGAAACTTTCCAGGAATTTAGAAGTTCCTATATTGAAACGGCTAAGAGATTTAGGGATATTCAACAAAAAAATGATGAGAACACCCCTATAGATATCCAACAATTAGATTTTGAATTTGTGCTCTTTGCTTCTGCCATTATCGATTACGATTACATCATTCAGTTGATTGCCGATACGACCCAAAAGAAACCATCCAAACAAAAGATGACCAAAACACAGATCATTAATTTGTTGAGTTCTAACTCGAATATGATGGAAGTTCAGGAGGATTTAACGGAATATATCAATAGTTTAGACTGGAATATCGGACAAGATGTGGATACTTTGCGAAAAGGATACGAACATTTCAAAGATCAAAAATACAACAAAGAGTTGGCTGACATTGCCAACAAACACGGTTTACAAACAGCAGATCTCAAAACGTTTGTTGAAAATATTTTAAGTCGAATGATCTTTGATGGAGAAAAGCTGACTGACTTATTAGAACCGTTAGGATTGAGTTGGAAAGAAAGAAGATTAAAAGAGTTATCATTAATGGAGGACTTGGTTCCACAATTAAAAAAATGGGCACAAGGACGTGAAATTTCAGGATTAGCAGCGTATGAGTAAAAATAAATTAATTCCCGAATTACGGTTTCCTGAGTTTAAGAATGAGGGGGAATGGAAAGAAACTTATATTTCAAAAATTGGAGATACATTAAATGGTCTAAGTGGAAAAAAGGGAGAAGATTTTGGAAGTGGAAAGCCTTATGTTCAATATAAGCAAGTATTTGACAAATCCTATATCGATTTCTCTGAGTGTGGAAAAGTAAATATTGGTGAAAATGAAAACCAAAACATACTTCAAAAAGGCGATATTTTATTTACGACTTCTTCTGAAACACCAAATGAAGTCGGATTTGCCTCAGTTATAATTGTGAAACCTACTGAACCAACTTATTTGAATAGCTTTTGTTTTATTCTTCGTCCTTTTAATTTAAAGGAGATTAATCCAAATTTTTCTCGATATTTATTTCACAGTTCTACTTATCGAAAATCGGTAGACACAATAGCTCAAGGAGCTATTAGATACAATTTATCGAAAGTAGCATTTATGGGTATAAGGTTATCATTACCCATACCTAAAGAGCAACAAAAAATCGCATCCTGTTTATCTTCATTAGATGAAGTGATTGCAGCACATAGCCAAAAACTAGAACTTCTAAAGCAACATAAAAAAGGGTTGATGCAAAATCTATTTCCCCAGGAAGGTGAAAAAATGCCCAAGATTCGTTTTAAGGAGTTTGAAAATGATGGGGAGTGGGTATTGAAGCCTGTAAGTTCATTAGTTCCGCAAAATGAAAAATACGGAATAGTTGATGGACCTTTTGGCTCCAATTTGAAAACAATCCATTATAAATCGGAAGGAATTCCAATTATAACTAGCGGATATGTAACAGACGGCTTTTTTAAAGCGGATAAATATTTATATGTCACAGAAGAAAAGTTTAAAGAAGAAAAAAGAAGTGCTGTTAAAGGTGGAGATATTATTATGGCAAAAATTGGGGCAAGATGTGGAGCATGTGCAATTATGCCAATTAATCATCCTATAAGTATCTTATCTGGGAATGCCCTAAAAATCACTATTGATAAATCAAGATTCTCGACTATTTTTATTTGGCAACAATTATGGTACTTACACTCAAATGAAAAGTTAAATGGACTAAAGTCTATTGGTGCACAACCTGCAATTTCCATGGATAGTTTGAAAAAGTTTGAATTGATAATTCCCTCAAGTATTGAAGAGCAAAAAAAAATTGCTTCTTGTCTTAACTCTTTAGATACAATGATAATGGCACAAACAGAAAAGATAGAGCATCTGAAGCTTTTAAAAAAAGGTCTGATGCAGAATTTGTTTCCGAAAATTGAAAGATAGAAAATGGCAACATTAAACGAAATAGCAGAACAATTAAAGGTAAATAAACAGGCAATAACGCTTATTTACGCATTCAACTCAACTGGGAAGACAAAATTATCGGTAGAGTATAAAAATATAACTAAAAAAAAAGATGGTAAACATACTGGTGTATATTTTAATGCTTATAGCGAAGATTTATTTAGGTGGGATAACGATGAATCCCATGAAAATGAAAATATGAGGTTAGAAATACTAAAAAGTAGTTTAAATCCGTATTTCAGTTCAATTATTGAAAATCCAGCCTTATTGGATGAAAAACTTGCGCCATATTTACCAAAATATGCGTACGAATTTGATTTAAATAAAAACCCTGAGATTGGAATTGATGCTATTCGCTTTTCTAGAGAAGGAGAAAATAATATTAAAATATCTAGGGGTGAAGAAAGAATTTTTGTATGGTGTTTTTTCCTAGCCTTATTTGATGCTGATGCCTGGATGGGTGAACAAGATTCTCACTTTTTTATAGATGACCCCGTTTCAAGCATGGATGACCATAATGTATTTATTACAGCAGATTCAATAATTCAAATCATTGATGCTAAAATAGCGAACTCAGAAAAACGACTAATAATAACAACCCATCACATTGGTTTATTCTCAATTTTGTCAGATAGACTTATGAATAGCTCTTATAAAAACAACACAAGACGTAGTATTATGAGTGTTCAAAATAATGAGTTATTATTAAGCAATCATGACAAAGATGTATTCCTTTATCATTTACACTTGTTGCAAATCTTAAACGACTGCATAGGCAATAAAAAAGTTATGGGATACCACTTTATTCTTTTACGCCAGCTATTGGAAATCATTTCTTCTTTTTTGGGAACTTATGGAATTAAAAAAGCCTTACATAGTATTGGTTATGAAGATGATTTAGACATGGTAAGTAATCGTGTTAATTCATTATCACATAAAGATGCAAGACAACAACCTGCAGATTTAAACCCAATTGATGCTGATTTACTTGAAGAAATTTATGATAAAATACAAAGAACATACAAATTTATAATTCACTAAGAATGACACAACAACAACATAAACAATTAGGCGATACCCTTTGGAATATAGCAGACGATTTGAGAGGGGCTATGAATGCTGATGATTTCCGTGATTATATGCTTTCATTCCTTTTTCTTCGGTATTTATCATACAACTATGAGGAAGCAGCTAAAAAAGAGTTAGGGTCAGATTATCCTAAACTTTCAGATTCAGATAAGAGAATCCCTTTGTCGGTTTGGTATGATGCCAATACCATAGATATTCAGGAATTTGAGAAGCAAATGCGTCGCAAAATCCATTATGTGATCAAACCCCAACATCTTTGGAGTAACATTTCTGAGATGGCAAGAACTCAAAATAGTGAATTACTCGTTACTTTGGAAGATGGTTTTAGATACATTGAAAATGAATCGTTTGAAAGTACTTTTCAAGGTTTGTTTTCTGAAATCAATTTGAATTCGGAAAAGTTGGGTAAAACATCGTCTGAGCGGAATAAAAAGTTGTGTACCATCATTCAAAAAATTGCCGATGGGATTGCTGATTTCTCAACCGATTCAGACACCTTAGGGGATGCTTATGAATATTTAATCGGACAGTTTGCAGCCGGTTCCGGTAAAAAAGCAGGTGAATTCTATACCCCTCAACAAATTTCTACCATACTTTCTAAGATTGTTACTTTAGACGGACAAGACCCCACAATGGGGAAAAAGAAAAAGTTTGAAAAAGTGCTCGATTTCGCATGCGGTTCAGGTTCTCTATTACTCAATGTAAGAAAGCGGATCAAGGAAAATGAGGGTAGTGTAGGGAAAATTTACGGTCAGGAGAAAAACATAACCACTTACAACCTTGCCCGTATGAATATGTTGTTACATGGTATGAAGGACACCGAATTTGAGATATTTCATGGAGATACTTTAGAAAATCAATGGTCGATGCTCAATGAAATGAATCCAGCTAAGAAAGTGGTTTTTGATGCCATTGTTGCCAATCCCCCTTTCAGTTTACGATGGGACCCCAACGACACATTAGCCGATGACTTCCGTTTCAAAAGTTACGGATTAGCGCCCAAATCAGCTGCAGACTTTGCCTTTTTATTACATGGAATTCACTATTTGGGTGATGAAGGCGTCATGGCCATCATTTTACCACATGGCGTTCTATTCCGGGGAGGTGCGGAAGAGAGGATCCGAACCAAATTATTAAAAGACAACCATATTGACACCGTCATTGGCTTACCCTCAAATCTATTTTACTCCACCGGCATTCCCGTTTGTATTTTGGTATTAAAAAAATGCAAAAACAAAGAGGACGTCCTATTCATCAACGCAAGTGAACATTTTGAAAAAGGGAAACGACAAAACACCCTCAGTGAAGATCACATCCAAAACATCGTAGAAACATACAAATTCCGCAGTGAAAGAGAGCGCTACTCCCGAAAAGTTTCCATGGAAGAGATAGAAAAAAACGGCTACAACCTCAACATCTCCAGATACGTCAGCACCACCATCGAAGAAGAAAAAATCGACTTAAAAGAAGTAAACGCCAAACTAACTGAAATCAACAAAACCATACAAACCAACACTGACCTCCACAATCAATTTTTAAAAGAGTTGGGATTGGAGGGGATATAGAAGGAATAAATATAAAATAAATTATATTTTTCAAATATTCTAATTTTATCTATACAAAATATATCAAATTATGCAAACATTTCAGACAATTCTATCAACTATACCATATACTCTATTTATCTTAAATTAACATATTAATATTTTATAAAAAATTCATAAAATCCAACGTGTTTGGATTATTAAATCTGTTCATCCACTTCTTCACCAATATTTGATAAATATGCATTTAGATTGATTGCAGGAATTGTTCCTATTGCTTGTTGTAAATATCTAGTTAATTGCATAAAAAATGTTACAAAAGAATGTTCTGGAGCACTAAATTTCAGTTTACTAAATTGCCGTTTAGAATAAAATTCCAAGAAAGCTTCTTGTCCATTTTTTTCAATTTCTTCGTTAGGAGAATAATCAACATAAAAACTTCCATAGTCAGCAATGCAGCCCAAATCAATGCTTTTGAGATTTTCTAATCCTTTTAAATGTTTTTCTATTGAATTATTATTTTCATGTGTAAATGAATTAGTACTAGATAATATACCTCCTAGAATTTTAGTTAATGGACGAGGTTTACATATTTGCCCCCCATTAATAAATATTGCTGCTTCTCTTTTAAGTTTTCTTACACTTTCAATTTTCTCTCCAGCATATTCAATATAATTTTTATCTCCAACATTCCCTTGAATATCTGGTTTCACTTCAAAGACAGCATAAACACCTTCAGCAGGGATATAATAAAATCCATTCTGGTTAAAAATGAAAGGTGTAAACCAATTATCATAAATTACAATATCAATTTGATGACTTGTATTTCCTTCATGGTCAATGACTATAGCTTTATCAACACTATATCTGTTCGGTAAATATTTTCTTAACCAGTCAATCCATGCATTTTCAAGTGCATCACCTTTTGAACCTGGGTGGTCAATAAATTCTCTACTAGTATTGAGTTGTGCAGACATTTGTTTCTGCAATCCGTTAAATAATTGATTTAAATCTACTTTACTCATATTTTAATATTTTATTTTGAAACCATACATAAAATCCAAAATCAATAGCTGTTTTTGAATAACCAATGATTAATAATACAGGATTTGCAAGAAAAGAATTTTCACTTTTTGCAATTGTTTTTATTGCTGAAATATCCGTTAAACTCGGATTACTATTATTATCTGGGTGAGTGTGCCATTCTCCAATATAAAATTTCTTAGGATCTTCGTTATAAAAAGCACTAAGTTTTTCAAAAATTCCTTTTGTACTTCTTTCAAAGGAATATTTTGAAGTTTTGAAACTTTCAGGTAAAACTGTATCCAAAACAACTAAATGTTTATTCCCGTTTGTATATCTACCAATTAAAAATCCACCATACTCATTTGGATAATGGAATTTTCCTTTTTCTAAAAGACTGAACAATAAATTATCATCAGCTTCAATACTCAATCCTATTCTTTCTATTTTTAATATCAAAATTCTTTTATATTAATTGTAAGACAATCTGTATCATCGGTTTCAATAACAAAATTCCGTAAGGGTTTTTCTTTTTCAATTTTTATATTAATATGTTTAATTGCAAATTGAACAAGAGTATTTATATCATTATATGAAGCCTTAAATGTTGGATTCCAACATCCTGTTGGATTATACAAATCTTCAATATTGAAATTTAAAACATTTTCATCGAATTGAGTTGTAATAAAATCGTATCTATTATGTTCAGTTGCACAAACTAGGTGTTTAGCGTGGTTTGAAATAGAAAGATTTAATAGTATTGAATTTAAATTTAAACTAGACATTGCAAAAAGCAAATCATTATCGGTTGAACAATCAAAAATAAGGTCATAATCATTAAGGAATTTTTCAATATTCTTCTTTGTAGAAATATCTGTTAAATTTGATTTTAGTAAAAAATTAAATGCAATTGAAATCACATGTCCATCATTTTTTGTTTCAATAAATGGTGAAATTATACATAATTCATTTATCAAATCATTAGTTTTATTTGTTATACCAGTAATAAATGAGTATTCTGATCTGCAAACATTTTCAGGTTCTTTTATATCGTAATCAACAAAATCAACTTTTATACATCCACATCTTACCAACGTTTTAGCAACAATACTTCCAATTGCGCCAATTCCAATAATTAAAATTTTACCATTAGTAATTTTTTGATTCAGTCGTCCTCTTCCATAAAAATAATTGATAGAGCAATTCCTTGTAATTGCCCAATCAATACTCCTACTACCATCTATCATTGTAATCCACTTTTTATTAATTTTTTCACCATATATTGGAAAAACACCAATCTCCATCATGATAACTTGCCAATGAATCTCTGTTTCATTAATATTATAACCAATAAATAATGGAATATTTGTTTCATTTTTTATATTATAATTATTTTGAACAGTAAATAGAAATTGTAGAAAATCTTGTTGAAAAATTGTCACAAATTCATTCCAACTATTATATGCCCAACGTTGATTTTTAGATGGTGCATTCCCCAAAAAAATGAATAATCCTAAATTTGAAGGCAAAGACTTCAACTTAAAATTCCAATTAACATCAGTTAAAAGCTTTTTGTTTTTGTCATAAAATTTTTGAATAATATTACTATTAATTATTTCATTGTACAAAACTCCATTGCTCAGTTTTGAATATTCAACAAATCCATATTGATTTTTAGAAAAAACATATTCAACTTCATTAAAAAAGAAAGCGAAATGACTGCCCTTAAAAGCTTTTTCAGGTACAATTAAATGCTCATAATGTGAGTCTGAATCTTTGTTTATGTAGTATTTTATTATCCACTCTTTTACCGATTCAATGTCATAATTCAATTTTTTTGATAATATTGGACTATGAGCTGTATGAATACAAATTGATCCATCAGTCATAATATGCTTATATTCTAGGAGTTCCTCATTTAAAAATTTTATTGTTTCAGAACCATGACTTTTAAATGGATATTGAGGATCAATTGAAACTTTAAAATTCAATGAGTGTTCCAAACCTTCAACAAAAGCAGAAATCTCTCCAACAATCATTAACTCATCCTGTTCAAAGGGCTTTATAATTTCAATATTAGGTATTTTTTCTAATATTGTTTTGATTTCATTAACTCGATTTCCCATTTTGATTATCCAAAATTTAATTTCTTTGGAGGAACAGACATATTACTATTTGAGCCATATCCATTTTTGTTATCATTATCTTCTTTAAATTTTGGATTTTCTGGAAAATAGATTTTAAGATTCGTATCATTTTCTTCAATTCTTTCAAGCATATTAGTTATATCGCTAACTAATTGTTGTTTTTCAATATCTGAAAGGGTATCGGCTAAATCATTTGAACTATTACCTGGATCTTTAAGAGTAAAACCATCTTCTAAAACATTATCTTCAATATATTCTAATACACCCTTTAGTTTTTCCCATAGTGTACCAGTTATAGTAGTATTATCAAAAGCTTTAATTGTAATGAGCTCAAGAAAAAAAGATTTTGTTGGATAGTCTGTTTTAGTATTCTTCCAAACTTTTAAAAGACGAATTATTTTCCGTATAGAGTCCTTTTCTTTTTCAGACCTATCTTTAATATTACTGATTTGTGTCTGAATATTTGTTTTAATCCGTTCACTTTCAGCAGCAAAATTGCCATACTTGTAATAAACATATAAATTTAGGTTTTCGTCATCTTGATATTGGTCTTGATTAAATTCTCTACCAGGAACAACATCAACTTTAACAATATCATTATCATCATCAGCATAAAATTCTAATCCTATTGATACTTTTTGTTTTCTTACATTAGCTTCATATTTATACTTTTCGTAGAGGTAATTGTATACTGATTCGTACATTTCTTTTAAAGTACCATTTGAACCAAATGCATTTCGTTTAAATGGTGACACTAAATCAAAATCAAATTTTGTATTGATTGCAGTGTTCTTTGCATAGGAACCTGAATTAAACGGAGTGTATATATTGCTACCGTATTCCTTTTCTAAAGCTTCTTTAATCTCATTCTTTTTTTGAAGATGTTTATCCAAAAGATCTTTTTCCTTTGTAATTTGATGAGTTTTGATAACTGACTCTAAATGTAAACTTTTTTCATTTTTTTCAATCATTTTATTTTTATTTTAAAATTAATAATTATATTTGCAGGTGATTTTCACCCTTTTGTCTTATATGCTTTTTTTTAAAGTTTTTTTGCCAAGGGTGGCAATTTTTTTTAAAATTAAAGCATATCATAATGAGTCAACTAAATTTATTAGAATTATTTGAATCACCCGAAATAGATGATATTATTGACAGGTTGAATGCTTATGCAATAAGTCGATTAAAGTTAGTGGATATTAAAAGTTTTAATGGTAAAGAACCTTCTGATTTTGTTGGTGATCTTATTTTAAAAGTAATAGAAGGTCAAAGAGATTGGTCTAAAGCTCAATGTACATTTAAAGAGTTTCTATTTGGTTGTTTGAAAAGTGACATTAATAGTTTCTTTAAATCCCAAAAATATATAGTTGATGAAGAAATTATTGATGTAAAATCTGATGAACAACAACAGAATATCGAAGAAGAAAGAAAATTAATATCAAATTTTCTAAAACAAGATGATGCTGATGATGATGAACTTTTAATTTTTGAAATTTGGGTTGAAGGTATTACTAAACCTTCAGAAATTGCCAAAGAATTTGGAATTGATGTAAAAGAAGTTTATAATATCACAAAACGTATAGAAAGACGATTATCAAAAATAAGAAACAAAGCAAAAAACATATTATGAATATTGAAATCAACAACAAGATTGATGAAGCCTTCTATAATTTATATTTAGAAGCCGATTTAAATGATATTAAAGATTCTTTAAAAAATGATATTCAAAATATTTCTGAATACGAAAAGAAAAAAAAACAAATTATTTTTTTTGCTAAAGCTAAACTCAAACAAGAGTATAATAAAGAGTTAGTTAATTTAGCGTCCCTATTTCAAGAGGCAATTGTGCAAAAAATTGAAAAACCCATTTCAATATTAAAGCAAATTGTTCAAGGATCCCAAATGAATCTTTCTTTTTACAACAATCTTGATAAATTAACTAAAGAAGATATTATTGAACTTATTAGGGATAAAAACCTAATTGAACTTATTGAAAAACTTGAAGAAAATGGGAAAAGTTTATAACCCACAATTTGAAGCTCAAAAGTTATTAGAAGATTGTGGTATAGACGATCTTTCAAATATTGATCTAACTTTATTTGCATCTGGATTAAATGTTATTCTTATTGAAGAAGAATTACAAAATTATGATGGTAAAATAATTTTTGGAAAAAACAAAACTTTGATTAAAATAAATTCAAAAATTCAATTTGAACAACGAAAACGTTTTGTAATTGCGCATGAAATAGGGCACCTATTTTTACATAAAGATCTGCAATTAAGTAATGACACATTTGAAAATTTAAATATAGTTTCAGGAATGGAAGATGCTCTCAAAAATGGAAAGCAAGAATTAGAAGCTAATCAATTTGCAAGTGAACTTTTAATGCCACATAAAATATTTTTAAAGGAAGCAAAAGGTAAAAAATTTTCACCTTTATTAATTAAAGAACTTTCAACTCGATTTAATACAAGCTTAACTGCAACTGTTTTTAGATATTTACAATTAGAATTACACCCAATTTGTATTGTATACATAGAAAAAAATAAAGTAAAATATTGGAAGAAATCGGAGGATTTAAAAGTTTGGTTTGGTGATTACAATCATTTATCTCCTCCACAAGATTCTGTTGCATATGAATATATTGAAAATAACTACGATTTTTTATATAAAATGGAAGAAAAAGCCCAAAAAATATATAAATCTACTTGGTTTAATTTAAATAAATTCGAAAATGATTCTCTTTTTTACGAATATTGTATTCCTTCAAAAAGTAACCAAACAATATTAAGTATAATTTGGGAAGATTAATTCTCAATCCATTTATAAATATTTTTTTATATTTGTAATGGCATTAATATTATTTATTTCAAATTCTTCTATATTAAGATTATTGTTTGAATTAATAGTGGATTTCAAAATAATGAAAATCAGATTTATTCGCTAAGTGATTTTTATTATTATTTGAAAACAAACGGTTCTCAATGCTTAAAATGACAAAACTTAATTTTTGAATTAACCAACGATTTAAAACAATTCCCTTTCACCCTCATTTTCAAAAGTATTTGCATTTACTCATAGAACACTGAGAGGAAATATATAATCTGTTTGCACGGAATGATCATATATCTATTATCATGAAGTTAATGGAGAAAACGGTTTTTGAAATGAAAAGCAATTGAAAAAGTAATAAAAAAAGTTGTACCTTTGTATTCGAATTGAATGAATAAAAAACCAAAAAATATGACTACTCTTGAAGTAAAAAACATAGGCCCTATTAAAGAAATAGCATTGGAACTTAACAAAGTCAATCTATTTATCGGACCGCAAAGTAGCGGAAAAAGTACGATTGCCAAACTAATCAGTTATTGTACATGGGTGGAAAAAGATGTAGCTACAAGCCAATCATTAAAATCCTATCAAGATAAACCGCTATACTTTAGAGAACATCTCGAAAATTTTCATAAAATGAAAGGGTACTTTAGAAAAGAAAGTTTTATTCATTATAAAAGTGATGTTATTGAGATAGTTTGGGAAAATGAAACCGGTTCTTTAAAGTGGATTGATCAATATGCTTATAAAAGAAGTAAAATCTCCTATATCCCTTCAGAACGAAATATGATCATTCTTCCGGAAGCCCGAAAAGTGGAATTTGGAAATACAAACGTCCGTAGTTTCTTGTTTGATTGGTTTGATGCTCGTAAAAAATATACAAAAGAAAACAAATTATCTATTCTTAATTTGGGTGTAGATTATTACTTTATAGATGGGAATACAAACGAAGAAGACCATATTAAAGGATTGAACAATGGTACGGAATATGATACCCTTCTTTCAAATGCATCAAGCGGATTGCAATCCATTACCCCTTTGATTGCTATGATTGAATATCTAAACAAATGGATCTATGATGAGGATAACACTTCTTTTGAAAGAGCAGAAAAATTGCTAAAAGGAAATATCTCTATAATGGATGAAAAATTGTTAAAACCTTTGTTTCATATTGATACATTTAATAATAGTATTAGAAATGATTATTTAGATAAAGTTGAAGATAGACTTAAAGAAAATGATGCTGAAGTTAAGCGGTGTCTTATAGAATATCGAAATATTTATTCAAACTTATCATCAACTCAAAACGCTCAGTTTATTATTGAAGAACCAGAACAAAACCTTTTTCCAGAAACACAAAGAGATTTAGTGTATGTCTTATTGGAAAAATGCCTCAACAAAAAAGATAACAGATTGTCGATTACAACTCATAGTCCATATATTCTTTACGCTATAAATAACTGTATGTTATGCGGATTAGTTCTAGATAAAATGAGTGATCAGGATAAAAACAAATTAAAATGTTTATCTTCTTCAATCAAACCTGAATTAGTTTCAGCATATCAAATCAACAATGGTGAATTAACGAAAATTCAGCAGAAAGAAGACAAACTTATTGGAGCTAATTTTTTCGATCAGAAAATGAAAGAATTAATGGATGATTTTTACATTATGCTCAATTACTACGGAAATGATCAAAACTAATATCTCTCAAGCGTATCCGACTCACATTACCAATTCTAAAACTTCAGATCAATCATTATATTTTACTGATTATACAAATCAGACTCATCATGCAAGTGGAGTTAAAATTATTGAAACTAATCCACCGGATGATATTGATTTTTTTGAATTAAAAAACGATAACAATCTTGTAATTCGTCATATCATATTTGATAATTCAAGTTTTCTCCGTTCAAATGGAACACCATTATCTCAATGCGAATGTGTTGTTTTCCCGGAAAATAGTGATCCCAAGTCATGGATATTCTTTGCAGAATTAAAGTATAGCAGTAAATCATATAACAATAACAATAATTTAAGAAAAGCAATTAAACAGCTTTATAAAACTAGATATTACTATTTTGACAAAGCAATCTTTTCTAAAACAAACACCTGTTATTTATTAGCATCATTACCCATGCAAGCAGAACCATTTGTTCAATCTGTTATTTTTCAAAATGATTTACTCCGATTAAAAAGTAAACATAATATTGTTTTAAGATTGCAAAATCATGCAGATATTCAAAATGATAAATCAATAAATGTATAGATATCGAAATTCTTTCCCATACCCACCCTACAAAAAGCCATAGAAATTGCCATGACCGCTCACCAAAATCAGACCGACAAGAGCGGGGCGCCGTACATTCTGCATGTGATCCGTGTGATGAATAGCGGGAAGACTTCGCCGTAAAACTCAACGACCTCCGCGACAACATGGATATCACCCGCCTACCCCAAATCACCGAACAAGACCGGAAGAGACTCAACAAATACCTGAGAGCTTATAATCGTTTGATACAAATATAACGCTACGCAAATATAGACAACAGTCTGCGGACTTCGGACCACAGATTAAAAATATCAAAATACTATAAAGAAATCCGTTTAAATCCGCGATCCATTTTAAAATTCCAGATTCCTTCTAGTCCCTCTTCTCTTGTCTCTAGTCCACTCTTCATTCTTCTTGGCATTTGTTCAACGCAAATATTCAGGGGCGTAGCCCTGACATCTTCGTAGCAAAAAGGAAATCCCGACAAAACCCAAAGGGGCGGAGCCCTGACATCTTTATCTAAAGTAAACCATATATGACTGCGTTTCATCATTTTAAATTCGTTTTAATTTGGCTCACCCCAGAGAGGTGATATCTTTATAGAGAAACGACAACACCTGATTTATAATACGACCCCAGCCGGGGTCGAACATCGTTGCTCGCTCCACATTTCTATAGACATGCAACCCCATCTGGGGTTGGGGATTGTGGACGGATTTCATTCATTCCGTAAGCTGCGCAAGCTTGCATACGGTTATTCACATGAAACCCCTTCGGGGTTGGCGGTTTGTGGTATTGACTTTTTGTTTTACAAATATAAAGCTCCTAGAGCGAAAATTATTCACTATTCACTATTAGTTATTCACTACAAAACCGCAGGTTTTGTTTGCATTAGGGCGAAGGCCAGGTACCCCGCAAGTTGAGCTGCCTAGGGGATGACGGATCGGGCAGAGCGACCAACGGAAGCTACTGCCCGGCCGTTCAGACCCTTGCAGCGAAACGAGGAGTACAGGCCGGAGACCGACGGCGAACACAGTGAGCCGGAATGCCCAAGTTAATAAGCAAATGTGATAATGAGATAATAAGCTAATTAAATTAGCAAATCAAGCATGAAGAAGATAATCCCTTTTAACCTTTAACCTTTTAACCTTTAACCTATTGACCATCTACATTAATTTGCTTATTAGCTCATTTGCTTATTAGCTTATTATTTCGTACTTTTGCAGTTCTTAAGAATATCAAATGAAAATCACATTTCTTGGTACGGGTACTTCACAGGGGATTCCAGTTATTGGGTGTCCCTGTGAGGTGTGTAACTCATCAGATCCTCATGATTATCGACTCAGAACATCTGCACTTATAACCGTTGATGAGAAGAACTTATTGATTGATGCAGGTCCCGATTTGCGTCAACAACTACTTCAAAATAAGATCAGTAGCGTGGATGCCATTTTGATGACTCATGAACATAAAGATCACATGGGTGGCCTGGACGATATTAGACCGATCAATTTCAGAAGTGAAAGGGAGATGAATATTTATGGAATGCGACGCGTTTTACACGTCATTGAGAAGGATTACGATTATGCTTTTAAGACGTTTAAATATCCTGGCGTTCCAACTTTTAAATTACATTCTGTTCATGATACTCCTTTTGATGTTGATGGAATTGAGGTGGAACCGATCCATGTGAAACATCTTAGTCTCCCCATTTTGGGTTTTAAAATTGGGAAATTGGCTTACATTACGGATGGCAGTTTTATTGCTCCCAAAGAGAAACAAAAATTAATGAACCTGGATCTTCTGGTTATCAATGCTTTAAGACATGAGGAGCACTATTCCCATTTTTGTTTGTCGCAAGCACTGGGAATCATCAGTGAGTTGAAACCAAAAGTGGCCTATTTAACTCATATTAGTCATGATATGGGAAAATATAGCGAGATCAACCCTACACTACCGGATAATGTCTATTTGGCTTTTGATGGTTTACAGGTTGAGATTTAGCTTATCTGGAGCCAAAAATGGCACTTCCAATCCGAACCAAAGTACTCCCCTCCTCTATCGCGATGTGATAGTCGTCGGTCATCCCCATTGAGATCTCCTTGAAATCGGGTTGATTTTGAAAATAGTTATCTTTTAATACTTTAAAAATTTCGGCTAAATGGTGAAATTCCCGTTGGGTTTGAGTATGATCATCTGTAAACGTGCCCATCCCCATCACACCCACAATCCGAATATTTATTAATGTTTTAAAATCTTCAGATTCAAGCATTTGTTTACACTCATTGATATCAAAACCAAACTTAGTTTCCTCTTCTGCAATAAAAAACTGCAACAAACAGGGAATCACCCGATGCACTTTCCCTGCATTTTTGTTGATCTCCTTCAACAAGCTAAAACTATCGACACTATGAATCAGCGACACAAAAGGGGCAATATACTTGATCTTATTGGTTTGCATGTGGCCAATAAAGTGCCATTCGATATCTTTAGGTAAAGAATCGTGTTTATCTCTCAATTCCAGGGCTCTATTTTCGCCAAAACAGCGTTGACCAGCATCATAAAGTTTTAAGATATCTTCCACTGGTTTTGTCTTCGAAACAGCAACAAGTTTAACGTTTACAGGCAGTTCCGACTTAATTTGTTGATATTTTTCTAGATTCATGGTACGAGATTTTTGATTTTACAAAGATATGAAAAAAGAGAACGGACAACGGACTGCGGACTACGGATTGTGGGATTTTGTAATTTGCTAATTTTCGTTACTTTTGCTGCATATAAAAAATGAAAAAAAATGAAAAAAATCGTTTTATTTTTTGCACTTATTGCATTGATTATGAATACATTTTCTCAAACTGATTCCTCTTCAAAATTTATTGAAAGTGAAATCATTTTAAAAACACCTACGGGAGATCTATACGGAACATTGACGATCCCTGTTGAAAAGAAATCTTTTCCGTTGGTTTTGATTATTGCTGGATCTGGGCCAACAGATAGAAATGGCAATTCTGCAATAGGTTTAACTAGTAATGCATATCTGATGATTGCCCGTGGATTAGCTGACAGTGGGATTGGCTCTGTTAGATTTGACAAAAGGGGTATTGGAGCAAGTAAAAATGCGATGGGTAGTGAAAGTGAGTTGCGGTTTGAAACCTATGTTCAAGATGCCATTGCCTGGATTCATCTTCTGGAAACAGATAAGCGGTTTAAAGAGCTTTATATCTTAGGACACAGTGAAGGATCACTTATTGGAATATTAGCCGCTCAACAAACCAAAATTGAGGGATATATTTCGGTTGCAGGTCCAGGGAAATCATCTGATAAAATACTACAAGATCAGTTAAAAGATAAACTGCCTATCTATTTGATTGCTGCAACCAACCAAATTATTGATAGTTTAAAAGCGGGTAAAACTGTTGAAAAAGTGGATCCTAATTTAATGTCTATGTTTAGACCATCTATCCAACCTTATATGATCTCTTGGTTCAAATATGACCCATCCAATGAGATTGGCAAGTTAAAAGGAGATATTTTAATTGTTCAGGGAACAACAGATTTGCAAGTAAAAACAGAGGAGGCCTATTTGCTATCTAAAGGGAATCCAAAAGCAGAATTATTGATCATTGACAATATGAACCATGTATTGAAAGAATCTTCAATGGATACAAAAGAGAATATGGGAACCTATAATATGCCAAATATGCCATTAAAAGCTGGATTTTTAGAGGCAATTATTGAATTTATTAAATAAATACAGAATGGACGCCTCTAAACTGATACAAGAGCTAAACTTACAGCCACATCCAGAAGGTGGTTATTACAAAGAAACCTATCGTGGGGAACATAGGATTAAGTTAGATAATGGTAAAGAACGAGATAGCAGTACTGCCATCTATTATATGCTTACCAATGAAGATAAATCCCATTTTCATAAAGTATTATCAGATGAGATCTGGTTGTTTCATCAAGGGGAAACCATAATTATTTATGAAATAGATCAACATGGGGAACTCGTTACACATTTGTTAGGAATTCACTTTGATAATGGAGAAACTCCTCAAATAGTGATTCCAAAGGGGAATTGGTTTGCCGCACAAATCGAATCAAAAACTGGATTTTCTTTGGTAAGTTGTATTGTAGCTCCAGGTTTTGAGTTTGAAGATTTTATTTTAGCTAACAAACAAGAATTACTCAGTCAGTATCCAAAATATCACGATATTATAAGTGAAATGAGTTTATAATTTAAAGATTTGGATAGTATAAACCAGCTTCTGGACCTAATGGTATTCCTAGCCAAATCCAAAAAATCATTAAGATGGTCCAAATAATAAAAAACCCAATGGAATAGGGTAACATGGTGGCAATAAGTGTTCCAATGCCAGATTTAGAGTCATATTTTTGATAATAGACAATGATAAGAGCAAAAAAACTCATCATGGGGGAGATCACATTTGTAAAACTATCTCCAATTCTAAAAACAGCTTGTGAAAGCTCAGGTGAATACCCTAAAAGCATAAACATGGGAATGAAAACAGGGCCCATAATGGCCCATTTTGCAGAGGCAGAACCCATAAACATGTTTATAAACCCGGAAAGTAATATAAAAAGAATAACCAAAGGAATCAAACCAAGATTAGCCGTTTGAAGAAACGCTGCCCCTTTAATTGCGATTAATAATCCTAAATTGCTCCATTTAAACCAGGCAACAAATTGAGCAGCAAAGAAAACCAATACTAAAAAAGAGATCATCCCTTTATAACTAGTGTTCATTCCTGCAACTACATCACTATGTTTCTTGAAAGTACCACTTACATATCCATAAACAACACCTATTGCTCCAGCAACAATAAAAAGAACTGCAATAAATCCTTTTAAAACTGGAGAGTGTAAAATTGTGTTATCAGCACCCCTAAGTATTCCATGGTTAGGAATCAGCCCTAAGGCAATCAAAACAATAAAAAATAGTAGTGTTATTCCAGCCCATCTTAATCCTTTCCTTTCATTTTTTGAAAGATTTTTGATCTCCTCTTGAGGAACATCTCCTGTATACACACCTAAACGTGGTTCAATAAAATACTTCGTGATCCAAGTCCCTGCAAAAGCAATAACAATGGTTGAAACAGCCATAAAATAGTAATTTGCAGTGGGCATCACATAATATTTTGGATCAATAATACGTGCAGCTTCAGTAGATAATCCAGCAAGAAGAGGATCTATTGTTCCAATCAGAAGGTTGGCACTAAATCCACCACTTACCCCAGCAAAAGCAGCAGACATACCCGCTAATGGATTCCTTCCTAATGAGTGAAATATAACACCTGCAAGAGGGATGATTAATATATATCCTAAGTCAGAAGCAATATTTGAAAGGATTCCAGTAAACACAATCATAAAAGTTATGCTGTTTTTTGGAGCTTTAATCAGAAGATTATTTATAGCAGCTTTTATCAAACCACTACTCTCAGCAATTCCAATACCAAGCATGGCTACCATAACAATTCCAAGGGGAGCAAAACCAGTATAATTATCCACCATCTCTAATAGAATTCTATGAAGCCCCTCTTTAGATAACAGATTTACAATGGTAATTGATTCTCCAGTAGCAGGATGAATACCGCTCCATCCAAGTAGATTTCCTAATAGCGAAATGAGAAGTGTTGTTAAAGCAAATATTCCAAAAAGTGCTGCGGGATGTGGTAACTTGTTCCCCATTTTTTCAAGGGATGTCAAGAATGAAATTTTTTTAAAAATTTTCATAGATGATACGATTTAATAAATGGATGGCAAAGATACTATTTTTAATTGTAAGTTTAAATGCCATAAATAGTTGATACAGGGCTAAAGCATTAAAAAAGTTGAATAAAAATCAAATTTTCTAATAAAACAC
>JBLJBB010000093.1:0-26724 GCA_047638115.1 Bacteroidales bacterium | reverse complement strand
TTGTGAATACCATGATGTGATACTATTGTCTGGGTTATGTACACGATAGGTTCTTGTTAAAGAGCCAAAAGCGGTACAATTGTCTGATACATTTACAGTCTGAGCTAAATTTGGACTATAACTATAAGTACAAGAATTTGATGGAAGGCTATGTGAAATATTTGTTGGACAATTAACAATAGGTGCCTCTTCGTCAATTACAGTAACATTAAAACTGCAAATCCATACATTAGGATTAGCGGCATTATCACTAATTGAATAAGTTATTGTACTTGTTCCAATATTAAATTGCATAGAAGGAACATTTCCAATTGATAGTGGAACAGAAGTTGCTCCTGTTATAGTATAAGTCAGGGTAAAATTTGGACAATTATCAAATGAAATTAGAGGGTTAAGTTGACCAGCAAGTGATGTCCAACTACAAGATCCATTATCAGTATGAACAGTTAAGTCAGGTTGACAAACTAAAAGAGGAGTTTCATCATCAACAATATTCACTGTGAAAGAACAAGTTGAGGTATTCCCAGCAGCATCTCTAGCAGTATAAATAATAAGGTGTTGACCTAATGCATATTGAGTACCTTGAGGAGTTCCAAATGTTTGTTCAACTGAGATCACTCCACAATTATCTGTTGCAACTGGAATACTCCAGATTTCTCCATTTACACAATTTGCATCGGCTCCAATTGTAAACGTTTGACCTTCTGGACAATTTACAAAGACAGGAGCTTCAACATCTCTAACAACAATTGTAATATTACAGTAAGAAATATTACCATGTGCATCTACTGCTCTCCATGTTACAAGGGTTGTTCCAACTGGGAATGTTACCCCATTCAAAGAGTTATGATTACCCCATGGGCTATAATTATGTGTAAGACTCACTACTCCACAATTATCAGAGGCAACAGCATTAAATTCGTTATTACTTGCAACATATCCACAAACACCTGGATGATTATTATAGAATGATGCAATTGTTGGACAAGTAATTACAGGGAATTGATTATCGGTAACTGTAATTTGTTGTGTACATGTTGTAAAATTACCAAATGCATCTACAACTTTATAAACTACTTGGCTAACTCCTGGAACGAATAAGTAATTTGTTCCATTAGTATATGGACCAGAAATTGAGTTATCTGGATTATAAACTTGATAAGAAATGGTTAAATTATTAAATGGCGTACAATTATCAAGTGTTTGTCCTTGTGCTATCCCACTTGTTAGCGTTGGATTATAGGAATAAGTACATAAATTAGAATTTGTACTAACATTTAAATTAGCATGACAATTTAGCTGAGGAGCTTCATCATCTACAATAGTTATAGTAAAACTACAATAGATAGTATCTGTTGCAGGCGAATTATCAAATAATCTGTAAGTTACAGTAGAAACACCTAAATTAAATGTTGTTGGTGTAACTACACCATTTGTCCAGGTAGTAACCTCAGTGGCTCCTGAAATTCTATATTGTAAATGATAATTTGGACAATTATCTACTGAAAGAAGTGGATTGAGTTCATTCTCTGCAGAAGTCCATGTACAAACACCTGGATCATTAGGAATAATCATGTTGGGTTGACAAACAAGATAAGGATTTTCATCATCAACAATCACAACGGTAAATCCGCAGGTAGTTGAATTGTTTGCGGCATCAATTGCAGTATAAACAATATTGTATGTACCTGGTGATAATTGTTCTCCGTAGAAAGGTCCTCCTACAGATGTTTCTGTATATGAAACTACACCACAGTTATCTTGAACAACTGGAATACTCCAAATAACACCATTTGCACAGTTTGCATCTGCTCCGATTGTAAATACTTCTCCATTAGGACAATTCACAAAAACTGGGTCTTCATTATCAGTTACTACAATTGTATTGCTACACGTTGAACTATTTCCATGAATATCAGTTACAGTCCATGTTACTATGGTAGATCCTACTGGGAAGGTTGCACCATTTAATGTATAAGGATTACCCCAATTATAATTATGAGTAATTGAAGACACTTCACAATTATCTGAAGCTGATGCATTAAATCCACTTCCATTAACAGTGTAACCACAAAGACCTGATGTATTTGGATATGATGCATCTAAGGTTGGACATATAATGGATGGATTTTGATTATCAGTAATCGTAATCTGCTGATTACAAGTTGTATAATTCCCTGCGGCATCAAGTACTTTATATTCAACCTGACTAATACCAACAGGGAAGTCAAAAGGAGTATTGTTTGCATATGGCCCATAAATCGTATTGTCAGGGGTATATACTTTATAGGTTATAGTTAATGAACCATCTACAGTACAGTTATCAGAAACATTAGCAGCAATTATATTTGGTGAATAAGTATAATCACATTGATTTAAATCTGTAAAGGTTGCTATAGGAGAAGGACAAGTAAAGATAGGATTTTGATCATCAATCACTGTCACTGTAAAACTACAAGTTGATATATTTGCTGGTAAAGCATCATCTGTTAAGGTATAAGTAATAGTACTTACACCTAAATTAAACTGTATTGAAGGAACATTTCCTGTACCTGAAGTTTCAGTTGCTCCTGTTATTGCATAGGATAAATTTTGACTTGGACAATTATCTACAGACAATAACGGATTAAATTCCCCAGCTGTTGAAGTGTAAGTACACAATCCTGAATTGGCATTAACCACTACGTCTGGTTGACAAACCAAATATGGTGTATCATCATCAACTATGATAACTGTAAAGCTACATGTAGTAAAATTATTTGCTGCATCTCTTGCAGTATATACAATATCGTATGTACCAGGTAATAGTTGAGATCCATAAGTTGGACCTGAAGTTTGAAGATATGAAGTTACCCCACAATTATCTGTAACGACAGGAATTGGCCAAATTACTCCATTGGAACAATTTGCATCAGTTCCTATTGTATATACAGTTCCAGATGGGCAATTTAAGAAAACAGGAGGTTCATTATCAAGAACTGTAACATTAAATGAACAGCTATCAACTAATCCTACTCCATCAATAATGTAATAAGAAACTCTTGTAGTTCCAACATCAAAATGTCTATTTGCATAATATGGAATATAATCAAAAACAGTTAGATCTAATACAAAAGGACCCTCAACAGTTCCATCTGGGTTGAGATATCTTACATTATACGTTGTAATACTACAATTATCTTCAGGAGTTGGATGATACCATTGATATTGACCAGCACAATCTCCTGTTGTTCCAAGATTATTTGAATTTATTGTCACATCTGATGGACAACTAATATTGGGTTGTTCAACATCATTAACATTAACATCAAAACTACATGAGGTTGTATTTCCTGATCCATCAGTAATTAAAAATGTATTTGTGGTTGTACCTACTGGGAATATAGATCCACTTGGTAAACCTCCAATTTGAACAATTGTACTGGACCCACCTCTTACATCTAAAGCAAAATTATCCAATCCTAAACCAGCTGGACCTGTCCATGTTGATGGTATTGCAACACTTACAACTAACCTTAAATCTTCTCCTTCATGTGCTTGAATGGCAGAGGTTACATCAATACTTCTGGTTTGCCATCCATTTGAATTTGCTATGGATGGAAATGCATAACTATGTAAATTTGATTCAAGAATTGTTCCAGCAGCATTATAAAGATCGATTCTCATTGTTCTAGAAGCACCATTATAACTGGTTCTCCAACTTTCTCGCCAACCTAGTGTTGCAACAGAAACATTTGAAGGAATCGTTACAATTTGATAAATTCTAAAGGTTAATGGACCTGTCCCATCTAACATATTATAGAGTGCATAATTCCCCCCTATTGGATTAGAAGCTGCAAAACATCCCGTTGCATTTCCAGAAGATGAAACATTAAAATCTCTAGGAGAACTTGGGCATGTACCACTTGGAGAACCTATTGTAGTAGACACCCATGATGAAAGATTACCTGTTTCGAAGTTTCCATTTGTTAATAGATTAACTGGTGTTCCATCTGAAGGTAATACGGCATTATCATCAACCGTAGGTGGATCAAATGTAACAATTGCACCACAAAGACCTGGTGTATTGGTTACATTTATATCATTAGGACAAGCCACTTGTGGGGCTTCTAAATCTTGAACAGTTATTGTAAATATACATGTTTCTGTGTTAGCAGGCAAATTATTATGAGTTAAAGTATAGGTTATCGTACTCACACCCATTTCAAAAGATGTAGGAGGAACATTTCCATTTCCGGAAGCTGTTATGGCACCTGTTATGGAGTAACTTAAAGTATGTGAATTACAAGGATCAATAATTAAAAGAGGATTTAATTGGTTTGCCGCAGAAGTCCAGGTAGTTCCACCCGCAATGGCAATAAAGGTCATACTTGAAGGACAAACTATTGATGGTGGTGTATATGGGTCAGTTCCAATAACCACACTTCTTGTAGCTGTACACCCTCTTGCATCAGTTACCGTAACTACATAGGTATTTGCAGTTAAAGCAGTAGCAGTTGAAGTAGTTTGACTAGAGGCAGTTGAAGGCCAAGCATAATTATATGGTGTGATTCCTCCTGTTGCATTTATTGTAGCAAAACCATCATTACCACCTATACAACTTACATCATTATAATTTACTATTTCTGCAATTAATTGTGTAGGTTGATCTATATCAAATGCTAGATAGTATGTACAACCTGTAGCATCAGTAATAAATACATTGTAATTAATTGGAGTTAGATTAGACAACTGATGAACGTTAGGTAAGTTATTTGGAGCAACCGGAGCAGCACCATTAATAGATAGAGTAAATGGAGCAGTGCCTCCATTAATTGTAATTGTTGCAAGTCCATTATTAGCATTAAAACAAGTTACATCTGTGGTTGAAACCGTTGCTGCCAAAGTACTATTGTTGCTAGAAATATTAAATTGAGCTGTTGCTGAGCAATTTCCAGTAGATGAAGAAATGAAAGTTGCAGAATAAAATCCAGCAGGTAAATTTGTAAAATTATAGGCAAAACTTGGAGATGAAACAGCATGAGATGTTCCATTACTTAAAGTTATTGTTCCTTCTTCGGTTGCTGTTAATGTTACAGAACCCACTGAAGCATTACAAGGTGTTGAGACTAAGTTTGACACTACTAACGTTAAGGCGGTTGGTTGTGTTACAATATAATCTTCTCCTGTGATTAAACAACCATTTGCGTCAGTTGCTGTAACAGAATAAGATCCTGCAGGAATGTTATAAATATCTTCTGTAGACATACCATTTGACCAAACATAAGTGTATGGTGCTGTTCCTCCTGTTAATGTAATGTTAATTGAGCCATTAGACAAACCATTACAAGATACATTTGTAATGGTAGCTGGAGTTGAGGTTATATTTAAACTAGCAGCAGGATGTTGAATAGTAACACTTGCCGTTGCTGTACAAAGATTATGATCAGTTACGGTTACAACATAGGTGCCTTGGGCTAAACCAGTTGCAATTGCTGTTGTTTGTGATCCTGCAGTAACTGGCCATGAATATATATATGGTAATGTTCCACCTGTACCATTCACTGTGGCTGTTCCATCATTTCCACCATTACAACTTACATTGGTTGAAGCAATAATATCTGCAACCAGTTGTGTAGGTTGGGTTATCGTTACATTTGTAACTGCAATACATCCATTTCCATCTGTAACGGTTACGGAATGTAATCCAGCGGGTAGATTGGATGCGGTTTGAGTATCTTGATCTCCTGCACTTGAAGACCAAAGATAATCATAAGATCCGTTTCCACCTGAACCTGTAACGGTTGCTGAACCAATATTTACATTGTAACAATTCAAATGTGTTGTTGAAGTAATAGTAGCTACCACAGCTGAAATATCTGATAAAAATACATTTTTAACAATATAACATCCATTTTCATCTGTTACAGTAACAGAATGTGTTCCGGCAGTTAATCCAGTTGCTGTTTGAGTAGTTTGACCATTACTCCATAAGTAAGAATAATCTCCTGTTCCTCCTAAAGGATTTACAATCGCACTACCACTATTAGCACCATTACAGCTTGGATTTGTCAAACCTGATGTTGTAGCACTTAAAGGAGTTGTAGGTTGTGTTATCGTTCCAGAATTAGTCGTTGTACATCCGTTTGCATCATAAATTGTAACTGAATATGCACCTGCTAATAGTCCAGTAACAGTTTGATTAGTAGATCCATTACTCCAATAATAATGATATGGTGCTACACCAAATGATGGAGTAGCTGTTATTGAACCAGTATTTGAGCCATTACATAAAACATTTACAGTTGATATTGCAGATGTCAATGCATTTGCGGGTTGAGTAATTGTAACACTAGCAGTTGTTGTACAACTGTTGGCATCCGTAACAGTTACAGTATATGTATTGGCTGCTAAACCTGTAGCTGTTCTATTATTTAATCCAGCACTATGACTCCAAGCATAGGAATAAGGTATCGTTCCACCTGATACGGTTACAGTAGCACTCCCTGTTGATCCACCAACACAAGCAACTTGAGTAACGCAAGTTGGACATCCAAAGTTGGCATTGATTAGTGAAGGTTGATCAATATCAAAATTTATATAATATGTACAATTATTGGCATCTTTAACTAAAACATTATAATTACCTGCTAACAATCCAGTCATTGAATGGGTTCCAGGTAATGTTGATGGATTAATTGTTGCACCTCCATTTATGGATAAAGAGTAAGGTGTTTGACCCCCAGAAATCGAAATTGTTGCTGTTCCTGTTGCACCCCCATTACATAAAACATCTGTTGTTGTTACAGTGGCAGCTAAAGTACTATTTGAGTTATTGATATTAAAACCAATTGTCGCAGGACAACTTCCTGTTGAAATTGCAGTATAATAACCTGCTGCTAAGTTTGTAAAAGTAGCTGGAGAAGCTACTGTTGTCCCATTTACTATAATCGATGCTCCATTACTACTGGTTATGGTCACACTTCCAACAGAAGCATTACATTGAGTAGGTGTTATACTATTGACTGTTAAAGTATTAACACAATTATTTATTGGCGTTGGGATACTGTTATTTCCAGGAATTGTATCTCCATCTGGATCAGGATCACTGCCATTTGTAGATAGATCTGTTACACTTCCCCCAATTGTTGTTGCAGAAGCAATAACTTGATTGGTGTAATTGTTTGGCGTTAATATTCTAATCTTTAAAACTATGTTAGTTGAAGCTCCCACTGCGAGATTATTGTTAGTCCCTGCATTATTTAGCAGATTTGTATTAGTATTCCCATTAAAAGAAGTATTTACGTCAAATGAAGTACTATAGAGATCAATAATCTCATAATTTGAAGCACCAAAATGAGTTGTTAAATCTTCCGTAACTTGAATATTTGTTAAATCGATGTTGCCATAATTTTGAACTCTAATATTAAATTGTGCATTAAATGTTCCATCATTATTATTTTCAGTATTAACCAATTGTTTAGAAACACCAATTTTTTGGTTACAGTTAAAAACATTTACGGTAAGATAAAACTTTGGTGCTGGACAAGCAGATGGAACAGGCCCTATCGGTGTGATTTCGTACACAACGACACCATCGGTTGGACCATAATTTGTTAAAACATCGTTGATAGATGTTCCAGTATCTGAATTATATCCAGATATTGATCCTCCAGTATTTGTAGATGTCCAAGTATAGGTAGATCCTATAACGTTGGATATAAAAGTATAATCAACAGAAGTTCCTGAACATATAGTTTTAGTTGAAGAGGTTTGAATTACTGGGATTGGATCCACAATGATTATAAAAGTATCAATTGTTTCAAAACATGATGCTTCTTGTGTAAATACAGGAGTAACAATAATTCTTGCTGTATCAGGTGTTGTTCCAGTATTAATTGCTGTAAAGAGACTAATATTTCCTGAACCAGCAGATGCTAATCCAATTCCTGGTTTATCATTTACCCAATTGTAGGTTGTTGTTCCTCCTGTATTTTCAGTTTCAAAAATAATTGGACCAACTGTATTTCCATGACAAACTTGAATAGTATCAATATCATTCACTTGTCCTGATGGATTTACTGTAATGTCAAATTCCATGTCATCTCCTGAACAAGTTACTCCATTGTATGTAAATTCAGGTGTAACAGTAATTGTTGATACTATGGGAGCTGTAGTGCTATTTTCTGCCGTAAATGATATATTTCCAGAACCAGATGCTGCTAATCCAATTCCTGTATTATTATTTACCCAATGATATACAGTAGTCCCAAGAGTATTTAGAGTAGTAAAATTAATATTTGCTATACCATCGATACAAACTGTAGTGTCATTTTTATCATTAACTTGTCCTAAAGGATTAACAGTTATAGTAAAATTAATAGGAGTTCCTGGACAATTTACAGTTGTAGGTGCAGAAGTGTATGAATAGGTTGGAGTTACGGTAACAGTTCCACTTATTGGAGATGTAGTTGTATTAGAAGTAGTGAAAGAGGGTAAATTACCCGTCCCACTTGGATCAAGATTAGTTGCTGTATTTACATTGCTCCAAGCATAAGTTGTAGTTCCATCAGTTCTATTGGTTGTAAAAGTATATTCTGAAGTGGTTACACCATGACAAAATACTTGAGCTGTGACATTATCAACCTGCCCTGTTGGTGCGACAGTAACAACAACTTCAATAGGTGTACCACTACATGTACCAATATATGGTGTTATAGTATATGTTGCAGTACCTAAAGCTGTTCCAGTATTTGATAAAGTTTGATTAATTAAATTTCCTGAGCCAGCAGTTGCCCCTGTTATTGTTGGGCCGCTAGTAACAACACTCCAAGAATAGGTTACTGCTGGGGTTGTTATATTTGTACTTAATGAAATATTTGTTAATCCCCCAGAACATATAAGTCTAGATGTTGGATTGGCAATAACGTCAGGTGTTGGATTCACAGTGACATCAAAAGTGTATTCAGTTCCTACACATAAAGTTGTTGGTGGTCCAGTTGGAGTGATCGTATATCTAACTACACCTGATGCAGTTGTTACATTAGTTAAAGTTTGATTAATTGTAGTTCCACAATCAGTATTACAATCACTAAACCCAGTAATTGGACTCCCCGATAAATGTGCGGCAGTCCATGTAAAGGTTGTATTTGGCACATTAGAAGCTAAAACATGGTTTGTACTCGCACCATTACATATTGTTTTGGTAGCTGCACTTGTCACAGTTGGTATTGGATTCCAAACTACCATGGCATTACTAGAAGTAGTAGAACACCCTGATTGTGTTTGGGTAATAATCACCCTATAATATCTTGTTGTATTATTTAATTCTGGAGTAGTGTATGTGCTTGAATTAGAACCAACAGATGACCATCCATTTGTTCCATTTAAACTAACTTGCCATAAATAAGAGATAGAATTTGGAGGTATAGCACCTGAAGCAGTTACACTCAGTTCAATTGAAGTATTACTACAAATTGAATCTCCAATTGGTTGAGCTGTAATGGTTGGGTCATCATATACATATAATCTTATGGTTGATGAAGTAGTTGGATCACAATCTAATCCACTTGCAGAAACAATTACCTGGTATTGATAATTCCCAGCAGGAGTACTATTTGTAGTGGCAATATTTAAAGTTGCTGAGGTTGCGTTAGTATATGTAACACCAGTAGGAGTATTATCAATTACATTATTCCAAGTACTTCCATTATAATATTGCCATTGGAAAGTATTTGTTGGAGTGCCACCTGTGGCAGTTACGGTAAAGGATGCAGTCCCCCCTTTACAAATAGAACTATCTAAAGGAGTATTTGTAATTAAAGGATCTTCAAAAAAAGTAACAGTGGCACATGATGATGTTACTTGGTCACAAGTAAGTGTTTTATCTGTAACAATAACTGAATAATATCTTGTTTCCGTTATTTCATTGGTTTGATAGGTTGCAAGATTATCACCCACTGTTGTCCAAGGTCCTGTACATCCAACACTACTTTCTCTCCATTGGTAATTGTAGGTGCCTGTACCTCCAGAAGGGGTAACCGTAAGTGTTGGTTGTGCTTCATTACATACAGCAACCGAAGTTGGTCCAGTTACACCTATTGGTGGTCTAACAATAACTACCATTGTATCCGTTGAAGGGGCACAAACTGTACCATTTGTGATTGTCCATCTATAAATATAGGTTCCTGGTTCTGTAACAGTAACAGATGTTGTTGCAGATGTGGGAGTTACTATTGTTTGGGTATTCGGACCAGAGAATAAATCCCATGTACCTGTTCCCACTGTTGGAGTATTTCCATTTAAACTAAAAGATGTTGTATAACATAAATCTTGAGATGTGCCAGCATTTGAGGTTGTGGGGGTTTCCCATACTGTGATGTACATTTCGTCAAAAGAAGTACACCCACCGTTGGCTAATTCCCATCTTAATTTATATACATTTGGAGAACCTGGAACTAATCCATTTATCGTTGTAATATAGATACTATCATTGATTAATGTAAAGTCATTACTAAAGGTTGGGTTTGCAACTTCATCAGGTTTTTCTACTACGATCCATGTGCCAGTTTCAGTAGTATATTTTGCTCTGGTTGTAGTAGTTGATGTTACACCACATAAGAATTGATCTGAACCTACTAGGGCCTGAACTGGTATTGGATTAACCGTTACTGTAACCTCATCATATTTAGGAGTACAAGTTCCGTTAGAAACAGTATACCTAAAAACGTAAGTTCCAACAACAAAACCAATCACTTGTGTTACATTTGAATCTGGTGTAAGAATATTAACATTAGGTCCTGTTATTTTTGACCAAACCCCTGTTCCTACTTCTGGTAGAGTGGTTGACAAAATTAGAGGATCAAATTGACAAATTACAAAATCAGAAACATTTGTTGGTGTAGATGGTTCTTGATAAATGGTTATATTTACATCATCGTGAGAGTTACAGAATGTTGTATTGGTGGTCCAACGAAGTTGATATGTACCATATTTTGTAGGATCAAAATCTACTGTAGCGGTAGGTGTAGATGCGTCATCATTTGTAAAGACTGGAGGAGTTGCTCCAGAAGGCGAAGCAATTACACTCCATGTTCCTGTTCCAGGTGATGGTGTATTACCATCCAAAACTGTGGAAAAATCAGCACATAAATTTTGATCAGATCCGGCAATTGCAGTTGTAGGAATTTGATGAACAGTAATAGTCATTGTTTGAGTATTAACAGGGCATGTAGGACCATTGGAAACTGACCATTGAAAAGTATACACTTCTGAAGTGCCATCTGATTGAGGTCCTAAATTTGTTATCGTTGTGTTGTAAAGTATGGGAGAAGTTATTACTGGGGTTGGTCCATTTCCAATTTTTGATATAAAAGTCCACTGACCAACACCAATTGCTGGATCAGTAGCGGCCATAGTAGCAGTAGAAACGCACAAAGACTCAATATTTGGACCAGCAACTGCAGCAGAAGGTGCAGCATAGTTTTCAATTCTTACTTGGTCTGCATTGCTACAAGAACCGTTAGCAACTGTCCATTGAAAAACATAAGTACCAGTTACAGCACCTGTAAATGTAGCTGTAGGATCATGAATATCAGAAAATGATCCCACTGGATTTGATGGATATAAAATACTCCATGTCCCATCACCAAAATCTGGATCTACAGCAGCTAAATGGAATGTTGTTTGATTACAAAGATTCTGATCCGGTCCGGCATTTGCTGTACTTGGTGGAGCATAAAGAGTAACGGTCATCTCATCTGATGTTGAACATGTAGGTGTTGTTATTGTATAGAGGAATCGATAAGTTACAACATCCTCTGTCCCACTAGACAATCCTGAAGCTATAGCTGTATTTTGAGATGTTGGAGTGATGGTTGGAGGAGTTAATAAAGGATCTGGTACCCAGGTCCAAGTCCCAACGCTTGATGGGTTACCTGCTAAATTAACAGAAGTAATCGCTTCACAATAACTTTGATTTGAACCAGCATTTGCTGCAGGAACAACAGTAACTTTAACAGTATCTTTAGTTGAAGGACAAAACTCAGAAGAAGTGTTACTCCAAACAAAACTATATGTTCCCATAACTAATCCTGAAACCGTAGGATTGGCAACTGTATAGCTTGAGAAAGTAGGAAAATTTGGCCCTGAAAGGAGGGTCCAAACTCCACCATCCACTGGGGTAGCATTAAGTTGAACTGATGATGCTTCACATACTCCAAGACTATCACCAGCATTTACAGAAACTGGTGGTTCAGAGGCATTGATTGTAACATCATCATAAGATACACAAGCCCCATTGGTGATGGTCCATCTGAAAGTATAAGATCCATTAACCAAGCCAGTGATTAAGGTTGAATTACTTGTAGGAGTTTGTATAACTGGACCAGCATTTCCCATTACTTGTGTCCAAAGCCCAGATTCACCTGATTCTGTTGCATTAGCAACTAAAGTATATGAATTTCCACATAAAATCACATCTGCAGGAGCAGTAGCAGTTGTCACACCCCCAATTGTAATCATAACACTATCAACCGTGGGGTTACATCCTACACCGGCAGTAATAGTCCATAAAAATACATAAGTTCCATCAATTAAGTTTGTTACTGTAGTATTATATTGACTTGCATCGGTAAATACGGCACTATTTGGTCCACTTTTTTGAGACCAACTGGCGGTTCCATCTGGTGGGTTATTCCCCGCCAAAGTAGTAGTTGTTACTCCTTCATTTAAACACTGATCTGGACCAGCATTTGAGGCAATCGCTCCTATATTATCGTTAACAGTTATGATAACATCATCTGAATTACTCCCACAACCATTTTTCATGGTCCAAGTGAATGTATAAATGGTACTATTCTGTAACCCTGTAACAGTAGCTTGATGATCTAAACTATCAGAGAATACAATTCCAGCGCTTGGTGAAACACTCCAAACCCCTATCTCAAAAGGAAAGTGAGCTATTTCAGCATTTAATTGAAGGGGTGAGCCAGAACAAACAGTTTGGTCTAACCCTGCATCATGAAATGTTGGGGTTACAGAAGCAACCACAACGGTAACTTCATCTGAGTTTTGTGGACACGTTGGCCCACCATATATGGTCCATCTGAAAGTATATAGACCAGGTATCAAACCAGAAATGCCTAAATTATGAGCATTTGGATCGGATAATGTAACCGTCGTTGGTCCATCTACTTGTGACCAAGTCCCAACAAAATCACCTGGATCGTTTCCTGCTAATACGGTTGAAGGAACATCACAATTCAATATCTGAGGTGTCCCTGCATTTGCTAATATTGGAGATTCAGATACAATAACAGTTACTTCGTCATACTCAGTGCCACAGCTTACATCAACTGCTGTATATCTTCGAAATTGCACAACATAGGAACCTATTTCAGTGAATCCATTTATTGAAGTTGGTGATGAATAAACACTAACCCAAGGAGTTGGATAAGTAAATGCACCTGCCGGGCCAGATATAACACGATATTGAGTTACTCCTGAACCAGATGAAATATAAGGAATTACAGCAGTAGATGAGGCACAAGAAATTAATATGGGCTTTTGTGTGATGGTCACAGAGGGAGCATCTGGAAAATAGGAAATTGTTACTAATGAAGAACTTGAACATCCTGTAGTATTATTTCTTATAGTGTATCTAAATGAATAAGTACTGGATCCATCTAGCCCTGTAATTTGTGTAACAGGTAATGTAGGATTAACTATAGTAACATCAGGATAAATTCCAACTTTTTCCCATAAAACAATCTCATTCACATATAGTGGTGAATTCCCTGTGAGTATTGTCGTTGTTCTATTATCACAAAATTGTTGATTAGCTCCTGCATAAGCAGTGGTAATACTTGCAGTTGCAGCTGGTACAGTAATATCCACCTCATCAAATCCATTGATACATGGCCCAGAAACAGTCCACCTAAATCTATAGGTCCCTTCTATTAAGTTAGATACAGTAGTTGTACTATTATTAGGTGAAGAAAAATTTGGAACATTTGGACCGCTTATTATAGACCATGATCCTTGTTGCCCACCAATCCCGCAACCTCCGCTGGTTGCTGTAAGTGTAGTTGATTGAACAGTTGAATAACAATTCGATAAAGTACGATCACTGCCTGCATCTATTGGAACGACTCCTCCTAAATTTACAATTGATATGATATTACTCGATGAAGAGCAACCATTGGAATTGGTAATATTCCATCTTAAGGTGGTTGTTCCACAATTAGTATTAAAAGTGATGGTTGAAGTAGGAGAATTTGGACTATTTACGGTTGCTCCTCCTCCATTATTTATTATTTCCCACGAACCTGATTCATCAACTCCTGGAATATTTCCATAAATGGTCCCCACATTAGTTCCTGGACAAGAAGTAAATCCACCCGTCGCAGTAGCTGTTGTGACGGTTAAAACACGAATTACAACATCTTGAAAAATTAAAGATCCATCATCACATAACGTTGACAATCTGAAAGTGTAAGTGTTACCTCCCGAATAACCCACAACAGTAGTAGTTAAATTATTTGGTGAAGTGATAATAACTGCCGGACCTGCAACTTGAGACCATGTAGTTATACCTGCTCCTTGAAATAGACCAGATTTTTGACCAACCAAAGTCAACGTAGCATTTTCACAGATGGTGTCTGTTGTACCTGCATTCACAGAACAGTTTTGTGAATAAGATGTAATATTTGCTGCTGTTAATAAAACAAACAATGCAAACACAACAATTTTTGGGATAGAATAGAGATTTCTCATGGGAAAAGAATTTATGAAAAATAAAATAAATTTATTGTAATTATTGCGGAATTATTGAATCTGTAAGAAAAAAATAATAAATCCATAGTAGGTTTTTGTATGAATTGCAAATTTAATAGTTTTTTTTTTATATTAATGTAATACCTAATTATAAATGACGTATTCAATTTGTCATATTCCTATTTAAACTATTTATGTTAATTAAGCATGCCAAAAAAACGTATATATTTGATTATTTACACGTTATAAGTTTAAAACTAATATTAGCATTAAATTTTTACAATCAATTTTTACAAATATCTTAACTAGTTGAAAAAGTTATCAACAATTGTCAACAAATTAGAGAAAATATTAAATTTTATTTGGAAATATTTAACTAAAAGTATAGTTAATCTAATAAGTCAGGCACCGAAATGTTCGCTGAATTGGATAATCTTAGAATAATGGTTTATAGACTTGAAAGTACAGACTGCCTATACGAAATACCTATAGGAATAGGTGTGGAAACAACAATGATCTCGTTTCTATTTTTGGATGTGATATATGATTTATTAATAGTAAAAGACTTATGAACTCTAAAAAACCGTGAAGAGGGGAGCATCTCTAATAGGGCTTGTGTTGTGATGTATGCTAAAATCATCTTTTCCGTCGTAAATATTTTTACATAATTACCCCAACTTTGTAAATAAATAATAGCATTAATATCCACTTCAACAGAATCAATACCAATAGGAATGTTTATAAATGTTGGAATATTTTCAAATTCATGTTGAATTTTAATAGAATCTGAATTCCTTTTTTCTAAAGCTCTTTGAACTGCTCTTTTAAACCGATCCTCACTAATGGGTTTTAACAAATAATCAACGACATTAAAATTAAAACTATCAAGTGCATAATTTGGATAAGCAGTAGTAAAAATAACAGGGGGTTGATATCCTATACTCTCTAAGAGTTCAATCCCATTAAAACCAGGTAGATTAATATCTAAAAAAAGTAAATCTATTTGATTAGAACCAAGAATCTGTTTTGCTTTATATGCATCCTCAACACAAAAAGTTAATTCAAGTGAATCTGTATGATTAATTAAATATTTGATAAGAAATTGAGATGGAGAATCATCTTCAACTACCAAACATTTTAATTTCATCTCCTTATTTGTCATTTTTTAAATTTTATACATTCATTTCCCCCTACACTTTCTAAAATTTCCTCAATTAAAATTTTAAAGTGCAAATATAATAAAAAAAGTATCAATTTTAGAAAATAAATTGTATTGATATTAAAAAAAAAACTATTTTTGCATAAAGAATATGATTTTGAAAATCAAGGTGTTTATTAAATGACCATTACTTAAACATAATTAATCTGATTACGTTAACTTAAATTGATTTACTATGAAACAAAAACTATTATTTGCAACTATTTTCTCTTTATTGAGCTTTTATTCATTCGCTCAAGTAACTGATGGAGAAACTGTTTTAAGAAAACAGGAAACCGATACCACTAAAGGTTGGAAAACTGGTGGTGTTTTTGCTTTGACTGGCTCACAAACCTCACTTACCAATTGGTCTGCCGGAGGTGAGAATGCAATTTCTGTAAATGCTCTATTTAGTGTGTTTGCCAATTACAAAAAAGGAAAACTTGCATGGGCAAACTCATTAGATTTAGGGTATGGTATGATGAAACAAGGGACAGGAAATGAGATCCCATTTTCAAAAACAGATGACAAAATTGACCTCCTTTCAAAATTTGGGTATCAAGCTTTTAGAAGTTGGTATTATGCAGCCCTTTTTAATGTTAAAACCCAAATGACTCCTGGGTATAAAACGCCTTCTGACACCATAAAAATTTCTAACTTTTTGGCTCCTGCTTATGTAATTGCTGCGCTTGGTATGGATTATAAACCTGGCAACAATCTTAGTATTTTTATTGCTCCCGTTACTGCTAAATGGACCATTGTAAACGACGAATTACTTTCTTTAGCAGGTGCATTCGGAGTTGATCCTGGCAAGAAATTGAAAAGTGAATTTGGGGGATACATTAGAATGATTTATAGCAAAAATGACTTTAAAGCTCCATTCTTAAAAAACATCTCTTTCACTACCAAACTAGACTTATATTCCAATTACTTGAAAGATCCTCAATTTATTGATGTAAACTGGGAAACATTGATCGCAATGAAAGTAAATAAGTATATTACCATTAGCTTAATCGCACATCTAATTTACGATTATGACATCAAATTCCCAAGTGAATTAAATCCTGCAGGTGTAGATAAAATTCAATTCAAAGAGATCTTTGGAGTTGGATTTTCATATAAATTTTAATTATTAATAAACTAAAAATTACAACTATGAGTATGTTAAAAGAATTTAAAGAGTTTGCCATGAAAGGCAATCTTGTAGACATGGCTATTGCTTTTGTAATGGGAGCTGCTTTTGGTAAAATTGTTTCGGCCTTTATTAACGGATTAGTGATGCCTATTGTTGGTCTTTTGACTGCAGGTGTCAGCTTTAAAGATCTTAAATTTGTTATTTCTCCCGCAGAACTTGATGCGGCTGGAAGTGTCATTAAACCTGAAAATGCTCTTTTATACGGTGATTTTATCACAGTTTTCATTGATTTCTTGATTGTTGCTTTTGTAATGTTTATGGTAATTAAAGCGATGAATAAAGCAAAGAAAAAACAAGCTCAGGAACCTGCTGCACCTCCTGCACCAACTACGGATCAAGTATTACTTACTGAAATTAGAGACCTTCTTAAAAAATAGGTTTCTTATCCCATTCTCTTCTTAAAAAAAAGGTGTAATTTTGTACCCACAAATGTTACACCTTTTTCTTTAACAATATGCTCTTAATTGTTGACAACAACGACTCTTTCACATACAATGTTGTAGAATTGATTCGAAAAGTATCTTCAATTTCTATTACTATTAAAAAAAGTAAAACATTAACCATAGAAGAAATAGCTCCGTTTTCTCATATTATTTTTTCTCCTGGCCCATCCCTACCCGACCATTTCCCTATGATGAAAAATATTTTAAAACAATTTCAGAATCAGAAGATAATTTTAGGAATATGCTTGGGACATCAAGCAATTTGTGAATTTTATGGGGCTAAGTTGTACCATACCGACACCGTGATGCACGGAGTACCCTCTTTGATCACTTGCGATCCAACTTCTACCCTATTTCGAGATAAAACAGAATTAATTGTAGGACGATACCATTCTTGGGCAGCTCAAGAGATCCCTGACTGTCTAAAAACCACAGCATTAGACGAAAATGGAGTTGTAATGGCTGTTGAAAACACTTCCAAAAATATATATGGAGTTCAGTTTCATCCAGAATCTTATATTACAAAATCAGGCGCAACTATTATTGAAAATTTTCTTAATAAATCCATAATATAGAGACCATATAATCTATCTTTTTCCCATGAAACTTCTAAATAGAACTTCCATCATATCACAAATGAATCAATGGGGAACCAAAAAGATTCCATTTCTTTTTATTGTTGACTTTGAAGGTAAAAACGGTTATGTAATTCCAATGGAGGAGCTTGAAAATCAAGGAATTTCATGTACTATTCTAGATAAAGTCTGGGGAAAAAAATCTGATATTTTAAACTCAAATCCTACAATATCATTCCATCCAAAACCCATCACTTTTGAAAAATATAACTCCATATTTCAAAAAGTAAAACAAGAAATTCTATACGGAAACAGCTATTTATTAAATTTAACTTTCCAGACTTTTATTGGAATAGATCTACCCCTCCCTCAGATTTACCAACATGCAAATGCTCCTTATAAACTCTGTTTTCAAGATTCATTTTTATGTTACTCTCCAGAAACATTTATTAAAATTGAGAATCAACAAATATTCTCTTATCCTATGAAGGGAACCATTGATGCGCAGATTCCAAACGCTAAACAAAAGCTGGAACAAAACAAAAAAGAGTTGTATGAACACTACACCATTGTGGATCTTATTCGAAACGATCTTGCTATGGTTTCACAAAACATCGAAGTTAAAAAATTTAGGTATTTTGAAAAAATAAACACTAAAAAGGGAACCATTTTACAAACGATCTCCGAAATTAAAGGAGATTTACCTGAAAATTGGCATGAATCAGTGGGAGATCTCCTTTTCACTCTGTTACCAGCAGGCAGTATTTCTGGTGCTCCTAAAGAGAAAACGGTAGAGATAATTACTGAAAATGAACCTACAAATCGTGGATTTTACACGGGAGTAATGGGGGTTTTTGATGGAGAGAATTTGGATAGTGCTGTTATGATTCGTTTTATCAAAAAAGAGGATGATGGATCCTGTTATTATCATAGTGGAGGTGGAATAACTTTTCTAAGTGATCCCCACGAAGAGTATCAAGAAATAATATCCAAAATCTATGTGCCAATATCTTGAAACAATTGCTATTTTAAATGGAGAAACACTTCATCTCCCTTATCATCTTTATCGTGTAAGTGAGAATAGTAATGTAGATTTACATTTTTACATTAACACTCTTAAACTTCCCAAAACAGAATTGAACAAATTAAGCATTGTTTACGATTCTAATAAGATCATCAGCTCTATGATTACTCCATATACAATAAGAAAAATCCAAACATTTAAGTTAGTCCACAATAACGACATTGATTATTCCAAAAAATTTGCTGATAGGTCGGTATTGAACTCACTGGTGCAACAAAAAGGGGATTGCGATGAGATCCTGATCGTACAAAATGGACTTATTACCGACACCTCTTTTTCCAATATTATTTTCAAAAAAGAGAACGTTTGGGTTACTCCCAAAACACCCTTATTAAAAGGCACTTGCAGAGCCAGATTGTTAGAGAAAGGTATTATTGAACCTGCAGATATTGAAATCTCCCACTTGAAACAATTCTCACATTTTATGTTAATTAATGCAATGCTCGATTTTGATGAAACCAGAGCATTTCCATTGGTTAAAGAAACTTTTATAGTTTAATTAAAATATAAATTTATCTGTCAACTCTAATAAACTCTCTTTAGATTTTCCCGGACTAGCCACAAAAAGGATATAAATGCCACTATCTTTATAATCTACAATAACAAAGGTACTATTGTCATCACTTCCATAAAAATGACTTTTCCCATTATGTGTAAAAGACTCAAAAGAAGTGACATCTAAATCACGTGTTATCTGATCTTTAGAAGAAGCCATTAAGGTTAAAGATCCCCCAAAACTTATAAAAACAGCATTATAATGGGTTGTGCTATTATTCACTGAAACCATCTTATATCCAGGTAATTTCACCCCTTTAATCATTTTTTCAAAAGTTTCATAAGTACAAGAAAAATGAGCTGGTTTAACAACTGGTTGTGTAGCAGTAGTTGGGGTTGTTTCAATAGTTGCTGCTTGAACAGGAATATCCATTTCACCCATATCCTCATAGTTAATTCCAGAGTATGGCTCAAATTTTGATGCAGGAATGGATATATTTTTATTAAAAACTACTGCTGTTTCTGTGATGGTGATCCCAAGAATGGATGCTTCAGTTTTAAATACAATGCCTCTGTGCACCCAAGATTTTGCTCCCATTACAGATACAATATCACATTCATAACCCATAATGGTCTCTTTTCCAACAATTGAGGCACCATATTTGTCAAGCATTTGCTTTTCAAAAGCTCTTTTTTCTGCTTCGGTCATATTTTCGTAAAAGGCCAATTGTTCATCCACAGAGAAAGTGCCTTTTTGACCTGTTTTTTCAACGAGGTTTGCACTCCAATACTTCTTGCCATTGGTAACATTTATGGTCTCTTCTTTGGTCTCGTTTGTAATGCCAAATATTTTAGTAACAGTAACGGTATTCACTTCTGTTCTCGATTTATTTCCATAGTCATCCCACCACATTTTCTTTGTCCCAGTAGTATTTCCAGTAACTTTATACTCAATATAACCACTTTTTGTTGTAAATCGTTGATAATTTTGTTGTGCAAAAACTCCTACTGATATTGTAATAAGGAGCATTAAAATGGGGATTCTTTTCATATAGTAATATTTTTAATGGGTTAATTAGTCTCTGTTTGACTATCTTATTTTAACGGCACAAAAATAATCAAATTTTTCAATATTGAAATAAAAAAATAAATAAACTTAAGAAACATAAGTAAGATAATTACCCATCTGATAAAAGAAAAAAAGTGTAAAAAAAAAAGCCACAAAATGTGGCTAAGTGAGCGGAAGACGGGTCTCGAACCCGCTACCTACAGCTTGGAAGGCTGTCGCTCTACCAAATGAGCTACTTCCGCGGATTTTTGAAAGTGGGAGAGGAAGGATTCGAACCTCCGAAGACTTCGTCAACAGATTTACAGTCTGCCCCATTTGGCCGCTCTGGAACTCTCCCAATAAAAAAAAAAATGAGCCGGTAGACGGATTCGAACCGCCGACCAGCTGATTACAAATCAGCTGCTCTGGCCAACTGAGCTACACCGGCATTTTTTTGATTTAATTTCAAAGTACGTTTCCTCGTAAAAGGATTGCAAAAATACAACTTTTTTCTTTACAAAAATCAGTTTATTGAAAATTTTTTATTTTTTTTATAATTGTCGAAAAATCAGTTATATATTTTATCAAAATTCCGACGGAATCATTAAATTGATAGTTTTTTATGCAAAATTAAAACCTTTTTTTAGCATAAAAAGGGCCATTTCTAACCAAATGACCCTGATTAACTATGTAATCTATTTCACAAAAATTTCATCAATAAAAAGATGCGATGGATTTCCATCTCCTAAATGCCATGCTGGAATGGTGCCAAAGTTAGTGGCTTTTATTCTAATATACCTTGCAGTTGCTTTTTTCTCCACAACAAAATCTTGAACCATTAATCTATAATCTTGCACATAATGATTGTTTTGATAGGTTCCATAAGGTTCAAAATTTATACCATCAATGGAGATCTCAACAATAAATTCTTTTGGAAACCAAATCCAAGATCTTACATCTTGTAAAAACCCCGCTCCCACTTCATTGATATCCTTTACTTTAAGTAAATCAATAATCACTTCACAGTCATTTCCATAAAAACTTTGCCAACCTCCTAATCGATAATTTTCAGTCCCTCTGATATGATCAATAAGACCTTCATCGCCATCTGCAGTATACTGAGGATTGTATTTTGTTATATATTTGATGGTTTTGTCCCTTTTCCCAACAAAATATTTGGCTTCTACTGGTTTACTTAGCCCTGTAGTAGGGTTCCAAGAAACAACTTTTACAACAACATCAGAGGTTATAACAAATGGTTTTGTGTATTCTAAAGATGATTGAGTTGGCTCAGTACCATCTATAGTGTAATAAATTTTATCGGTTTGTGATGGATATTTAAAACTCTTTTGTTCACTTACACTTGGCTGATAAAGAGAAAATGTGATCAAAACACTATCTTTAAAAGATCTTTGCATAGGAGAAACAATTGGAGCAACAGTGATTGATGGAGTAATTTCGTTTACTGGTCTATTTTTTATATCAACACCAAATTTTTTATTGGGCTCCCCTCCCATTACAAACTCTATCACGGCTCCATTTTTGATGTCATCAAAAGTGATATAAGATTTTGAGTATGGCTTGCCATTAAGCATCACTGATTGGACATAAACGTTTTTGGTACTTTGATTTTTTGCAATCACCACAATCTCTTTTCCATTTTCAAGTTTCACCGTCATCTTATCAAATAAAGGAGATCCAAATACATATTTATTATCACCTGGGCATACGGGATAGAAACCCACCGCACTAAATACTAACCAGGCAGACATTTGACCACAATCCTCATTTCCAATTAAACCATCTGGCTGTGAAGTATAAAACTCATTCATAATTTTTCTAACCAATTTTTGGGTTTTCCAAGGTTGCCCAACATAATTGTATAGGTATGCAGCATGATGACTTGGCTCATTGCCATGGGCATATTGACCAATAAGACCCGTAACATCCGCCTGGTGTCTTCCTGCCAAACGGGTGGTAGTGAAAAATAGTGAATCTAAAAATCTTGCAGTAACGGTTTCTCCTCCATGTAATGCAATATAATTTGTAAAATCTTGAGGAACGTAGGTAGAATATTGCCAAGAGTTAGCTTCAGTATAATTATTATTAACTTCTGTTGGATCAAATGGTTCCCACCATGCACCATTATATTTTGGTCTCATAAACCCGTTAGGATCTAATATGTTTTTGTAGTATTGTGCTCTTTGAATAAACTCATTGTACACTTCCATATTCCCTATCTCTTTAGCAAACATAGCGATGCACCAATCATCATAAGCGTATTCCAAAGTTTTTGAAACACTTTCGTGTTCATATTCGGCTGGAATAAAACCATATTTTGCATATTCTGGTCTCCCCAATTTAGGAAGTTTGGCACTATGAACCATAGCTTCCAGCATTTTGTTTTTATCATAATTTACAATCCCTTTTTGATAAGCGTCCCAAATTACGGGAACAGAGTGGTACCCAATCATACACCAGGTTTCAAAAGCAGAGAGTTCCCAAACTGGCAACATTCCCCCTTGTTCGTAATGTTTCATGAAAGTATATAAAAAGTCTTCCGTCCTTTTTCTATCCACTAAATTTAAAAGAGGGTGTAACGCTCTGTAAGTATCCCATAATGAGAATACAGTATATACTTGATGCCCATCTGTTTTTCTCACTTTTCCATCCATGCCCATATAAGAACCGTCAACATCTGTAAAGATATAAGGAGAGGTAAACGTATGATATAGTGCTGTATAAAAAACTTTTAAGGCCTCAATATTTTTAGATTCTGCTTTAAATTTTAAAAGTTCAGTATTCCAGATTTGATCCGCCTCTTTTTTTACTCTATTAAAATCAAAATCAGGAATCTCAATATGGTTTTTATGTGCATTATCCATAAAACCCGTTCCGGAAACAGCCACTTTTAAGACCACTTCTTCCACTTCTGGATAAAAATAAACAATCGCTTTACAATTTTGTCCGGTGATTCCGTCTGAAGCATCTACCAATTTATCATCCACAAAATACTCAATTTTTTGGATTGGAACTGAAGCTAAAATAGAGAAACTATATTTTTGATTATCACTCCATGCTTTTGAATCACGAAAACCCAAGATTGCTTTGTCAGATTCAGCATATTTAAGAGCACTTTTAATGACGATATCTCTATGTTTCAAATCGATAACAAATCCTTTTGTTTCTTTAGATTTTGGAAATGTATATTTATGCATGGCCACTCTAGTAGAAGTGGTTAGTTCCACTTTCACTTTGTTTTTATCCAAAACAACACTATAGTACCCAGGAGCAGCAAACTCATTTTTATGGGAAAACTCTGAGCTATATTCGGTATTAATCACAGAACCTTTTCCAACGAAGGGCATCAACAAAACATCTCCATAATCGGAGCATCCTGTGCCACTTAGATGCGTATGTGAAAAACCATACACGGTAGTTTCAGCATAATGGTACCCGGAACACCCTTCCCAACCATCTAGTTTAGTATCAGGACTCACTTGAACACCCCCAAAAGGGAGAATTGCCCCAGGGAAAGTGTGACCCGTAAAGTCTGTCCCAACCATCGGATTTACATACTGCGTAACATTATTTTGCGCAAACGATAATCCCACGAGGATCATCAAAAAAGAGAGAATGGTAATTTTTTTCATTTTTTAACATTTTTTGGCAAAGATACAAAAAAAAAGTTTCAGGATGCAAGGTTCAGAGTGCAGGGCTATTAGGTTAATGGTTAAAGTTTAACGCTTCGCTGTTGAAAGGTTTAAAGGTTTAAACTTCTATGTTTTTTATTTGCTAATTCTTCTTTGCGTCCTTTGCGAAAGTTCTTTGCGCTCTTTGCGGTTAGTCAAAGAAACCACCCCGCCTTCGGCACCCCTCCAGAGGAGGAAAATGTGCAACAAACTTATTTACAAGCAAATAAGTTATTAATTAACGATTCATCTCCTTAGTGTTACTTTGTATTTAAAACTTTGTGAACTTTGTGGTAAAAAGTTTTGGGAATTTGTTAATAAGAAATGATCACCGAGTATCAATGGGTTAAAAGGTGTTTCACTGTGTTTGAAATTGAAAAATCAAGATCACTTTGTGACTACAATTTTAACCGTATACTCTTTACCCTCTGGATTTTGAACTTTAATTAGATAGTTTCCTGAGGCGAGAAAACTAAGATTGAAATGATCTGTTTCATTAGAAATCTGAGTTTTATAAACGGGAACTCCTTGAAGCGTATAAATGGAAATAGTGCTATTTTTCCATAATTCGTTTAGAATAGTATAATGTAAATCTGAACTTACTGGATTTGGGAAAAAGTGGATGGGAATTGGCTCAGTCGCATTCTCTTCCACTTTCAAGAAACAGTAAACGGCAAAGGTAGTATCAAACTCACACCCATATTCATCATATATTTTTGCACCGTAAGAGTAAACTCCAACATTAGATTCCATAAGCGTTGCAGTGAATGGTCCTGTGGATGTAATATTATTGCCATACCATGAAACAGAATCAACATTCAGTGAGTAACTGGTAGGTATAGGTAAAAAATAGGGAGCAAACTGGATCCCCCAACCAAATAAAAATCCGTTATCTATAGCATAATAGTCTTTGATTTTTAAAGTCCAATCACCATTCAATGGACAACCAATTAAATTGGATAAAGATTCATAAGTACCATAATAAACAGGAGTTGTTGGAATTGAAGTATAACTATTTGGGACACTTGGGATTAATGCATTGCCAGTATAAGTGATCCCACAACCATTTGTATGAGAAAACCCGACAGAAGGACCACCGGATCCAAAACAGTTCGTTGCTCCTGGTCGGAATTCATAATTCCAACCAATCCCAGGTTCTAGAACACAATTTCCACTGCTTGCATCATTAGAACTTCCTAAGGATTTTCCTCCTCCACCATTTGAACAGGTTACATTTAATGTTCCAGTAACCACTTCATTGTTCGTTTGTTGCTTTAAAATTGCACTCGCTCCCGACGGACAAATAATAACTATAGATAGATCTTCCAAATAACTATGTTCAATATTCATTTTAATTCCTAAAATATCGATAATGTAATGAATTGAATCTTCATCTGGAAAGCTATTGATGTTAATGGTTGAGAGTAATTGGGTTCCAGTTCCATCTGGAATATATTGAGTATCAGGTAGTATAAATTGATTTTCATGAAGAAGTGATGCAAATTGATGTACCGTATCAATAGTAATCACATGAGATTGATCATATCCTACAGAAACATCTGTCATTAAACCAGTTGTAGTGGGGATAGGATTATTAACTGAAACGATGGGGTTTCGTGAAACTCTGACGATGATATGCACTTCGTTTGATGAAAGGCAGCCCATGGTATCTATGGCGTACATTTTCATTTCTACTCCATTGTTTGCATCAAACACTCTTGAAACAATAATATTCGATACTGGATTCATATCTGCAAATTTCCAAATAAACTGAGTATTAGTTTGGGTTTGATTATAGACTGGATCCATAGTATTGAAACTGGCTTCTCCAACAAAAACTACCGTATCTCCAGGACAAACATTCATATAGCTCGTATCTATAATTTCGTGTGATGTAAAAGTTGAATTTAATTTTACAGTAAATGGTTGACAATTGATCCCAACTTTAGCTTGAGAATAAACAGAATTATCTGTTGTTTGACTATTTGATTCAAATGATTGGCTATTAACTGGTTGTACAAAATTAATAACCATAAAAAAACATAAAAAAAAGGTACAGATCGATTTCATAACTATAATTTTTCTCCAATAATAATATCGACAAAAGTAATAATTTTTTTTTTACGTTACTCCTCAACATAGAAATTTATGTATTATGTTGATTTAGTTCAGATTGTCCGAAGTCAATTTGCTAATTTGCTTTTAGTTTTGCAAAGTAACTTTTCTATATAAAAAACGTG
>JBLJBB010000092.1:0-21152 GCA_047638115.1 Bacteroidales bacterium | reverse complement strand
TAAAAAGAAAATTAAAGATGTTGCTTATTTAACATTCCCATGGGATAAAGGAAACTCTGTTGAACTAATTGAAGCGTATTATGATGAAATAGAGTTTACTGATTGGACCCACGGTTTGAGCAGAACACCCATGTTGAAAGCTCAACATCCAGATTATGAAGTGTTTACTACAGGAATCCATTATCAAAGAGGCGTTTCTTGTGCCGATTGTCACATGCCTTACGTGAGTGAAGGGGGACAAAAATACACCCATCATAAAATACAAAGTCCTTTAAATCACATCTCTAAATCGTGTCAAGTGTGCCATAGAGAGAGTGAAGAGGAGTTGAGAAATAATGTTTATGAGCGTCAAAAAAAGATTAAAGAGATCCAAGTGATGTTAGAGCACATGTTGGTAAGAAACCACATCGAAGCAAAAGCAGCTTGGGATGCTGGTGCAACTGAAAAAGAGATGGCACCAATTTTGAAGTTGATCAGACAAGCGCAATGGCGTTGGGATTTTTGTGCTGCTGGACATGGAAATAGTTTCCACGCACCACTTGAAATTGCAAGAATAATCTCTACTGGTATCGACAAATCACATCAAGCTCGTTTTGAGCTTCAAAAAGTGTTAGCGGCTCATAATGTAAAAACGCCTATTCCACTTCCAGATATATCTACCAAAGCTAAAGCGCAGTCATATATTGGATTGAATATGAATCAACTGAATAAAGAGAAAGAGCAATTCATGAACACTGTTATACCTAAATGGCTCGAAAAAGCTAAAGAAAGAGAATCTAAATATCCTAAAACTGTTCTATAATTGTGAATATGAATGAGAAAAACTTTTGGTCAACCCCATGGTCATATAAACAGGGGTTTTTGATCGCATTTACTTTACCAGTAATCGGATTGCTCTTAGAATTTGTATTACAAGGAGCACCGTTCACAATTCCCTCATTTCCTTACAATGCAATAATTTTAGGGGTTTTTCTACTCTTAATTGTAGCTATTTCCTGGTTTAAAAGGGAGTCATCTGTTGTTAGATTTCTTTCTAGCATTCCTGCATCTGTAAGCGCCATTGTTGTTTTTACTGTTATTGTTTTATGTATGGGTGTTATCCCTCAAGAACCTTCTAAACATACCCTGATCAATCAACTAGGATTAAATCATATTCTTCATAATATGATGTTTATGTTTTCTTATATATATTTGGTGACTATTTTAACCTTTACTACTTTAAAAAAAATAGTACCATTTAAATGGAAAAATATCAGTTTTATTCTGAATCATGCAGGTTTATTGATTGTTTTAACGGGAGGAGTTTTAGGAACGGCAGATATGTATCGCTTAAAAATGGTTTGTGCTTACAATACTCCGGTTTGGTTTGGTACGGATAAAGATGGAAAACAATTCGAATTGCCTTTAGCTTTAGAATTGCAACAGTTTGACATTGAATACTATGAACCTGAAATTGTGCTTTTAGATAACAAAACTGAAGAGGTTTTAAAGATTTCCCCCAAACCGGATGCTTTTGTTGAGAAAAATAAAACAATACATTTGAATGATGATTATTCTATTACGGTTGATACATTCTATCGTCATACTTTTGAATCCAATCAGAAGTTTTATCCTGTTGAGTCCATAGGGAGTACACAAGCTGCAAAAATTAGAGTTTTTCATCCTAAAACAAATAGATTAATCTCTGAAGGGTGGATCTCTGCGGGAAGTTTTCTTCAAAATCCTCGCTATCTTAGAAATGATAAGGTTACTTTGGCGTTAGGTGCGCCAAAACCTAGGAAATACAGTTCTGAATTTAAACTCTATTCCCCTAAAAAAGAACCACATTTGGTTACTTTGGAAGTGAATAAACCCATAAAATGTAACGGTTGGAAACTATATCAAGTGAGTTATGATGATCAAAAAGGGAAATGGTCTGAATATAGTGTTGTTGAAGCGATAAAAGACCCATGGCTTCCGTTTGTATATATTGGGTTTATAATGCTCATTGTGGGTTCACTGTTTTTAATCTGGCAAGGCCAAAAAACAAGAAAAAATGGATAAACTATTGACTTTTAATATCGTAGCTATTTCTTTAATGATCACTTCTTTTATAAGTGTTTTATTAGCATATCTGACTAAAAACAGAAAACTTCCTCTGATTATTTTTGCCATAGGGATTGTTATTTTTGCTTTTTATATTGCTGTTTTATGGATCTCATTAGATCGTGCACCACTGAGAACACTAGGGGAAACAAGATTATGGTACGCTTTTTTTGTTGCTGTAATCGGTTGGATGTTGTACTATCGATGGAATTTTAAATGGGTACTCCTTTTTAGTGCTTTTATGACGGATCTTTTTCTTCTTATTAACTTAGCATCGCCTGAAAATTTTGATAAAACCTTGATGCCAGCTTTACAAAGCTATTGGTTTGTACCTCACGTAATTGTATATATTTTCGCGTATTCAATTTTAGGAATTAGTACTCTTTTTGCTTTAAAAGGACTCTATCAAATGTATAAAAATAAATTTGATGAAGAGAATTTGATCAAAGCAGATAATTTGGTCTATATTGGATTTGCTTTCCTTACTTTTGGATTGATTTTTGGAGCTTTATGGGCAAAAGAGGCATGGGGACATTATTGGACTTGGGATCCTAAAGAAACATGGGCTTTCATTACTTGGTTGCTTTATTTGTTATTTATCCATTATAGGAAACATCGTTCTCAAAACATTAGAACGGCAATGGTGATTTTATCAGTGGCTTTCCTTATTCTTCTAATTTGTTGGTTTGGAGTTAATTATATGCCATCTGCTCAAAATAGTGTACATGTTTATTCTCGATGAAGAGATTCTTAAAATTATTTCTCCTTAAATGGATTTAATTCGAAGTACTTTCCCTTTGGAGTAGTTAAAAAGATAAATGGAACTGAATTTCCACTTTTAAAATATTCTGCATACACTAAATAATTTCTCAAATTTTTAGTATTTGTTTTTTCATCATTTGCAATCGTAAACTGCTCCCCAATGGAATATTCAATCTCTCTTGTTTGAGCTAGGATCTGGTCGGTAGCTTCTTCAGATTCCCCATTCATTAAAGCATCTTGATACAAATAATCGTAATTTACTTTCATCTCTTCCAATAATTCCAAAGTGAGTTTTGCAAATCCAAGATCTGAAATCGAATCTACCTTATTAATTTTTATGGAATCATAATCTTGAACCAATAAAACATCAGTAACGTATTCAATAGCAACCTTATTGATCTGTTTTCTGAGCGACCATCTCATAAATGGTTTGTAAGCAAAATAGGCAGCTATAATTAAAATTGCTAATACAAAACCTGAAATAATTAATATTTTTTTCATAACTTTTGAATCCTTAAATTAGTAAATAAATACATATTTTGTGATGTCGAAACATGGGAGATTCTTAGGCAATGTTTGAATCTTACTAAGCTGATAAATGGAATATAATCCAAAACTATGGAACGGTGTATTCCCTTTGTAAAGGGATACATTGGCAGGCATTGATTGTCTGATAATAAATCCTGTATTTGGAGTCCATTTTTTATTGGATTCCCAAATTTGGGTTTGAGAATTGTATGCATTGAGATTAAAATGAGGTTGAATGGATAAGAAATAACTATTTTCAGATAAAGGGTTTTGAAGGGGTTCAATTCCATGATCTTCAGTAAAAGTAAAAACGGGAATCATCAAGTCATTCTCATTTTCTGGATCTACAAAAAATGAATAAACTTTATCTTCAACACTATAGGAACCCAGGAATAGTTCCAAATAATTTTTTTCCAATTGATTCATCTCATCAATCATGAATTGTAAAGCTTCTTTAGAAATTGATGATTCATGAGTTTCTGAAATGAGTGCATATCTATCTTTTCTAATTTTTATTATCAATTCCACAACTTCTTGTGCATCTTGTTCTAATGATTTGGTAATGGTTTTAGTTTTACTCACAGGTACTTGAGTAACCATACCATCAATGATTCTTGTTTCAAAATAGTTTACTTGTTTCTCTTCATTTTTAACACTTGTAAAATGATAAAACATATCAGGAGTATTTGTTTCTAATAGGAATGGTTGTGATGTTGAATGAGTGATCGATTTTTTTGAGTTCAAATATGTTGTATATAACCCTTTTTTGATCTGTTTAGAAGATAGATTAACAAAATATTGCTGATTAGAATCTGGAATTACGAAATCATTGATCTCGATTTTGTTAATTTTATAAGCAGTCCCTTTTGTTTTCACTAAACTGGGTATTCCTAATAATTTTTCAGAGTATTCTGCATAAATTCCGGGTTGTGTTTTTATGATTGATACTGTAACATTTAATTTAAAAGCAGTTTTTGGAAGAAAATAGCAAAAACTATGAGGAAAGGGTAACGAAAGTGAGTCTAAAGGTAGCTTTTGTACACTTTTTTGGCTAAAAATTGTAATTGAAATTGTAAATAGGGCTAAAAATAGGGTTATTTTTTTCATAGTATTTCAATTTGTTAAGATTAAATTAATCCGATGCAAAATTACAAATTTATTTCTTCATTTTTCATACTTTTGCAATTCATTAATAAAAAAAAGATGCCTAAGAAAATCATTGTTATTCTGCTTATTTGTTGTCAGTTCTTTTATAGTTTTGGACAAGAAAAGATAAAAAACGTTATTCTTATGATTCCAGATGGAACCTCCATTAGTTTGGTTTCACTGTCAAGGTATTACGAACAATGGAGGACGGGTAATTTAGAATATAGTTTAGTCATAGATCCCTACATTTGTGGTTTAGTTCAAAGTACCTGTTCAAATGCCCCAATAGGAGACTCAGCTCCAACGGGATCATGTTATCAAACGGGGCAACCTGCACAAAAAGGGAACATCTCCATTTATCCAGTAAAAACCAATCAAGATCTTTATGAAATAGATTCCTCTAAAGCTTATCAACCGTTAGCAACCCTTTTAGAGTGTGCGAAATCTGAAGGTAAATCTACAGGAATTGTGGTTACTTGTCAATTTACTCATGCGACACCTGCGAGTTGTGCATCGCACTACTATGATAGAAATGCAGAGGAGATACTTGCTAAGCAAATGGTTTATAATAAGATAGATGTTGTGCTTGGAGGTGGTCAAAAATATATTGAACCTCATGTTGATTATTTGAAGTCTGAAGGATATGACATATTGTACGACAAAAAAGCGTTTCAAAATTGCAAAAGCACAAAGTATTGGGGAGTTTTTGACAAAAGTGCACTTCCATATTATATCGATATCGATACGACACAAATCCCATCGTTAGCCGAAATGACAGAGAAAGCGATAACTACATTATCAAAAAATGAGAATGGGTTTTTCCTAATGGTTGAAGGGAGTCTGGTTGACTGGGCTATGCACAATCAAGATGCGAAGAGCGCAATAATTGAATTTTTAGAATTTAATAAAGCGGTTGATGTTGCCATTAAATTTGCCATGTTCGATAAAAATACACTCGTAATTATTCTCCCTGATCATGGAACATCGGGCATTTCAATGGGAAGCAAACATACAACGATTGGGTATAGTAAGAAATCATTGGCTCAATTTTTTGAGCCCTTAAATATCCAATCCAAATCATTAGAAATTGACCCTGTTTTGCGTAAAAAATTGAAAAAAACTTCTCTGATTGGGTTCACAACTTGGGGGCATACTGGTGAAGATCTTTTTTTGGCGGTTTATCATCCAAAAAAAGATATCCCTCGTGGTCTGGTTAAAAACTATGAAGTTCATCAATATATTACCCAACAGATGGAATGGCAAAATAAAATGCAAGAGAAAACTTATAATTGGTATGTACCACATTATCAGTTATATCCAAATGTAAAAGCGGTGATTAATGATCAAAATAAAGTAAGCCCAACCCTAACATATGAAATTAATGGGAATACAATTGTATATTTTGGGAACACAAATTATGCAACGATTAATGGTGAAAAAGTTGAATTTGAATCTATAATTGTATATATAGATAAGAATAAAACTTTTTATTTACCCAATAAAAAAATTATGTAACTTTGTTGGCTGTTTTGCAACTAACATTATTAATTAAAAATAAATACAATTATGAAAAAAATTAAAACCATTTTTGGTGCTTTAATAGTAGGATTTATCTTTTTTGGAAGTTCAATCCAATTAAATGCACAAGTACTTTTTGAAGATTTTAGTTTAGTTGTTGATTCAAATGCAACAGCTGATATTGGAACTACATTAAACGATTACACAACTCAACCTGGATGGACAGGATTAAAGGTATTTAGGAATATTGGGAAAGTTAAAATCGGAACTAGTACAGTTAAAGGTAATATTACTACACCTCCATTAGACCTTTCAGGAAATGGAGGGAACTTTACTATTCGTTTTAAAGCTAAAAAATGGAGTAGTGACCCATCTCAAATCAAAGTTTTTGTGAATACAACAGAGTATTTGGTAACTGGATTGGACAATGTTAATATGAATGAATTTACTGTTATTGCTTCTGGTGGTACAAATGCAACTACTGTGAAATTCGAAGGATTTCAAGCTAATGGTGGCAGATTTTTTATTGATGATATTGAAATTTTCCAATCATCAAATCCTGTTTTAATTTTTGCTCCAAGTGCTTTAGCGTTTGGTGGTGTTGAATTAAATGGAAATATGCCTGGATCAATTATTGTTCGTGGTGCTAACTTAACTGCTGGACAAAATATTACGGTTGCTATTGCTGGTGCTGGTTTTACAACTACTACTACAACTTTATCTACAAATACATTAATGACTCCTGCAGGAGAAACTGTTACTGTAAACTTTAACCCTACAGCAGTTCAAGACTATACTGGAACCCTAACTTTTACAGGTGGTGGATTAGCTGGACCTGTAGTTTACAATCTTACGGGTAGTGGTATCAATGTAATAAGTGTAGCTACTTTAGCAGAGCTAAGAGCAGTTGCTCCACCTTATACTGGAGCTTCAAATGCTGGAACTACTGTTTATAAATACTCTGGAGAAGCTGTAGTATCACATTTACAAGCATTTAACAATGTTAAATATATTCAAGATGCTACTGGTGCCATGATGATTTTTGACCCAACTGGAAAAATTACAGGGATTAATCTTGGAGATAAAATTACCAATCTTTATGGAACTTTAACAAACTATTTTGGAATGGTGGAACTAATTCCAACTTCTAATTGTACTGCAGTTTCCCCTTTTAATACTGTTGATCCTACCATTATTACTATTGACCAACTTGATGCGGCTAATGATAATCCAATTCAAGCTAAATTTATTAAGATTGAAAATGTAACCTTTATTCAATCTGGAAATTTTGCAACTGGAAAATATTATGGATTAACTCAAGAGGAATTAAGTATCGACTCTCTTGTGTACACTGATAATTTTTCTGCTGACTATATCAATACTGCTATTCCTAACTATGTAGTAAACTTAACTGGTGTTTGTTTTTATAAGGGAGGGGCTGCTATTCCAACTAAAAACAGAATTGTTTTAATTAATAGAAATTTAGGTGGTATCACTACATCAATTGAAGATTTTAGCGCTGCTGCAATTGCACTTTCCCCTAATCCTGCTGATAATTTTGTTAATGTTGATATCCCTTCTGCTATGAGTTTAGAGATCTATTCAGTTACTGGTGCTTTAGTGGGAAAAGAAAAATTAAGTGAAGGTTTTAATACCATCTCTATTACAAACTTGAATAGTGGATTATATATTCTTCGTTTAACTGACCTTTCAGGAAAAACATTCAGAGCAAAATTACAAGTAAAATAATTCAGATTTATTGAAAACTTATTTTAAAAATCTAATATATTTATGAAAAACACAATGACTTTAATCGCACTTGTCTCAATTGTACTATTTAGTGCATGTAAGAAAAAAGAGCAACCTGCAGTTGTAGAAGAGAATCCATTTTTAGTTGAATGGACAACTCCTTACGGAATTCCTCCTTTTGACAAAATCAAAAACGAGCACTACCTTCCAGCTTTTGAAGAGGGAATGAAACAACAAGTTGCTGAGATCGATGCAATTTGTAATAATAGTGAAGCTCCAACTTTTGCAAATACTATTGAGCCCCTTGAGTATAGTGGCGCACTTTTAATGAAAGTGTCTTCTGTATTTTTTAATTTAACAGAAGCCGTGAATTCACCTGAATTAGAAAAAATCGCAGAAGAGATCTCTCCTAAGCTTTCTAAACACGGGGATGATATCTCTTTGAATGTTAAACTGTTTGAAAGAATTAAAGCAGTTTATAATCAAAAAGATAGTCTTGGCTTAGATCCTGTACAATTGCGTTTATTAGAGGAAACATACAAAGATTTTGTTCGTGGTGGTGCTAATGTTCCTGCTGACAAACAAGCCCGTTTTAGAGAAATAAATGAAAAATTGGCTTCTTTGACATTAAAATTTGGAAACAATGTATTGAAAGCATCTAACGAATATAAACTAGTTGTAGACGATGTAAAACGCTTAGATGGAATGCCATCTAATGCAATTGCTGCTGCTCTTGATCTTGGAAATGCAGATCCTAAAACCAAAGGAAAATATGTGTTCACCATCCAACTTCCTAGCTGGGAACCACTTTTACAATATTGTAATGATAGAGAATTGAGAAAAGAGATGTGGACTGCCTTAACAGGCCGCTGTCTTTCTGGTCCTTACGATAACACTGCAATCATTAATGAAATTGTAAACTTAAGACTAGAGAGAGCTCAAATTTTAGGATATAAATCACACGCTGACTTTACCCTTGAGGATTGTATGGCTAAAACTCCGGTTGCTGTAAACGATCTATTGATGAAAGTATGGAAACCAGCATTAGTTAAAGCTAAAAAAGAGGTGGCTGAATTCCAACAAGTGATCAAAAAAGAGGGTGGAAACTTCAAATTGGAACCTTGGGATTACAGATATTATAGTGAAAAAGTGCGCAAAGAGAAATTTGCTCTTAATCAAGATGAAGTATCTCAATATTTCTCCTTGGAAAATGTAAAAAATGGAGTATTTACTGTTGTTAATAAACTATATGGCATCACATTTGAATTGAACAATAACCTTCCAAAATATCACAAAGATGTTGAAGTTTTTGAAGTAAAAGAGAATGGAAATGTAATAGCAATCCTATATATGGATTACTATCCTAGAGAAAGTAAACGCAGTGGTGCATGGATGACCAATTTCCGTGAACAATATTATACCAAAGATGGTAAAAATGTGATTCCAATCGTTTCTTTAGTATTAAACAGTGCTAAACCAACTGCTGATGCACCTGCATTATTGTCTTTTGATCAAGTGGAAACTTTCTATCATGAGTTTGGTCACGGTTTACATGGCATGTTAACCAATTGCAAATATCGTTCATTAGCGGGTACAAATGTATCACGTGATTTTGTTGAGTTGCCATCTCAAATCCTAGAACATTGGGCATCTCACCCAGAAGTTTTGAAAATGTATGCAAAACATTACAAAACAGGTGAAGTTATTCCTGATGAAATGATAAAGAAAATTGAAGCAGCTGGAAACTTTGGACAAGGTTTCATGAATACTGAGTTGATTGCATCTTCTTTCTTAGATATGAAATATTACACCATCACTGAGCCCATTCAAATTAAACTTCCAGATTTTGAAAAACAATATTTGGCAAGTATAGGTTTAATTCCTGAGATTATTGCTCGTCACAGCAGTGCCTATTTCCAACACATCTTCTCAGGTGGTTACAGTGCTGGCTATTATGCTTACACTTGGGCTGCAGTATTAGATAATGATGCATTTGAAGCATTTGTTGAAAAAGGGATCTTTGATCCTGCTACAGCAAAATTATTCCGTGAAAATATTTTGGAAAAAGGGAATACTGTTGATCCAATGACACTTTATTTAGCATTCAGAGGAAAACAACCTTCCATCAATCCACTTCTAAAAAACAGAGGGCTAAAATAACTCTTTAAAAATAGAACAAAAAAAACCATAAAAAAAGCTACCCAAAAGGTAGCTTTTTTTATTTGATAAAAACAAATAGAGCCCCCTAAGGAGCCCTATTTAAATTATTTGAAAGTGTATTTGATTACTTTACCTCTTCGAAATCTACGTCTGTTACACCATCATCTTGTTTTGCAGAGGAGTTCCCATTTCCTGCATTAGGATTGGCTCCTTGAGTAGGATCTTGTTGAGGATCACCTGGATTAGGTTGACCTTGAGCATACATCTTAGAAGAAGCAGCATTCCATGCATTATTTAGTTCAGCAGAAGCTTCATCGATAGCAGAGAAATTTTTATCTGAATGTGCTTGTCTTAATTTTGCAGCAGCAGCTTCAATGATTGCTTTATCTTCTGCAGGCACTTTATCGCCAAACTCTTTCAATTGTTTTTCAGTGTTAAACACCAAAGAATCTGCCATATTCAACTTTTCAACTTCCTCTTTTGCTTTTTTATCAGCATCAGCATTAGCTTCCGCCTCTGCTTTCATTCTCTTGATCTCATCTTCTGACAAACCTGAAGATGCTTCAATTCTGATTTTTTGCTCTTTACCACTTGCTTTGTCTTTAGCAAGTACATGAAGAATACCGTTTGAGTCGATATCAAAAGTTACTTCAATTTGAGGTACGCCACGCATAGCAGAAGGGATTCCATCTAGATGGAAACGACCAATACTTTTGTTTTGATTAGCCATTGGACGTTCTCCTTGTAAAACGTGGATCTCAACGGATGTTTGGTTATCAACAGCAGTAGTAAAAGTCTCAGTTTTTTTAGTTGGAATTGTTGTATTTGATTCAATTAAACGAGTCATAACTCCACCTAAAGTTTCCAATCCAAGGGAAAGTGGAGTAACATCAAGAAGTAAGATGTCAGTTACATCACCACTCAATACACCACCTTGAATAGCTGCACCAACTGCAACAACTTCATCAGGATTAACTCCTTTAGATGGCGCTTTTCCGAAGAAATCTTCCACTACTTTTTGAATTGCTGGGATCCGAGTTGATCCACCCACTAGTAATACTTCATCGATATCTGATGTTTTATATCCAGCATCAGCAAGAGCTTTACGACAAGGTTCAATAGTTCTTTGGATAAGATCATCACAAAGTTTCTCAAATTGAGCACGGGTTAACGTACGTACTAAGTGTTGAGGAATGCCATCAATAGGCATAATATATGGTAGATTGATTTCAGTTGAGTTTGAGCTAGAAAGTTCAATTTTAGCTTTTTCAGCAGCTTCTTTCAAACGTTGAAGTGCCATTGCATCTTTTCTCAAATCAACATTATAATCATTTTTGAATTCATCAGCTAACCAGTCGATAATTTTGTGGTCAAAATCATCACCACCAAGGTGAGTATCCCCATTTGTTGATTTTACTTCGAATACACCATCACCCAACTCAAGGATTGAGATATCGAAAGTTCCACCACCAAGGTCAAAAACAGCCACTTTAGAATCTGATCTTTTTTTATCCAAACCGTATGCTAATGCAGCAGCAGTTGGCTCATTGATGATACGTTTTACATTTAAACCAGCTATTTCACCAGCTTCTTTAGTAGCTTGACGTTGAGAGTCGCTAAAATATGCAGGAACGGTAATTACAGCTTCAGTTACTTCAGTTCCAAGATAATCTTCAGCAGTTTTTTTCATTTTTTGTAAAATGATAGCTGAGATCTCTTGAGGAGTGAATGAGCGATCATCAATTTTAACGCGTGGCATATTGTTGGAAGATTTTTCAACAATATAAGGAACTCTTCCCACTTCAGATGAAACTCTGTCAAAAGTTTCACCCATAAAACGTTTAATAGAAGAGATTGTTTTAGTTGGATTTGTAATTGCTTGACGCTTAGCAGGATCACCCACTTTACGTTCATTATCACCTACAAAAGCTACGATTGATGGAGTTGTTCTTCTTCCTTCGCTGTTAGGAATAACAACAGGTTCGCTACCTTCCATTACAGATACACAAGAGTTGGTTGTACCTAAGTCAATTCCAATAATTTTTCCCATGATTTTTAAATATTATAATTAATACTGTTTGTTAATTGTCATTTTTTAATTCGACCATAAAATGCAAGAACCGTGCCATATGAAATATGATCCATTAAGGGGAGAAAAAAAATATTTCAATGATTAAAAATGACAATATGTCAGCATAGAATATCCAAATTGTCAGTTTTTGATAGATGAAAATGTTAGAGTGATTTCACAACTACTACAATTTCACCCTTCACTTCTTTCGCAGAGAAGTGAGCAATAGCTTCCTCTATTGTTCCTCGGAAATTCTCTTCGAAAAGTTTAGTTAATTCTCTGGAAATTGAAATCGGTCTTGTATTTCCAAAGTGAGGGATCATCATATTTAAAGATTTGAGTAATCTATGGGGAGACTCATAAAAGATAACCGTTTCTTCTAAGGACGCTAGCAATTTTAAAGCAGTTTCTTTCCCTTTTTTATGGGGTAAAAAACCATAAAAAAAGAATTTGTCACATGGAAATCCTGAATTGATTAACGCTGGAACAAAGGCAGTTGCTCCCGGTAAACACTCTATTTCAATACCTGCATCAATAGATTCTTTGATCAGAAGATATCCTGGATCTGAGATTCCAGGTGTACCAGCATCCGAAGTTAGTGCTACAGAATTTGAATGTTGTATCATATTCACAAAGTTTTTCACTTGATGGTGCTCATTATGAATATGGTATGGGAAACATTTTTTATCAATATTATAATGTTTCAGTAAATTTTTTGTGGTTCTTGTATCTTCACAAAGAACAAAATCCACTTCTTTTAAAATTCTAAGAGCTCTAAGTGTTATATCTTCTAAGTTTCCAATTGGAGTGGGTACAATATATAGTTTCATAATTAATTAAACTTTTCTAATGTGAGAATAATCAGTTTAAGAATATTTTCAGAGAAATCTACAGCACATGCTTCACATTTATCTTCAGGATGGTGTGTTGGAGGTTTTCCACCTCCCATCGTAAGTGTAAACAAAGCAGGGATCTTTTTTTGAGTAAAAGGGTAATGATCACTATTGGGAACATTTCTCCTTTTGTCAATTTTTGGCACCAGGTTTTCAATTTTGTTCACTTCATCCATTACATTTAAAAATGGGAAGCAAAGAGTATCAATTCCATTAAAAAATAAAATCCCATCATTTCCACCACAAAGAAGATCAAAATTGAGAACTTGTTTAATATTTTCAAGTTTAATTAGTGGGTTGTCTACGAAGTATGTTGATCCTTGTAATCCACTCTCTTCTCCACTAACTAAAATAAAAACAGTAGAATAGGGGAGTGGTTTTTGTTTAAAATATTTGGCAAGTGCTAGAACATAAGCAGTTCCAGAAGCATTATCAAAAGCACCAGGGAAAATACACTCATCACCCAGCATTCCTAAGTGATCATAATGTCCGATAAACACAATAAAGGAATCAGGATACTGAGTTCCTTCAACCATACCCACAACATTTTGTGTGGTTCTGAAACCCATTTTATTGTCAAAATGGACTTCAATATTTTTAGTTTTTTTGCTAATAAAATCGGGTTTAATATAAAAAAATGCAAAATCTTTCTCAAGGTAAGGTCTGGTTCCAAAACCTGGCAATGTGGTTATCCCAATCAATATTTTTGAGAAACCAAAGAATGTTGTAGAGTCAATTTTCAAATGATCCAGATTTTGAGATATTCTGAGCTTTGTAAGTGAGTCAAGGGGTAGATTTTTGATTTTATCAGCATTAAAATAGATCATTTCTGATGCTATTTGTTTTTTGAATTTTTTTGAGAACTTACTCCATTTTTCTGAAGCGTTTTCGGAAAGTTTATACACTCCATCTACTATTGTATAATCAAGGATCTCTATGGGTGCTTCAATGATTTTAAATTTTCCATGAATACCTGGAGTATGGAATGGTAACCGGTAGTCATAGAAATTTTTAAGTGTTGAATCACCTATGGTAACGGAAACATTTCCAATCATTTCATAACCATAAATAGGATACTCTTGGAAATAGTCAACACCTAATGAATTTACTTTTAAGTTTTTGAATTCTTCTCGAATATAGAGTGCTGCTTTAAAATCACCATTATAAGGTGTTCCTCTACCATACATTTCGGGAACAGAAAGATCACAAATAATTTTTTTAATATATAAACTATCTTGAGCTTGGAGGTTAAAAATCGAGAAAGTTGAAAACAAAATTGCAAAAAATATCTGAATTCTCCTAAAAAATGAAGAAAGTTGAATTGGTATTGAAGTGAGCATAAAACAAATCGGTTAAAAACGATGAAAAAGAATAGATTTTGCCGTTAGGAAAATGATTTTAAAATATTCAAAAATGGTTGGATTATCAATATATTTATAATTTAAATCAATTTTAGCAGGCATAACTTCATTGATATAGGTCTCTTCAGGATTTTCAGATTTTGCAAGTAGTTCATTCTCATCAATGTAGTATAGTGAAGCATAATCGGTAATTCCTGGTCTAACCTTTAGAATTTTTTTCTGAGTTTCTGTATAAAGATCTACATATTTCCTAACTTCAGGGCGTGGACCAACTATACTCATATCTCCAATCAATACATTCAAAAGTTGTGGAAGCTCATCAATTTTAAATTTTCGAATAATATAACCCCAAAATGTGACTCTAGGATCACGAGTTCCTATGGTTAAAAGACCTTTTGAATCAGAGTTGTATCTCATCGTTCTAAATTTTAGAAGTTTAAAATCTTTCCCATTTTTTCCAACTCTAACTTGAGTATACAGTGCCCCACCTTTTGATTCAATGGCAACAATGAACCCAATGATTACCAAAAAAGGGGAAAGCAAAACTAATGCAATCAATGAAATAAAAAAATCAAAAAATCTTGTTAACATTAATTTCAATATTATTTTAAATATTTCCAGTCATCTTCTACAGAATTCCCATGATAATTTTCAATACTTTTATCATCAAAATTAAAAATGGGTGTTTTCCGATTTACTAACTTCACTTTCCAAAATGGATCTTGTATTTCGCCAATCAAATCAGAGTGTAATAATTCATAATTTTTTGATACAAGGTCAACATTGTAAAAAATAAACTGAACATTTGATTGACTCTCAATTTGATTGTATTGCCATATTTCATAAGGATATGAATGGGAATCGTAGGGAGCTTCATACACAGAATTTGGGGGCCCATATACCAAAAAAACTCTCCCTCTATCTGTTCTATACCCTTTCATATTTCCACTTGAGTATATAGAATTTAAATACTTAATTTGTGCATTATATTTTTCCCATGCTTGTTCTGGAGAAATTTGATCTCTTTTATACCAAAATGAATAGAAAAAATTGCTAAGTTGTGTTTTAGATGCTGTTTTCAAATTGTTTCTAATAAACATAAGTTCTGCATTTGAAGCGATGGGAACTAAACTTGCAACATACTCTTGTAGCTTTTTTTCGTCTGTTATCTTTTCAACAAAAGTCCCTTTGGTTTCAAAAAGTTCATAGTTTTCAGCAGAATCAATGATGGATGGGTTATCTTTTTCAAAATATGTTTTAGAAACAGCGATTAAAGTGGTGTCGCTGGTGTACACTTCTGCTACTAATTTGTAAAAACCAGTTGGTAAGTTTTTAACAACTAATTGATTTACGTAGTATGTTAAATTTGAAGTATTGTAAGTTTTAATACTAGAATAATTCGCAGTCATCATTCTTCTTGAACTCTCATTTACCAAATAACTTCTCACGAAATAGTTTTTATTGGCACCAATCACCTTTAAAGTATTATAAATTTCCATCGAAAAATAGAAGAAGTTCATCGATTCGGGAATGTAATTGTAATAAATAGGAGTGGTAGTATATCCAAATTTATCAATGATTGGATCTGGATTTTCACTTTTTTCAATATTTTTAAGTAAAGTTATTCGAGAAACAGAAACTGAATCCTTAGGATATTTTATTGAGATATAATCAATATAAGAAACTTTTGAATTTTCAACATTTAAGTCCTCAAAAGTGAAATGAAGAAAATAATCTCCATTAGGAAGATCAATGTTCTTAATATCTAAAAAATCTTGTTTATGTTCTCTTAAATTATCTTCGTATTGAGAACTGGTTAAGATGTAGTCTAACACTTTAACTGTAGAATCTTGTTTTTTAATGTCAACAGTAATTCTGACTTCAGCTTCATACTTTTGGGCTTTGTTTTTTGCGTACTGAACAGATTTGCCGTCTATCAGAAATGAGAATTCAATATAAGCAATCATTTCTGAAGTGCAGTAGGGATGATAATTGGCAATAGCTGTCAATTTTTGTGCATAGAGTGAACCACTATATGCAAAAAATACCATTAATAAAATGTAAAAACGTTTCATGGTTTTAAAATTTAATAAATTATAAAAAGTTTAATGGCAGCAATTTAAGATAATTTAAGATCAAAATTTATAATAAAATACAATTCAAAATCTCATTTATAGAAACTCTTTGTTGTTGCATAGAGTCTCTTTCTCTTATCGTAACAGTATTATCCTCCATAGTCTGATTATCAACAGTGATACAATAAGGGGTTCCAATAGCATCTTGACGACGATATCTTCTTCCTATGGCATCTTTTTCGTCATATTGAGTCATCATTTTTGGTTTAAGCATATCTAAAATTTCACGAGCTTTTTCTGGAAGACCATCTTTTTTAACCAATGGTAAAACAGCAACTTTGATAGGAGCTAAAACAGCAGGTAACTTTAAAACTACCCTTACTGAACCATCTGCTAAAGTCTCTTCAGTATATGCATTTCCTAGAACAGCTAAGAACATTCTATCAACCCCAATGGAGGTTTCTACAACATAAGGAACATAACTTTCATTGGTTTCAGGATCAAAATAGCGTAATTTTTTTCCAGAATATTTTTCATGTTGATTTAAGTCAAAATCTGTTCTGGAGTGTATTCCTTCCAATTCTTTAAATCCGAATGGGAATTCAAATTCAATATCAGTGGCAGCATTAGCATAGTGAGCTAATTTGTCATGATCATGAAAACGGTATTTTTCGGGAGCAATTCCCAATGAATGGTGCCATTTTATCCGTTCATTTTTCCAATGATCAAACCATTTTAATTCCTCTCCTGGACGAACAAAAAATTGCATTTCCATTTGTTCAAATTCTCTCATCCGAAATATAAACTGACGTGCAACAATTTCATTTCTAAATGCTTTTCCAATTTGAGCAATACCAAACGGAATTTTCATTCTTCCAGTTTTATAAACATTCAGAAAATTTACAAAGATTCCTTGAGCAGTTTCTGGACGAAGATATATGGTGTCAGCACCTTCAGCAACAGATCCCATTTGAGTTGAGAACATAAGGTTGAATTGTCTAACATCTGTCCAGTTTTTGCTTCCAGAAATCGGGCATGCAATCTCTAACTCTTCAATCAGGGATTTTATACCTACTAAATCTGAATTGTTCATTAATTCTGCAAACTTAGTGGTAATATCATCAATTTTTTGTTGATTTCTAGTAATATTTGGATTTGTTTGACGAAATAATGTTTCATCAAAGTTTTCAAATTTCTTTTTCGCTTTTTCAACCTCTTTATTGATTTTATCTTCCAATTTTTGGATATGATCCTCAATAAGTACATCTGCTCTGTATCTTTTTTTAGAATCTTTATTATCAATCAATGGATCGTTAAAAGCATCTACATGTCCAGAAGCTTTCCAAATAGTGGGATGCATAAATATAGCACTATCAATCCCAACAATATTTTCGTTGTATTGAACCATAGCTTTCCACCAGTATTGTTTAATATTGTTTTTTAATTCTACACCATATTGGGCATAGTCATAAACAGCACTTAATCCATCATAAATTTCGCTAGAAGGGAATATATATCCATACTCTTTAGAGTGAGCAATAATTTGTTTAAAGAGTTCTTCGTTGTTTGCCATAATCAGTTAGTAGTTAATTTATTATATTGTTACAATTTATTCAAAAAGGAATGAAATTTGGATAATTCTCGACTTTAGACTTGTCACACTAGTAGCGTACATGTTAGATTCCCATTTCAAGATATTATTGAGCCCAAAAGACATTTTTAGTTCGGTAGAAAATTTAAAATAAGTTAAATAAAAATCGAACCCAACGCCAGCTTGTGCCTGAAAATCGTCAGGATATATTTTTAAGTAAACCTCTCTAGGGTTTGTAGCTTGTTTTCTGGCATTAGAAATTAAATCCCGACTATATTGCATTCCTCCAATAACATAAGCTCTTACATTGTGCATTCTGGAGGATTTGAATTTAACCATCAATGGAAAATCGAGATATACTGATTCAATATTTTTGTAAGTTGTGAATTCTGTGCCGTCATAATATTTTATAGAATAGTTAAGGACGCGATCTCCAAAAGAGAGTCCAGGAATAAATCGTAAATCAAAATACTCTCCTAATCTTAGATTTGTAACGATACCCAAATTAAATCCACTCAAAGGAGAAGTGAAAATTTTCATAAGAGAGTCATATTCTGCCAAATTTGCTTTAGATCTCATGGTAAAATCAAATTGATTAAATCCAAGAGCAAATCCAAAATGGAATCTTTGTTTATCATATTTCTGCAAATTTGGCATTCCATGTCTTTTTTGTGCTATGGAAGATAGTGATAAACATAAGAGTAAAATCGCTATAAAAATGGTTTGTTTCTTCATTTGTATTCAAATATAAATAAGAACGTTAGTGCTTATAATTTAGTATTTTGAGGAAATATCTTTTCCAATTCAATGGCTAATAATTCTGGATCAATAGGAACAACACCTACAAATTGGCACACAATGCCCCCTGCCAAATTTGAGATTATGGCTATTTGAGATGCTGTTAGTTGTGCAGCCAAACAAAGAGTAGCTATTGAGATTACAGTGTCTCCTGCTCCAGATACGTCGCTAACTTCCCGTAAATAAGCAGGTTGATGAAAGAAATTGTCATTTTTACGGTCATAAATTGAGACCCCTTTTTCAGAAAGCGTAACCATTACAAAATCGATGTGGTGTAATGTTGCAATTTTTTTTGCTGCTTCATGAATGTCATGTATCTCAATGGAATCGTGTTCTAAATGAAGCCCATCACATAACTCTTTGAGATTTGGTTTAAAAAGGGTAACCCCATCATAAAAATGAAAATTTTTCTTTTTGGGATCAGATGTAATAGGGATATTTTTTTCTTTTGCTAATGAAATTATATGCTGGATGTTCGCTTTGTTTAAAACGCCTTTATCATAATCTTCAAAAATTACAGCTTGAATGGGGAAGGTGTTAAAAACTCTTTCAATATTTGATATAAACTTATCATTTTCATTGATTGTCAACTGGAATTCATCTTCGTCATCAATGCGCAGCATTTGCATCCTATTGCCAATAATTCTATATTTAATTGTAGTTTTTCTTTCTGAAGATTGAATGATACCTATAGTATCCAATTGTTGTTTTTTCAAATAATTCAAAAAAAGTTCCCCTTTTTCATCGGCACCAACAACAGAACATAGAATTGGGTTTGCCCCTAATTTTTTAAGATTACTAGCTACGTTTGCAGCACCACCTAAACGATAATCACGATCTTTTACATTTAAAATGGGAACTGGCGCTTCTGGAGAGATTCTATTCACCTTTCCATTCAAATAGGCATCGATCATTACATCACCGATAACCAACACATTAGCATGCTTAAAACTTTCTATAAGGTTTTGTATCATTGCAAATTATTTAACTTGCAAATATACAAAAAATTATATTTAGTTCCTAGAGTTTAAGGATTTTCAGAAAGGATTATTTTAGCTTCTTATATAGAATGTGATCTAAAGAAAACTTTCCAGGTCCAGTAATCAGAAGAGCTGTAAAAACAATACCATATAATAGTGCAAACTCTTTCACTTGAAATGGATCAGCACCATGAACAATAAATCCTGCTACAAACATTGTAATCATCAGAGGTATGGCAGCTAAACGACTTGTAAACCCTAATATTAACAGGATTGCACAGAAAAACTCAGCAAAAACCGCTAAAACTAAAGAGAGTTCCACGCCCATCCCAATTGGATCTGCAAATTGAATCTCGCCTGGTCCCATTAACATTTTTAATTTACCAAATCCATGGGTTATCATAAAAATCCCAACCATTACTCTCAAAAATAGTAATCCAAAGGACACAACCACTGAGTACTCCCCAGTATAAAATATTTTCTTTAAAATCTTTTTCATAATTTTTAATTTTTTAACTATTCATTTTTATCTCTTCACTCTTCACTCTTCACTCTTCACTCTTCACTCTTCACTCTTCACTCTTCACTCAATTCATAGGTACTTCCATCAACAGAATCTCTGTATCTGATTGTGCTTGAAGTGTTATTTTTTTTAGATCCCAAACACCCATTCCATCTCTTTCATTCAGCATCTCATCATTGATTTTTAGATCCCCTTTAATAACAAAAGCGTAAACTCCATTCCCCTCTTTTTTGAGTTGATATTCGAGTTGAACACCCTGATCCATATTGGTTATATGAAACCAAGCATCTTGATAGATCCATACTCCTTCATCGTCTTGATTTGGAGATAAAATTTGTTGAAGTGTATTATGTCTTAATGTAACATCTAATTTAATTTGATCATAACGTGGTGTAACATTTTTTTGGTTTGGGTATACCCAAATTTGAAGTAATTCTATAGGATCAGATTCATGGGCATTGAATTCACTGTGGGTTATTCCAGATCCTGCACTCATTACTTGAACTTCGCCATGTTCTATGACAGAACTGTTTCCCATGCTATCCTTATGTGCTAATGCTCCTTTCAAAGGGATAGTGATGATCTCCATATTGTCATGTGGATGTGTTCCAAAGCCAGTTCCACCAGCAACAATATCATTATTGAGAACCCGCAACTTCCCAAAGTGTATCCTTTCAGGATCATAATATCCTGCAAAACTAAAAGTATGACGTGCCTCTAACCAACCATGATTGGCATATCCACGTGAATTTGCTTTATGTATAATGTAATTTTTCATTGTAATATTTTTTTGGCAAAAATACATCAGAAATTTTTAAAAAAATCAAATTTTATTATTGATTCTCTCAATATCAACTATCAGGGCTAAAGCATTAAAAATATAACGATAAGTAAATGAGAGGTTTTATAGTA
>JBLJBB010000091.1:0-28153 GCA_047638115.1 Bacteroidales bacterium | reverse complement strand
CTTTAACGACCATGCAGACCACACTTTGTAGGTGCGGACTTGAAGGCGGAGACCGACCCTTTGGCAAGCGATGGGAGTGGTGTGAGATGTGGGGAGAATGTGCTGAGTGCAGACAAAGGGGCACGCCCAAAAAAATGAATAATGAATAATGAAGAATGAAGAATTGAATTTGCTAATTAAATTATTTGTTGATTTGATAATTATTTTGTATGTTTGCACGTTGTAAGAGAAGTCGTAATTTCTTACGGAATATATAAAATTCATTCATTTTTTCATCCTAAATTTTATGAAAAGTTTCACTTCTAATTTTGGATCACGAATCTTAACCGTAATTTTCGTGTTTGTTCTCCTTTTTTCTAATTCCTGTGGGAGTAAAAGATACTCGCCTATGGATGTGGATCCGGCTTTTGCTGGTTATGTGATCTCTTTTACGTCTGGAATCATCTCTAAAGCTTCTAATATTGTTGTGAGACTGGTTCAAGAGGTCCCGAATGTGAAACCAGGACAGGAACTGGAATCAAATCCGTTCTCTTTTAGTCCAAGTATCAAAGGGAAAGCAATCTGGAAAGATGCGCAAACGATTGAGTTTATTCCTGAAAAGAAAATGGAATCTGGCGAGATTTATAATGTGAGCTTTAAATTGAATAAATTTGTTGAAGTACCTAAAAAACTTAAAGTGCTGAAGTTCAATTTTCAAGTGATGAAACAAGCGATTCAATATGAATTTAATGGGATGGAGCCCTACTCAGAAACTGATAAAACATGGCAAAAAGTGAAAGGGATCTTTACCACTGCCGATTTTGCAGATAACAAAGAGATTGAAGAAGCTGTGAACGCATCTTCCAAAAATGATACCTATAAAATCTCATGGGAACACTCCACTGATGGGAAATTACATGCATTTACTATCGATAGTATTCAAAGAAAAGAGAACCCTTTTAAAATTAAATTGAGATGGAAAGGGGAGGAGATTGGTGCAAAAAGTGCGGTCACTGAACTTATTGAGATGCCCTCTTTAAACGATTTTAAAGTGATCGATGTTAAAATTGAGTATGCTCCCTCTACAAAAATAAGAGTGTTTTTCTCTGATCAATTGCATAAAAGTCAGGATGTTACAGGACTATTTTATCTTTCCCCTTCTGGAAATGAATCTATTGTGATTCAAGGGAATGAAGCCACTTTGTTTTTGGGTACGAGCTTGCTTGGTGAAGTGCGGCTAACTGTAAAACAAGGGGTTAAGAATGTGTTTGAACAACCCCTTTTGAATGATTATGAAACTACCTTAACTTTTGCGAGTCGTAAACCAAAAGTGGAATTTATTGGGGATGGCGTGATTATTCCTAATACAGATGGGATCCTTTTACCTTTTAAAGCAGTGGCTTTGAAAGCTGTAGATGTTACTATTATTAAAATATTTGAGAACAATATTCCCTATTTTTTGCAAACGAATCAATTAAATGGGAGTGATGAGATCAAAAGAGTGGGGAGAGTGGTGTTTAAGAAAGAGGTGCCCCTTGTTTCAGATGAACCGATCGATTATGGGGTTTGGAATACGTTTTCTTTGGAACTTTCAAAACTGATTGATCCTGAACCTGGTGCGATTTATCGTGTAGAGATTGATTTCCGTAAGAAACATTCCCTATATCCATGTACACAAGAGGATGTGAAAGAGGATGAATATGAAGAGGAGCGTGACCCTAATGAATCTTTTGATAGTCCAAATAATTATTGGAGTTACTACGATGATGATGACTATTACTACTATGATTATGAAGATTATGATTGGAGAGACAGAGAAGACCCTTGCAAATCATCTTACTATGCTTACAATAATAATCGGATTGTTAAAAATGTATTGGCATCCAATATGGGTATGATCGCTAAAGCAGGCACAAATAGTGAATTTTTTGTGACGATCACCGATTTAAGAAATACCGAACCTATGAGTGGCATTGAGGTTGAATTTAGAAACTTTCAAAACCAGATTATGGGGTCAACCAAAACCAATTCTGATGGGATGTGTAAACTTAAACTTGCGGGTAAACCATTCTTAATCATCGCAAAAGATGGAAAACAAAGAGGGTACTTGCGGGTTGATGATGGCTCTGCATTGTCATTGAGTATGTTCGATGTTAGCGGGGTTGAACTGGTAAAAGGACTTAAAGGGTTTGTTTATGGAGAGCGGGGCGTTTGGAGACCAGGAGATACGTTATACTTAGCTTTTATTTTAGAAGACAAAAATAATCAACTACCCCCAAATCATCCCGTTGTTTTAGAACTCTTTACTCCTGAAAGGCAACTTTCCCTAAGGATGGTTAAAACTTCTCAGGTTAATGGATTTTATAGTTTTATCTGTAAAACTCCGGATGATGCACCAACAGGTCAATGGTTGGCCAAATTCAAAGTGGGAGGAGCTGAGTTTACTAAATCGATCCGAATTGAAACGGTGAAACCCAATAGACTCAAAATTAACTTAAAATACCCCGTTCAGATCTTTGCCCATGGAAAAAGTGAAACGGGTAATCTACAAGTGGATTGGTTACATGGAACTCCAGCTGGAAACCTAAAAGTTCAGATTGAAGCCACTTTGGCATCTACCAAAACGGAATTTGCTGGATTTAAAGATTATATATTTGATGATCCAAGCAAACATTTCATTTCTCAATCTTTTAACTTGTTTCAAGGTACACTAAACAGCGAAGGGAATGTAAAAGTGCCTACAAAATTTGAGATTGAACAAAATACACCTGGTTTAGTTACGGTTCAATTGATTACCAAAGCTTTTGAAACAGGGGGTGATTTTAGTATTGACCGCTTCATCATGAAATATTCCCCTTACACTTCTTATGTTGGGATTAAGATTCCCAAAGGGGTTCGCGGAGAAAATGCACTCTATTCCAATGAGAAGAATCTCTTTCCGATTGTTACCATCAATGAAGCGGGAAAACCTGTGAATAAAAAACTCAAAGTGGAAGTTTTTGAAGTGTATTGGAGATGGTGGTGGGACAGATCAGAGGAGGAGAACTTTGCTGATTATATTTCTAACCAAAATGCAAAATTAATCACAACTGCCTATGTTACAACGGTTAATGGTAGGGCAATGTATGAGATGAATCTGGGCAGGGAAACTTATGGAAGGAAGTTTATTCGAGTTACAGATGAAGAGGGGGGACACAGTGTTGGTGCTGCTTTCTATACCACTTACAGAGGATGGTGGAGTAATGCAGGAAGTGAAAATCCGGGGGGTGCAGAGATGTTGATTTTCCAAACAGACAAAACGGAATACAAAGTGGGAGAGAAGGTTACCGTTGAATTACCATTCCATCATAAAGGGAGAGCATTGGTAAGTATTGAGTCTGGAAGTAAAGTGTTACAAAATTTTTGGGTTGAGCCAGAAGAGAACAAATCTAAGTTTAGCTTTGAGGCAACTGAAGAGATGGCTCCCAATATATATGTGCATGTTACCTATATTCAACCACATACAAATGGTGCTGTGAACTACCTCATCAGAATGTATGGTGTACAAGCGGTAAAAATAGAGAACCCAAACACCCATCTGACCCCTGTGATTACCATGAACAAAACACTCAAACCTTTAGAAAAATTTACTGTTAAGATCAAAGAGAAGAGTGGTAAACCGATGACCTACACCATTGCTATAGTTGATGAAGGGCTGCTTGATTTGACACGATTCAAAACGCCAGATCCATGGTCAGCATTTTATGCACACGAAGCATTGGGAGTTAAAACCTGGGATCTCTATAAATATGTTGCTGGAGCTTATACTGGAAAATTAGCTGGATTATTGGCTATTGGTGGGGATGAATTTCTGAATAAAAAAGGGAAAGAGAATAACAATAGATTTAAACCTGTAGTGCTTTTCCAAGGCCCAATCGCAATCGGTGCCGGAGAAACCAAAACACATGAGTTTACGATGCCTAACTATGTGGGTTCTGTTAAAGTGATGGTTGTTGCCGGACAAGATGGAGCATACGGAAACGCTGAGCAAGTGGCTCCTGTAAGACAATCATTGATGATTTTACCCACCCTTCCAAGGGTTGTAAGCCCAACAGAGGTGATCTCTGTACCTGTGACTGTTTTTGCTATGGAATCAAGTATCAAGAGTGTTACAGTTTCGTTGGCAACCAATCCACTATTTGAAATCATAGATGATGCATCTAAAGTGGTTGCTTTTAAATCTCCAGGAGATAAAACCATTGAGTTTAAAGTGCGCGTAAAATCTCAAATTGGACAAGGAAAGATCAATGTTACTGCAACTTCTGGATCTCATAAAGCGATCTCTGAAACAGTTCTTCAAGTAAGACTCCCTAACCCTGCTGTTACTGAGAATATTTCTGTGATGATTGAACCAGGTAAGAGTTGGAGTGGAAAAGTGAGTGCCATTGGATTGCCAGGAACTAATTCCGGAGCTATTGAGGTTTCCAATATGTTCCCGTTAAATTTGGAAAACAGATTACAATATTTGATCACCTATCCTCATGGATGTATCGAACAAATCACTTCTGCTGCATTCCCTCAATTATTTTTGCAAAATTTTGTGGATTTAACTCCTATACGGAAGCAAGAGATAGAGAATAATATTAAAGCATGTTTGGCAAAATTACCATCCTACAAACACTCCAGTGGTGGTTTCTCCTATTGGCCTGGAGAAACTTACTCTGCTAATGAATGGGGAACCAATTATGCAGGCCATTTTATGCTCGAAGCTCAAGCATTAGGGTATAGTTTACCGGTTGGCTTGTTGGACTCTTGGATTCAACACCAAACCCGTGAAGCGAATAACTGGAGAGAAACTGCGTATCGTTCAGATGATCTCTCTCAGGCGTATCGACTTTACACTCTGGCATTAGCTAAAAAACCTGCGTTAAGTGCGATGAACAGATTAAGAGAAACTCCAAACTTGTCAAATAATGCTAAATGGAGATTGGCAGCCGCGTATGCCTTAGCTGGAAAACCAGAAATATCCAAAAATATTATTGAAACGATCACAAAACAATCATTTGATCCTTTGAAATATCAATACTCTTATGGAAGTATAGAAAGAGACTTAGCCATGACTTTAGAAACCTTGGTATTGTTGAAAAACTTTACTCAAGCAAAAACAGTTGCTAATGATGTTGCTAAAAGTTTATCTACCAACCATTGGATGTCAACCCAAACTACTGCATACTCATTGTTAGCATTGGCAAAATTTGCAACCAAAGTGGATCAACTTACCTGTGTTATAAAAATCAATGCTGAAACCATCACTTGTGATACGAAGAAACCTATTTTCCAACAACCACTCTCGTTTAAAACTAGTTTAACACATCAGGTTACCATTACTAACACCTCAAAAGCACGACAATATGTTCAAATTCAGTTAAGAGGTGTTCCTTTAATGAAATCAACCCCTGCAAAATCTGAAAATTTGAATTTAACGTTAGCTTATTTTGATATGAAAGGGAATCCTATAAATGTAAAATCTTTAAAACAAGGGACAGATTTCTATGTTGAAGTGACTGTAAAACATCCAGGAATTAGAATTGATTATCAGGAGATGGCAGTAGAACAACTGTTCCCTTCTGGCTGGGAGATTGTAAATACAAGGATGAATGAAGTGGGCAATCAGTTGACATTGAATCCTGGAATCAGATATCAAGATATCAGAGATGATCGTGTATACTCCTATTTTTCTTTATCCAGAGGAGAAAAGAAAGTATTCAAAATTTTGTTACATGCTGCTTATGTAGGAGATTACTATTTGCCTTCTGTATATTGTACTGAAATGTATGATCATACCATCAATGCATCTAGTGCTGGGGAATGGATTAAAGTGGTTAAATAGGGATGATCTCTAAACAAAAGTTTATCAATTGGTGTAAAAAATACAAACTCACCCCCAAAAATAAACGGTTTTGGGGGTTGGGTTTCATGTTCATATTTTTTATTTGGTTTCTGTTTTGTTTACCAGATCCTTTGTTTAAAACTCCCTATTCCACGGTTTTAGAAGATCAAAATGGGGTGTTTTTATCTGCTCAGATTGCAGATGATTATCAATGGCGTTTTCCCCAATCTGATTCAGTCCCCTATAAGTTCAGAGAATCGATCAGATATTTTGAAGATCAGTACTTTTATTACCATTTGGGGGTAAATCCTATATCGATGGGGAAGGCCTTAATCACCAATATTTCTAAACGGAGTATTGTTAGGGGAGGCAGCACTTTGAGTATGCAAGTGATTCGATTAGCGAAAAACCACCAGAAACGAAATGTGGTCACCAAAATTTATGAAATGATCTTAGCCGTTCGGTTAGAATTAAAATTTTCTAAAAAAGAGATCATGGCCATGTACGCAGCACATGCACCTTTTGGGGGAAATATTGTGGGGTTGGAAGCTGCTTCCTGGCGATACTACAACAGACCATCCAACATGTTATCATGGGGTGAATCTGCCACTTTGGCCGTACTTCCGAATGCACCGGCTCTTGTTTTCCCGGGAAAGAAACAACAAACATTACTCAAGAAAAGAAATCAACTGCTCCAAAAGTTATTTGAAAAAGGAATCATTGACCAGATAACCTGTAACATGGCGCAACATGAACCGCTTCCTGAAAAAGCGTATTCAATACCTCAAAATGCACAACATTTACTCCAAAAGTCACAAAAAGATGGATTTAAAGGCAAAAGAGTCTCCACAACATTGAAATATAATACACAACTTTTTGCCAATCAATTGGCCAATAAATATGCACAATATTATGCTGGAAATTATATTAATAATTTGTCAATCATAGTATTAGATACCAAAACAGGAAATGTTTTGGCTTATGTTGGGAATGCAAATTTACCAAATAAAACAACCGAGCAATATGTAGATAACATTATCTCAAAAAGGAGTTCCGGGAGCATTTTAAAACCCTTTTTATATGCAGGAGCCCTGGATGAAGGGTTGATTTTACCCAATTCATTTCTCATAGATATTCCAACCAGAGTAGGAGGGTATGCTCCCAAAAACTTTGAAAATAGTTTTGAAGGGGCTTTGCCAGCAAGTGATGCATTAGCTAAATCTTTAAATATTCCGTTTGTTAGATTATTAAAAGATTTTGGGATTTCAAAATTTATCACACTATTAAACAATGTTGGGTTTAGTTCCATAAAACAATCAGCTCACCATTATGGGTTGTCGCTTATTCTGGGTGGTGCAGATGTAAGTTTATGGGAAACAACAGGCATGTATGCTTCTATGGGACGATCTTTGATTACCTATACTAATGAAAATCAATATGATCAAACAGATTTTCATGGTCCGAGATATATGCCAATTCAAGAAGAGAAAGAGGTTATTGTTGGAAAATCTTATTTTAGTGCAGGCTCTTTGTTTGCAACATTTCAAGCTTTAACCAAAGGGAATCGTCCAGGTTCAGAGATTGGATGGGAACTTTTTGCTTCTACTTACAAAATTGCCTGGAAAACAGGAACCAGTTTTGGTCATCGGGATGCCTGGGCAGTTGGAGTTACCCCAGAATATACCATTGGGGTTTGGGTTGGAAACTCTACGGGAGTGGGCAGACCTGGCTTAACTGGCTTATCCCATGCGGCTCCCATTATGTTTGAAATGTTCAAATTTTTACAGCCCAAAAAGTGGTTTAAAGAGCCACATAATGATATGGTTACCATTGATGTGTGTGCTCAAACAGGATTTCGTGCTAATCCACAGTGTGAAACCATAAAAACAAAAGTACCCAAAAACGCTCTTAAAGCACAAATGTGTCCCTATCACACTGCTATTTTTATGGATTCTACACAACGGTATCGTGTTACTAGTGATTGTTATCCAGTTACTTCAATGATCTCTGTACCATGGTTTGTGTTACCCCCGGCCATTGAGTGGTTTTATAAAAAAAACCATCCCGAATATGTGTTATTGCCTGAATATCAAAAAGGGTGTCAACCTAAAAATGAGTTTGTATTTGACATTTTACATCCCGATAATAATAGCGCGATTTATATTCCCGAAGGACTGGACAATCAGATCGGGATGATCATTTTTGAAGCAGTGCATCGAGATTCAAAAGCGATTTTATACTGGCATATAGATCAGGAATTTGTAACTTCAACTAAAGGGATTCACAAAATTGAAGTGTCTCCTGATATTGGCAAACATATATTGCATGTTGTTGACCAAGATGGCAATACCATTTCTCGAAGTTTCTCGGTAGTCTCTAAATAGCTGTCAGCTTTCAGCTATCAGCTATCAGCTATCAGCTATAAGGTTTCAGTTTTGTATTTTGTTAATTTATCGCTATTTTTATGACTGTAGACTGTTGTCTGTAGACTGTAGTCCCTTTTCATTTGCTAATTTACGAATTTGCTAATTTGCTAATTATTTTTTGTATATTTGCGGACAAAACCGGTTATTATGGAACATTTTCTTTTAGTTATAACCATTCTTTTAGTTGTATTAGGTTTTTTGGGTAGTTTTTTGCCCGTTTTACCTGGGCCACCTTTAGCTTTTTGTGGGCTTTTACTTTTAAAATTTACGGAACAATATGAACCTTCAAATCAAATCTTATTGATTTATTTTGTTGTAGGATTGATAATTACAATATTAGACTACTATATCCCAGTTTTAGGAACAAAAGTATTAGGAGGGAGTAAAAGAGGAAAAATTGGATCAATTATTGGACTTGTAATTGGTTTGTTTATCGGACCTTTTGGGATCATATTTGGACCATTTTTGGGTGCTTTGATAGGTGAGTTTTTAAATAATACACCCATACAAAAAGCATTAAAAGTAGCTTTAGGTAGTTTTTTTGGTTTTATTATGGCTACTTTAATGAAAATTGTTTATACATTGTTTATCATTTTTCAAATTATCAAATTAGTTTTATAAAAAAATATTATTCATTAACTCTAACATTATGCATGAAATATATAACGGTTTCCCGATAGAATTTCAACAAAAGTTAGATGTTGATATTTCCAAATATGATCCATCTTTTGTTGATCAGATCATTAAAAATAGACAATTAGAGCTAAAATTAAAAGACTATTATCATTATATTGATTGTTTACATCATGATATTCATGAAAGAGAAATATTTGAGAATATGCTGCAAATTTCTTATAGTATGTTCTTTAGAAATATGCTCACATTCAATACATTAGAACATATTGTTATTCCTAAACTCCTGATTAAAAAATCATTAAAATCAAATGCAAATTTAAGAATTTGGTCTGCTGCCTGTGCTGGAGGACAAGAACCCTATAGTTTAGCAATTATTCTTGAAAATTGTCTTACAAAAAACTATAAATTAAACAATTATCATGTATTTGCTACTGATATTGATCCAAAACAGATCGAAATTGCTAAAAATGGAATATATTCTAAAGAATCTTTAAAAAATGTTACTTTCAATGATCTTCATAAATGGTTTGAAAAAATTAACGATTCTTATCGTATTCATGATGAATTAAAAAAGAGGGTCTCTTTTTCAGTTTTTGACCTCTTAGATGAAAGATTATCATCACCACCAGATAGTATTTTTGGAGATTTTGACATTATTATGTGTGCAAATATTATGTTCTATTTTAATGAAGAGAGTCGAAAATCAATTTTAAATAAACTTATTGCCTCAGCTTTGCAAAATACTTTTTTTATTACAGGAGAAGTGGAAAGGGAGTATTTTATTGCCAGACAATTTGTTGAACTTTACCCACAATCAGCCATATTTCAATTACCTTATAATTATCAGCTATGAAACTAAAAAATGTAAAAATTGGAACTCAAATTTTATTAGGTATAATCGTCATTCTTGGACTATTTATTGCAATTGGATTTATTTCGTATTACCAAACTAATAAAATTCATGAACAAACAAAATTGATTTATGAACACCCCTTACAAGTTCGAAGGGCTTTGGGTGTTTTAAATACCTCAATTCAGAAAATGAGAGTTGCAACCAGAGATTTAATGTTAGCAGTCAATGACATTGAAAGAGATAAAGCAGTAGCTGATATGGAGTATGCTGCCCGAGAAGCAGAAGTTATGTTTGAAATTATTGAAAAAAATTATCTAGGTCCAAAAAGTGATGTTGAAGAAGCTTATTCTGCTTTTACAAAATGGAAAATTGAAAGAAATGTTAATATTAAATTGGCATATAGTGGAGACTTGAATACAATAAAAAAGAATGTCGATTCTAAAGGTTCTATTGGAACTTTAAGAGAGATCATGCTTGAAAAAATAAGTGTAATTGATCGATTTGCACTTGCTAAGGGTGATGATACTTATCAAAATTCAGAATTGTTAAATCATAAATTAAATAAACAACTTATTTTTCTGATCACTATAGCATTATTAATTACAATTCTTGTCTATGTTTTATTTATCATTTATATAAGAAATCCTTTAAAAAAACTAACTCTTAATACAATTGCTTTTTCATCAGGGAATTATAATGTTAGAAATCAATATGATTCAAAAAATGAACTTGGGGATTTGTCATCTGCTTTTAATGGATTGGCTGAGAACATCATGTTAAATACAAATTTGAATGAAAAAGCGTCCATTTTTGCTACAGAGATGGTGCAGAAGGATGAAGCGAAAGATTTTTTTAAATTAACGATTCCAACACTTTTAAGTTATACAGGTTCTCAAATTGGGTCTGTATATCTGTTAAATGAAAAAAAGACAGGTTATCAACACTATTATTCTGTGGGAATTGAAAAATCTAACAAAGATTTTTTTTCAATAGAAGATCTAGAAGGAGAATTTGGATTTCCTATTTTAACTCAACAAATTAATCATATAAAAAATCTAGCAAAAGAGGACCCATTAGCTTATAAAACTTCTGTTAAGGATTTTAAGATTAACGAAATACTTACGATTCCGATTGTTATTTCTTCTGAAATCATAGCTATTATTTCATTGGCAACTTTAGGTGAATTTGATCCTTTTGCTATTCAGTTTATTAAAAAAATTCATTTTCCATTCTCTGCTAGAATTGAAGGAGTTTTAGCATTTAGAAAAATACGTAAATATGCTGAACAAATTCAAACAGAAAAAGATAATTTGTCCAAATTAAGTGCTTATAACAGATGTTTAATAGAATCTAGTTTAGATCCTTTTGTAATTATTGGGAAGGATGGTAAAATTACTGATATCAATAGGGCTACTGAATTAATTACTGGTCTTGAAAGGGATCAATTGGTTGGTAAAGATTTTGCTATATTTTTTACTGATTCTCAAAAAGCACTTATGGGTTACAAAAAAGTATTTACAGATGGCCTTGTTAAAGATTATGAACTTTCCATTAAAAATGTTAATGGAACAGTAACTCCTGTTTTATATAATGCCTCTATTTTTAAAGATGAAAATGATGAAATTATTGGTATTTTTGCAGCAGCTAGAGATATCTCAGAACAAAAATTAGCGCAACAAGAATTGTTAAAACTTAATAATGAATTGAATGAAAAATCTAATGTTTTATTAAGACTGAACTATCAACTGGAATCTCAAAAGAAAGCGTTGTATGAACAGTCAACCGAACTTACTGAACAAAATAGAGAGCTAGAAGTTCAAAAAGAACAATTGAATGAAGTGAATAAACTCAAGAGCTCATTCTTATCCAATATGAGTCATGAGTTAAGAACTCCATTAAATTCTGTAATCGCTTTATCAGGAGTGTTAAGTAGAAAATTACAAAATCAAATTTCTGAAGAGGAGTTTAGTTATCTTGATGTTATTCAGAGAAATGGAAAACATTTATTAACATTAATAAATGATATTTTAGATATCTCAAGGATCGAATCAGGTAGAGAAGAGATACTTATATCAACTTTCAATCTTTGTGAAACAATCAATGAAGTGGCTGAAATGATTAGACCTCAGTTGATTGATAAAAACATAATTTTGGATTTAGCTGGAGGAGACTGTAACATCATTATGAAATCTGATAATAAAAAGTTGAAACATATCATTCAAAACATTATTGGAAATGCTGTGAAATTTACAGAAGAGGGTAAAATAACTATATCAGTTAAAAAGGTGAATAAATTTGTTCATGTTTTGGTAGAAGATACCGGAATTGGAATTAGTAAAGAAGATTTAGAACATATTTTTGATGAATTTAAACAAGCTGACTCTGGAACAGCACGAAAATTTGGAGGTACTGGTCTTGGCTTGGCCATCGCTAAAAAATATGCGGAACTTTTAGGAGGATCAATCATTGTGGAAAGTGAAATAGATGAAGGTTCTAAGTTTACAATAAAAATGCCCATAGAGATATCTTCTGATTTTGATTCTTTTGAAAATATCAATTTTAATGATCATACTATAACTAATCGTAATAATAAATATAAAATAGAAAATAATGAAATATCAATCTTACTTGTGGATGATAGTGATCCGGCCATAATTCAAATGAAAGATTTTCTTGAAGAGAGTGGATTTAATGTCATTGTTGCCAATAATGGAAATGAAGCGCTTGCAAAAATTGCTGAAAAAATCCCTCAAGGCATTATTCTCGATTTAATGATGCCAGAACTTGATGGATTTGAATTACTTAAATTAATAAGAGATGATCAAATTACAACAAATATTCCTGTTCTTATCTTAACAGCTAAACATATTACAAAAGATGAAATGTTTTTCCTAAAAAGTAATAATATTTATCAATTAATTCAAAAAGGGGATATTAATAAAGCTGAATTTATAAAAGCAGTTACGAATATGGTTTTAGCTCAAAAAAAATAATTCTTACACACAAAAATAGAATCTTTTTATGAAAAACAGTGCCATTAAAATACTAATCGTTGATGATGTTAAAGATAATATTATAACATTAAGTGCTTTAGTAAGAGAGTCTTTTCCAAATGCAAAAATCTTAACTGCATTAAACGGAGAAAAAGGGATTGAAATAGCTAATAATGAAGATCCTGATTTGATATTATTAGATATATTGATGCCTGGAATGGATGGGTTTAAAGTTTGTAAATATTTAAAAAATAATCCTTTAACATCAGACATTCCCGTTGTATTTGTTACAGCTTTAAGAGATGATGTTGAAAATAAAATTAAAGCTTTAGAAGTAGGGGCTGATGCATTTATTACAAAACCTGTAGATGAGATTGAATTAGTGGCTCAAATACGTGCCATGGTGAAAATTAAAAAAGCTGCTTTAGACAGAAAAACTGAAAAACAAAGATTGCAACAACTTGTTGAAGAAAAAACGAAAGAGCTACAAATGCAAAATGAAACAACAAATGTTTTAATGCAAAATTTAAAAGTTGAATATGAGAAAAGGGTATTGAGTGAAAAAAAATATAGAACCCTTTTTAATTCTATGTTTGATGGATTTGCATTACATGAGATTATTTGTGATCAAAATGGTAAACCTATTGATTATAGATTCTTAGATGCTAATGCTGCCTTTGAAAAAATGACAGGTTTGGTTCCTAAAGAAATTATTGGAAAAACAATTAAAGAAATTTTACCCAAAACTGAATCTTTCTGGATTGATAAATATGGAGAAGTAGCATTAACTGGAAATCCAGTATATTTTGAACATTATACACAAGTACTGGATAAATATTTTGAAGTTACGGCTTTTAGACCTGCTATAAATCAATTTGCTTGTTTGTTTGTGGATGTTTCCAATAGAAAAAGAACTGAAAATAAAATCATTAAAAATGAGATTCGTTTGCAAAGTATGGTTAAAATTTTGCAATATAGAACATCAAATATTCAAGAATTTCTAGATAATACTTTAGAGGAAGCCATTAAACTTACTGAAAGTAAAATAGGGTATTTATATCATTATGATGAAAAAACACACCTATTTACTTTAAACACATGGTCAAAAGATGTTATGGTGCAATGTGGAATTTTGAATCCACAAACAGTGTATGAATTGGATAAAACAGGTATCTGGGGAGAAGTTGTTAGACAAAGAAAGGAGATTATTGTTAATGATTTTCAAGCGTTTCATCCGCTAAAAAAAGGATACCCAGAAGGACATACTCCATTGTATAGGTTTCTCTCAATTCCAGTTTTTAAAGGAGATCAGATCATTGCAGTAGTAGGGTTTGCAAATAAAGAGAGTGATTATGATCAAAATGATATTCTCCAAATTCAACTCTTAATGGATGGAATCTGGAAAGAAGTTGAAAGGATGGAAGTTACTGAACATCTTCAAAAAAGTGATGAAAGATATGAAACCTTTATTAATGCAAATGAAGATATTATTTTTCTAAAAGATGATCAATTTCGATATGTCATTGCAAATGATGCTTGTTCTCATTTTTTTAATGTTTCAAAATCAATGATGATTGGAAAAACCGATCAACAGATTGCTTCAGATGATCTCATTTATCCTTGTAAATCTTCGGATTTAAAAACTTTAGAAACACACTCCACGGTTGTAGTAGAAGAGAAAATGGGGGAAAGATACTTCGAAACAACAAAGTTTCCCGTTAAATTATCCAATAATAAATTTGGTGTTGGTGGTATCATTAGAGATATCACAGATCAAAAAAAATCTATTGAAAGAGAGCAATTAATTTCAGCTATAACAGCTGCAGTTTCAGATTCAATTCTTGCAACGGATACAAATTTTAGAATAACTTATATTAACAAAAGAGCTGAAGAGTTGTATGGTTATAGTATGGATGAATTAATTGGAAAATCTCCTAAAGTTGTTTATGCTGTTGAGGATATTCCTGCATTAGAATCTCAAATTATAGAAGTTGTTACAAATGGTGGTAAATATGTTGGAGAGTTTCCTCATAGAAAAAAAGATGGAACAATCTTTATGTGTGAAATGATAGCTCAACCCATGTTTGATAATAAAGGTAATATTTCTGCATTTATTGGTATTCAAAGAGATATTACCAAAAGAAAACAGTATGAAGAACAACTCATTGAACAACAACAACAATATAAGAATTTAGCTAATTCAGGGTTAGCTTTGGTTTGGACTTCTGATACAAATAAACTATGTAATTATTTCAATGAACCTTGGTTGAAGTTTACGGGTAGAACTCTAGAACAAGAGCTCGGTTTTGGGTGGGCTGAAGGACTCCATCCTGAAGATTACGATTACTGCGTAAACACTTTTACTTCATCTTTTGATAAGAGAAAACCTTTTGATATGGAGTATAGAATAAAACATCATAGTGGTGATTATAAGTGGATTAGAGATCTCGGATCTCCAATCTATGATTCAAAAGGAGATTTTCTTGGTTATATTGGACATTGTTTCGATATCACTGAGAGAAAGAAAAATGAATTAGTACAACAAATTCAATTACAAACCGCACGTTCAATTCAAGAAGTTAGTCAAATTGAAGATTTATTACAAGTTATTTATGTTGAATTGAGTAAACTATTTGATGCCGAAAATTTCTTTGTTGCCTTGTACAATGAAGAAAGAGACGTGATGATGAATGTTATTAATAGAGATGAATTAGATTCACTAGAAGAGTGGCCCGCAAAGGATTCTCTAGCAGCTGTTGTTGCAAAAACTAAGAAATCACTATTTATGAAAAAATCTGAAATTCTAAAGTTTTGCAAAAAGAATGAGATGTCTCTTATTGGAACATTGCCAGAAGTTTGGTTAGGAGTCCCTATTAGAATTCAAAATAATAGAACAGGAGCAATGGTGGTTCAACATTATCAAGATCCAGATGCCTATACCCTTTCAGATTTATCATTACTTGAAATGATTGCTCATGAAATTAGTGTTTTTATTGATAAAAAGCAGATTTTAGAAGAACTAGTTTCAGCCAAAGAAAAAGCAGAAGAGAGTGACCGTTTGAAATCTGCATTTTTGGCAAATATGAGTCATGAAATCAGAACCCCAATGAATGGGATACTGGGATTTTCAACCTTATTGAAAGAACCTGGATTATCTGGAGAATTGCAACAAGAGTATATTAATATTATTGAGAAAAGTGGTATCAGAATGTTGAATATCATCAATGATATCGTTGATATATCTAAAATTGAATCTGGCTTGATGCGTGTTAATTTTATGTTGTCAAATGTAAATGATCAAATTGAGTACATCTATAATTTCTTTAAACCTGAAGTGGAAGCCAAAGGTATGCAGTTATTTATGAACCTTACTTTACCTTCACACTCCGCATTTATTTTGTCAGATAAAGAAAAAGTTTTTGCTATTTTAATGAATCTTGTAAAGAATGCTATCAAGTATTCAACAAATGGTTCCATTGAATTAGGATACCATTTGAAAGGTGACTTTATTGAATTTTATGTTCAAGATACAGGAGTTGGAATTCCTCAAGACAGACTAAAAGCAATTTTCGAACGGTTTATCCAAGCAGATATTACAGATGTACAAGCTAGACAAGGTGCTGGATTAGGATTAGCAATTACTAAAGCGTATGTCGAAATGTTAGGAGGAGAAATTTGGGTTGAAAGTCAAATTAATGTTGGATCCACATTCTATTTTACCCTACCATATAGTATTGAAAATCAATTTCATAAAAAATCGACTGATTCAAATCAACTAAACATAGAAGATGAAAAAGATAAATTAGATATTCTTATTGTTGAAGATGAAGATTTTTCAAGTATTATTTTAATTAAAATATTGAAAAATTACACTAAAAATCTATATCAGGCCAAATCTGGAGATAAAGCCATTGAAATCATGAAAAATCATCCTGAAATTGATCTTATTTTGATGGATATTAAATTGTTAGAGATGAATGGATACGAAGCTACAAAACAAATTAGATCCATAAATGAAAAAGTAATCATCATTGCTCAAACGGCATATGCTTTGTCCGGTGATAAAGAAAAAGCATTTGCTTCAGGGTGCAACGATTATATCTCAAAACCAATCAGAAAGAATGAACTGTTGGCGTTAATTGAAAAGTATTTTTAAATTCACTAAAAAAGTAACATCATACTGTAAACACCTCAATTTCAGGAAGTGGCAATGTGATACATATCGATTAGGCGAAGGGCAAAGGGCTAAGGGCTAAAGGAATTAGCACATTAGCATTTTAGCACATTATCACATTATTTTGGGCATTCCCCCTCGCTACGCTCGGGGTCGGTCTTCGCCTTCAAGTCCGCGTTCATAAACCGTGTGACTGCATGGTCGTAAAAGGAGCTTCCGTTGGTCGCTCTTTTACTCCCTGCATCACATCGGTTTCTTCACTTGCGGGCTTTCTCGGCTCCGCCCTAATGCAAGGAGGCGCAAGACTAAGGGCCAATGGCTAAGGGCTATCAGCTATCAGCTTTCAGCTATCAGTTTTGTATTTTGTTGATTTAAAACTAATTGCATGTCCGTGGTTCGTAGTCTGTTGTCCATAAACTTTGCAAAAGCCCTGCAGGGGCAAATCTCTTAGAAAACCGTATGCAAGCGCAGCGCAGCTTACGGTAAGAAATGATAGATAACCTTTGAACCCCGCAGGGGTGAAACTAATAAATAAATATATTGTTCCCCCTTTCCGCACTAACGAAGTGATATAATAGTACCCAACGATTCCCCGACAAAACGATCCCGCTCCAGAGGAGCGTTATATTTGTAGCAAATGAAACCCCCATGACCACCCCTTCAGAATCACTCTTTAGGAGTGAAATCATGGAAATAAAATTATAATTTTTTAATTAAAATTTATATATTATTATTATTAAAATGTATAGCCAATTCAAATTCTTTTATTATATTTGCAAACAAATAATACACTCCTCAGAATGATCAAAAGGTACTCAATAACTCCATATACAATAAGATATATTATACACTTTTTAGGATTTGAGGTGTATATAACCAACCGTTGTCGGTAATGCTAAGAAAGACACAGCACACACTAAATGAGTAATTTAAATGGATATTAAGAAAGTCATACTAACGAACGGAGAATATCTTTGTGATATTGATATTACAGTAGATGAATGGAAAACTATACTTCAAGACGAAAATTTACTGAATGACAACTACAAAGATGCATTAATAAAATTTTATACAGAACCAGACCATAAATCAACGTGTAAAGCACTTGGAGAAAAATACAATGTTTCACCACAATCTTTTAATGGGACAATAACAAATTTTGCTAAAGCAGTTCAAAAGAAACTGAATCGGTTTGAAATAATTGGAACAGATGGAAAACTTACATATTGGATAATTCCAATGAATGGGAAACATATATCTGATGGTTTATTTGAGTGGTCAATACGTGAGGAATTAGTTACTGCAATTATGGAATTAGATTTAATAAACAAGAATAAGGAAAAACAACTCGAAGAATATAAGAGGTTCAAAATACTATTAGAATATTTTGTTGCACATTTAGAATGGGTTAATAGTGAAGATAAAAATTGTAAAGGTTTTGATAATTATATAAAACCTTTAACCGATGCAAATAATTTTAAAGTTACAGGACAAGGGTATAGCGGAGGTAATATACAAAATCAAATTAGTAATTGGGATAAATATTCCAATGGTAAAATTTGTATTAATGTCCAACCAAACTTTGGTAGTTACAAATCCTCAAAAAGTTATCTTAATTGGGAAGGAACTGGAATTAATGTAATTGCAAAATGGAATAAAGAAAATATTGAAAGTCTTTTACAAGAAGAATATCAATATTGGTTAAATCCGCCTAAAAGAAAGGATTTGAAAATTACTAGAAGCCTTGATTCTCTTGGCCTTTTTGATAATAAAGAAGAAGTAACGAAAGTACTAATTGATTTTTTTGACAACTTCAAAAATATATTAGCAAACCATAATATTAAGCAACAAGAAATAAAGCACATGCAAACATTAGAGCCATATATTAATCTTTTAACTGCCAATTATAATTTAGTACTCACAGGTGCTCCAGGTACTGGAAAAACATTTTTGGCAAGAGAAATTGCGAAAGCATTAAATGCAGAAATTGGATTTATACAATTCCACCCTTCTTATGATTATACCGATTTGGTTGAAGGGTTACGTCCAACTCCACCCGATGAAAATGGAAATATTGGCTTTGAACGGAAAGACGGTGTTTTCAAAGAATTCTGCAAAAAAGCATTAAAGGAAAATATTGCTAATGAAGTTGACAATTTTGAAGAAACATGGGAAAAGCTTATAGAATTGGTTAAAACCAATTTGTCAAATGACAAATTATTAAAAATTGGTTCTTGGGAGTATGGACTATCAACTAAGGATTCGCTCAAATATTCATCATTAAACACTCCTTCTCAGTATTCTTTCACCATCACAAAACAAAATGTTTATGATGCTTATCAGAGCAAAAAAGCAAGACCCTCTGGCGCTTTTCAAAGAGATATGGAAGATGTGGTTGATTTTATGAAAACTCAATTACAATTAAAAGACTATCAAGAAGGTGCAATCTTAAAAGAAGCAGAAAATAAAAAATTTGTTTTTATTATTGATGAAATTAATAGAGGAGAAATTTCAAAGATTTTTGGAGAGTTGTTTTTCTTATTAGACCCAAGCTATAGAGGTATAGAGCATAAAGTTCAAACACAATATTCGAATTTAATTGAGTCAGGTGATGTTTTTTCTGATGGTTTCTTTGTTCCTGAAAATGTATATATCATTGGAACCATGAATGATATTGACCGTAGCGTTGAATCGTTTGATTTTGCAATGCGTAGGCGATTTGCTTGGAAGGAGATAAAAGCAATAGATAGAATTACAATGTGGGATGGTGTAATTGATGATTGGAAGGAGGAATCTTTAAAAAGAATGACTTCGATAAATACGAAGATTGAGTCAATACAAGGCTTAGGTTCAGCATTTCACATTGGACCAGCTTATTTTTTAAAACTTAAAAATTACAAAGGAGATTTTGAACAACTATGGGAAAATCACCTTGTTGGTGTTTTGTTTGAATATTTACGTGGATTACCTGAAAGAGAAAAGAGACTTAAAGAACTATTTGATGCCTATAATAATGCTTTAGAATCACCGATAGATGTTGAGAACAACTGATAATAATGGAGGAAAGGAGATTGAAGCACATTTTCTCCCTGATTTTGGAATAATTGCGAATAAAAGAATTTGCAACTTAATTTCTGATGATAATTCGAACTTATTGATTTTCCCCAATGATTTGAGCCAAAACAGCGATAAAATTAGCGAGGAGCATATTTTTTCGTTGCAAGATTCAACTCTTTCAACTGGTAACATAATGGGATTTATAGGGGTTAATAACAGTGAAATTACTATACAATCGCGTTTTGCAAAAAACAATCAAGACTATTTTTTACATTACATGCTTCAAAAGGTGTTTTCAATAAACCTTTTTGACTTAAAGCATGGTATAAATAATGAATCAATATTTGATTTTCTACTTTATTTATTCCCGTTCTATTTAAAAAAAGCATTAAGGCAAGGTTTGTATAAAGAATACCATAGACAGGAATATAATGATTCAAATGTAAAAGGGACAATAGATTTTAGTATGCATATTCGTAAGAATGTTCCATTTGTCGGAAATGTTGCTTATAAGGTTCGAGAACATAGTTTTGACAACAAAATTACTCAACTTATAAGACATACGATAGAATTTGTGAAACAACATAAATTTGCACATGGAATTTTGGACTTAGATTCAGAAACACAGAACTGTGTAAATGAAATTTTACTAGCAACACCAAGTTATAATAATAGAGACCGAACAATAATTTTAAACAAAAACCTAAAACCATTTTCACATCCATATTTTTTTGAATATAGAGAGCTTAAAAAGATTTGCATGCAAATCTTAACATTTGAAGGGCTTAAATATGGGAAAGAAAAAGACAAAGTATATGGTTTGCTTTTCGATGGTGCTTGGCTTTGGGAAGAATACCTCAATACTTTTCTGATAAATAGTGGTTTTAACCATCCGAAAAACAAAAATTCTGAGGGAGCAATTTATTTATTTAATAACTCGAAAGGAAAAAGATTTCCTGACTTTTGGAAAAAGAATTTTATTTTAGATGCAAAGTATAAAAGATTGGCTGACAAAAAAGTGGAAAGAAATGACATGAACCAAATAATCTCTTACATGTACGTAAAAAAAGCTGAGATAGGTGGGTTCATAGTTCCATCAGGCAATAATGAGTACGAAGCAAAAGAAATAAAAATTGGGCAATTAAATGGATATGCAGGCGAAGTCTATATCTGGGTTCTTTCTATTCCTCAACAGACAGAAAATTTTCTGGAATTTTGCATTCAAATGAAAAAAAACGAGATTTTTTTAACTGACTTAATTGAAAAACAGAATGATAAAGCACATACCGCCAACAAAGTGAAAATTCCATAAGGGTTTCAGAGGTTTGCGTGGGTCAGAAATCCGCTTTAACTTTTCGTGTAACTTGACAAGAAATCACCCGCAATCCCTTACGGCACTTACACTCGACCGTTATTTACTCATGTGCTCAACTTTTCATTCTGTTTCGGCGCAAGTGCGTTGGCAAAGGCCACAAACGGTGCGGAATAGCGTGAAAGTCTAGAGCGATTTAGGAACGCTTGCGGGTGGACTGGTCGAAAAACCGCACCCATAACATAAAAATTGGGATAAATGAAGTGCGGTTTTTGAAGCAAGGGTAGCGTTCCTTAATCGATCAGACTGAGCGTGCGGGATTTTTGTGGCCTTGATTTTTTGTTTCTTTTTGATCAAGCAAAAAGAAAGGAAAAGAAAAAAATAGATGAACTCTATTCGAAGTTAAGCTCATGAGCTTAATTATTCATTCTTCATTATTCATTTTTCAAACCGCTCTCGGTTTGAAAAAGCATTAGGGCGGAGGCCAAGTACCCCGCAAGTTGACATGCTTAGTGGTGCACGAGACGGGCAGAGCGACCGAAGGAAGCTACTGCACGGCCGATGCACCACTTGCAGCGAAACGAGGAGTACAGGCCGGAGCCCGACCCCGAGCGAAGCGAGGGGGAATGCCCTAATAATTATTAATTTCCAAAATCATCAAAGAAGATCATCTCCCTAGATACGCCGAGATTCTCTAACATGCAAATTACAGCATTAGACATCACTTGAGGGCCACAGATATAGTATTCAATATCCTCAGGATTAGGATGATCTTTCAAGTAGTTATCTAGTATCACTTGATGTATAAATCCAGTTTTTCCTGTCCAGTTGTCTTCTGGTAGCGGAGCACTTAATGCAACATCAAAAGTGAAGTTAGGAAACTCTTTTTGGATCGCTTCAAACTCATCAATATAGAATAATTCTCTTAAAGAGCGCCCACCATACCAAAAAGTAGCTTTTCGGGTAGTACGTTTTGTTAAGAATTGATCAAAAATGTGTGATCTCATGGGAGCCATACCGGCACCACCGCCAATAAACATCATCTCATTTTGAGTCTCTTTGATAAAAAATTCACCATAAGGGCCAGACATGCTGATTTTATCTCCTGGTTTCAAAGTGAAAATATAGGAGGAGCAAATTCCAGGATTTACATTTTGGAACTTTTTCTTTTTGGGATCCCATGGGGGAGTAGCTACCCTTACATTTAACATGATCCGATCATTTTCTGCTGGATGATTAGCCATAGAGTAAGCTCTTGTAATGTACTCATCACTGGTTGCTTTCAATTCAAACATATTGTTTTGTTCCCACTCAGGACGATATTCTTCACTGATATCCATATTTGAATAATGGGATACAGTGGGAGGAACATCAATTTGGATGTAACTTCCAGATTTGAAATCTAAAATCTCTCCATCAGGCATTTGAACCACCAATTCCTTGATATATGTAGCAATGTTGTCATTGGACAAAACAGTACATTCCCATTTTTTCACTCCAAAAACCTCTTCTGGGATCTCAATATCCATATCGTTTCTTACTTTCACCTGACAAAAAAGTCGGTGGTGCTCCTCTTGCTCTTTTCGAGATAAATGACTCAACTCAGTAGGAAGAACATCACCTCCTCCTGAATGCACTATCCCCTTACAAAATCCACATGTACCACCACCTCCACAAGCAGAGGATATGAATATTTGTTGACTTGAAAGCGCTTGTAAAAGGGTTACTCCTCTCTCTTGATCAATAACATGTTCTTTATTGATCGTCAGTTTCACATTTCCCTCTGGAACTAGCTTTTTTCTAGCATAAAGTAGCAGTGCTACTAATGCCCAAATAATGAGCAAAAATACAATTACGGCAATAATGGTAACAATAGCTATCATATTATAATGTTTTATTTTCTAACTTTTTTAATAAAATCTTCAACTTCAGGAACGCCCCCTTGGTAAACCAAATATCCATTATATGGCTCTCTTTCAGTAATTTCATCATTGATTGGGGTTAACATTAAACGTTTCACCTCTTCGGGATCATGGGTTTGTCCTAAAGCCCAACCCAATTTGATGAAAGCCACTTCTGGCAACATGTTTCCCGCAGGGATGATCCCTTTTTTCATCATGTCACGACCAGTATCATATACAAACATGTGGACATATCCCCAAATAGTTTGTAAAGTCATATATTGATGAACACCCGCTTTTTGAGCTCTTTCAACCGCAGGATACATCTCTTTGTTGATGTGTCCAAGACCAGTTCCTACCCAAACTACCCCTTTATACCCATTATCAGTAATAGCATCCAACATATCTGGTTTCATTCCGGGATAGTAGTACAACATAGCCACACGGTCATCAAAAGTTGGTATTATTTTCACTTCTTTATCTTTTCTTCTTTGATGGTAAGTTTTGTGTAATGGCTCTACCCCTTTTCTGGTGATCATAGCCACAGGAGTGTCGCCAATGGTTCTGAAGGTAGATCTGTACGAAGAGTGCATTTTACGAACGCGCGTTCCTTTATGTAAAAATCCATAATCATCAGAAGTTGGTCCAAACATACAAACCAAAACTTCAGCAATATTTCCATGACCAGCAGCGGTCATGGCGTGCATTAAATTGAGCGCTGCATCAGAACTTGGACGGTCTGAAGAGCGTTGTGAACCTACTAAAACAACAGGTACAGGTAGGTTTTGACACATAAAGGTTAAAGCAGCTCCAGTATGGTGTAATGTATCAGTCCCATGACCAATAACGATACCATCCACCCCTTTTTCGATCTCTTCTCCAATTTTTTTGGCAAGCTCTATGTACTGTTTTGGTCCCATGTTTTCAGAAAAGACTGCAAAAATCTTTTCAGTTTGAAGATTACAAATATCAGCTAATTCTGGAACAGCACCGTACAATTCCCCTGGAGAGAATGCAGGAATTACCGCACCAGTTCTGTAATCCAAACGGGATGCAATGGTTCCCCCTGTTCCTAAAAGTTTTACTTGAGGTAACCCTTTGGTAACAGGAAACTCCTTTTCTGGAATTTTATAATTTGCTTTTTTATAACCGGTTTCGATCATCTCAATAATGGTATCGGTGTCGATCCCAATATTGTAACCGGTAATCACTTTCATTACAATATGTTTGTCGTCGTCAAATTCTGCTCTTGGTAAGATTGTTCCTGCAAAATCGCCACGTGTTGTTTTCACTTCTGCGGTTCCCCACACTCTAACACTATATTTCTGAAGTAACGCTAAGGCATCACCTTTATAACCTTGAAAAATATCTTCACTCATTATATCCTGGATTGTTAAATTATCGAATTGTTTTTATTACTATGAAATCTATTTGGTTAGTGAGCTAATCTCTTTAGATAGTTCAGTAAGATTCAAATTTCCTTCACTAAATGCTCTCATTTGCCCCATAATGCTATTCACTTTATCTACCTCCGTAGTGTTTTTTCTGATGGGAGCAAATTTATCATTCAAGAGTTTAATCCTTTCCATTACATCCTCTTTCCCTTTTTTCTTGAATTTCAAGATGGTTAAGATAGATTCAAAATCCATCTTTGGATGTAAGAATAACTCTTTTAACATTTTATAAGCAATAGAGACCTCAATTTGTTCTTTTTTCAAAAATGCAAATAATTCATAAATTCTTTCTGTACTAAAAGGGATTTTTGAGTTTTGTCCATGTAAATGTTTTAATCTTTGACCAAAGAAAACACCCACCATTTTGGGAGCAAACTGCAACTCTTCAATAATTTTTTTAATGACAGGGTAATGGTTATTTGTGAAAAGATAAGAATAACAATCAGTTGGAACTTGCCATGCTAAAAGTTGTTGATATCTGGTATAAACTTCATCAGGAATTTGAGTTCTCAGTTCTTCAATTAACGAAGATGGGATTGGGATAGGAGCGGAGTCAGTATCTGGATACATACGATCTGCGCCTGGAAGAACTCTTTCAAAAATGGTGATCCCATTAGTCAGTGCTTTTCTGGTTTCTTGAGGAACCCCATCAAATGCCATCTTAGCACGCTCTTCAATGGTTTCAAGGGCAGTTTTCACATCATTTTCAGGAGCCCAGAAAACAATTTGAGCATCGTTATCCCCTGCATTCAATAGAGCTTGAATTTTCTCGAAGAAGTTTGTACTAATCACATCCTCAGTATCTTCGCTGCAAGCCATATTTGGTTTTTCAATACAAGCGATCACCTTTAAACGATTTGTAAACTCATCTGCAAAAGGAACTCCAGGTTGAGTAAAATGGGAAAGTAATCCACCAAAATGGGGTAAATTTACGGCATATAGTTTCTCTTTTCTTTCAATGGCATTGGTTAAAGGACCATAATAGAAACTAAAATCTTTTGGATTCAATTCAATAAAACTAGTTTTCCAGTTTTCTTTAGAGGTTCTAGCACAAAGTGTATCACGAATAGCTAATAATGCCCATTGACGGAAACACTCAACGTGTGTCAATTCAGGGATCCATTTGGTATGAGCAACCCCTTTAATTTCAACACGGGTACCCCCAGTACAACTTACGTTAACATCTTCTCTACCAGCACCAATACCTGTTCGAACATTCCCAGTGCTTCTGTTTAAGAAACGGATATAATCACAAGCTTCTTTCACTTCGTCAGGATTAGTCATTTCAGGATAAGTCACAGTTTCAATAAGAGGCATCCCCAAACGGTCAGTTCTGTAGATTCTTCTGTGTCCAATATCTGAAATTTCGCGACAAGAATCCTCTTCGATACTCATTTGAATTAAGCGAATTTTTTTATTTTTCAAAGGGATTTCACCGCCAATACCCACAATTGCAGTACGTTGAAATCCGGTAGGGATAGATCCATCTAAATATTGCTTACGAGTAATATGCACTTCACCAACGATATTCATTTTAGAGGTGAGGGCAATCCCTAAAGCGATATTAAGTGCCTCTCTATCAATTGGAAAAGGAGGCGTATCATCCACTTCATAGGTACATGCAGTGGGGTGAGAAATGCGATAAACAATCTCTTTCTTAGTGCGAAATTCCATCAAAGCAGTACCATCGTATTCTCCTAGTTCTGAAAGAGTTGGTCTCATGTGTCGGATCACTTCAGCATCAAATTGGTCAGGTTTTTGGTAAATCCCGGCCGGACAACGACAGAACAGTTTTCTTTTAGTAAGTAATTGTTGATGAACTTCTAAACCAGACATGAATCCAATTCTGTCATAGTCTGACTGTCGTGCATCTTTGCGGTCAACATAACCAATTTTGTTACGAGTTTCGTCAAAGTTTTGGCGAGGATTAATTTTCTTCACTTGTAATGTATTTAAGATGAATATATTGAATAATAATATTAATAATATACGATATTTTTTTTACAAGTAGCAAAGTTACAAAAAAAATGCATAATGAAAAATGAAAAATGAAAAATAAAATCCCTTCGCCCTTAGCCCTTCGCCCTTAGCCCTTAGCCCTTCGCCCTTCGCCCTTCGCCCTTCGCCCTTCGCCCTAAATAGAATCAATCGAAACTATATTGTGAGTCAAAGCAAATACCGTGAGTCCGGCCTGACTTTTGATTTCAGTTTTGAGGTAGATGTTTTTGCGATGACTCATTACCGTGTGTATACTGATGTTTAAATTTTCAGCGATCTCTTTGTTTGAGTGACCTTTAATGATCTCTTTTAAGACATTTATTTCTCTATCTGTTAAGATATCAGCACTTTCCACTTGAGATTCTGTGCAGAATTTTTCAATTTTTCGGATCATCAGATCGTTGTGATCGTCAATTTGTATCACTTCATCAAAAATGGGTAATACCTCTTTATCAATGATAGAGTAAGAGAGTGCAATCCATTTCATCTGAGGATTACTAGATTTTAATGTGGTGAAAAACTTGATCCTATTTATGATTTGTAATGGATTGATAAAGATTATATCGATTTTTAATCGGTTTAGATGAAATCCTAAATTTTCTATATCTTTGATTATTATAGATTTAGTATAAAGATGCGACTTTTGTATGATGTTTTGAATCCCTTCCAAAATAATTGGAGAGGATTCTATAATGGCCAAATTGATCCTTTTTTTATCCATTTCCACCCTCCATTTTTTCAATTCTATCCACTAAGGGAATCAAAATGAGATCCTCTATTTGAGAATGAACCTTTAATTCAAATTCCAATTCGGAAAGATCGTTCAAGATCTTTCTACGCAATGCATTAGGGGTAGTAAATTGAACATGTTCAATAAAAAGTTCTTTGAGATCATTCAGTTTAGACTCAATATCAGTATGATGCTCCTGATAAGTTAAGGATGAAAAATCAGATTTTTGCGCTGTTTTTTTGTCAATTAGTGAACGAAAATAGGGGAAAGCAGTCTCCTCTTCGTACCCAATATGTTCATTTACTTCATGAAAATACTCTTTGAAATACTTTTCAATAATTAGTAGAATTTCTAAATTGTGTTTTTGAGATAATTTTTGAATATCGTTTAATATTTCTGGATATTTTTCTTGTCTATAATAGAGATGACTATTATGCAAATAATGTATGATTTCATTTAATATTGAAATGTCGTATTCGATAGTATGATCAATATAATAGCCATTATGAAGATTACAAATCTGTATAAATAACGATTCATTCAAATGATTTTTCTGACAAATTTGATGAACTGATGAGCCCTTAGGGAAATGAAAAATTCCAAAGTTTTCAAGTACCAATAAAATGAGTGGATTCTCCTTAATTAGTCTGGTTATAGATATTTGAGGAGTTATAAATGTTTTTGATTGAATAAACATAACTTTTTTAAAATTAAAACGAAAGCAAAGATATAAAAAACTTTACAATTTTACTGTTTTCCACTCTTGTTTTG
>JBLJBB010000090.1:0-5197 GCA_047638115.1 Bacteroidales bacterium | reverse complement strand
TGGCCTTGATTTTTTGTTTCTTTTTGATCAAGCAAAAAGAAAGTAAAAAGAAAAAGAATTAAAATATTTTTCTATCTTTGCACCACCATTCCTTCACAACCATGGATCAAACGAGAAATCATTTCCAATGCAACTCCTCCTGGAACGCTCCTTACACCTTCTCTGGCAAAGAGAAAGATGTAGAGACAGGGTATGGCTACTTCGGTGCAAGATATTATGATTCAGGTTTGAGCATTTGGCTTTCTGTTGACCCGATGAGTGATAAGTACCCCAGCATGTCGCCATATAACTATTGTGCCAATAATCCAGTTATTTTGGTGGATCCGGATGGGAGGGAATTTGTTACGGAAAGAGATAAAAAGATAGTTCATGAACTTAAAAATGGAATATCATTTGATAAAGCAATGCTCCAGATTCAAATTGATGAATTTAAAAATGCAAATAATGGAGCAGAAAACCAAGAAATGAATACCAAAATGACAGAACTAAATGACATTGAAAGAGAAATTGGAATTTTGGAACAATCGTCTCAAGGTTATACTTTTAAAAACTCACCAAATGATTTATCTCCAAATTCTTTTGGAGAAACTTCATATAATATAAATACGTGTGAAATTGAAATAAATCTTAAAAATATCAATGATGAGGCAACAATGGTTCATGAATTGAAACATTGCTTTCAATATGAAAATAAACAACTTAGTTTTAGCGAAATAACTGGGAAAGCAGGAATCTTATATGATCTTACTGATGAAAGAGAAGCATTTAGAAGAGAATCATTTTTTGGAGGTTATATGCCAACAGAAAATCAGCTGAAAAATACTTATTCTAAACTAATAGATTTTGATACTCGTATAAATAATAATATTCATAACAGAAATATTATTCCAGCATTGATATATAATCGAAACATATTTAAACAATAATAATTATGCTATACATCAAAAATAGTTTAATATTCTTTATATTTATTCTAGTCTTTCATATTAACTCAATAAAATCACAAACAGATGTTTTTCCTATTATTTTTATTGAGAAAAATAATTGGAAACGTCCTGCGGATACCATAACATTATATCATAACTCAACGTTTAAATATGATCACTGCTTTTTAAATTTTTCACAAAAGGAACATGAAGTAACGAGAGGCACTTATTCACTTTCTGATAGTTTTCTAGTAATCAGATCTTACATTGAATACAAAAGGGTTTTAAAAGTTAATGAAGTATCACAACTTTACAATAAAAGAATTTACGAATGGTCTGATGATACAAGCTCTGTTTATTTTGGGGTTTGGGGTTATATTATTGAATTAGATAATGAAAATAAACAATTTTCAGACACACTTTTTTTCTTTGGATTTGATGATTTTAAATTGGAATCAAAACATAAAGATGCAAAAGGATTTGAATTGTTTTTAAGAAATGAATATGTTGGGGAGTATTATTTTAAAAACGAAAAATCAAATTTGATTAAAATTTGGTTTTCTGAAAGTGGCTATGATGATAGACCCGATATCTTTTACATAAATGAAAGACACTTTTTATTAAGGGAAAACGAATTAATACAAATTGGTGAAACGGATGGAAACAGTAAATTGTTTTACAAAAAAAACTAAATTGAAAATTCTTTAACAAGAATTTTACAAATCCCTTGTAAATTTTGATTGATTAATAAAAACCAATTATATATATTTAACTAAAAATATCTCAAATTAAATAATAATCAAAAAGCACATGCCCCTATTCCTCCCTTTTTATTATCTTTGCCACATCAATCCTCAAATGATAATGGAATTGTTGAGATATTATTATCACGCCGACCATATTGGAAGTTCTAGCTGGATCACAGATGGCAATGGACAAGCTATTCAACATCTTCACTACCTTCCTTTTGGCGAAGACTGGGTTGACCAACGCAACTCTTCCTGGAACGCTCCTTACACCTTCTCTGGCAAAGAGAAAGATGCTGAAACTGGCTATGGCTACTTTGGTGCAAGGTATTATGATTCAGGTTTGAGCATTTGGCTCTCTGTTGACCCGATGAGTGATAAGTACCCCAGCATGTCGCCATATAACTATTGTGCTAATAATCCGGTCATTTTGGTGGATCCGGATGGGAGGGATATTATTAATGTTAGCGAGAACGGTAAAATTTCAATTCAAGAACAAGATGGAAATGATCAAATTGTATTTGAAAAAACAGGTCATATAGAATATTTAGAAGGAAATGGTTTATTTAGAAATAAAAAAACAGAAACAGAAGTAACGGATGGAGATAAAGTAATTACTCAAACAAAAATTACTGGTTTTTCTAAAGAAGATACTGGTAAATTCTATGATTTATTTAGGAATAATACAAGTGTAGAATGGGGGATTTTATCATATACTAAAACTGATGGTTCATCTTTTTCAAGTTTTGGAACTTCTCACAACAGTGGAAGCGAAGGATCTATATCACAAGATGCTCTAAAAGCTCCTCAGACTGCTACTAATTTAAGATACGATCATAGTCATTCTGCAAATGGCAGAGCTAGCGATCAAAATTTCAGACCTTCTGCTGCTGGTTCAAATGGAGGTAAAGTTGGTGATATTGAATATTGGAATGATCTCCTTAAGAAACATCCAACAGCAACTTGTGGAATACATTGGGGTAAGAATTATTTAATGTATATAAAAAAAGGAGACCAAACAGAAACATATAAAACCAATAAACCTATATATATAAAATAAATAATTATGAAAAAAATATTTATTTACCTAATACTATTCTTATTTTTTAAAGAATCAAATTCACAAATTGACATACGTCGTTATGCAATTATTGATTATATTCCCCTTTACAGTGTTGTTAACAATGATATTTATGATATGTTAGATTCTATCTCAGTTAATTTATGTGATTGCATTTTTTACAGATTGCATAATGATTACTTTTATGATATTGAATATAATAGTAATACTAAATCTTTTAGGATCACAGTTAAATCTTTAAATCATCCATTCGTATTAAAACATTATGAAGAATTCCCTCGAAAAGAAAAAGGAACAATTTTTTATAATGGGAAATTGGTTTTATTAACTATTAATCCACCAATATCTAAAGGTTATATAAATTCAATGTTAATGTTAACAGATACAATAATTGATTTTAAACTTTTATATGAATTATCACTTCCAAGAGTTGGTATGGGTTATGAATTTGCATTTTTAGATGCTAAATATAATTCAACTGATAAAAAAATTACAATCGAAAGAAAGTATGATTGTGACAGAGAACATATATATGGGTATTCTGTTGGAGAGCATGATACTTGGGAAGACTTATCAAGAAAATTTAAAGTATCAATTGAAGTTTTACAAACTATAAATGGTGTCAAATATGATAACTTAATATTAAAAAAAGATGATTATATTTATGGCAGATATTATATTGAAAATGACTCATTAAAGTTTTTTAGAATAGAAGAAAATCATTACTAAAACAAACCAATATAAAGGTTCCCTTTTTTAGAAAACAAAAAAAAATAATAAAGACCCTAATTTATCATGCCCCCATTCCTCCCATTTTACTATCTTTGCCACACCAATCCTCATAAGATAATGGAAATGTTGAGATATTTCTACCACCCTGATCATATAGGCAGTAGCAGTTGGATTACTGATAAAGGTGGTTATGCCATCCAACATTTCAGTTACTTGCCATTTGGCGAGAATTGGATTGACCAACGTAATAGCTCTTGGAACGCTCCTTACACCTTCTCTGGCAAAGAGAAAGATGTGGAAACTGGCTATGGCTACTTTGGTGCAAGGTATTATGATTCAGGTTTGAGCATTTGGCTCTCTGTTGACCCGATGAGTGATAAGTACCCAAGTATGTCACCGTACAACTATTGTGCGAATAATCCGGTCATTTTGGTGGATCCGGATGGGAAAGATTGTGAAGTTACTGTTAATGAAAAAAATAAGACAATAACTATTTCAGCAGTTTATTACACATCAAAAGATAATAAATCTGTTTTAAAAAATCATATAGATGCTTGGAATTCACAATCTGGAAAATATGAAATTACCGATGAGAACGGAGTAAATTACACTATTATTTTTGATTTAAAAATTGATAAAGGGAATTATTCTAACGACACTGATGCAGAAAACGCTTTTAATACTGCAGGAGAAAAATCGAATAAAGTAAACTTTTTTGCAATTAATAATAATGATCCTCTTCTTAATGATGGAACCAAAAGAGGTGTTACAAGAGGAGGAAATGAAATAACAGTTAGATCTGATTCTCCAAGTAGAACAGGAATTCATGAGATTGGACATACGTTAGGATCAATGCATTTTTCTATTGGAGTTATGGAAAAAGGTGGAGAATCAGCAAACATTGTAAAATCAAATATTTATGACATATTTCACAATTCAGGACAACGCGTCCAATGTAGAGATCAAGGTGGTTATGAAGATTTTGACTTTAGTGCAAGAATCACTTGGAAAGGGAGGAAATTTGATTCAAATTCTACATTACAAGAAAAAAAATAAACTTTTGAAAATGAAAAATTTTTTTTTAATTATATTATTCTTGTTTTTATTAACAAAAATCATTAAAGCTCAAAATGGATTTGATTCAACAGATATAATTATTGTTGGATTAATCGAATTTGAAAATCCAATTTTTGTAAGTGTTACAAATGCTCCATATTTAGTATGTGATTCTATAAATCTTAAAAAAATTAATTTTTACTATCCAGAAATTGCTTGCTTTGATACTCTTGCATTTCAAATTGAAAACTTAAATAACTTTATTAAATTAAATGGAGAACTTCCAAAAAATGAATTTTTTGAAAAACTTGATTTAAAAAATAAATCTTATAACTCATTTATTCCATTGCAAAAATCTTATTTTATTTTTCTTAACAAAGATGTTGAATATAAATGTCGATATATTCATCATTCAAAATTTATTCATATAAAAATGAAATATAAAGTATATGCTAATTTTGTTATTGATTCAAGTTTTTCAGATTTGGAATGGATACTTCCAATTGATTTAAGTGAAAGATATTTTAATATGTTGGTCCCAATATATGAATAAGTGTTGTTTAATCATTTCCATTTTTTATTCAAAATTTTGATTCTTTAACACTATTGTCCGATAAAAAAGGTATAAAGTAAGGGGGTAATTTTTCAATCCACCC
>JBLJBB010000089.1:0-21876 GCA_047638115.1 Bacteroidales bacterium | reverse complement strand
AAATTTTTCATTTTTTTATAAAAATCACTTGAAAAAGTCTTAGAATACTAATTTAAAAGAGAGTCTCAGATTAAAGTGGGACTCCAATATTTGTAAAGTGAGACTTGATTACTAGAAACTGATACTTTTGTCTGAAATGGTAGCGCTACTTTTGTACTTCAATTCAACCAAACAAAATTGAAGTAACGTTAAAATTATAGCACTATGTTGTCAGAAGAGATTGCATTAAAAATTATTCGTCAGGCCGTGAAAGCGCCCTCCGGTCACAACACCCAACCGTGGTTGTTCAAATATGGGAAAGATTACATTGAGATTATTCCAGACTTTACCAAAACATTAGAAGTAGTAGATCCACAAAACCGAGAATTATACATCAGTATTGGATGTGCTGTTGAAAACACGATCATTGCATCTACATATTATGGTTTTGATACAAAAATGGAACTGTCAAATAGTGAAAATGGCTTACAGGTAAGAATTGTCCTTAAAAATAGTGATCAGGAACTCAAAGATAGTTTATATCCATACATTGCAAAAAGGGGTTGTAATAGAGGTGTTTACAAAGAAAAATTGATTGAAAAACATCTTCTGACCATGATCCAGGAAATATTGGTGGACAAAAACGTAACCATACATTTCTTTTCCAAAAAAGAGGTTTTTGAAAAGTTAATACCATTCATTTTGGAAGCTAATGAGTTACAACTTTCAAATGGAAACTTTAAAAATGAATTGGTCTCTTGTATGAGATTTAGTGAAAAGGTAGCGATGCAAAAAGGGGACGGACTCTATAGCGCTTGCATGGGGATTCCAAACCTGGGATCTTATATCGGACCCCATTTTATCCGATTTGCATTACAACCCAAAATGGAAAATAAGAGGATTCTCAAAATTATACAACACTCCTCCCATTTTGCGCTGTTTTCTATCGACCATGATACCCCAGAAGGATGGATCCAACTGGGGAGGGTTTTTCAAAAATTTGGATTATTGACTACCAAACTAGGCATTGCACATGCTCATTTAAACATGCCCTGTGAAGTGGATTCAATAAGAATGAAAATGCAAAATTTCTTAAAGTTGGAAAAGAAAACTTCTCTCCTACTTATCAGAATGGGGTATAACAATCCAATGCCTTTCTCATTTCGAAAAAGTATTGAAAAAGTGATTGTAAAAAATTATTCAAATGAAATATAAAATTTATATAATAATTAGTTTAATGTTCGTAATAGGACAAAGTAATTCCCAAAACATGAAAAAAACATATCAAAAAGAGGTTTCCAGTGCTCTCATTTGTATTCAAAATCAAAATCCAGAGATCTTAACAGAACAAGATTTATCACATTTGCCCATTCCAGTTCAAAAATATTTAAGATACACTGGTTGTATTGGACAAGAGAAAGTGTTTAATTTTAGAGTTGAAATGGAGGGTGGCATCCGTTCTAGTGCCACCGATTCTTTTATGAAACTCAAGTCTGTACAGTACAATTTTGTAGAAATTCCTTCTCGATTTTTCTTCATAAAAGCGAAAAAAATGGGGATTCCTGTTGGAGGAGTACATATCTATAAAAATGAAACCGCCTATATGACCATTAAGTTAGCGGGTTTATTCACAGTAGTAGATGCTCATGGCAAAGAGATGAATCAGGGGGAAACGGTCACCTTATTCAACGACATGTGTTTTATGGCACCAGCCACGTTAATCAGTAAAAAAATTGAATGGGAAATCATAGATTCATTAACTGTTAGAGCAACCCTTAAAAATGGGAATCAAAAAATTAGTGCGACGCTGTATTTCAATGAAAATGGGCAACTTATCGACTTTATCAGCTACGATAGATTTGAAACTAGCAATGGAGTGGATTATTATAACTATCCATGGAGAACACCTGTCAAAGGAGGGTATCAGCAAAAAAACGGAAGGTTGTTTCCATGTGCAGCAGAGGCAATCTATATTCGTCCAGAGGGGGAATTTTGTTATGCCGAATTCAAATTAGTTAAGATAGAATACAATTTAAAAAACTTTAAAGATAATTAAATCTGTGGTCATCTGCTAAATCTGTGTCATCTGTGTGCAATAATCATGTTCTTTGCTGGAAAAAAAGTGGTAAATTTGCAAATTGTAAACATTAAAACAATTTCTTATGAAAAAAATACCATTTTCAATCATTTTTACCCTCTTTTTTGCACTTTTTGGAACTAATATAAATGCACAAACTGAAAACAAACCCTTAAAAACTTTCCATGATTTTACTGTTAAAACTATTGATGGTCAAGATTTTAAAATGGCTTCTTTAAAAGGGAAAAAGATCTTGGTTGTAAATACAGCCACTCAATGTGGATTAACCCCTCAATTTGCAGTATTACAAAGACTTTACGAAACTTTAGACACATCAAAATTTGTAATCATTGGATTTCCTGCCAACAACTTTTTAGAACAAGATCCAGGAACAAATGAGGAGATCATTGAGTTCTGTACTAAAAACTATGGAGTTACATTCCCTATGATGGGAAAAGTTTCAGTGTGTGACTATATCTATAAGTCGTACCCACCAACTCCTGAAAAATCTTCTCCAACTACAACCGATGAGATCTATAAATGGCTCACTCAGAAATCTTTAAATGGGGTTTTAGATACCAAAATAAAATGGAATTTCCAAAAATTTCTCATTGATGAAAATGGAAATTTAATAGGTACTTTAGCTCCAAATGTAGGAGATGAGATACAAACCATCATACAATGGTTAAAATAGTTATAAATAATACTTATTTGAAATAAAAAGATGAATAAACATCATAAAAAGTGGTCAGAAAACCTTTCGAAACTAGGAATTTCTGATCTCAATCCGATGCAGGAGGAAGCGATCACGACCATACAGAAAAATGACGAAGTGATCCTACTCTCTCCAACGGGAACAGGAAAAACGATAGCATTTTTGCTTCCCATACTGGAGAAGATCAAACCAGAACTGTTGCAAGTTCAAACTCTAATAGTAACCCCTACCCGAGAACTGGCCATTCAGATTGAGCAGGTAATCAGAAAGTTAGGAAGTGGCATCAAAGTAAATGCAATTTATGGAGGACGTTCGGGGCAAAAAGATCAACTCGATTTAAAACAACCCCCACACATTCTGGTTGGAACACCGGGAAGAATTTCAGATCATTTTCGTAGAGAATCATTTAGCATTCAATACATTACTACGATCGTACTGGATGAATTTGACAAATCTCTCGAGATTGGGTTTGAAAAAGAGATGCAGGAGATTCTTGAAGCACTTTATCGTGTATCAAAGAGAATACTAACCTCTGCCTCTCATAAAATTGTGATTCCCGATTTTATGCAATTAAAAAATCCTAAAACAATCACATTTACGGATCAAGGGAGTGCCCAGCTTGAACTCAAGATGGTAAATTCGCCAGAGAAAGATAAGCTCAACACCTTACTAAATACACTGTTACACATTGGAAATCAACCAGGCATCATCTTTTGCAATTTCAAAGACACCATTGAATACATCAGTGAGTTTTTGACACAAAACAACATCAGTCATGGTTGTTTTTACGGTGGGATGGAGCAGTATGACCGTGAACTCGCGCTCATCAAATTCAGAAATGGAACCCATCAGTTATTGGTATCCACAGATTTAGCCGCAAGGGGAATCGACATTCCGGAACTTAAGTACATCATACACTATCAGTTACCTTTAAAAGAGCACGAGTTCATGCATCGCAACGGAAGAACAGCTCGGATGAATTCGGAGGGGACTGCTTACATTTTAAAATGGCAGGAGGAGTATCTCCCCAAGTATTTAGATGAAATTAAGCCGATCACGTTATCTCCGGGTAGCAAAATTGAGCTATCCTCATGGGAAACCTTATGTGTTATGGGTGGACGCAGAGATAAGATCTCCAAAGGGGACATTGCTGGATTATTTTTCAAACAGGGTGGACTAAGCCAAGAAGAATTAGGGATCATTGAAATACAGCAAGATCGCTGTTATGTAGCGGTACACCATTCCAAAGTGAAACATTGCTTAGAAACCTTGCACAACAAAAAACTCAAAGAGGCCAAGATCAGGATCAGCTGGGTGTAACATATATAAGCATAAGAGGTGGCATTAAACAAATATCCTGGAAGTTTATGAAACTAATTATATATCAAATAAATGCATTTACAGATTCACTATCAGGCGGAAATCCTGCTTGTGTTGTCCCTTTAGACAAATGGATCTCAGATGAGATCATGCTAAAAATTGCAAAAGAGAATGGTGTAGCGGAAACTGCTTTTTTTATCGACAAAGGGGAGAAAATTGAATTACGATGGTTCACTCCTGATATTGAGATGGATTTATGCGGACACGCAACGTTGGCAACAGCGCATTGTTTAGCCACGATCCTCAACTATCCGAATGAGGAAATGCTCTTTGAAACGAAAAGTGGAAAATTAAAGGTAATTGTAGATAATGGACAATATGTGATGGATTTTCCATCCAGGATGCCCAAAGTACAGAGTTTACCAGAAACAATCTCAAAATCATTAAACATTCAACCCCAGGAGATTTTAAAATCGCGGGATTATATTTTAGTATATAAAAACGAAACGGAGATCAGAAACATCACCATAAACCGACAAATATTTGACCAAATAAATCTTGATCCAGGGGGAGTTTGTGTCACTGCACCAGGAGATCATTGCGATTTTGTTTCCCGATTTTTCACGCCACAAGCATCCATTTTGGAGGATCCTGTAACAGGATCAGCACACTGTTCCTTAATCCCTTTTTGGGCTCAGAAGTTTCAAAAAAACCAGCTTTATGCACAACAGGTATCGCAAAGAATGGGAAAACTTTACTGTAAAAATCAAGAAGAAAGAGTATTAATTTGCGGGGAAGCAGTTACTTCCTTTGCAAAAAATATTAGGATAGAATAACACTTAACTCTTATCTCTTATCTTTTAAGGGCGTTCCGGCTCTCCCACCCACTCTCCTTCCCGCGCCGTCGGTCTACGCCTACAAGTCCGCAGCTATAAAGTGTGGTCTGCATGGTCGTTAAAGTAGCTTCCGCTGGTCGCTCTTTAACTCCCTGCATCCCATCACTTTCCAGCTTTGCGGGCTTTTCAGCTTCGTCCTAACGCGATTAGGTTCAGGGCTAATGGCCAAAGGCTTAGGGTTGACAGCTCTTGGCTATCAGCAATCAGTTTTAATATAAAAATAAATTCTCCTACGAAGCGATAAATTATATTCTAATTAATATCGGGTGACACTTATTGTAATCATTTGATTTACATTATCAAAAAAGTTTTGCATTTTTTCAACCGGATTTGTAACCCATTTTTATTAGAATATTAAATGATCATTACTGTGCCCAATGCAAAGAACCCTTGGCCTTTCGCCCTTAACCCTGATTCCCACTGCATTAGGGCGGAGGCCAGGTACCCCGCAAGTTGAGCTGCTTAGTGGTGCACGTGACGGGCAGAGCGACCGAAGGAAGCTACTGCCCGGCCGTTGCAACACTTTGCAGCGAAACGAGGAGTACAGGCCGGAGACCGACCCCGAACGAAGTGAGGGGGAATGCCCAAAATAGTGAATAGTGAATAGTGATGAGAAAAAAATTGCTAATTTGCTAATTAATTTATTATCTTTGCAAAATAATTTCTGAAGGGTCGTGATTTGGATAACACATTAACACCTGTTATTATGAAAAAAGTTGTATTTTTTTTATCTTTGCTTCTTGTATATCAAGTTGCAGTTGCTCAAAGCGTTAGAAACAGTAAGTCGGTAAATGGTTTGCTGGGCCTTGAGAACGGTTCTGTGTCGTTTGTCGATTATGATAACGATGGGGATATGGATATGATGCTTACGGGTAGTGATAGTTTGTGGACCCCTCGTACGTTGTTATATGAGAATACCGGAACTGGGTTAGTTTATGTTCCAAATAGTTTTAGTGGAATGGCAGCAAGTTCAGCTGATTGGGGCGATTTTGATGGGGATGGAGATGAAGATCTGCTAATTACCGGGTACGATTATACTTATTGGAGCTATGCTTCTTTGTACAGAAATGAAGGAAGTGGGGTTTTCACTTTTTATCAGGGTTTTCCTGGTGTATCTAGTGGAGATGGGCGGTTTTGTGACTTTGATAATGATGGATTTCTGGATGTAATTATAACGGGAAGTTTATCTACGGCAATCTATCAAAACTTCTTTTACGAATTTTATTATACTGGCAACAATAATATTTTTTCTGTTTACAAATCCTCCCTGGATGTTGGAGATTACGATAAAGATGGAGATATGGATTTTGTCATCACTGGTGCTACCGATTATGATCCAAACACCTATGAACCCATCTCTCCAGAGATCAGATTGTATAAAAACGATGGTAATTTCAATTTTTCTACTGCTTTTATCACTATACCTGCGGTTTCTTGCGGGTCTGTTAAGTTTGGCGACTATGATAACGATGGAGACCTCGACCTCTTGGTAGCCGGAAAAACATCCATTGGGACAGCAACAACCAACGTATATCGTAACGATAACGGCACTTATGTAAACATCAATGCCGGACTTACAGGAATCATTGAAGGGGAAGCAAAATGGGCAGACCTTGATAATGATGGAAAATTAGATATTATCCTCACAGGAGGCACATCTGTTGATGCCAATGGATACGTACAAGGAGCCATATCGAAAGTTTACTATAACAATGGAAATGATCAGTTTGTGAGCGCCACCTGGTCACTATACAGTTCATCATACAGTAGTATCGGTGTTGCAGATTTAGATGGTGACCATGCTTTAGATTATGTTATCAGCGGGTATGATCCTACCGATTTTATGCAATATACGGATTTATACATCAATGGGACAAATGTTATCAACACTCCACCAACTGCACCTACTGGATTGCTCTCGACTGTAAGTGGAAATTCTGTGACCCTTACATGGAATAGATCTACAGATACACAAACTCCTTCAGCAGGGTTATCATACAATGTTAGGATCTCCTCCTATCCTACCGGGCAAGAGGTAGTGGCTGCCAATTCCAATTTGAGTAACGGATACCGTCGTATCATTGGATTGGGAAACACCTCCCAGGACACCACTTACACGTTTGATTATATGCCCGGAGGAACCGTATATTGGAGTGTACAGGCCATAGACCATACTTATGAAGGTTCCCCATTTTCTGTGAATGGAACTTTTGTACTCCCTCCACTCCCACCACTGCTAAGTTCCCCTATCGACTCCAATTTCTATGTAAGTGCTCGTCCGTTATTTCAATGGAGCCCTGCTTTGGGAGCTTCAACTTATCAGATTCAAGTATCTGACAATTCCAGCTTTTCAAACATCATTATAGATAGCGCGTCCATTCCAACCTCATCCTTTCAAATTGGTGTCGATTTAAACCGGTTTCAACAATATTTCTGGCGGGTTAAAGCATCCAATGTTTCAGGTACAAGCGGATGGTCGGAGATCTGGAGTTTTATTCCCGATATCAATGTAACCACAGACTCCTTAATGAATCTTTGTTCCGGAGAGATACTCCAACTCAATGCTACCGTGCAAGGTGGAAATACTCCGATTGCATTTCGCTGGTATCCAGGAAATTTGGTAAGCGACAGCACCATAGCAAACCCAACGGTTACATTAACCAATACCCAAACTTTTATTGTTAGAGTACTGGATGCCAAAGGGTGGTGGAAAACAGATACCGTTACCGACTCATTTGGTTGTGCATCTCCAATACCTGACACGCTTTTAGTAGATGTGATGACCATTACCCAGATCAATCCAGGCATCACTGGATTTACATCTGCCAGTTTGTCATTAGGAGATTATGACAACGACAACGATCTGGATCTGCTCATTTCAGGGCAAACAGTAAGTACCGGCTACAATCCTGCCACTAAAATTTACCGTAATGATAACGGCGTTTTCACTGCCATCAACACCCCTTTTGATATCAATTTCGTCAATCCTGCCCTTTGGGCTGACTTTGATAACGATGGGGATCTCGATGTTTTTGCTAACTACTACAATGTTTTTGATCCTTATTATTCCCTATATAAAAATGAAAATGGCACCTTCACCAACCAAAACATGACTTTGACGTCATTCTTCAGTGGTGATGCCAAAACAATCGATTACGATAACGATGGAGATCTGGATGTTATCGCCTGTGGCAATTCGTTTATTGGAGGGGATACGGTTCTCATTTTTGTTAACCAAAATGGAACTTTTACTGAGATTAATCCAAATATGATTGGGGTTAGAGATGGGAGATTATCTATTTATGATTTTGACAAGGACGGAGATATGGATGTAGCCATTGCTGGAACTGTCTATGATGGTTATTTTGACTATCCGCTCCTTCAACTGTATAAAAATGATCATGGTGTATTTACCGAAGTAGCCATCATCAAAACTGAGATCATGGCACCCGCTTTGAATTGGTCAGATATCAATGGAGATGGGTATGATGACTTATTGGTTTCCGGATATTACACTTCGGGCAATTACTATTATACTACAAAAATTTACATCAATTTCCAAACTTATCTCCAAGAGGTGAATACAAATACACTCCAGGTGGCCTATGGCTCTTTTGGAACGGGGGATTTGGACAATGATGGAGATAACGATGTCATCGTATCAGGCAGATTTCAAAGTGCCAATTATCCGTTTACATACAAAGCACTTTCCAGAATTTATCGCAATCAGGGGGGAACCTTAATAGATCCCAATATCCCGTTAATGGGATTTGAAAATTGTGCTACTGCTGTAGGAGATTATGATAATGATGGCGATTTGGATATCTTCATTTCTGGGAAAGACACTTTAGGAAATCCATCAACATTAATATACAAAATTGACCATGTGCTCTTTAACAACAAACCGGGCACTCCAACAAACCTTCAAGCTAATATTGCAGATAACAGTGTTACCCTTTCCTGGAGTAAACCATCCGATGAAGAGACCAATTCTGAGCAATTAAAATACAATGTTTATATTGGAACAACACCCGGTAGCACCAATATTTGTTCACCAATGAGCAATCTGACAACCGGTTATATACAAAACCCAGCTATTACAAATGGATCTCAGAAAAATGAATTCCGAATCGAACAATTACCAGCAGGAACCTATTATTGGGGAGTTCAAGCGGTAGATAATGGAAAAAAAGGGTCCAATTTTGCTACAGGAACCTTTACTGTAACTGCGATGCCCGTGCCTGTTTTACTCACGCCAACCCCTTACCAGGACTCCATTTCAGCAATAACAAACTTTACCTGGACAACCGTTCCATCAGCCACTCAATACCGCATACAAATTTCGGATGATCCTACTTTCCAAGCACTTTGGGGTGATCTTACCGTAACAAATACACAATATCAAAACACTCAAAAATTGACTTTAAGCACCGATTATTACTGGCGTGTTAAGGCAATTGGAACATCTAGCACAAGTGGATGGTCAGCTATCGGACATTTCAGAACATATCCTCAATTCTCAGAAATCAATGCCGGGCTACCAACTTCCAGTCATAACACTATAAAATGTGTCGATATTGATAACGATCACGATATAGATATTGCGATAAATGGAATTTACAGCAGTACAACAGGATTTGAAACCATCCTCTTAAAAAATGAAATCGACTCCTTTACCAAACTAACTGTTCCATTTATGGGAATTAGCAATACTAATGGTATGGAATGGGCCGATTACAACAAAGATGGACATGCGGATCTGCTCATCAGTGGTGCTGACGGAAATAATTTTCCATTTACAGCTCTATACAAAAACAATGGAAATAACACTTTTACCGAAATCAACAGTGGGTTACCTTACGCCAAATTGGGAAGTGTTGATTGGGGAGATTATGACAATGACGGAGATCCAGATATACTGATCAATGGTGTATCTTATTACAGCAGTTCAACAACAACTGAGAATTTGAATAAAATATACAGAAATGACAATGGAACGTTTGTCATGGCAGATTCAACTTTACCACCTGTCCTTCATGGATTATCAAGATTCTTCGATTACAACAACGATGGATTATTGGATGTTGCAATAATTGGCAACTACTATGACACCAACCAAACCTCCTACCCTATCTTTAAAATTTTCAGAAACAACGGTGGAACTTTTTCAGATATCCAAGATTCTACCCTTACTGGGATGACTTATGTCTCTATAGATTTCGGCGATTTTAACAGTGATGGATTTACCGATATCGTAACTTTAGGGAGTCATACCGGTCCTTCCAAACTGATCATATACAAAAATAATGGAGGGGTCAACTTTATACCCATTATTCCCGAATATTATCCTCAAAACATCAATAGTGTTCATTGGGGAGATTATGACAACGATGGAGATTTAGATCTATTAGTACCTTACACCCGTTATGGGAAAATATATTTGGAAGCGTTGAGAAATGATGAAGGAGTGTTTAAGTTGAAAAATGTAGATCTCAATTACACCCAATGGGGAGATTATTCCTGGATTGACTTCGACAAGGACTACGATCTTGACCTCATCGTATCAGGACTTTATAACTCCAATGAAGGAATGACACGACTTTACCGGAACAACAGTGCTGTCGCTAATACCGGACCAACAATACCGACTACTGTTAACGCTTCTTTAGTAGGAGACGAACTGTTCATTAACTGGATTGGCGCCACTGATGCTCAAACTCCAACAGATGGACTCACTTATAATATTTTTGTGTACTTTGATAATGGATATTCGTTTATTTGTCGTCCGCTTTCTATCATATATTCCGGTTTTAATAAAGTAGTCAAAGCTGGAGCCTGTGGTGGTGGAACAACTGCAATCATCAAAGGGCTCAATCCTGGAATGTATTACATTAAAGTACAATCTATTGACAACTGTTTTGAGGGGTCCCCATTTTCACATACAACAACGGTTTCAATTCCTGAGCTCGAAACAGACAACATATTACAGGTTTACCCCAACCCAACCATTGGGCCCATCTGGATCACGCTAAACAGTGAAATTGAGGAGTTATATAAGGTTGAAGTGATCGACATCAGCGGGAAAACGGTATATTCAGTGCAACAATTCTTCAACGGTAAAGCACCAGAGAAGATTGAATTACCTATGGTATCGAAGGGGTTATATCTCATTAAAGTTGAAGGAAAAGAGACAAAAGGTTCACAAAAAGTACTAGTTGATACGAAATAGAGAATTGGGTATAATTATCCTATTATTCATTCTTCATTATTCATTCTTCATTCAATTAGCTTATTATCTCATTATCACATTAGCTTATTAATCAGGGCATTCCCCCTCGCTACGCTCGGGGTCGGTCTACGCCTACAAGTCCGCAGCTAAAAAGTGTGGTCTGCATGGTCGTTAAAGGAGCTTCCTTCGGTCGCTCTTTAACTCCCTGCATCCCATCACTTTACAGCTTTGCGGGCTTTCCGGCTCCGCCCTAATGCATAAGGGCGAAAGGTTAAAGGCCAATGGCTAAGGGCGGAAGGTACCAAATTAAATACACAAATACCTTGCGACGAAGCGATAAATTATATTCTAATTAAAATCGGGTGACCATTTTTGTAATCATTTGATCTACACATTCAAAAAAGTTTGGCATTTTTTTAATCTATTTTATAGCCCATTTTTATTAGAATATTAATGATCGGTATGGAGCCCTGTGCCATTAGCTTTCGCCCTTAGCTCTAATGCATTAGGGCGAAGGCCAGGTACCCCGCAAGTTGAGCTGCTTAGTGGTGCACGTGACGGGCAGAGCGACCAACGGAAGCTCCTGCCCGGCCGTTGCAACACTTGGCAGCGAAACGAGGAGTACAGGCCGGAGACCGACCCCGAGCGTAGCGAGGGGGAATGCCCAAAAGAGATAAGAGTTAAGAGATAAGAGTTTAGTGTTGTAACATTCTTTGTTCTTTCTACGTATCTCACAAATGCTGAATTAATTAGTAAAACAAAATGGGGATATCGATCGGATGATGAAGAAAATCACTTTTATTGATACTGAAATTGATCCAAATAGCAAACAAATTCTTGATATTGGAGCTATCAAAAGTGATGGGAACTTTTTTCATAAAAGTTCTTTTACTGATTTCCTTCATTTTATGCATGATTCGGATTACATTTGTGGACATAACATTTTTAAACACGACTTAAAGTATATCGGAAAAACGTTGGTTGATATTGGGATTAAACCAGCACATATGATTGATACACTGCATCTTTCTCCGTTACTATTCCCTACAAAACCGTATCATGCTCTACTCAAAGATGATAAACTGCAAACTGATGAAACTAACAATCCTTTAAACGATGCCATAAAAGCGAAAGATCTATTCTATGATGAAATAGCAGCTTTTCATCAAAAGGATGAAAAATTAAAGCAGATATTATATTTACTGCTTGGAAATCAAAAAGAGTTTCGTGCCTTTTATAAATTTATAGATTTTAGCATTGCCGACACAGACCTGGAACAGAAAATTCGCTCCTGTTTCAAAAATGAGATTTGTGAAAATTGTGATCTGCTTACACTTATTACTGAACGTCCTATTGAATTGGCGTATTGCTTATCTTTAATCCATTCCTTTCTTCTTCATAAAAAAATTGATTCCATAACTCCTCCATGGGTGCTAAAGCAATACCCGGAAGTGGAGCGGATCATGTTTATTCTAAGAAATCAACCCTGTATTACGGGTTGTGGTTACTGTGATCATGCCTTAGATATTCACAAAGGACTCAAGCAATTTTTTGGTTATGATTCCTACAGAACTTATGGCAACGAACCCCTACAAGAAAAAGCCGTAAAAGTCGCGGTTAACAACAAATCTATTCTTGCAGTTTTTCCGACCGGTGGGGGAAAGTCGATCACTTTTCAAGTTCCTGCTCTAATTAGTTCCAAAACGGTAAAAGGGTTAACCATAGTTATTTCCCCTTTGCAGTCATTGATGAAAGATCAGGTGGATAATCTCGAAAAGATGGGGATCACTGATGCTGTTACAATAAATGGCTTGCTGGATCCGATTGAAAGAGCAAAATCATTTGAAAGAATTGAAGATGGTTCAGCTTCCATACTATACATCTCCCCAGAATCTCTCCGCTCACGAACCATCGAACGGCTAATTCTTGGAAGAAAAATTGTCCGTTTTGTAATTGACGAAGCTCACTGTTTCTCTTCATGGGGACAAGACTTCAGAGTTGATTATCTATATATTGGTGATTTTATAAAATCGATACAAGAAAAGAAAAATCTGGAAGATGGGATCCCTGTTTCATGCTTTACCGCTACAGCTAAGCAAAAAGTGATTGAAGATATTCGAGACTATTTTAAAGAAAAACTGGATCTTGATTTAGAACTATTTACGACAAAAACATCCAGAACAAACCTTCAATACAAAGTTTTTCAAAAAGAAAACGAGGCGGAGAAGTATCAAACTGTGAGAGATTTGATTGAAGAGAAAAATTGTCCCACTATCATTTACGTATCCAGAACACGAAAAGCGTATCAATTGGCAGAAAGGTTAACCAAAGATGGATTAAATGCGAAACCTTACCATGGCAAGATGGAGAAGCAGGAAAAATCTGCTAATCAGGATGCCTTCATTAATGGGGAGGTTCAGATTATGGTTGCAACATCTGCATTTGGAATGGGCGTTGATAAGAAAGATGTGGGGATGGTGATCCACTATGAGATTTCTGATTCCTTAGAAAACTATGTACAAGAAGCAGGGAGAGCTGGAAGGGATGAAAATATTACAGCCAACTGTTTTGTATTGTTCAACGAAGAGGATCTGAGTAAACATTTCATTTTACTCAACCAATCAAAGTTGTCAATCAAGGAGATCCAACAGATTTGGAAAGCAATCAAAGAGATCACAAGGTTCCGATCAACGGTCTCCAACTCAGCATTAGAGATTGCACGATTAGCAGGATGGGATGAAAATGTGAACGAAATTGAGACCAGAGTTACCAGTGCGATTGCTGCCTTAGAAAACGCTGGATACTTGAAACGGGGACAAAACATGCCTAAAATATTTGCCAACAGTATCCTCTCAAAAAATGCACAAGAAGCGATCGAAAAAATCAATAGCTCAGAAAAATTTGATGAAAACCAAAAGATGCAGGGGATCAGAATCATCAAAAAGCTTTTTTCAAGTAAAAGTAGAAAACTTGCTACTGATGAAACTGGTGAATCCCGGATTGACTACATCAGTGATCATTTAGGAATTGTAAAAGAGGAGGTGATCAACATTGTAAATCTTTTAAGAGAAGAGAAAATTTTAGCTGATACAAAAGATTTAACCGCTTACATTAAGAAGAATGAACATAAAAATCGATCCCTAAACATTGTAAATTCATACGCTCAAATAGAGAAGTTTCTACAGACACAATTTGAAGAGGAAGAACAAAAATTTCACATCAAAGAGTTGAATGAAAAAGCTGAGCTAAATGGTTGTGAAGATGTTAACATAAGCAAAATTAAAACCATCCTCAACTTCTGGACTATAAAAAATTGGGTAAAGTATAAAAACTTGGATCTTTCAAAAAACCATTTTAGTTTAATAACAATGCAACCCAAAGAGATTCTACGTAAGAAATTAGAATTACGGTTGGAATTAGCCCTATTTATTGTCAATTATCTGTTTGATAAAAGCAATAGTACTGTTATAGAGGAGGAGGGTGTAAAAGAGAATCTATTGGTTGAGTTTTCTGTTCATGAGTTAAAAAATGGGTATCTACAAAGCAACAATCTGTTCTTGATGAGTGTTGAAATTGAAGATATTGAAGACACCTTATATTATCTTTCAAAAATTGATGCTATAAGAATTGAAGGGGGATTTTTGGTTGTTTATAATCGGCTCTCTATTGAACGTTTGGAAGAGGATAACAAAAAACGTTACACCAAAGAGGATTATGAAAAGCTGAATCTATTCTACGAAAACAAGGTACAACAGATCCATATTGTGGGGGAATATGCTAAAAAGATGATCAATGATTATCAAAAAGCATTACAATTTGTAGAAGATTATTTTCAACTCAACTACTCCTCATTTCTTAGAAAATATTTTCCAGGGAGCAAGGCCGATGAGTTAAAGTTAAAGATGACCCCATCCAAATTCAAGCAACTTTTTGGGGAGCTCTCCCCTACTCAGTTGGGGATTATCAACGATAATGAATCAAAATATATAGTAGTTGCTGCGGGTCCTGGAAGTGGAAAAACCAGAGTTTTGGTTCATAAATTGTGCTCATTATTGTTAATGGAAGATGTGAAACATGAACAATTACTCATGCTCACTTTTTCCAGAGCAGCTGCTACTGAATTTAAGAAAAGGTTACTCAAACTGATTGGAAATGCCGCTAACTTTATAGAAATTAAAACTTTTCACTCTTACTGCTTTGATTTGTTAGGCAAGGTGGGAACATTGGAAAAGTCTGATCAAATCCTCAAAACTACGATTCAAAAAATCAAAAACAGAGAGGTAGAAGTGAGCAGAATCACTAAAACGGTTTTGGTGATTGATGAAGCCCAGGATATGAACGAAGATGAGTTTCACCTCATCCAAACATTAATGGAGGAGAATGAGGAGATGAGAGTGATTGCAGTAGGTGATGATGATCAGAATATCTTCGAATTTCGGGGTGCAAGCTCAAAATATTTAAAGCAATTTATTGAAGAAAATAGGGCTGTTAAACATGAATTGGTAGAAAACTACAGAAGTAAAAGCAACTTGGTGCATTTTACGAATCAGTTTGTTAAACAGATTGGAAATCGGTTAAAAAACACACCTATTATTCCCAAGCAGTTAAATAATGGGAAAATCAAATTAGTTCACTATCAAAGCAATCATTTGATCACGCCATTGGTTGATGATATCCTTTCCACAAGTGTTACTGGATCCACTTGTGTACTTACAAAAACAAATGAAGATGCTTTACAAATCACTGGGTTGCTCCTTAAAAGTGGGATGCACGCTACCCTTATACAATCCAATGACGGATTCAGTCTATATAATTTATATGAAGTCAGATACTTTTTGAAGCATTTAAACTTAGCAGACGATCAATTTATAGTCACAGATGAAGCTTGGGAAAATGCAAAAAAAACATTGTTATTCAAGTTTCATAACAGTTCAAAAATTGAGATTGTAAAAAACCTCATAGAAGATTTTGAGGTCACTAATCCGAAGAAAAAATACAAATCTGACTTAGAGGTGTTTATAAGGGAATCCAAAATTGAAGATTTTATCACTGATGATGCTGAAACTATATTTGTATCCACCATTCACAAAGCAAAAGGGAAAGAGTTTGACAATCTGTTCTTGATGTTAGAAAATTTCAATTTGAATTCAGAAGAGAGTAAGCGACAGGTATATGTGGCGATGACCCGAGCCAAAAACAACTTAACGATCCATTTGAATGCTCCGTTTTTCAATAGATTAACCGCAGAAAACATGGAATATCTTGAGAATCAAGAACTTTACGCTCCACCAAAGGAGTTAGCGATCCAACTGACCCATAAAGATGTATGGTTAGACTACTTCACGAGTAAACAATATTTAATTTCTCAACTAATCAGTGGTGAAAAATTATATTTCAAAGGGGATGAATGTTTTAACTCCAAGAAGCAATCTGTTCTAAAATTCTCGAAGCAGTTTATGGATCAGATCGAAACATTAAAGCAAAAAAAATACGAATTAAAAAGTGCAGCAGTCAATTTCATTGTTTACTGGACCAAAGAGGGCTCTGATTATGAATTGATGATCATTTTACCTGAGCTCACCTTTGAGCACAAAGTTGAAAGTTAAAAAAAATCACTTCTAAGCTGTCAGCTATCAACTTTTAGCTTTCAGTTTTATATTTTGTTCATTTATTGCTAATTTTAATTCGCGCATTCGCGACTACTATTTCTTTGCGAGCTTTGCGAAAGTTCTTTGCGTTCTTTGCGTGAATTAATTATTAAATTAAAAAAATAAATAAACACAGAGTTCAATGGAGTTAAAAGAAGTATCAAAGAGTATAATTTTTCAAATTTCTACTTAATAACTCTGTGTAACTCTATTAAAACTTTGTGTTACTCTGTGGTAAATTTAATTATCCTCATAGCTATGCTCTAAAGTTCATGAAAATTGAAATAGACTCAAAAATAATGAATCATAATTGGCTTGTGGTATCTGCATTTTTTTTATCTTCGCAAATTGGGTTTGAATGAAATTTAATAAATTTATTCTGAACTCTGAAAAATAGTTATTAGCAAATTCACTATTCTGTATATGAGAATATTACACACATCTGACTGGCATTTGGGAAGAACTTTGTACTCTAAAAAAGAGCGACAAGAGGAGCATAAAGCTTTTCTAGATTGGCTTCTAACAACCATTCAAGAGGAGAAAATTGATCTTTTATTGATTGCTGGAGATGTTTTTGATACTGCTGCTCCCAGTAGCTCTTCCCAAAAGATATATTACGATTTTTTAATCCGAGTGAGAAATTCTGGATGTAAACACGTTGTTATTGTTGCTGGAAATCATGATTCTCCTAGTTTTCTAAATGCGCCTAAGGAGATCTTATCTGCTTTGAACGTGACAGTGATTGGAAATGTTGGAACCCAAATAGAAGATGAAATAGTCGTTGTGAGCAATGAAAAAGGGACTCCGCTTTTGATAGTTTGTGCTGTCCCTTTTTTGAGAGAACGCGACATTAGTCGTTTTGCTGAAGGGGAAAGTTATAGTGATCGTTCTAAACGGATCAATGAAAATATAAGGAAACATTATGAAGAGGTTGCTGCATTAGCAGAAAAAGTAAGATTATCAATAAACCCTGAGATTCCTATTGTAGCAACTGGACATATGTCTGTTACTGGAGGAAAAAGGAACGAAGATGATGGTGTTCGGGAAACATACATTGGAAATATTGAGGCCGTTGGAATTGATATTTTCCCAGATACTTTTGATTATGTAGCATTGGGACATTATCACATTGCCTGTAAAATTAAAGAAAATATCCGCTATTGCGGGTCTCCCATTCCGATGGGATTTGGAGAAGCATCTCAAAAAAAATGTGTAAACATTATAGAATTTATTGAGGGAATGAGTATTGAGTCAAAAACAATTCCTGTTTTTCAGAAATTAGAATCTATTGTTGGAGATAAATTAATGATTGAAAAACGAATCTTAGAACTCAAGAAGAGTGAAGATTCTGTGTGGGTTGAGATCATTTATCAAGGGGATGAGATTTTCCCTGATTTTGCTTCATGGGCTTATACCCTAACGGAGAAATCTAATATTGAGATCCTTAAACTTCAAAATAAGGTTTACATAAATGACGGACTAACTTTAGAAGACACATCAGTACCTCTTGATGAATTAAATCTCCATGATGTATTCGATAAATTGCTTGATAAAACCAATATTTCAGAAGAGTTCAGGGGAGAATTGAAAGAGTTATACCTAGAGATCATAACTGGATTACACATTGAAGATTAAAGATTTATGAAAATTTTAAACCTAAAATTTAAAAATATAAATTCCCTTTCAGGTGAAAATGAGATTGACTTTACTCTTCCACTTTTCACACACGAAGGACTCTTTGCAATTACGGGAAAAACTGGAGCTGGAAAGAGTTCTATTTTAGATGCCATCTCGCTAGCGCTGTACGGAAAAACGCCTCGTGTAGAGATAACCGGTGTAGAAAATGCAGTGATGACCAGAGGTGAAAAAGATTGTTATGCAGAGATAGTGTTTGAAGTATCAGGGAAAAAGTGGAAATCCTCTTGGAAACAAGAGAGAGCCAGAACAGGAACCCTTAAACAAGTAGAACGTGTTATTGCTGATGAAAATGATCAGATTGTGGCTGATAAAATCTCCATCAAAGGGGAGCGTAAAAGTGCAGAAGAGAAAACGGTCAATGAAAAGATTATAGAGATTCTTGGGCTCACATTTGAGCAATTTACCAAAGTAATCCTACTGGCTCAAGGGAGTTTTGCTGCATTTTTACAAGCCCGCCAAAACGAAAAAGGGGAATTACTAGAACAAATAACAGGAACTGAGATCTATGGTAAGGTTTCAGAAACTGTTTTTGAAAAAAATCGCATAGAAAAAGAGAAATTGGAAAAAATCAATTTAGAACTCCAAGCTATCAGAGTTTTAAGTCAGGATGAAATCCAAAATATAACCACTGAAATCACTCTTTTAGAGGAGGAAACAAAAAAATTAGAGCGTGAGATCCAACACATTGAATCAGCCAAAAATTGGGTTTCAGAAATTCAACAATTAAAATTGCAACTTCAAAATATTACTCAAAAGCTCCCTGAATTAGAAAAAATTGTATGCACTAAAAAGGGAGAATGGGAACATTCTACAGAGAAACTTAAAAATGCAAAAGAGCAATATCGGATGATTGAACCCACATTAATAAAAGTTAGAGAACTGGATATCAAGATTCTAGAAAAAGAGAAATTATTACAACCCATTTTTAAAAACATACATGAATTAGAACAAGCAAAGAATACCTCTACAGAAACATTAGAGAACAAAACTCAAGAGATCAATCTTTTAAATGAACTATTAACTCAGAAAAAAAATTGGGAAACCAATAACCTAAAGCTTGAAAATTTGGCATCTACTTTTTCAGTTATTGAAAAAGAGAAACAACTCCTAGATCAAACTATTACAGAAAACAACAAATTAACAATTGAAGCAATTCGTTTACATCAAATATCAGAAAAATTACGATTAAAAGCTGAAAATGCGATTCAATTACTCCAAGAAAAAGAGGAGTCACTCAAGAAGAAACAATTTGAACAAGAGTCACTTAAAATGGAGTTATTTCAAATATTGAATGGCGGAAAACTCACTGATGTACAATTAGAAAAGGAGCAACTCACCTTTATGATAGTCCAGTTTGAGAAATTGATTGATATTGAACATCAAGTATTGACATATCATAATACAATTCTTGAAATAGATGAGAAGATTGAGGTGTGGAAAAAAGAGATAGAGGAGAAAAGCACTCAAAAGAAACAAGAAAACGAGCGGCTAGCACTTTTTGAAAATGAGATCAGATTGATTGAAGAGAATATTCATTTAGCGAAAAGAGTTCAAAGTTTAGAAGAACAGAGAAACCATCTCAAAGATGGAGAGCCATGTCCGTTGTGTGGATCAATAGAACACCCATATGCATCGGGAAATACACCACAAATCGGAGAAAAGGAGGAGGAACTTATTGCATTAAAAGCAAATTTTCAAAGTAAAACGCTCATCATTCAACAAATTGAACAACAGTTAGCTAAGATAATGGCTGATATTGAAAATGGCATAAGAAATATAGAAATTGGAGAGCAACAAAAAGCTCTATTGATTGCAAAAAGGGTTCCCATTATCGAAGGAATACAAAGAGTATCACCTGGCTTGGAGAGTAAAGAACTTAGAGATATTCAATTTATAGGATCTCAAATGCAACACTTTCAAGAGAAGATGAAGAGAATCCAAGAGATTATAGCAAAGGGTACAACCATAGAAAATTCTATTGTTCGGCTTAGAGATAAAGAAATACCACATTTAATACAAGAAAAGCAAGACTGTTTGCAAGAAAAAAATGAAGCTGAAACCGCTCAGAAACTGTCCGAACAACAAGAAGAAGCTCATAAAAAACTGATAGAGATTGGATTAGAAAAACAGGGCAGGGAGCAAGCTATACTGAATCAAAAATTTCAGCATTATGACGTTGATCATATTGAAAAGCTTAAAATGAAGTTAGAATCTTGGCTTGAAAATAGAAAGATGATTGAGTGTTTAAGTGACCAGATCAATCAGATCAAAACTGAGATAACACTACAGAACAATGAGAAAGAGAATATTCTTCACATAATAAAGGAGAAAAAAACAGAAAAAGAGTCCATTGAAAAAGAGAAACAAAATTTAGTAACGGAGCGTAGAGATATCTTTGGAGATCAAGAAGTGGAAGATGTGGCATTTCGCTTAAAGAATGAAGTTGTAACTCAAGAAGAGATACATGAACGACTTGTTAAGGAGCACCAGAGCTCCGTCCTTGAATTGGGAAAAAGCAAAGCAATTCACGAGAAAATTGTACAAGAGCTGAATGAGAAGGAAAAATTAAAAATCACTGAATCCTCTAGCGAAGAATTGCAAGAAAAACTAGATAAATCAAGGATATTAAAGGAGCAACTACTCCAAGAATTGGGGGGATACCATCAAACTTTAAAAACAGATTCAGAGAATTTGAAAGTAAATGGTAAAAAAATAAAAGAGAAAGAGCATCAACAGTTAATCTGCAATAAATGGGAAAAACTAAACCTATTGATAGGATCTGCAGATGGGAAGAAGTATCGAAATTTTGCCCAAGCGTTAACATTTGAACATTTAATAGGAATTTCGAATAAGCAGTTGCAAAAAATGTCAGATCGCTATATACTCAAACGAAGTAGTGATGCCACCAATCCCTTTGAGTTATTGGTAATCGATCAATTTCAAAACAACGAAGAGAGAACAGCTCAGAATCTTTCTGGAGGAGAAAAATTTATTGTTTCATTATCATTAGCTTTAGGTTTGGCTAACATGGCAAGCAAGAACATGAGTATTGACACCATGTTTATTGACGAGGGTTTTGGAACCTTAGATTCGGATTATCTAGATGTTGCTTTAAATGCGTTATCCAATTTGCAGAGTGAGGGGAAGATCATCGGAGTGATCTCCCATTTAACGGAACTCAAAGAACGGATTGCGACACACATAGAGGTTGTTCCGAGTGGAAATGGGCATTCGAAGATCAATATTACATAAAATGAATCACTACTGACCGACAAAAAAAAGTAAAAAATAAAAAAAGGGGTTTGACCTAAGTC
>JBLJBB010000088.1:0-7047 GCA_047638115.1 Bacteroidales bacterium | reverse complement strand
TCAAGGCCTGCCTTGTCTCTTTTTGATTTTCAAGGCCTGCCTTGTCTCTTTTTGAATTTCAAGGCCTGCCTTGTCTCTTTTTGAATTTCAAGGCCTGCCTAAATAGACAACGCAGGCGTTGTCTGTACTTTTTTTTGAATTTCAAGGCCTGCCTTGTCTCTTTTGGAATTTCAATGCCTGCCTTGTCTCTTTTTGAATTTCAAGGCCTGCCTAAATAGACAACGCAGGCGTTGTCTGTACTGTAGAGACAAGGCATGCCTTGTCTCTTTTGATTTTCGAATCCGGCCTTGTCTCTTTGCGATTTTTGAATAAATCAATAAGATTTTTTAACAAATTGATTTGTTATTCATTAGTTTTTTTAACAATTGAAAATTTAGTTTTTGTTTATAAATATTTCAATATTAAAAAGATAATGAAAAATTTAATAAAATAGCATTTTGATAGAAAAATAACAGAAAAACTTTCCTAATTTTAAATGCAAAAATATTAAGAAATGGCAAAAAATACAAACTCTTATAGAAGAGATTCTTTAAGATTACAAAAATGGGATTATCGATGGGCTGGTAGTTATTTTATTACAATCTGTTCAAAACTGATGATCCCTTATTTTGGAAGAATTGAGAATAATGAAATGATATTATCTGAAATTGGGCAAATTGCATTTGATTATTGGTTTAATATTGTTGATCATGCAAAAGAAGTTGAATTGGGTGCTTTTGTTGTGATGCCTGATCATATTCATGGGATCATTACCCTTAAAAAAAACACTTTTGAACAATCTAAAACAGATGATAATAATAATGATAAACTTATTGGTCAAAAACGATTTCAAAATCAAGGTAAAAATTCAGTTTCATCAATTATTGGAGGTTATAAGTCGTCGGTTACAAGAAAAGTTCGAACATTAGGATATCAATTTTATTGGCATAGTGGGTTTTATGAAAAAATAATTCGTGATGAAACAACTATGAAAATTTATTCTGAATATATTAAAAATAACATCATTACGAAATAAGGTCTAAAGACTAGAGACGAGGGACTTTATTTTTGGAGTTTATATTTAAAAATTCAGACTGAAATAACACTGTGTTCCATTGTGCTTTCCACTGTGTTCCACTGTGAAACGTATTATAACATCGGACTACGGACTACAGACAACGGACTTTAACCCTTAACCTTTTAAACCTTAACCGCGAAGCATTTCAACAGCGTAGCGTTAAACATTTATCCGCCGTACGGTTTTGTGTTGTGATAGCCATAGCCGCCATAGCTGCCGTAACCGTAACCGTAGTTTCCGTAACGGCCGTAACCGTAATGGAGTGCGTAGTCGGAGCAATTGAGGACAATCCCCATGCTTGGGAACCTTTTGGTTTGATACGCTTTTTCGATATCGGGGAGTAACCTTTTATCGAGTAAGCCCACACGGACAACAAATATGGTATAGTCCACCACTTTAGCTATCAAATCGGCATCCGTGATGATATCGATGGGTGGAGAGTCTAAGAATATATAATCGTAATGGGGTTTAAGTTGTTCAATCAGCGTGGATAGTGTGGGTCTTAATAACAACTCTGCTGGATTTGGAGGGATAGTTCCCACAGGGATGACATCAAGATGTTCATTTAACTCCCCTTTTACAACGATGCTTAACGGGTCAGATATTTCTCCGTTTAAGTAGTTGGCAACACCGAGGGTTTGTGGGGAGATGATCTTACTTAAAGTGGCTTTTCTCATATCAAAGTCAACCAGCAATACCCTACTCCCTTTGATGGCCATACTCTTTCCAATATTACTGGAGATGAATGTTTTTCCAGCTCCAGAGTGGATCGAGGTGATCATGCTCACGGTAGCTCCTTCACTATGGCGCTGTACAAAGTCGATGTTGGTACGTAAAATCCGGAACGCTTCGTTGATGTGGTTCCGGTTGTGTTCCTCCACTACAATGATGTCGTTATTATTTTCCAAATCTTTTTTAGACCAATATTGAGCAATTTTTCTTTGTTTACCACGATTGAAGTAAGGGATCTCAGAGAGAAAAGGGACAGAAAGAGATGCTAAATCTTTTTTGTCTTTTAACATGGTATTTAACTGCTCTTGAATGAAGATTATTAATCCAGGGATCAGTAATCCTAAAGCGAATGTGATAAGAAAGATTAAACTTTTCTTAGGACTTGTAGGGTTTGGTGTACCACTAGGTGGATTCACCAGACGTGTATTGTAGGAAGTAAATGTTCTGGTTAACTCATTCTCTTCTCTTTTTTGGAGTAGGAAAACATAGAGTGCTTCTTTCACTTTTTGTTGACGTTCAACAGAGATTAGATATTTTGCTTGGTCTGGACTAGAAGCAATCTTTTCGTTGGTTTGTCTCTCCGTTTTGGTAACATTATTGATTTGGATTTTAAGGGTTTCAATATAATCGTCAATGGAACGTAAAATGGCTTGTTTCATTGAATTGAGAGATTGATTTAGATCCTGGATGATTGGATTTTGTTCACTACTATTGGCTAACAATTTATTTTTTTGGAGAAGTATGGTATTGTATTGGGTGATTTGTTGTTCAATACTGGTGCTACCAATACCGGAGTTTGCGGGGAGTAGCTGGTTTACAGTAGTGTTTTTCTTCATATAATCTTGCACATACTTAGCCATTGAGAGTTGATTGTTCAAAAGGAGTATTTGAGTGTTGGTAGTATTAGATTGTGTAAGAACCATATTGGAAACGGTTTGCAAATCGGGCAATAAGTTTTCACTTTTATAGGTTGAAATATTGTTATCTAACAGTCCAAGATCGGTTTCAATTACGGCTAACCTTTCGGTGATAAATTGTGAAGTGCTGATTGAAATTTGATTTTTATCCTCTACCCATTTCTCATTATAGACGGTGATCAACATATTTAAAAAATCGACGGCACGTGATGCATTAACATCATTTAAAGTGAGATTGATGATTGAGGATTCTTTTTCACCCAATTCAACTTTTAGATTTGTGGCATAAGCATTGGCTACTACTTTAAGATTCCGTTTTGAAAAGAAGATCTCTGTTTTTATGTATTTGTCTATAGGGGTTGCAGTAGGATAAATGGTTAGTTCTCCACAGGGTGTTTTCACGGTATCTCCCAGAGTAACTTCTATGGTTTGATGCATCATTTCACCATTAAAATTAAAATCTGAAAGTTTCACGGTTTTACTGTTGAGGGGTTCAATAGTAAAAGAAACGGTTTGATTTTCACCAATAGAGGAATCCAATTCCACGATTATAGGGGAAGTGGTGTATAGATCCAAATTTCTCAATCCTCTGTATTTAATGGAATAGTTCATATCTAGTCGAAGTCTTTTAACCACTTCCTCCAACATCAAAGGCGCTTTGATGATCAGCATCTCATTTTTGAGGTTTGTATTAGACTTCAGAAATCCCATATCAGCAAACATATCGGTTGATGAAGAGAGGGAGTTTCCTTTTTTATCTTCTTTGATTAAAATGGAAGTAGTTCGGGTATAAACTGGGGATTTCACCAGGATATATGATGTACCTATGGCGATCATGATCACAACAGAGAGGAGGAACCAGCGCCAATGGGCTAGGAAAAGGTAGAGCAGTTCTCTAATGTTGATTGATTCTTGTTCTTGGGGGGTTTCGGGGTATTCGGACATGGGGTTGGGGTATTTTGAATGGGACTAGAGACTAGGGACTAGGGACTAGAGACTAGGGACTAGGGACTAGAGACTAGGGACTAGAGACTAGGGAGAAACCTCTTGTCTCTTGTCTCTTGTCTATTGTCTATTGTATTAAATTATTTTGTATTTTTGAAGACTATTTACTAATTAAAAACTATTAAAACTATTCCAATGAGAAATTTTGAAAATTTAAGAATCTGGCAGGATTCAAGAGTATTTGTAAATGAAATTTTTAATTTATTTGATAATTCGAGAGAATTTGGATTAAAAGATCAAATTAAGAGAGCTTCAATTTCTATAATGAATAATATTGCTGAAGGATCAGAATCTGGTACTGATAAAATGTATTTAAGGTATTTGCAAATTGCTAAAGGGAGCTGTTCAGAAGTTAAAAGTATGCTATATATTTGTGAAGATCTTAAGATATGCAACAATATAAAAGCTAAAGAATTAAGAGATAATGCTGATCAAATATCGTCTGGGATTTACAAGTTTATTCAATACTTAAAAACACAAACTAAATTGTAAAAACTATAAAATATTCACAAAACTCCTCTAGTCTCTAACCTCTTGTCTCTAGTCTCTTGTCTCTAGTCCTTATCGAAGAAATATGAGAGCAACTGTTGAGATAAGTGAAGCGACGGAGATCCAGAGGGAGACGGACTTGACGTTATTTTCGTTGATGGTGGATTGGCCGGCGCGGATTTTGTTAGGTTCTACGTATATGATATCGTTTTGTTGGAGGTAATAAACGGGGGAATCAAAGAGTTCGGCGGATCTGAGGTCCACTTTGTAGATGGTGCGTTCGCCGTTCACTTCTCGGATCACCATGATTCCGTCTCGTTTACCAAAAATGGTAAGGTCACCTGACATGCTTATGGCATCTAGGATGGTTATTTGATCTCTTTCTATTTTGTATCTTCCAGGGTTCTTCACTTCACCCATCACGGAGAGGTAGAGGTTCATAAAATCCACCGTAACCACGGGATCTTTAATCAGATTTGAGTTGATGAGTGTATCTTTGATTAGTGCAGCCACTTGGTGTCTGGTCAGGTTTTCCAGTTTTAGTTTTCCGATCACGGGAAAGTCTATACACCCCTCAGTATCCACAGTATATCCGGAGATATCACCTCTTTGGGCGGTTGATCCAGCTGGCCCCACCATAGATTGGAAACGGGAGAGGTTAAAAAGAGCCGCTAATTCTTGATCTTTAGAGGAAACGATAATGGAGACCATATCTTTGGGTTGAATGGTAATATTGGAACCTGTTTTCACTTTGGTGGGTGTTCCCATGGGAGCATTTTGGAGGTAAACGATTTTCTTGGAGGTGTTACAAGCTGAGAAGAGTATTGCAACGAAGAAAAGGGGCAAGAGAATTTTGTATGTTTTTTTCATAATCATGATCAATTAACAGGTTTGATAAGGGAGGGATGGATAAATGTTGTGGCTACAGCCATAATACCTTCAATGCAAACAACGACACGACGATCACCACGTACTCTCATAAAAGTACCCTCCACTCCTTTGAAAGGGCCATCAATAATTTTAACTTTATCCCCTTTTTGAAAATTATATTCATCGGGTTTAAGGTAAATGAGTTGTTCATTCATAGATCCAGAAACGGCAATAAAGTGTTCCATCTCTTTAGTGGGGATCGTTTTGGGAGTATTCGTAATTCGATCCATTAAAAAGCGGATAGGAATAACCTCTTCCATATCCGCTTTTAATGCAGTGATTGTAATTTTATCTGTGTATATGAATATGTAATTGTTTATAGCTGGCACCCATTTAGAAACGGGTTTATCTTTTACGAGTTTAGTTTTTAAAATAAGAGGAACAAAACACTTGATTTTAAGCAGATCAAGTTGTTTTTTAAGGAGTAATACGCGACCATAAGTAACGCGTATGGGATACCAAGCTAATTTTTTTGGCATATAAATATAATTGGGTCAGTATTTAGAATTCTACACCCACTTTGACACCCATTGTAGCATTTTTAAGCATAAGATCCGTATCTGGATCTGCCACTGTAGCAATTTTAAACATCATTAAATCACCAACAAGTGCGACCATAATTTTAGCATTTTCGCCAGCTCTAAATTTAACACCCAAAGATGGTGCGAAGTAAAAATTTCCTTTCACTTCTTCAAGCATAAGTGGAGTAGCGTATGTGCCTCTATTATTTAAAAGATTATAGTCAACGGGGCCAGTTACAGATCCAAGAGCGTACCCAATTTTACCTTGAATGAAAGGGATCACTTTCCCTTTGGTTAGGTTGATGGTACCGTGAGCAAAAACAGGGACAAGGTTAAATGTATTGTAGTATGCATATTCAGCACCGATTCCAGCGAACAAATAGTGACCGAGGTGTAAGCCAGGCATCACAGCAATATGAAAGTTTGTCATTTCGGTAGCTTTCAATTGAATGAAGTTGTAGGTAAGATCCGCTTGAAGTCCAAATTTAACACATTTGTTAGCGGTGGAGTCTCCGGGTTTACAATTACTAGGTGATTGAGCCGATAGATTAACCATCAAGGCAGATACGATACATAAAAAGATAAATTTTTTCATACTATTTTGTTTTAAAAATGTTCAGTTTTTGTAAATATATAGCTTGGGGTCTTCAAAATATATATTACTTTGATTTTAAGATAATTAGATTTTAAGAAGTTACTTTCAGTTGCATAATTTTCTATCACAGAAAAATACTTTTTTGAATCTTGCAAAGATATAAAAATAATATGATAAATTAAACTTGTCAAATCCATAATATACAAAAAAAATGTTAATATTTTTGATTTAAAAAATGCACTTTTTCACCCATAAAATACAAAAATGTATCAAAATCTAACAATTTTGTATCATTTTTTGAAATTTTTGTAAATGTTTTAAAAAGTGAAAAAAAAGGATAGGAAAAAAAAGTAAGAAAAAGGCGCGAAATAATAGAATGGACACGGGGCCATAGATACAAGGAATTCGCATGCAAATTATATAACTTGCCAAAATTTAAAAGGCAGATATCTTTAATCAATTTTTTCAAAATTAATACTTGAACAATCTGGCAAAGTTTGTATTGCACCATCAACACTTCCTACCATTCTAATTCGCAATTGGTCCCCTGCAACAAGTTGAATAACAATTGATTTAGAGCCACAAGATTCAGAATAATTATAACAATTTTGAAAAATTGAAGTACCTGGAATAGAAACACTATTTTTTTCTAACCAAAAATTTGCACTATATTCTGAAGTACTATTATAATTTGTTATTCCAGCAGAAAATGAAATTCTATAATTACCATCATCATTAACAGTAATGGTATTATTTGAAAAACTAAATGCTGTTACGCCGATTTGTGTTCTAATGGTATTC
>JBLJBB010000087.1:0-39335 GCA_047638115.1 Bacteroidales bacterium | reverse complement strand
ATCAACACTATAAGTTGTAGAAAAATGTTTTTTTATTTTTATCGGACAATAGTGAATCATTTTTATGTACTTGATAAAAACTCCGCTCATCTCCAGTACTTGCTCTTACTAAAAATTTATCACTTTTTTCGTACTTTTTCCCTACAATAGCAATTTCTCCACAATCTTCACAAACAGCAATTTCAAACATTTTTGCTGTTTTTTCATACGAAATAGGGAAATGGTCTTTTCTAATTAGCGACAAACTATTTTCATAGTCAAGTGCTAAATAACAGCCATCTAATGCTTTGAGAAAATAATGATATCGAATGTCAATTAGCGGTTTCCCATTTTTACTTGCCTTTGCACATAGAGAAACAAATGAAACTGCTTGTTGGTTATTTATTTCAAGAAGTTCTGTAAAATCATTCAGTTTTAATAAACTACCCTTACTTCTCATTTTAGTGTACAAATGAGAAGTTGAAATAATATCATAAAGTATTTCAGCCTTTTTTTCTTTTTCTTCGTTTGTTTTAGGAAATTGAAGATTATACTTTTTCAAGACATCGTCAAAAAAAAATTCTTCATTTGCCAATTCTGTAAATAATTGAATTGGAAATTGATAAACTTCAGTTGATTTTTGTGAGTTATCACGATAAGCTGTAATTATATCGTCAGTGTAAAAATTACAGCCTGTTAATCGTTCCGCAAATTCTACAACTCTCTTATTACTTGCAATACTACCGTCTCCCAATGTTGCAGATGTTAGAATAAATTGAGGTTTCTTTTCTCCTGTTATTCGACCTTTCAACCTTCCCATTAAAAATGCAGTTTCAATACCAGTCGCCCCGGCGTAAACGTGTGCTTCATCTAATACAACAAACTTAAAATTGGAATTACTGAAAATTGAATCATCGCCTGGTCGAAAAAGCATGTGTTCCAACATGGCATAGTTTGTAAACAAAATATGGGGTGGATATTCTTTCATCTTGTCACGGGACACTTCCTCATTTGGTAACCTTTTTCTTAATTCAGGATATTTTTCGTTGGCATACATTGCTTCATAAAGCTTTATCGCATCCTCTTCTCGATTTTCCGTACCACCATTATAAACTCCAAAACGAATATCAGGGTATGCCATTAAAATTTCACGTAATCCTTTTATTTGATCGTTCGCCAAAGCATTCATCGGATAAATGAAAATTGCTCTAACTCCATCATTCAATTGTCCTTTTTCTTTTTCTCGAAGCAATTCATTAATAACTGGAATTAAAAAACAGTTTGTTTTACCGCTTCCAGTTCCTGTTGATACTACTACATTTTTTCCTGAAACGATTTTCTCTACAGCCTTTTCTTGGTGTAAATACATAGGGCGGGAAATAGGAAGTTTTGGTTGATATTTTTTATTTCTTTCTAAATCAGTGAAAAGTGTTGATAATGTTCCGTTTTTAATCAATTCTTCAATTGATTTTCCAGATTTGAATGAATCCTTAATTTCAACGTACGGACCGTTCGAAACAGTTTTATCTAACTCTTCAAGTAATTTTTTTTGCAGTTTTTGATTACGAAAATGAAAAGTAGTACTAATATATCCAATATATTCCTTCTTAATTTCGTCTGCTGCTTTTGCCGGATTAAACATTATATTCTTCCTTAAATTTGTAAAGATTTATTTCACCAAAATGATAATCCTGTTTCTGTATATTGCAAATACCTTTGCGCAATTTATCACAGAACAAATTACCAAGAGGAAGCTCTCCTTCTTCCCAACCACCTGCTAACCAAAGTGTTCTGTTGTCTCTCAGTTCAATTCTGACAGGATTGATTTCATCATCTGTCCCCTTCTCATTTATCAGGGTATCTAACACTCTTATTTCACCTTTATGGTCGATTACGCACAATTGTCCAATGTAATAAATGGTTTCATCTTCTTGAACAAATTTTAGTTTATCGATAAAATATTTTGGCACGAAGGGAATCCATTCAGACTTCTTACTGTCAAAACAGTTTGCACTTAAAAGCGTAATTTTTTTGTTCTTAAATCGAAGTTTTTCAGGTGTACCAATAAGCAATTCCCCTTCATATATTAGTTGATTATTTTCTGATTTTGAGAAGATATTTTTATCCTGAATTTTTATCTGAATTTTACAAACATCGTCATGTAGATTTTTAATTTCACTGTTCTTGTAATTGATTTTATCCTGAAAATTATTATCTGCTGATTTAATAATAAGGAAGAATTCATTGCTTTTATCTCCTATAAAGGTATCTTCCACATTCCACATAACTTTACCATCGTTATATATTAAAGGATTTGCAATAAAATGTTCTTTTGTGGAAACAGTAAAAAGTTCAAAAATATCTTTTCCAAAAGCAATATAAACAAGAATATCTGTTATTTTTTCATTGGCGTAAATTGCCCTTCCGATTTCAAAATTTCCGTTTTGATTTTTGACAATTTCAATCGGGTTTCCATTTGTTTTGCCAAATATTTTAATGTCATCATTTTCTTTGGGATTATCAATTTCTAATATATCCCCATTTGCCAAAAAATCTTTATACCATAATTTTTTGTTAATAGGTTCATTGTGCCATTCATTGTTGTTAATTTTCCATCTCAAATAAGAAATATTGATTATCAACATACCATCATTTAGTGGATATTTTATTTCATTATCTTGATTATTCCAAGTTAACTCTGTAATATTTTCACTATTTTTAATTATCAATTTTCCTTCAATATCACCGTAATAAAATGGATGGTTAAATTGTATCATTAGTTTAGGTAAAACGATCATTGTTTCGCTAAAGATTATTGAATTATTTTCAAATGAGAATAATTCAATTTCTATTGGTTGATTTTCATGAATTAAGCCCATTTCAAATAAACTAAATTGAAAGCAATCACTTTCAATTCTTTCAAAACGTAGTTCATGTAATTTGAATGCTTTTTTATCAATTCTTAATTCTAATGCTTTCAAATTTACATTTTTTGGAATCAATAGTTTAACAACATTGGTATAAACAATACAAGAAATATCCTCATAAAACCATTCTACATTTTGCATTTCTCCAATCAAACAAGGTGCTTTTCCAATTTTTGCAGTTTTTTTCTCATCCAAGAAAAGAACTTGTTTTATTTCGCCTGAAATACTTTCATTCGGTTTAGGATAAATATTATACAAATTGGGACCATAAGTAGTTAATTCGTCTGGAATTATTTTTAATGAATCAATATCTTTGGAATAAACAAAATAATTAGTAGGTTTTTTTATTTGACTAAAAACTTCCTTATCTCCCTCAAATAAAATAAATTCTCTATTTAGTGATGTAGATTTGTGCAAATCAGAATCAAAAATTATATTTTGGTTTTCAATAATTTCAACTCTTATGGATATTGTATCAATATATCTCAATAAATCATTCAAATCTAACTCAACTTTTTTTGTTGTAACTACTAATACACCTTGTTTTGTTCTAATTCCTTCAGTGTATATTAGTTCACTTTTCACAAAGACATTTAGAGTTACAATACTATTAATATCTAGCAATCTGATTGATGGAATATAAAGTAAAACTGATTTATCATCTCTAATGTATTTTACCGAAATATCATCTTTTGCAACAGTGGAATGTCGTTTTTTATTAATTTCACCTTCAAATTTTTTTTCAATTTCAGTTTTATTTTTCCACCATTCAACGATGTATCGTTTTAACCTTGTACTTTCATCAATTTGTTCTCTATTAAAAAGTTTATTTATTTGATAGAAAGTTTCTTTAATAAAGTTTTCAAAATCTTGAAACAACTCTTCATTTTGCGAAAATGACCTTAATCCAATTTTAATTGAATATGCACTGGATCCAATTGTAACTTTCTTATTTTCACATAAAGCATGGCTTAGAACAGTTTTCAATTGTTCTGCAACAATTTTGCAAAGCCATTCGTCATCATTTGTAAATCCAAAATCTAAATCTTTTTTGAAAATATTATAACATAGGTCATAAAAAGAAAATATACTATTTTTTGGAGAAAATGAGTGCATCATTATAGTTGAATAGTACTTTTGCCCTGACAAAACAATAGGAATATTTTCATTTCTACCGAGTTGACTAATGGCGTCAATAAAAGCATGATATAATTTTTGGTTGATATTATTATCGTTTACCAAATATTTTGACACATAATTCCAAAAACGACTATTATCTTCAATTTCATCAATATTTTCAGCTTCTTTCCATCGTTTTGCAATTTCAACAAGAGTGATAAATATCAATTTATGATGTTTGTCTTCAAATACGTTACCGTAATAAAGAAGAAAATTACACAACAGACCTACGTTCTCAAGCAACTCTGAATATTCATCTTCAGTAAAATCGAAGTTGCCTAACAATTTATGTTCGATGAAAATTCTGTTTATTTTTTGAAGTAATTCATCCATATTATTTTTTAGTTCAATGTTTGTTGTTCTACGCTTTTTTAGTGTTTCCTCTAATTGTTGTTTATCTTCCTTAACTGCATCATGTGAAATTACTTGATTTTTCGTTTCATGTAATCTATTTTTTGTAATTGATTCCTCTTTGATACTAGTTTTGTCGATTCCTTTTATATCATCTTCTGAAAAGATTTTCGTATCTTTTTCGCTATCTAATGTAACATATTTGATTTCATGTTCATTAACGACAGGTTCAATTTGAACATCATTGTTATATTTTGTTTTATATATTAAATCATTTTGAATTTCCTCGTTTCTTTTTTCTTCAACTTCAATTAGTCGTTGTTCTAATATTGTATCAGAGATGTTATTTTTTTCAATAGTTTTAGTTTCTTCATGTAAATTTGGTGTTGGTTCATTACTTTTTTTTTGTCTCTTAATTTCAGTTGTAACAACCTCAAAATCAGTATTTATTGTGTTAGATATAAAATAAGTACGTTTTCGTTTTTTTTGAACGATTTGAATTAAAAATTTTAATATCTTATTGATGTATTCTTTCATGTTAGTGTTCTTCAAAATTCAACTTATTCTATCAAAGTGTTAATAAAAAAAAGCAGATTGTTTATATGATTTGGCAATGTGTGCAATGTAGGTGGGGTTTCCTTCTTCTTTTTTGCGAGTGGGAAGAAAAACAAAAATTTATTTTCATCAAAATTGCACTGTTCTATCATTAAGTTAATTCCTTTTATTTCATATTTTCACTATTGTATCTGTTTGCTCGTCTTTATTTTACACTTGTTGTCAACTCGCTTAATTATTCACATCTCTCCATATCAAAGTAGATTTATTCAGTAGTTCTTGAAGTATTATATTCTTTTGGGAGTTTATAAGGTTCATTTTAATTTCTGTCTGCAAATATAAAAAAAGAATTTGAACTAGCAATACTTTTTTTACTTTTTTTAAACTATCTGGAAGATCAAAAATATATTAAGTTTTCACTCCTCTGGAGTGATTCGGAAGGGGTGGTGGTGGGGGTGGTTCGTTTGCTACCAATATAACGCTCCTCCGGAGCGAAAACTATTCACTATTCGTTATTCACTATTCACTCAAAACCGAAGGTTTTGTTGCGTTAGGGCGCAGGCCAAGTACCCCGCAAGTTGAGCTGCTTAGGGGATGACGGACCGGGCAGAGCGATAGCTCTGGTAGAGACGCCATGCATGGCGTCTCTACGTCCCGGCCGATCAGACCCTTGCTGCGAAACGAGGAGTACAGGCCGGAGACCGACCCCGAACGAAGTGAGGGGGAACGCCCAAAAGAGTTAAGAGATAAGAGTTAAGAGATAAAAGATAAGAGTGAAGAGATAAGAGTGAAGAGATAAGAGTGAATAAATTCGTAATTAGAATGCTCTTACTGCTCTTACATAAAGTGTATAATATTTTCCATAAGTAAATGCATATCCATAAAAGAAAGAGTAGAACCATGCTTCATAAGTAAAATATTCAGAACTGCTCCAGTAGTATGTTCTTGAGAGTGGTGTTGTTGCACTATTTCCATCGTTTGTAAGAGCTTTTTGTACTTCATAGAAGTTGTTCCACACTTGATTTAATTCTGCAACACTAGGTAAATACCAATCTGTAAATACACCAGTTCCATAATTTGTATTGGAATAATCTGCACACAATTTTGCGGCACTTCCAGTATGTCCACTTTGGCCAGTGATTGCTGTTGTATTCGTTGCTCCACTCCAATCATTTGTTGTATTTATTGCAGTACCTGTTACATTGCTCCACGCTTGAGCCGTACTTAAATCAACCATGCTTATGATGAGTCCATGTAACCCAGTATTGTCAACCCAACAAACCACACCACCTCCATAAAGTTCACCAACATAATGAGCAGGTGTAGAGGCAGAACTCCCAGCAGCTTTAGCATAAAGAGCATAAGGAACACTCATCAACTGACTTGTTCCAGTAATGGTGTAAGCAATGCCTCCATTTGAGCCATCAGGATCGGTTTCAGTTTTTATAAAATAGGGACCATTTGCCCAGTTGATGGCTGAAAAATTACCACTAACGAGTGTACCACTCCCGATCTGGATGCTCACCAGTCCATTGGCATTTGAGGTTGGGTTTTGAGTTTCCACATAGATGGGTATTCCAGAAGAAGAACCTTGCAAAATGCTGATTTGCATAGCAACCTGAGTATTTGAAACAAGCACATTACTGCTGTTACGAATCACTGCTTGATAGCTCATAAGTTCAGGTGACTGGGCAAATGTTATCAAAGAAAATAGCATTACGATTACAATTGTAAATAATTTTTTCATGGTTTCTATCCGTTAGTTTTTAATAATTTTAAACGACTTAAGTTCTCTATTTTTTTGCATAACTCTAATAATATAGGTAGCTGGAACTAGATTACTCATTACAATATCTGTTTGAGAACTTATAATTTGTTGATTTTGAATAATTTTCCCATGAATATCATACAATTGATAGGTTAGATTTGAGATCTCATAATCTACAATATCAAGGGTTATAAAATCGGTTGTTGGGTTGGGATAAGCTTTTACTAAAAGATTAATTCCTTCTACACCCTCTAAGACAGAAAGAACAAATATTTCATAGGGTTGTTGAACCCCTTCAGCTTCTGATCCATTTGTTCCCGTATGTGTTTGATACATTGTTTGTCCAACGGAAAAGCTCACTGAGCCACCGTTTCCCGAGCCATCTCCTCCAGCAGTGTTTACAGTTGATTGTGCTTGTAATCTTACAAATCCTAATATCAGTAATAGAAAAAAAAGATACTTAATTTTTAAAATGTTGAAAGTATTAATTTTAAATCGAGATGACTTATGATTATTATTCATCATTTTTTAAATATTTAATAGCATTTGTGAAGATGTTCTGCACTTTATTGCCCGTGATGTTTTTGTAGAGGTTGTCGCCTTTGCGTTCGCTGTGCCCCATTTTACCTAAAATGAGTCCGCAGGAGGAGACCATCCCTTCAATCGCATATTGGGAACCATTAGGATTGTGAGGATCTACCATCGTTGGATTTCCTTCGAAATCACAATATTGGAAAGCCACCTGTCCGTTGGCAAATAACTTCTTGGCTAGCTCTTCAGAAACGACAAATTTTCCTTCTCCATGAGAGATCGCCACATGATGAATTTCACCAACTTTAAAGGAGGATAACCATGGAGAGTTATTTGAAGAGACAACCGTTTTGGTAATATGAGAAAGGTGTCGGTTGATATCATTACGGTACAAAGTAGGAGAGTTTGGTGTAACTTCACCTATTTTTGCATCTGGAAGTAACCCTGATTTCACTAAGGCCTGGAATCCGTTACAAATACCTACAATGAGATATTTCTTTGCTAATAAACGCTCAATAGCCCCTTTAATTTTTTCATTGTTGAGCACATTTGCAATAAATTTTCCACTACCATCTGGTTCATCTCCAGAACTAAACCCACCACTCAATGCTAGGATATGGGAATTGTCAATCAGATGTGTCAACTCTTCAATAGATTCATTGATCGATTGTTCATCTAAATTTTTAAAAACGAAGATGGTTGTTTCCGCTCCCGCTTGTTCAAAAGCACGAGCTGTGTCATAATCGCAATTGGTTCCTGGGAAAACGGGGAGTACTACTTTAACTTTTTCAACGGGCTTAGAAATAGGAGCGTATGTTTTGTCGCCCATATACCCTTTATTGGTAAAAATCGCTTCTTGGTTAATAGCTGAAACCGTTTCAGGATAGAGCTTGTCAAATGTGGATCTCCAAGCTTCAAGACAACGTTTTTTGCTTAGATGAATGCCATTTACTACAAACTCTTCAGTTACTGTTCCAAGGAGAACTGCATCTGGAAAATCTAGTGTTTCTTCCGTTTCAACAATAAAACTACCATACCCATATTTGAAAAGATCTTCGTTGGTAGAGATGGTGCAACCCAAATCGTTTCCAAAACCCATTTTGGCTAGAGCTTCAATGATCCCCCCAAATTGAAGAGTGAAACAGGAGATGATTTTTTTGTTTTGGATGTTTTTATACACATATTCGAAAAGCGCTTTAGTCTGTTCAATATCGATTTGAGCCAAATGGTCGATGTTGCATTTGAGCAGATAGATATTGTTTCCCTCTTTTTTAAATTCCGGAGAGATTATTTTTGAAGCTTTTTCGGTAGTGATAGCAAAAGAAACAAGAGTTGGAGGAACGTTCAAATGTTTAAAAGTTCCACTCATAGAATCCTTTCCACCAATAGCAGGAAGGTGAAATTGATTTTGCATATACACTGCCCCTAAGAGCGCTGCAAAAGGTTTTCCCCATCGTGTCGGTTCTTTACCCAATTTTTCGAAATACTCTTGAAAAGTGAATCTGATTTTTTCATAACTTCCACCTACAGCCACTATTTTAGCCATTGACTCAAGGATTGCGATTTGAGCTCCATGGAAAGGGGAGCGTTCAGATATAAAAGGGTTGTAACCGTAGCTTAAAATGGATGCTGTATCGGTGATCCCATTTCTTACTGGGAACTTTTGCACTCCTGCTTGAGTTTCTGTTAATTGGTATTTCCCACCAAAAGGCATCAAAACAGTTGAAGCACCAATCGTTGCATCAAACATCTCTATCATCCCTTTTTGAGAAGCCACATTAAGATCACTCAAACGTTGATACACTTGTTCTTCAAAGTTTTCACCCATTACAGGAAGTGGTTGTAGCACATTATTAGGAACCTCTTCAACGGTAACCGTTGCTTTTTGTCTTACACCGGAAGTATTGATAAAATCACGACTAATATTAACGATGGTTTCCCCATTCCATTTAATTTTCAATCTATTCTCATCCGTAACATGGGCAATAACTGTAGCTTCAATATTCTCTTGATGACAGAAATCGAAGAAACGATCCACATCTTTTGGATCAACCACTACACTCATTCTCTCTTGAGATTCACTAATAGCTAATTCAGTGCCATTGAGCCCTTTATATTTTGTTTTAACAGCATTTAAGTCAATTTCGAGTCCATCAGCTAATTCACCAATAGCTACGCTCACACCACCAGCTCCAAAGTCGTTTGATTTTTTAATCAGTTTGGTAACTTCTGGATTTCTGAAGAGGTGTTGGATTTTTCTCTCTTCTGGGGCATTCCCTTTTTGTACTTCAGCGGCACACACTTCCAAAGAGGTTTCTGTATGTTCTTTGGAGGAGCCAGTAGCACCTCCGATTCCATCTCTACCTGTTCTGCCACCAAACATAATGATCACATCACCAGGGAGAGGTTGTTCTCTACGCACTTGATTTGCAGGAACAGCACCAACTACGGCACCAATCTCCATCCTTTTTGCTTTATATCCTTCGTGGAAGATCTCTCTTACGTGGGTACATGCTAATCCAATTTGGTTGCCGTATGAGGAGTATCCATGAGCAGCAGTTTTCGAGATCACTCTTTGGGGAAGTTTTCCCTCGATGGTGTTTTCAACAGGTTCTGTAATATTTCCAGCACCAGTTACACGCATGGCTTGATATACATAACTTCTTCCACTCAAAGGATCTCTGATAGCCCCACCTACACAAGTTGAAGCGCCTCCATAAGGTTCAATCTCGGTAGGATGGTTATGGGTTTCATTTTTGAACATTAACAACCATTTTTCTATTTGTCCATCTACGTCAACATCCACAAAAACGCTACAAGCATTGATCTCATCAGAAATTTCCATATCATCTAGATTTCCTGATTTTCTTTCGTTTTTACCACAGATAGTAGCCATATCCATTAAGGTGATCGGTTTTTTAGAACCATGCACCTTATCTCTAAGGGCTAAATACTGGGTTAATGCATTTTGAAGTTGTGGCTCAAATTCTGAGGAGTTAAAAGTGATATTTTCCAACTCTGTTTCAAAGGTAGTGTGTCTGCAATGATCACTCCAATAGGTGTCCAAAACTTTTATTTCAGTTTCTGAAGGGTCTCTATTTTCCTCATTTTTGAAGTACTCTTGCACAAAAAGGATATCTTCGAGAGACATAGCCAAAGAGAGTTGATCTTTAAAAGAGGCAATCTCTTCCTTTGAGAAGTTTATAAATCCTTTAAAAATGGGAATTGGAGCGATATCGATTTTTTCGGTTGCATCTAAAATTGACATCTCTTTTTCACGTGCTTCCACTTCATTGATACAATACTTTTTAATTTTCTCAAGATCTTTTGAGGAGACACTTGAATCCACAACAATAAGTTTTGCACTTTTGATGGTTGAATTGTTTTTAGGATCTATAAGTGAAAGACACTGCATTGCGCTGTCCGCTCTTTGGTCAAATTGTCCTGGGAGGAACTCAATAGCGAAATGAGTAAGTGTAGTTGTGTCTAGTTGATCAAAAACAAGATCTGTAACAGGTTCAGAGAAGATGGTTTGTTTTGCTTTTTCAAGAAGCTGAGCATCAATCTCAAAGATATCATACACATTAATCAATCTCAATGAAGTGAGATTAAGGTGTAAATTGTGATTAAGTTCATGTAATAAAGCGTTTGCTTCCACTTGAAAGCCAGCTTTCTTTTCAACAAATAACCTTGTTTTATGATAATAAGTCATAGGAAATTAATTAATTCAAAATAAACAAAAGTAATAATTAAAGTAGTTTAACTAGAATAAGAATTCAAGAACAACAAAAATAATTCCAATAATAAAAGTAACACCCAGTATACCTCTTCCTGTAAGATCGTATTTAAGTTTTAGAAGATAATATCTTAACAAGAGAACATTTGGTACAATACTTAGGATCAATAATTTTTGATTAGTAACCAAAAGAATAGGTCCGGTTTTAAGTTCAAAGAGGATTAGGATTAGTTTTAAAAGTCCAAAAAGGGCTAAAGGTGTAATTGTACCCAAAATAGCTCCCATTAACCAGGAGTCTTTTCTAAATTTTTCTATTATTCTTCCCATTTTTTTAATAAAGTTAAGTGGTGATGTGCAGTCATATCAAATTGAACAGGTTGTACAGAAACGAAATGGTTTGTTAAAGCCCATTCACAACTATCAATGCCATGATCGGTATTTACAAGTTCTCCAGAGAGCCAATAGTAGGGTCTTCCAAAAGAGTCAATATGTTCTACTAAATCTTCGTTCCAATACCCTTTGGTTTGTCTGGTTAGTTTAATCCCATTTATTTTATCAACTGGAAGATTAGGAATATTTACATTTAAACAAGTGTGATTAGGCAATCCGTCTTGTAATACTTTTTGAATCATTTTACCAGCAAATACTTTTGCTGCAGTAAAATCAGCATTATGGGAATAATCCAATAATGAGAGCCCAATTGCTGGAATATTTTCGAAGCTGGCTTCAATAGCTGCAGCCATAGTACCGGAATAGATCAAGCTTACAGAGGAGTTAGAACCATGGTTTATACCAGAGAGCACTAAGTCAATTTTTCGGTTTTTAAGAACCACCTTTTGCCCTAGCTTTATGCAATCTACAGGAGTTCCATTGGTTCTGTAGTATTGGATCCCATTTTCGGTTTTAAAATGTTTCACTCTAAGAGGAACATTCATGGTGATAGCGTGTCCCATGCCAGAGCGAGGTCCATCAGGGGAGATCACAACTACTTCTCCGTATTCTGATGCTACTTCAGCAAGAGCGGCCAATCCCTTCGCTTCATGTCCATCATCATTCGTTACCAGAATAAGAGGTTTGTTTTTAGTCATATTTTTTTACTTCCTTATAATTTTATTTTGAGAAATTGGAGTTGTTCCGTCTAAAATCTGAATCATATACACTCCTGCGGAAGTTGTAGTTAAATCTACAACAACCTTATTTTCAGTAATTTTATTTTGAATAATTAATTTTCCATACATATCAAAAATTGCATATGATAATTTTTCTGAGGTAATATTTTCAGGAATTGTAAACGAACAATAGTCACTTGTAGGATTAGGATAGATTTTAAGAGTAGTAACCTCTTGATCATCAACACCAGATGTTATGGCACCAGCAATACCCACTTCATAAATTCTAGTGTGAGTATACCCTCCAGTAATATAGGTTAATTTAATTAAATCAACACGTGGAGTATTCACAGAAGGTTTAACTGAAACCAAAAATCCATAATCTTGAATTGTATTAGCTACCAAAGTATTTACTGGATTTATCTCTCTAAAGAATGATAAATAGTTTCTTAAACTCTCAATTTTTGTGTATCCTGTAGCAGCAGAAGCATCGCCAAGGTTTTCGATAGGGATAGTAATTGTAGCAGTTTCGCCATAATCTAATGCACTATTTCCTCCATCAACAATACGTATATTTCCTGATGATGGGAATGGGGCTAAAACACGTTGGTCGAAAGAAAAAACTCTGGATTCTAAATCATCGGTAATCACAAAAGTAAAAGAAGCAGAATGTCCAAAAGGTACATTATTGGCAAATTTTACGGTGAATCCATTTGTAAAGGTCGTTGATGAAGAAGCAGCAATGGTTGCAATTTGTTCTACAGAATCTGTTATGGTTACATAAGGATCTGAGCTTCTTAAAGCACATCTAACATTAGTAGAAGGAAGCATTCCAATATTATCAATGACTAAAGTAATTTTATTATTCTTTCCCGTTTCAGGAGCTGTTTCTGTGGTTCCTTGCGCATTATTGAATTGATGAGATGCATAAACTAGATACGGTTGATTAATTGTATTAATTTCAAAAATCCCTTGATATGGATTGTGATTAAATTTGGTTAACACCACATGAACTGTATCAAATTGAACTAATGTAGTTGGTAAATTGAGTGTTGCCGTACCATTACTGATTACTCCTTGAGCAATAATTTGAGAATTATGGGTTAATGTAACTTTTGCACCGTCAATTGGTGAACTAATAACAATACTAGTTGCTCCAACTGCAACCTGATTCATATGTGAAGCTGTAATGGTTGTCCCCTGAGTGGTTCTTACCATCATTGTTGGATCTCCAAACAACACCCATGTTCTAGCTGTAGAAGCATCTGAATATACATCTAACATTTTCATGATACCTCCAAATGAGATTCCTCCTAAAGTTCTTTTTGTGAAAGCAGGTGTGGCATCTGTGAGTACTCTTGCAAACTCATCTTGTGCACACATCGGTGGGTTCCATGGTTGATTAATGGTAGACATCAGAGCTCCAACAGCACCTGTTGGTTTTCCTCCAGAAATTGCTCTTAACCAAACCTCAGCAAAACATAATTTGTTTACATAGTTTCCATTTTGACAAGCAACAGAGAAAATAAATGGAAGTTTTTCATAGTTTATTAATTGTGTGATATTTGTATTACTAAAATCGGTCGTACTAAAAACATACCAATCACCGTGTCCACAATAGTTGATTACTCCAATTCCAGCATTTAATGCATTTACGAGCATAGTAGCATTTGGATTTCCAGCGGCATCTATTCCCCCTTGACTACCATCAAAAAATTCATATCCTGAAGTATAGGTAAATGTTTGGAGTAAGTTGTTAATGGTTCTAATATGTTGATAATCATATTCATTGTTATCCCCAGGACCTTCATCGGAACCAATTCCACAAAAAGAAGAGTGATGTGTTTGGGTAAATAAACCTTGGTCATATCCAATAAATTTATTCACTTGAACAGTCACTTGATCTACATTTTCTGCAGAGATTTTACCTAAAAGGATATCTGGATAGTTGTCACTTCCAGCAATTTCAGTAAAATAGTTATCTGCAGTTTGGCCACTTAATGTGAAATATGGAAATTGAGTATGGTCTCCCACAATTATTACATAAGCCAAGTTATTCGCATTGTAGTAGTTGGTAATATATGTTTTTATTGCTGCAGCAGTATTACCCGCTGTAGAAGTTGGTACTATGGTGGTTGGGATTCCCGATTTTATTTTCCACTCTTTTAAGGGTTGTAAAGCCGTTACAAAAGTAGCTGGTGTAATAATTAGGAGTTCACCTTCTTCTGTTAATGGAGTGTATTTTGAATTAGAATACTCTTTATAATTTAAGAAATGACGAGAATAAATTTGATCAAAAACTACATTGTTCTTTTTAGCAACAACACTATTTGCTGAAGAATATGAAATTTTCAATATTAAAGATTGATAAACTTTTAACTCTTTTTGAACTGGGTTGTAGGCAAAAGGGTTTACTGAAATGGTAATTCCAGTAAAATCTCTTAGTTGGTATGGAGTTCCAGTAATCCCTTGGTTATCCCCAATAAAATCATTGATTAAGTATTGATCTCCTTTAACGTAAGGAACAGTTGATGGATCAATATCTCTATAAAGTCGTCCTTTTGAGGGAGCTAAATTGAAATTTGAGACTAGAGAAAAGTTAGCTTCTAGGACTGATACTGTAGGTTGAACTCCTTCTGGAACAATAATAGATGTAGTCGATTTTAATAATTCAGGAGCTCCTAATTGTTCTATAGGATACGCATTTCCCATTGCTAATTTGTATAAAATTTCACCATTTACTTCTACGGGTGTAGTTTCGTAGTAGTTTGGAAAATCAACACGAATCACTATATCAGAAGATGATTGAGAGATTAAAGTAAATTGTACTTCTTGGGCTTGTATAGTGTACAAGAACAAAAAGGCAAACAAAATGACAAGGATAGATTTTTGCTTCATGGTATTATTATTAATGATTATTCGATAAATATTGTTTAAGAGAAACAATGCTTTCAATTACTCTTTCCACTAAATCTGGAGTTAAATCGTAGTAAACAGGTAAGCTAATTTCTCTAGAAAAATTGTCATAGGTTACAGGATAATCTTCAATTTTATATCCTCTATTTTTATAAACGGATAACATCGGCAATGGGATAAAATGCACATTAATAGTGACCTCCTTTTCGAACACTTTCTGCATCAATTGATCTCTTTGCTCTTCTGTGATCCCTTTGATTCTCAATGGGTAAACGTGGTAAGATGATTTTTTATATTCAGTTTCGTATAGTGGAATCTCAAAACAATCATATTTTGCAAAAGCTTCAGAATAGCAATCAAAAATCTCTTTCCGTTTTTTCAACATATCATCATCGTAACGTTCAAGTTCAATTAGCCCAATGGCCGCTAAAATATCAGTCATATTGCATTTATAGCCAGCTTCTGTAACATCGTATTTCCAGTTTCCTAGTTGTGTTTTTGAGAACGCATCCTTACTTTGTCCATGCAATGATTTTGCACAAAAAGCTTTATAAATCGCTTCGTGGTCAAAAGGTTCTGGTAAACGAAAACAGATCGCACCCCCTTCAGCAGTGGTTAAATTTTTGACAGCATGGAAAGAAAACACTGTAATATCACAAAGTGATCCAGTTCTTTTCCCTTTATAAACTGCACCAACAGAGTGGGCTGCATCTGAGAGAATTAAGATTCTTCCCAACATTTTTTGTTCCTCAGATTCTGGAACAAACATACTTTTGATAGCTGGTTCTTCAACCAATGCGTTTATCTCGTCATAATCACATGGAAATCCTGCAAAGTCGACAGGGATTATTACTTTTGTTTTTGGCGTAATCGCTTTTTTTATTTGCTCAACACTGATATTGAAATCAGAGTTTACATCCACCATAACGGGAGTAGCACCACAATGAACAACCACATTTGCCGTTGCACAATAGGTGTAAGCAGGAACGATCACTTCATCACCTTCTTGAACTCCATACCAGCGAAGAACAAGCTCTAAACCAGCAGATCCGGAATTTAAACATATCGCTTTTGGAACTTGAACATAAGCTTCAATCTCTTTTTCTAACTTTTTTGTTCTTGGGCCAGTAGTGATCCACCCTGAACGTAACGCTTCGGTAACTTCTGCAATAATTTTTTCATCAATACGTGGAGGAGAAAAAGGTATGATCATAAATTTTTAGTTTTTTGGGTTAACACGTTTTAATTTTTGTTTTGTTTTATTGGAATGAAATAGATCCTCAAAATTTGTTGAAAAATTGAAACACATTGGAGCAGCTCCAACGGCATAATGAGATCTTGAAAAACCTATTTGAATAGATTTAATATTGAATGAAAAACCGTAAGAAAAACCTGCTGCAGATTTGTTTTGTGGAATTATCATCTCTTGATTTCTATTGTAATTAAATGAGGCAAAAAGAGAAAAAGAAGGTGATGGTAAAATCTCTACACCAAAGTTAAAATGCCTGAAAAAGTTTTTAACACCTTGTGAAAATGCAGATGGGTATTTGGGTTCTCCTGTTAACGCATCTACCTCTAATAATGGATCATCTGGACCAACATATCCCATTTTCCATTTGTAAAGCGAATGTAAAGAGATGTGGAAACGAGCAGGTAAATGCTCCAATTGTTTTGAAAATGCTAACTGAATATCAAAAGGAAGTGATTCAAAATTACCAGGGGTATACGTTATCAATTGTGAACCCATATTCTTGAATAACAAAGATATAGATAGTTTCTTATCTGGATTATAATAGGTCCCTGACAAATCAGTTGCTATACCAAACGATTGGTACGTTTCGTATCCAGAATAAATTAATTTTAAGTTTGCACCTATTGAAAATGAGCTATCTAATCTTCGTCCCCATCCTAAAGTGGCTAAATAATCACCCGCATTAAAGACACCAGAAACATTTCCAACCTCATCTGTTTGATTAAAAGTACCATAACCAACATATTTTAACCCTAAAGCAAAACTACCTAATTTCTTAAATGTATGTGAATACATCACTGAACCGTAAGCAACATTGCTAAAATAGTCAACAATATCAGCAGAAAAAGAGGTATGGAAACGATCTGAAATTGTAGATGGATTATATAAAATCATGGTTGGATCATCATTATGAGCTGAAATGAGGGCACCCCCTAAACCACTCATTCTTGCTGAATAATTGTAATTTAGTATAGGATAAATCCCACTCCCTCCCACTTGAGCAACACTAATTTTTACTACAGCGAAGAGAAAAATCCCTAAAACAAATCTCTTTGTCATCATTTTTTGAATAGTTGGCAAAGATAACGAAAATTGAGCTATGTACATCTATAAATATTTTAATATATTAATCAAGCAGAAATTTGATTACAATAAAACGAATTTCTGTTTTTTTTATTATGAAAATATTATGGACGTTGCATCTTATGTAAAACTTATAATTCTTGTTTTATCTCTATAAGAAACTCTTTTATGTTTTTTAGTGTGTTAATAATGTCCGATTTTGAAAGTTGCTCAACAAACTTATCCCCTTTTAAAGCGTCTTTTGCTCCTTGTAAAGTGTATCCTTTCTCTTTGGTCAGATGATAAATCAATCGAATCGTTTCTATGTCCCTCTTTGTAAAATAACGATCCCCTTTTTTGTTTTTGTAGGGTTTAATCAAATCAAATTCTTTTTCCCAAAATCTTAACAATGATGGATTTACATTGAACATTTGAGCAGTTTCTCCAATGCTAAAATAGATTTTTTCTGATTCTTCCATTTTTTTTACTCTTCCCTTTCACGGGCTCTACGGTTATCTTTTTCTTTGATAGTTTCTCTTTTATCGTACAATTTCTTCCCTTTAGCCAAAGAGATCTCTAATTTAGCGTATCCTTGCTCATTGATAAACAATCTTACAGGAATAATGGTCATCCCTCTTTCATTTAACTTGATGAGTAACTTCTTAATCTCCTTTTTGTTAAGCAACAACTTGCGAGCTCTTTTAGGTTCATGGTTGTTATAGCTGCCATTAGAATATTCCGTTATATGCATGTTGTTTACCCACAATTCACAGTTCGTGAAAGAACAATAAGCGTCAGTTATGTTAGCTTTACCCGCACGAATTGACTTGATTTCTGTTCCCGTTAATACAATCCCGGCAGTATAATTTGCGAGAAGAAAATATTCAAATTCTGCTTTTTTGTTTCTAATAGATATTGTAGTTTGATCTTTCCCTTTTGACATTTCGTTTTTCTGATTATAGATTATGATTCTGCAAAAATACAAAATAATAAGCTAATGAGATAATGAGATAATATGCTAATTTTTAAACCATTTTTGATTATATGAGTAAATGAATACAAAAACATACGTGCAAACATTTTTTTTGTATCTTTGAAAAAACTAATAGTATGCTACTTCATAACTTCCCCGTACTCAGATTACTAATTCCCTATATTTTTGGCATTTTTTTGGGATATTTTACAGTTTTTAATCCTTTTATTTCCTATTTTTGTTTAATTTTCATTTTTATTGCCCTCATTTTTGTTCTTGTTTTTAGGAAAAAAACCTCATTTTTGATCCAAAAGTGGGTGGGTCTTATGCTCCTTATATTACAGCTTTTTGCAGGATATCTTTCAACATCTATCCATTTACATCAACCTTTTTCAACTGTGAATGATCCTAAATGGATTCAGAAACAAATACATATTGCAACTTTAGTCGAACCCATTCAAATCAGAGAGAAAACTGTAAAAACAATTATTTCAATCGATGATCAACATCTTCTTCTCTATATTCAAAAAGATTCTAATGCTCTAAAACTTCAATATGGAGATGTGATCGTTTTACATACACAATTTAAAAACATTGATCCTCCCAAAAACCCAGATGGATTTGATTACCAAAATTTTATGAAAAGAAAAGGGGTCATTTATACAGGATATGTAAATGAAAATCAATGGGTGCTCAGTGAAAAAAAGAGGGGAAATCGTATTAGAAAAATTTCTATCTCTACCCAACAACATCTTTCTAAAATACTTGAGAACTCAGGTCTTTCAGGTGATGAATATAGCGTTGCTGCAGCGATATTGTTAGGTAATGATGACACAATGGAACCAGATCTTAAATCTGAATATAGCAATGCTGGTGTAAGCCATATTTTATGTGTTTCAGGGATGCATGTTGGTATTATCTTTATGATACTGAACTATTTGTTAATCCCTTTTGATTGGATAAAACGAATGAAATATGTAAAACCAATCCTATTGTTTTTAGCCATTTGGAGTTATGCAAATATCACTGGATTATCTCCTTCAGTGGTACGTTCAGCAACGATGTTCTCTTTTGTTTTACTGGGAACCCTTTTTGCTCGTAAAACAAATATTTATCAAAGTTTATATGCATCCTTATTCATCATTTTGTTAGCAGAACCATTACTCATTTTTGATTTAGGGTTTCAATTAAGTTATTTGGCTGTTTTTGGTATTGTAATTTTCCAAAAACCCATTGCATCCATGTACACTCCAAAAACAAAAATTGGAAACTATTTTTGGTCTCTTACTTCAGTTTCATTAGCTGCTCAACTCTCAACATTCCCCATCTCCATTTTCTATTTTCATCAATTTCCAAACTATTTTTTACTGGCAAACCTAACTGTAATCTTTCTTTCATTTTGTGTGATGTTAGCAGGAACGACGGTTATTGGAGTCTCTTTTATCCCATTAATATCTCAGAAAGTATCGCTAATATTAGAATTTCTTATTCGAACGATGAATCAAGTGATCCATTTTATTCAAATGCTACCAGGCGCCATAACAGAAAATATTTCGATCAGTTTCTATCAAATGGTGTTGATATATTTTATAATTGGAACAATCTTTATTGCGATTACACAAAAACACAAACTTGCTCTTTTCTTTGCTCTTGGTTCATTTCTGGGATTTCTACTCTTGGGAAATATTTACAAAATCCAACAAGAAAATCAGTCAAAATGGACTGTTTTTTCGATTCCTAAAACGAGTGCAATCTTATTTCATGAAGGGAAAAATGGGATTCTAATTTCAGATTCAATTCGGGATATTGCCCATAAAAATTTCAAATTTTCTATTAAAAATTATCTCATTAATAATAACATTAAAACTTCTATAATCTCATTAGAAAAAGACACTAATTCTCTAAATTTCAACAAAATAGGTGATCTGATTTTTTTTAAAGGAAAAACCATTCTAATCGCACAACACAACTTCAGAACAGACTCACTTCGTGTGGACTATGTGTATCTATATCGTCCAAAAATAAATATTGAACAGTTTCTAAGTGTAGTACATTTTGATCTTTTGATTATGGATGAAACCATCTCTTTGAAACAAGAGAAAAAATGGATTGTCGCTTGTGAGGAACGAAATTTGAAATATTACTCTGTAAGAGAAAGGGGCGCTTTTATAAGTGAGTTGAAGTAAATGTTACAAGAGAACCCTCTTGATCTAAAACGAAATAAGTATTTAAGTTAATCCAGTCACCCGTATTTATATATCTCGAATTTTGGATTGGGATATCCAAAGCTAAATGTCGATGACCAAAAATAAAAAAATCTGCATGGTTCTCTTTGAGATATTCTTTGATATACAAAATTACATACTCTTTATCCTCTCCTAAATAGTGTTCCTCATGTGAAGGAGTCATAGCGCGACTTTTTCTGGAGAAAAAACGTGCAATTGCAAAAGAGTAGGAAGATGGGAGAAGACCGTATAACCAAATATTAAACTTCCTACTAAAGATCCATCTCATCAATTTGTATCCATATTGTCCTGGTCCAAGTCCATCACCGTGCCCAACAATACACACTTTCCCATTTATTGTAAAGAGTTTTTGGTTTCTAAATATCTGGATTCCAAACTCATCAACCAAATAATTTTTGACCCACATATCGTGGTTTCCTGTAAAATAATATATTTCAATCCCTTTTGCTCTAATTTCACTTAGTTTTGTTAAAAACCGATAATTTCCTTTAGGGATTACGCAGGAGTATTCAAACCAATAATCAAATATATCTCCCAATAAAAACAGATGTTTCGCATCAACAAGTACTTGATCTAGCCACTCAAGAACACGCTCTTCCCTCATTTTGCTAATTTTTTCATTCGGAGAACCAAAATGAAAATCTGATGCGAAGTAACATTTTCCAGTAATATTCATGTTTGAAATATTGGTTTATTTAGAATGTGTAAAAATAAATAAAGATTTTTAAAATTCTACTAATATGATTTAATCAAAGTTTCAACTTTTATAATTTTGTTTTTTAGATCATTCGCTTTTATAAAATCCAAAACTTTCACGGCACTCTCTAGTTCTTTTCTCAACTTTTTCAAAGTGTCTTGTAGTTCTTTAATATTTAACATTTTGAATTGTTCCTCTTCAGCAACTTGAGAGTGGGTTGGATCTGAAAAACTATATTTAGCACTCTCTTTTGGAATTAAATCCAAACTCGTATGGAAACTAAAATCCTCATTTTTATGAACGGTTGTAGGAGTTATGTTATGTTTTAAATTATAAGCAATTTGTTTGGCTCTTCTTCTATTCGTTTCATCAATAGTAGCTTGCATCGATTTAGTAATCTTATTTGCATAAAAAATAACCCTACCTTCTGAGTGCCTAGCTGCACGGCCAGCGGTTTGGGTTAAAGAGCGTTGATTTCTCAAAAACCCCTCTTTGTCTGCGTCCATAATCGCAACTAAAGCTACTTCGGGTAAATCCAACCCTTCTCTAAGCAAATTCACACCTACTAACACATCTATTGAACCAGCTCTAAGATCTTTTAAAATCTCAACTCGTTCAAATGTATCTACATCTGAATGAATATATTTGGTTTTAATTCCAATTCTGATTAAATAAGAGCTCAACTCTTCAGCCATCTTTTTGGTTAGTGTTGTCACTAAAGAGCGTTGATTTTTAGCAACACAAATCTCAATCTCCTCAAAAAGATCATCCACTTGATTATCAGCTGGTCTAACATCAATGGGGGGGTCTAAAAGTCCGGTTGGACGAACAACTTGCTCTACAATAACTCCATCAGATTTTCCAAGTTCATAATCTGCAGGTGTTGCACTTACATATATCGTTTGTCCTATTAAAGATTCAAACTCTTGGAATTTCAATGGTCTGTTATCCATAGCAGCAGGCAATCTAAAACCGTATTCCACTAAATTCACTTTACGAGCTCTGTCACCACCATACATGGCACCAATCTGAGGAATTGACACATGACTCTCATCCACGATTAAAATAAAATCATCAGGAAAAAAATCTATGATACAGAATGGTCTATCTCCAACATTTCTTCTATCAAAATATCGAGAATAGTTCTCAATTCCAGAACAATAACCCAGTTCTTTCATCATCTCAACATCATAAGTAACTCTATCATCTAATCTTTTGGCTTCTAGGTGTTTACCTATAGATTTCAGATAATCAATCTGTGCCCCTAAATCAAGTTTTATTTGATTAATTGCTTCATTTACAGATTCTTGAGAAGTAACAAAAAGGTTGGCAGGATATATTTTTAATTCAGATAATTCAACAATTTTTTTTCCTGACTCTGGTTCAATCTCTTCAATTTTTTCAATCTCATTATCCCAAAATATGATCCGATACGCGTTATCATTATAGGGTGGAAAAACATCAATAGTATCTCCTTTTACTCTAAACTTGGCTGACTCTAAAGAGAGTTCTGTTCTAGAATATAAGCTATTTACCAAAGCTAAAAGTATCTGGTCCCTATTAATGATCATCCCTTTATGAACATTAATGACACTTTTGGCAAAGTCTTCAGGATTTCCAATCCCATAAATACAAGACACAGAAGCTACAACAATAATATCTCTTCTCCCAGACAACAAAGATGAGGTTGTTCTCAATCTTAATTTTTCTATCTCATCATTTATAGATAGATCTTTTTCAATATAGGTATTGGAAGCGGGGAGGTATGCTTCTGGCTGGTAGTAATCGTAATAAGAAACAAAGAACTCAACTGCATTTTCCGGAAAAAAAGTTTTAAATTCCGAATACAGTTGAGCTGCTAATGTTTTATTATGACTCAGAATGAGTGCTGGTCTTTGAACCTCTTTGAGTACATTTGCAATCGTAAATGTTTTCCCAGATCCAGTAACTCCCAGTAAGGTTTGAGCTTGATCTTCACGTCGTAACCCTTCAACTAATTGTTGAATTGCAGCAGGTTGATCCCCACTAGGTTCAAAGGAGGAAACAAGCTTAAAATCCATTATTTTCTACCTGGATAAATTTTTAGAGCTTCTTCCAAACAGATCATTGATTCTTTCAAATCATCTACTTTTAAGCAATAACTGATTCTCACCTCATCCAAACCATTTCCTGGTGTAGAATAGAAACCAGTAGCAGGTGCTAACATTACCGTTTTACCGTTAAAGCTAAAATCCTCTAATAACCACTGACAAAATTTATCAGAATTGTCAATTGGTAAACGTGCAACTACATAAAAAGCACCTTTAGGATTTGGACAAAAACATCCTGGCATTTTATTGATGGCCTCAACAACACAATTTCTACGAGCAACGTAGTCATTGATTACCATATCAAAATAAGATTTTGGCGTTTTGCATGCTGCTTCACCTAAAATTTGTCCATATGTTGGTGGACTTAATCGAGCTTGAGCAAATTTCATGGCAGTGTTTATAACCTCTTTATTTTTAGAGATAAATGCTCCAACTCTAACACCACATGCACTATATCTTTTGGAAACAGAATCTAAAAGTACAACATTTTGATCAATCTCCTTCAATTCCATCACTGAAAAATGTTTCTCTCCATCGTAGCAAAACTCTCTATATACTTCATCGGCAAAAAGGAAAAGATCGTGTTTTTTAACAATCTCACTCAATTTTTGAAGTTCCTCTTTGGAATATAGATACCCTGTTGGATTATTTGGATTACACACCATAATCGCTTTTGTTTTTGGTGTGATAATTTTTTCAAATTCTTCCATTGGAGGGAGTGCAAACCCATTTTCAATAGTTGAAAAAATCGGTTTAACAATCACACCTGCACTATTAGAGAATCCATTGTAATTTGCATAAAATGGTTCAGGAACAATCACTTCATCACCTGGATCAAGGCAACTGTTAAAGGCAAATAAAATCGCTTCTGAGCCACCATTGGTTACAATAATTTCATCCGTTGTTAATTCAATTCCCACACTTTTATAGTATTCCACTAGTTTCTCTCTATAGCTCAATAGACCTGCAGAATGTGTGTATTCAACTACTTTAATATCACAATCTTTTATGGCTTGTCTCGCAATTTCTGGAGTTTCAATATCTGGCTGACCGATATTCAAATGAAACACTTTAACACCCTTTTTTTTGGCAATTTCTGAATATGGAACAAGTTTTCTAATGGGAGATGCTGGCATGGCTGCACCTTTTTTTGAAATATTTGGCATAATTTATTGATTTATAATATGATACATTTAATTTTAGTTCCAAAAAATTTGGTGCAAAGATAGTAAAAAAAGTCCTAAGATTTCGTGAAATCTTAGGACTGTTATGAATGTTCTTTTTTTATTTCTTTTCTAATTCTTGAATGCGCTTCTCCATCTGGATAATATAAAGTGTCAATTCTTCAATTTTTTGTAGAAGAATTCTATTCATTTCACCTATATTGACTCCTTCATTTTCAACCTCTTTTGCAGAGGGGATATTGGGTAATCGTTGATGTAAAACTATAAATTTCTCAAGTTCCTGTAATGGAATTAAATTATAATTTTTATCAAAAACATAGTCTGGCCAACAGGGCTGACCCGTGAGAGATACTCTGACCTCCTTTGCACAAATTAAACCATCAACAGAAAGTTTTGCTTGCGGTTTATCGGTTCCAATTCCTACATTCCCATTGTTAGACAAAAACAAAACACAATCTATCTTTTGATTATTGTTAGGATTTTGAAATGGTTTCCAGAAATTAAGCCCATCTCTTTCTGTGTCTTCAAAATAACTGACACTCCATACAGGATTCGTATGTACCAAGTCAGTATTTACGCCAAAAAGTATGGCACTTGTTGGATTTGTTAAAGAGTTTTCTTTTTCTTTTCGTGTGAGTAATATATTATTGTCATGTAAGTGAATTTTTGCTTTTGGAAATGCAATAGCCCCAAATTTTAACATTCCATTGCTTGCAATTGTAAACCCTCCTGAATATCCCAAAATATTAAAATCCCCATTTTCTTGTTGTTGCATGGTTACTTGGTCGTTGAATTGTTGAATTATAAATCCATCATTTTTGGAGGAACCTGTGTGCAAATTTGTCATTAAAAATTTATTGTAATTGTAAAATTGCTTCGATTGATTTTCTTCATACTCAACAGAATGTAAATGAAAATTTGCTTCTGGTGTTGCAATATCTATTCCGACTCTAGTTAATGGTGTTCCTAAAATAGTGAATCTATTTATATTATTAGTTTTGAAATACAAAGGTGAAAGATTGGTTGTACCTAAAAACGCTCCATTATTGATGTTATTACCAAATAGATTCCAATTTTCCGTTTGTTGAGCAAAAAGAATATTATGATGAAGTGGTGTTACAGATAAAAACAAAAAAATAAGTTTAAAAAAATTTGATTTCATAAGAGTTTTTTATATGTTTGAATATTGAACTGAAAACTTGTAATTTCTATAAATTATTTGAAAGGGTCAAATCTTTATGATTGATCTTCTTAAAATGATCTGGTTATCAATGATTAGAATGCAATAAAACAAGCCAGGGTGTAATATTTCTCCTGAAATTTGAATATTATACGTACCCTCTTCATAAAGATCATTGTTTATGGGTTGAACTAAGACCCTTCCCAATTTGTCAATAATTTTTAAAGTAACTGTACTTTGTTTTAGGATTGAAAATTGAACATTTGTAATGCTTGTAAATGGGTTTGGAGAAACAGTTAAATCAATTTTGTGTAGATCTTCTGGTTTCACAGGTGGTTTTACAACTGTATCTGCAATATCAAAAGGTTTCTGAACAGTATCCCCTAAATCAAATCTAGTTGGGTTTTGTAAAAAATCCGAACAAAGTGAAGGATTAATAAAAGCTCGAATTGTATTACATTGATCTGGCTTAAGTTGTGTTCCTGGTTTAAATACAATGGCATCTCCCGCTTCAAAAAATGCAGTAACATTAGAATCAATTAAAAAGAGATCTTCTTGAAATTGTACAGGATCTGCTATCGCTTTAGACAAAGGATGATGATATATGTCGAACTGTTGAGGGGCTATAGTCAAAGTTCCTTTGGACTTAAAATTTTGATTATAAACTAACTTTCTATTGTATATTGTCAAATCTGTACACTCTTTTTCCCATTGAGCATGAACCACTTCCGCATGTCCTTGGAGTGACATTCCGTTATTGTAATAAGGCAAAGATGGAAATGAGTTTTTATTTGCAATATGTGTTGTATAAAACCCCATCACAATATTGTAAACATTCGGTGGAGTGGCTGTAATGTCTGCACCATCATATTGAGCAAAAGGGATATAATTTAATGTTGTATATTCCATAGGAAATGTAGGAAAAACTGGACTATTTTCTCCATTTATTGCTTTATGAAAAACACCATTTTGATCATATATATTTTTGGTAAAAGTGTTTCTTAATCTGACTAAATCTTGGGTATTAATTCCAGAATAGGGTAGAAAATTATAAAGATCCAAAAACAATTGTGTAACTACAGCGCCATGACTTGCATCTTCAATATACTCAACAAACTGATCATAATCTGGAGTATTAAAAATGCAATGTTTTTGAACTCTCCAACCTGAATGGTACCACCAATAGGCATTTTTTGCTTCATCCAGTATAAAAACAGGATTATTATATCTTATCAATTCACAGAAATCATAAAAATTGAGATCACTTTTCATTAGATGAACCAAAAATAATGTTTTTAACAAATAATCTTGATTCTGGCAAGATAAACCCATAAACAATAGAGCTCTTCCAAAACCAACTTGCATATTGATTTCAGCTCCAATTATATCATCACGATTTTTTTTTAATCCGACACTATATGACCAATAATTCTCTGATAAAAACCAACTTATCGATTCGTTAATTTTTAAACTTAACCAGTTTGTATAAGACCCAAAAGTATTAAAAGTAAGATTAAAAGGATTATTTGCAATTTCTGGGAACGGAAAAAGTGGTGTATTTTGGAGAGTTTGATCTTCCACTTTAACCAAATAAACAAAACGAGCCAATGCTCCTAAAATGTTTCCATCTAAATACGTTCTATCTGCCCATCTTTTATCCGAATTAATTCCAACGATATCGTGTCTATTCTTCACAATGCATAAAGATTGCATGACACACTTGTATAAGTATGCTTTATCTCCTGTAGCTTTATACATGGTAACATAAGCATCAATTAGATAAGAAACGCCAATACCCAAGTTTTCTGCATCATTTTCAGGGTTTAATTCACACGGCTTTAACCTGTTAACAAATAAAGAGTTATAAAAATCAAACTCCTCCTTAGTTTTTAAATACTGGTATGATTGACTAAACGTAAAATTTGACAAAAAAAGAAATAAAACTACAGGTATTATTTTTTTCATTTTAACTGAAATTCAACGACTAAATGTAATAGGTATAATTTGCAAATTTAGCAATAAAAATCCATTTAAAATAGAATCGATATTTATTTTAAGAAATATTTGGGCATTCCGGCATCTGCCCACACACAACCTCCCCAGATGCCGTCGGGCTTGTTCCGGGGTTCGCTTCGCTCCTGTACTTCGCTGCACTTCGCTTAATTAAGCACAACCCAATACAGACCATTCATCGCGGCGCTTGTTCCAGCTCGTACCGGCTTCGCCGCCCTCCACATCCCTAATGCACAAAACCGCAAGCGGTTTTTAGGGGTTTTAGGTCTTGGGTTTTGGGTTTTAGTTTATTTATAATTTAATAACCACAAAGAACACAAAGTTTTAACAGAGTAACACGGAGGAGTTTAGATGAAATGGTTCTATTTTATTTGTTCAGTAATTAGTTCCTTATCGCTTTCAACAACCCTTGTTTATCTTCCATAGCGATTTTGGCAACAGCAAAGAATTCTCGCATCCAGGTTTCAAGTTTAGCCAATGCATGATCTTTATTCACTTTGGAAAGCTTTGATTCACCCAGTTCTCTGATGTAATCAGCTCGGGCAGATTCCACGATCGATATCAAGTTTAATGCTTCGGAAACTTTATCACTGTTTAGTTTTAACGGAGATGTTCTTTTCAGCAATTCATCATTTTTTGATAATTCCTGATACAACTTTTTAATACCCTCCATCCAATTTATGAAAGCAGCAGGCATCTCTCCTGTTAAAGCTAATTGCGTTAAGATGGCTGGATCGTTCCGAAATACAATTTTAGCAATCTTTCTATCTTTATTATATATTTTAGAAAGTTCTTGTTTCGCATTTAAAAAATCCAGATACGATTTAGTTGTTTCATCACCTTCCTGCTTGTTTAAGTCATAAGCTTTTCTTGCAAAGCTGAGCAATGATTCTCCTTCAGAAATTATTTTTGGGGGATACCCAAACTCAGCCATTATTTCTGCTATTTCGGGTTGATTTTTTGTATTTTCCAGTGAGATTCTGAATGTTTCCAACAATTCAGCCTCGGTTAAAAAACTCAAATTGGTCATTTTATATCTTTTATTATTATTTGATCCTCCTTTTTGGTCAATCTCACATTCCTCTTGCTGTTTTACCACTCCTTCATGGTCAATCTCACATTCCTCTTGCTGTTTTACCACTCTTTCATGGTCAATTTCATGTCGTTCTTAGTTGTTTTGAACTCTTTTTTGGCTAATCTCAATTTTCTCTTTGTGTTTTACCACTCCTTGACGGTCAATCTCACATTCTTCACGGTGTCTATTCTATAAACTGTGTCAAAAAGGAATTATTTATTTAATTACATTATTTACATTTCAAATCTATCAAGTAATGCCATAATTTTATGCATTCCTTTTGTGAAGTTCTGATATGTATTGAATATAATTTCTCAACTAATGGGAATGAATTTATTTTAGATAGTAACTCTTTTTTGTCAGTCCAATTAATAGTTGAATCAGAATTGTTTTGTGACAATTCATTAATCCAATTATTTATCTTTTCTATCCATTCTTGAGAAGTTCTGTTTTGAACATAACCAAACATTCCACACTCTTTTAATTGAGATGAATGGTAACCTCTTTTAAATCGTTCGATACCCCCACGAATTCCACAAACATATTCTTTATTGTTAGATGATTCTGAAAATCTTTTTGCTTCAAACTCTATTATTGGTAAAGGTTTCCGTGTCCAAGACATAAAAAAAACTCCAATATCTGTCTCTTTATCTGATGCTGGTTGTGTAGGATTTTTACTAAATCTAAAAGGATAGTAACTTCCTGATTCTTGTTTACATAGTTCGAAATATTGAACCAAATTATCACTTATACGATTCTCATTCACTGAGTCTCTGAAGGATTGATAATAATCAGGAAAACGAGAAATATTTTTATCAATAAAGGACAATATTTTATCTACCTCAATATTAGGGTCCACACTCAAATCATTAGGTCTTGGAGTTTGATATGATGGGAAAAAATCTCTAAGCATTATAATAACGGGATTTAATATAGTCAGCAAAAGTTTCATCTGCATCCCTTAATGCAATAGATGGCAGCCAATAACGTAATAGTTTTGGTTTGGCTAATATAATTGAATCATGACCAAATGCTTTAATGATTCTTTGTATATATACTTTTTGCTGACTATCCTTTCGTGTTGGGATTACCGATTCAATGTATTGTTCTAAATCAAAAATTTCTTCCTTTTTTGGAGTTAGAGTTTCATTTGTATATTCGAAATGTAAAGCATAATACTTACCTGCATCAATAACTTTGAATAGTTGGAAGGATTTTTCATTTTGATATATACTGTTTAGAGTTTTGCAGTAAACAGATGTGAATTGAAATATATCTGTTATACTAACTAGCATTTCTTCAAATTTATTATTTGTGATTTGATTAATAATAATATTTTCTATTTCAGATATATTCAAGTTTATATTGTGTGAATAAGGAATTCTCATGATATCTTCCTTATTTATTGCTGTTGCTTTACCAATCATAACTCTCCCGCTTGTTGCTAAAATGTACGCACGCAAAAGTTCATTGTTTTTATTTAAATATTCATATAACTCAGAAAGCTCTTTTTCCTTAGGAGCATGAATACCAACAATCCCAAAAGGAAAGCTTAAGTATTTATTTGAAAATGTAATAGGAATCTTTTTGTCTCCAACAATAAGTCTTAGAAGAATATGAGGGGCTTTATAAATATTTCGTTTTGTTTTTATAGGTCTCTCAAATCCTTGAATTTCGCAAGTCCTGATTTGATTCCCGTCTATGCCATCCTCAGTCAAAGCTTCAACAGAAATATTTTCATGCCCCGTAATATAATCAGCTTTTTCCTTTCCGTTACCGACAATAAAGCCACTACCAACAGACCATCCTTCAGTTTTTTCTTTTATACATAAAAAATCTTTAAGAGTAGGCATTTCTGATAGACGTTCAATAAAAGAAGTGATTCTACCTCCACCTAATAAATTCGCTTTCCATACGAAAGGATTATTTAGGGCTGAAGACTTTGTAATAAAATGAAAATCATAATGGTCAAATTCTAAGAATAGTTTATTAGAATTTGAAAAAGTTCTATTTGCAATTAAATGTAAGACATTATCATTATCAGGTTTTGAATTTTGAATAAAAATTGCAGCTGTAGAAACTTTTGTTTTTCCCCAGAGTTTATCTGCAAGTTTTGTAAAATCAATTATTTGTAATAAATTTGTTTTAGAGAATAATTCTTGCTTAAAACTCTGATCTTTTTGATAAAGGATAGGTCCTGAAGGTTGAATCAAACATAAAAGAGCGTCTTTTTTAAGTAATTTCAATGATTGAACAAGAAAATGTAAAGCAGGATTCTCATCAGGGATACTTATTTCACTTTTATATCCAAAGTGAATATTTAAATCCTTAAAGTATTTTGTTCTATTGGGTTCTTTCCCGTTAATAGGTGGTAGATTAAATGGAGGATTGCCAATTACTAAATCAAAATCAGATTGTGGTTTGGTAGTGATGAAATTGAAAAAATTTTGAGTTAAAATATTTTTGCTTAAATCAGGAAATTTAAGTATTTCCCAAGTAGGAGGATCTAAATCAACTTCATCTAAAATTGCTAAAGCAAGGCTAAATATTGAAAGACTAATTGCATCTGGCTCAATGTCAACGCCATGAATGCTATTTAGCAATAGTTCTTTTAAAACAGATAATGATGGTTTAGTAAGCTTTCCTGTTTTTTTCCATTCGTTATATCTCCACCACTGAACAATTCGCTTGTAGGTTTTTACAAGAAAAATTCCCGAACCGCAACTTACATCAATTATTTTAAAATTTTCCTTGGGTTGTTTCAATGGCATACATTCATCAACCAAAGTACTAACGATCATTTCCGGAGTATAAACAATATCTTTACTATCGGTTAAAAGTTCTTCATAAACTGAACTTATTACTTCTACGGGTAAATGTGAAAATGAGTATAATCTCCATAATACATATTGATCTTTTTTGCTTTTCCCATCTAAATAGTCAGCTAATTTTCTTATTTCAACCTGTTGAATAGCATTTCGCTGTTCAATCTCACCCTCTCTTTCCCATTCGAAAATTTTACCATTAAAATCTCTTGCCAATTGGTCAAGCAAATCAAGAAATTTACCAGCTCTAATTGTATCACAAAAATCTGAACATTGAAAATATTTTTTAAAATAAGTTCCTGCGAAATAACCACTTGCACTTTTTTCATCCCTTTCTTCAAGATATTTAATCAGCAAGCTTTGAACTAAAAGCTTAAGCGCAATATGTTTATCTAGCCCCGATTCTTTTTGGAAGTCAAAATATACTTCTTTTAGCCCTCTTATTAAGTCTCTAGTAGCTGATTCTTCAAAACGGAAATCTCTTTTCTCGTCTTGTTCATCCCAAAATATACCAGTATCAAAGTCTTGCGCACGAAATTCTTTTAAAGTTTGTCCTGATAAAATAAGCAACTCTTTTACATAATCATCATTCTTCTCTTTTGGTCTTTTACGTGAGTCGAAGATGCTAACTGTTGATTTTTCAATTATTATGTAAACGGGAACTTGGTAGCCGTTCCACATTTGAATGTGAATGCGATTTTTTTCTTCAGTTGTTATAATTTTTTGTGTGAAATCAAACAAGTAAAGTTGTGGAATACACCCTCTTCCATCTGAAAAGTATCTGAAATATACAGCGTCAGCATTAAACTTCTTTTTAGCTGTTTCTAGTGAAAATAGAATATCGGGAGTTGCAACATTAGGATTGATGTTTTCATAATTATTTGTCAACAAAACACCATTATTCTCACTATTATCTAGAAATGAGAAGTTTAGGTTAATAATTTGTTGTTCAAATAATTGCATAAATTACTTTTGAGTTAAAATTAATTACAAAAATACATTTTTATCACTGACTCTCGAAATTATATTAATTCAAAATATCAACAGATATATGTTTAATAGGATAATAACAGTTACTTTTTTATTTTTTATTACGTTTAGGTTACAATAAAAATGCTTTAAATGTAGTATTATTTTATAAATTCTTTATGTTGCAAATATAGTAAATTAATTTAATCAAACCTTAAAAATGACAAAATTATTAGGGCAAGATTTACTATTGAATCAACCCTTATATATTAAATCCGGTTACTAACATGTCACTTTTATCGGTGTTGATATCATTTTGCAAATTCAATAATTCATAACAGAGATTTTCCAATTATTTCGTAGATTTCAATCCTTGAAATATAAAACTCCTGTCACCAATTGCTTCTCTCCAAACTGGAAAAACCGTTTGCTGTTTTGGCTGCATTAGGGCGGAGGCCAAGTACCCCGCAAGTTGGGACGCTTAGTGGCTGTAGGATCGGGTAGAGCGACCGGAGGAAGCTACTGCCCGGCCGAACAGCCACTTGGCGGATCCAACGAGGAGTACAGGCCGGAGACCGACGGCGGTGCGAGGGCTGAAGGGAGGAGATCGCCGGAATGCCAAAAAAAAGCCCTCTATAATTGCTTATAAAGGGCCCCCCATGAAAAAAACTATTCTATTTTAGAATCACTTTATAGCCCATTTTTTGACTTCCACTGTTAATGTTAATCAAATATAAGCCATGCACTAATTCATCAATATTCATTGAAATTTTGGTTTGACCAGCTGTTACGGAAAGAGTTTTTACTAATTTTCCGTTTACATCATATAGTGTTAAGGATCCATCTTCAAAAGGAATAACAGTTTCAACAACTAAGATCTTATCCATTTGATAAATCTTAACGCCTTGATTGGTTGCCTCATCAATACCATCAATTAGAGTGGTTACCACAATTTGATCACCATAACCTGTTCCAACACTATTTGTAGCGTAAGCTTTAACATAGTATATGGTGTTTTGTGTTAAACTAGACAAAGTAGATGTAAAAGATCCAACACCAGCTCCATCTGTTGTGTGTGGATCTAAAATAGTTGGATTTTCACTTGTACTGTAGCAAACCCCTCTTTGTGTTACACTTGTTCCTCCTTCAGAGATCACATTACCACCACTTACAAAACTATTTTGTGTTATGGCTGTTGCAGCTGTGGTTGTTACAATAGGTGTAATATTATCATACACTTTTACTTGATCAATCCAGCAATTATTTCCGTTTGCACTAATCCCTTTGAATCCAATCATTAAGGATGTAGCTCCAATAAATTGAGATAAATCAACAGATTCAAGTCTCCAATCAGTTGTATTTGCAGGAACATAGTCAGCAATATTTGGATCCATGGTGCTCAAAGAAGGATTAGAGGAGTATGATTTTTTATACAGATTAGGTGAACCAGCAACAAATGTTTGTCCTAAGTCAGTAGAAACCCAGATTTGAAGTGAGTCATCCTCTGTAGCATACGTTCTGTAAGCTACATAAAAATCTAATTTTGGATTTGTTAACCCTGTTAAATTAAAAATCGGTGATCTTAACATTCCTGTAGTACCCGCAGTTGTAGAGAAGAAATCAGCAAACATAGCAGAGTCTATTGCTACTGCTTCAATGGGAGAATGTGCACTAGCATACACCCAAAGATTTGAAGCTCCAGAGGTTGTCCAACCCTCAATAGTATTGAAGTTTTGAACATAAGGATAAGTGGTGATTGGAGCAGGTAGAACATTATAAACAATGGTTAGTGTATCGTTAGCAACATTTTGGTCACCCGTAAGTTGTGTGAATATTTTTACTGTATAAATTCCTGCAGATGGTGGGGTAAATCCATTTGTTCCAGTGAAAAACACTGTACTTGTATCATTTGAGTTTAGAGAAACTGTTGTATTCACTGGACCAACAGGAGTACCACCATTTACTGAATATTTTACTGGTACTGCTGTCTGAGCATTAATTCCATAATTAATAACGGTTGCATAAAGATTTATAGCTTGTCCCGCAACATAAACATTGGAAGCAGAAGGTCCTACAGCATTAATACTAACATCATTGGCTAAAGCAAATTTTGGTTCAATCATAAAACGGAAAGCATTAGCAGGAGCAAAGTCTGTCCATACAGTACCCCCACTTGGAGAAGTATAGAAGAAACAATTGGGTCTAATTGGATCTTCGGTTTGGTATGAAAAGCTCACATTTGTTGTTCCGGTTTGTCGAACACCCACAAAGAATGATCCAGCAGGAACAGTCACTGGGGGATCAATCAAAACAGTGTAAGCCCCTGCAGTTGATGTATAGGTTGGAGATGTATAAAGCAATGCATCAGGAGTTCCAGCAACGGTAGCACTCCAGATTCCTATTTGGAAAGGTTGTCCACCAGAGCTAAATCTAACATCCACTTGATTCATAGCTTGGGCAGTAGTAGTAGTAAATTTAGCTACAAAATCACCAGTTGCAGTGTTGAACCCAACTCCACCAGCTGGAGTTGTTCCTTGAGCATAACTATAGGTATTTAAGTTTGTTTCCAGTGATTTGGTCATCGTATTATTGATATTATTTTGATCACTAGGAACAGAAACAGTAACTGTATTAGCACCTGTATTGGTTGGATTAAAATTGTCGAAAGTAACTAGTTTTGAAGCTCCAGGTAGTAGTGTATCAATTGTTTTAATATTAGTAAAAGTTTGAGCTCCACTAACATTTAAAGTAGCAGGTAAACTAAATAGCGTATCAGAACCTTGATTTTTAATATATGCTTGAATAGCATGTGGGTTTCCAAATGGGATTGGAAGTTTTCCTAAAGTGTATACTTGTTGTACCACACCATCATTTGTAAATGGATTGTTATAACCAAATCTTATACAAGGACGAAAAGCAGATGAAGCGGTCAATGCTGTTGGAGGAGCTGTTGTAGAAGTTGCCATAACAATACCCCCAGTTAAGGAGTTATTACATTGATAAACAGCTGAAGTTGTAGCAAATGGACCCGAACTGCTCCAGTCATAAGCTACATAGATTCCATCTCCAGTATATGTGAATGGCGTGGATAGAGTAACATCAACACCTAATGGAGTTGTTGTAACGGGTATGGTAAAGTTACCATTATATACTAGTGTCATTGCTCCAGACAATGTTGCCCAATCAGTTCCATTTGCATAAGTTGTTGAAGTGGTATTCAACATATATACTTTTAGATTGCCTGTAACGGCGGAGCTTGCTCCAACATTGAACATAAATCCAAATTTTGTAATGGCGGTGTTGTTTGGAATTCCTCCTGTCAGTTCAGAAGCTAAGACAATAGTAGAACCACGAAAATAGGTGTGCGCTGATGTCCCGTTAGGTGCTCTAGAGCCAGATGTCCCCGCAAAGGTGGGAGCCATATACGTTAAAATGGCTTGAGAGAATAACAAAAATGGTACACAAAAGAGTGCAAAAAGTAATACTGTTTTTTTCATAACTAATAAATTTAGGTTAAACTTTTAATTTCCTGTATTTGTTTACTTTAATTTTTCTGAACATCAATTTTGATTAGCAAATATAATCAAATATTGATCTTTTTTATCAAAATCGATATTTTTTTTATTTTTTTTATTTTTCTGAATATTAATATCTTGCAGACAATCAGCGTCAACTCATTAACAAATATTAACAAATTAGAATCAAAAAAAAAGAATAAATCATAAAATTCTCTTCTTCCAATAAAACAAATTCATGAGAGTACATTTAGTATCTCTTAACTCCCCCTGTGATACTCTATTAGAACTCTGTGGTTCTCTGTGGTTAATTATTAAAAAAACGAGATAAAAACATTAGAATTTTGACTTTTTACTTTAGACCAAAATTTGCTTATTTTCACATTAGCTCATTAGCTTATTATTTTGTATTTTTGCATGTTAAAACCTATTTCTATGAAAGTTGTAATCTTAGCTGGTGGATATGGTACCAGAATTAGTGAAGAGAGTCACTTAAAACCTAAACCCATGATCGGAATTGGTGATAAACCAATCCTTTGGCATATCATGAAGATATACTCTCACTACGGATTTAACGATTTTATCATCTGTTGTGGCTATAAACAATATGTGATTAAAGAGTGGTTTGCAGACTATTTCCTTCATCGCAGCGATGTTACTTTTGATTTCACCAGTGAAAATAAAATGACCGTATTGAACACCTCGGAAGTGGAACCTTGGAAAGTGACCGTTGTAGATACTGGGTTAGACACCATGACTGGTGGAAGAATCAAAAGAATTCAGAAATATATTGGAGATGAGCCATTTATGGTTACGTATGGGGATGGAGTCGCGGATATTAATATCGCTGAACTTGTAAAATTTCATCAAGAACATGGCAAAATAGCAACTATCTCTACCGTTAACCCTGGACAACGTTTTGGAATTATAGAGGTGGATAAAACAGGAACAATCCACTCTTTTAGAGAAAAATCTAACACCGATGGGGGCACCATTAATGGGGGTTTTATGGTTTTCCAGCCACAAGTTTTTAACCTACTCCCCAACGATGCGACTGTCTTAGAGAGAACTCCATTTGAAACACTTGCTGAATTGGGAGAGATGAAAGGGTTTCACCATGCAGGTTTTTGGCATTGTATGGATACTCAAAGAGATAAACACAATTTAGAAAGTTTATGGGCCTCTGGAGATGCCCCTTGGAAAATTTGGTAATTTTTATTTCTAAAAACATAAAATAGTTACTTATAAAACGTACTGAAAATGAGTTTTGAAATCTATAAAAATGCACGTGTTTTTGTAACTGGTCATACTGGTTTTAAAGGTTCATGGTTGCTTGCGATTTTGGATCGACTTGGAGCAACCGTAATGGGATACGCTTTAGAACCTAATACTACCCCATCTTTATACAACGTAATTCAAGGAGATACTCTTTGTACATCTGTGATCGGTGATCTTAGGGATGTGAAAAAACTACACCAAGCCATGGTAGATTTTCAACCCGATTTTGTATTTCATTTGGCAGCTCAACCTATTGTGAGAACATCTTACGAGATTCCTGCAGAGACATTTGAAGTTAACGGAATTGGAACGGCCAATGTTTTAGATGGAATTCGAAAATTAGAGAAACCTTGTATTGGGGTGATGATCACCACAGACAAGGTTTATCAAAACAATGAAACAGGACAAGCATACAAAGAGTCTGATCGTTTAGGAGGACACGATCCCTACAGCGCCAGTAAAGCGGTTGCAGAGATCATCATTGAATCGTATAAAAAATCTTTCTTTTCGAAAGAACAATATAACCAACACCAAAAATCGATTGCTTCTGCAAGAGCAGGAAATGTGATTGGGGGCGGCGACTGGGCGGCTGATCGTTTGATCCCTGATATTGTTCGGGCGTTATCTATTCACCAACCCGTTCAAATCAGAAACCCGAAAGCTGTTCGTCCTTGGCAACATGTTTTAGAACCGCTTCATGGGTATTTAACCTTAGGGGTAAAGATGAAAGAGGATCCATTATTATATGCAGATTCTTTTAACTTTGGTCCCCATCCAAACGATGTTTTAACGGTTCAGGAGATGACAGAGATGGCTTTGAGTATTTGGGGCGAGGGACATTTTGATTTTCCAACCCTTCAAAACCAGCCACATGAAGCAGGGTTACTCTCGTTAAGTATTGAAAAAGCGAAACAGGTATTGGGTTGGCAACCCAAAATGGATGCTCATCAGGCATTACATTTAACTCTTGAATGGTATCAACAATACTACAAGGGTGCAGCTATTGAGCAACTTATGAAGAAACAAATTGAAAACTATCTTTTTTAGTAAGTTATGAAAAGAGCCCTCATCGTTGGAGCAAACGGTTTTCTTGGAACTAATCTTACGAAACACCTGTTAGAAAATGGAGTAGTGGTTTGTGCTTTGGTTCAAAAAGGGTGCTTTTTTAATTTGGATCACGCTCATTTAGAAACACTTGAGTTTGAATTGACTTCCCTTTTTGATACGATTCCATTAATTACAAAACAATATGATGTACTGTACCATTTTGCTTGGGTGGGAGTTTCTTCTAACTTTAAGAATGATCTAGCACTTCAATCACAAAATTTGCAATACATCAATGATGTATTACACTTTGCTAAAGAATTAAAAATCAAAAAGGTAGTTTGTCCAGGAACCGCTTCAGAATATGGTTGTTCTCAGGAAATAATCACCGGGAACAATACCCCCTCCCCTTCTGATGCTTATAGTACCATCAAATTAAAAACACATAAGTTGGGACAGAAACTTTCTAACGAATTGGGAATTGATTTTATTTGGACGTTGATCAGTACTGCTTATGGCGCTGAGAGAAAAGATAACAACTTAATACACTATACCATAACCTCTTTGTTAAAAGGGGAGACTCCATCATTTACCCCATTAGAACAACAATGGGATTATATTTACATTGATGATTTGGTGCACGCTTTTTATCTTTTGGGAGAGAAAGGGATTGGTGGTAAAGTGTATCCAATTGGATATGGAAAATCGGAACCTCTCCGCACATATGTGGAAACCATTCAACAATTGATCAATCCCAATGCCCCTTTAGGAATTGGAGTATTGCCTTATAAAAATGGAAAAATTGACAACCAAATCATAGATATTTCTGCATTAGTTCAAGATACTGGATTTCAACCAAAAGTTGATTTTTATGAGGGGAT
>JBLJBB010000086.1:0-8307 GCA_047638115.1 Bacteroidales bacterium | reverse complement strand
AATGTACACTTGAACAATCAGAGCCCCTCATTCCCAATCTGCCCCAACCCTTCCTTGCATTAGGGCGGAGGGCAAATACCCCGCAAGTTTTTGTGGCTAGGGGCTGTTGGAACGGGCAGAGCGACCGGAGGAAGCTACTGCCCAGCCATACAGCCCCTTGACAGAAAAACGCGGAGTATGGGCCGGAGACCGACGGCGAAGAGGCAACGCACGCGATACATTTTATTATTTGTAGTGAAAACACTTGCGTTGTCTTGAGCCGGAATGCCCATAAAGAATGAATAATTAAAAATGAATAATGAAAAATATTAAATGAAAAAATAAAAAAAAATGGGTTAGAAATGAAAAAAAAAGGGAAAAAAAAAATTATAAAAATTTAATAAAAAAAAGATTGTTATATGAATAAAATGTTATACTTTTGCACCACCAAAATGATCACATTTTTAACCTAAATTAATTAAAAAATATTATGGATCTACACAAATTAATCGCTGAGTTAGAGGAAAAAAACCCAGCTCAACCTTTGTACATTCAGGCAGCAAAAGAAGTACTCGAAACAATTGTTGATTTCGTTAACGAAAACCCAAAATACGATAAATATGCTATCGTAGAAAGAATTTTGGAACCAGAAAGAATTATTCAATTCAAAGTTACTTGGGTTGATGATGCTGGAAAAATTCAAGTAAATAGAGGTTTCCGTGTACAACACAACATGGCAATCGGACCTTATAAAGGAGGATGCCGTTTCCATAAAAATGTAACTGTTGACACTATGAAATTCCTTGCTTTTGAGCAAACTTTCAAAAATTCATTAACAACATTACCTATGGGTGGTGGAAAAGGTGGATCTGACTTCGATCCAACTGGAAAATCAGAAGGTGAAGTGATGCGTTTTTGTCAATCTTTCATGACAGAATTACAAAAATACATTGGACCAGAAACTGACGTTCCTGCTGGAGATATCGGTGTTGGTGGTCGTGAAATCGGCTTCATGTATGGACAATACAAAAGATTACGTGGCGAACATGTTGGTGTTTTAACCGGAAAAGGTTTAAATTGGGGTGGATCACTTATTCGTCCTGAAGCAACCGGTTTTGGTTCTATCTACTTCTTAGAAGGTATGTTAGCTGCTAAAAAAGATACTATCGTTGGTAAAAGAGTTGCATTATCAGGATTTGGTAACGTTGCTTGGGGTGCTGCATTAAAACTTGAAGAATTAGGTGGTAAAGTTGTTACCATTTCAGGTCCTGATGGTTATATCCTTGATGAAGATGGTATTTCTGGTGAAAAAATTAAATATATGGAAGAACTTCTTGCTACAAGAAACAACGTTGTTGCTCCATATGCTACAAAATATCCAAATGCAAAATTCTTTGCAGGTAAAAAACCATGGGAAGTTAAAGTTGACATCGCTATCCCTTGCGCTATCCAAAATGAATTAGGTTTAGAAGATGCTAAAGTTTTAGCTGCAAACGGTTGCAAATATGTTGTTGAAACATCTAACATGGGTTGTACTGCTGAAGCGATTACTTATCTTCAATCACAAAAAATCTCTTTTGCACCTGGCAAAGCTGCAAATGCTGGTGGTGTTGCTACTTCAGGTCTTGAAATGAGCCAAAATTCAATGAAATTAGCTTGGTCTAGAGAAGAAGTTGATGCTAAATTAAACGCTATCATGAACAACATTCATGAAAACTGCTTAAAATATGGTACTGAAAAAGATGGTTATATTAACTATGTAAAAGGTGCTAACATCGCTGGTTTCATCAAAGTTGCTGATTCAATGATTGATCAAGGTGTTGCTTACTAAGCTTTATCTTATCTAAATATCAAAAAAAAGGTTGTCTTATGGCAACCTTTTTTATTTAACTTTTTATCGTAATTTTGCTCTATATAATTATAAACCAAAAAACCATTCATACCATGCGATTTTTAATTAGAAATTCTATTTTAATTATTATCCTTTTATTTCCTTTAATAATTTATTCACAAATTCGCACAGGTAGTGAAAGAACTGAATTTTATCTATATAAATTAGAAAACAAACGGGTTGCCATTTGCGGAAACCAAACCTCACGGATAGGTAAAACTCATCTCGTTGACACTTTATATCGTTTAAAAGTAAATATTGTTAAGGTTTTTGCCCCTGAACATGGATTTAGGGGTGAAGCAGAAGCAGGAGCTCTTATTAAATCGGGAAGAGATCCAATTACCAATCTCCCAGTTGTCTCACTCTATGGAAACAACAAAAAACCAACCCCAGAACAAATGGAAGGAATTGATATTATCATTTTTGATATTCAAGATGTGGGTTGCCGTTTTTACACTTATATCTCTACTTTACATTACATCATGGAAGCCGCTGCTGAACAGAATGTTAAAGTTTTAATTTTAGATAGACCAAACCCTAATGGGTATTTCGTTGATGGCCCAGTTTTAGAAGAAAAATTCAAATCTTTTGTTGGAATGCACTCTATACCAGTAGTCCATGGTCTGACTATTGGAGAGTATTCATTAATGATCAATGGTGAAGGATGGTTATCTAACAACCAAAAATGTGATATTGATGTGATAAAGATGGATGGTTATGATCATAACATGAGGTACTCCCTACCCTTTTATCCTTCTCCCAATTTAAAAACGGATGAATCTATCTATTTATATCCATCGTTGTGTTTATTTGAAGGAACCGAAATTAGCTTGGGAAGAGGAACTGAGAAACCATTTCAGATTTATGGGCATCCTCAGTTGTTGGAAGGAGATTATTACTTCACACCCATTCCCATAAAAGGGGTATCTGAAAATCCTCCACAAAATGGGAAAAAATGTAGAGGATACGATTTAACCGAATATGCTCAATCTCATTTAAACACAACTAATGCATTTGATATCAAATATTTATTACAAGCATATCAGAATTTTCCAAATAAAGATCAATTCTTTTTAAAAAACAACTTTTTTGATAAATTGGCTGGGAACAGCACTTTAAGATGGCAAATTATTAATGGGCGCACCGAAAAGGAGATTCGAGATTCCTGGCAAAAAGGATTGATTGAATTTAAAAAAATTAGAAAACAATATTTACTATACCCTGATTTTGAATAACATGGAATTTTTACTCAATTTGGATAAATCATTATTTTTATTTCTTAATTCACTACATGCTAAATGGTTAGATCCAATATTTTATCTTATCACCAACACATGGATTTGGATCCCATTATATTTATTTATTTTATATTTGACCTATAAAAAATGGGGTAAAAAATCAATTTATATTTTACTTTTATTGGTTGGTGCCCTATTTATTACAGATCAATCCTGTAATTTGCTCAAAAATTCAACGCAAAGATTGCGTCCTTCGAGAGAGGTTGAACTGGCTGATCAGATCCATTTGTATCAAAAATCGGATGGCACTTTCTATAAAGCTGGAAAATTCAGTTTTCCTTCTGCTCATTCAGCAAATTCAATGCTTTTTGCTGTTTTTATCATCATCTTTATTGCTAATAAAAGGAAATGGATCTTTGGAGCGGCAATTTTATGGTCTGTTATGTTGGGTTATAGCAGAATTTACTTAGGGGTACACTACCCTTTTGATGTTTTGACAGGTTTCACCTTAGGGTTAATAATAGGATACCCACTATTCTATTTTGGTAGAAAGTGGGTATCTAAACAATAAAAAAATATTATTTACTTAGTTTACAAAAGCAATTATATCTCCTTTGTTTACTTTTTGACCATGATTCACAATCACTTCACAGAGTTGACCATTATATAAAGATTTTACTTCTTCATTACCATAATATGTTGTAATAAAGCAAACGATATCTTGTTCTGCAAATCTAGTACCCAGAGGTTTAGGCATAGATTTTTCATTCACATTAAGTTCCCAAATCAAGATACCTGCAACAGGGGCAACAATTTGTTTAGCTCCAGGATATTTGGCTTCAGCACGTGCAATCATCTCCTCTTTTTCTAATTCCGGGGATTTCAAAATCTTAGTAATCACTTGAATATTTGATTTTTGTTTAGCTTGTGCCAATTCCTCTTCAAATTTTGTTTTAGCAACGCCAGATTTAAAATCACGGTATTGTCTGTCGTGCATAGCTAATTCGAACAATTCTTCATCATCTTGTCCATAATCCCAACCATTCTCATCCATCTCTTTTCGGTATTTATCTAGTTCGTTAGGATAGTAGGTTTGAGGAGTATCATTAAAGAATTCGTAATTATTCTTTTGTGCTAATTCAATAATTTCAGGAGCAAGAGTACCTGGAAGTTTTCCAGTTTTTCCTAAAATCATATCCCAGGTGTTTTTATCCATTTGGGAGTATCTTTCTTTTCCTTGAGCCATTTGGAGGATATTCATCAAGGCAATATTTTTAACATATTGACTAAAAGGGGTAACCAATGGTGGATTCCCTACTTTAGGCCACACGTAAGCTACCTCTTCGAAGAGTTGTACAAGCAATTCATCTTCATTCAACTCTTTTTTACCATCTTTTCTAAGGAACATATTGATGGCATTATGAACTCCTTTTAAGTCGGCCATTAATGAACCCATCATACCCCCTGGTAAGCCACAACCTATCAACAAAGAGGAAGTGTGTTTGTTTTTAGGATCTATGAAATAGATCAAAAAATCATCCATAAACTCTTGTGTTAAGCTTCTGGCATGCATATAAGCATTCATATTGATTTCAGGAACGTCAAATCCAGCATCTTTCAACATTGCTTGAATGGTGATAACATCAGGATGAACCATTCCCCATGAAAGTGGTTCCATAGCAACGTCAAGGATATCTGCACCCGCATTTGCAACTTCAAGCATTGAGGCAACAGAGAAACCTGGACCAGAGTGACCATGATAATGAACGAGAATCTGTGGATATTTTTCTTTGATAGCTTTCACTAATTTTCCAAGAGTAGCCGGTCTTCCAATTCCAGCCATATCTTTCAATCCAATCTCATCAGCACCATATTCTACTACTTTATCCACTAAATCCATATAATATTCCACCGTGTGGATATCGGAATAGGTGATGCTCAATGCAGCTTGAGAGATCATACCAGCTTCTTTGGCATATTTTATAGATAATTCGAGGTTACGTGGGTCATTAAGTCCACAGAAAGAGCGAGAAATATCAACTCCTTGAGCTTTTTTTACTTTGAACATCAATTGGCGAACATCAGCAGGAACTGGATACATACGCAAACCATTCAAAGCTCTTTCGAGCATCATAGTTTTGATACCCGCTTCATTAAACGGTTTTACCCATTCTCTGACAGCAATATTTGGGTTTTCTCCATATAGTAGATTTACTTGTTCAGAAGCTCCACCATTAGTTTCTACTCGACTAAAGCAGCCCATTTCAATAATAACTGGGGCAATCCTTTTCAATTGATCTACACGTGGGACATATTTTCCCGAAGATTGCCACATATCTCTATATACCAGGCAAAATTCTATTTTTCTTTTCATTCTATTTTTATTCTTTTAAATGGTTGATTTTATGAATTTTACAAATATTTTTATTTTAAATAATTGGTGTGCAAATATACTAAAAAAAGTAGTGATTTTTCAAAAAAATGGTGTAATTTCGCAACTAATTTTTAATAAAACATTATGTTATTTAATTCTTACGAATTTGCTCTATTTTTACCCATAGTTTTTATTCTTTATTGGTTTGTTTTTCAAAAAAACTTAAAGTTACAAAATCTCTTTATTTTAGCTGTAAGTTATCTTTTTTATGGATGGTGGGATTGGAAATTTTTGTTATTAATTGCTTTAACTTCTGTTTGTTCATGGGGAAGTGGAGTTTTAGTTCAACATTACGACAAAGAGGAAAACTCTAAATTCAATAAAAGAAAATGGATTACAGCCGCTAATTTAGTATTGAATTTAGGAATATTAGGATTTTTTAAATATTATAATTTTTTTATTACTAATTTTATTGAACTATTCTCCTCTATGGGAATAACATTGGAAGCAACTACATTAAAAGTTATTTTACCTGTTGGAATCAGTTTTTATACTTTTCAAGCATTGAGTTACACTATTGATGTTTATAGAAGAGACATTGCAGCAACGAAAGATATTGTTTCATTTCTTGCCTATGTATCCTTTTTCCCTCAATTAGTTGCTGGACCAATTGAAAGAGCCACTAACTTACTTCCTCAGTTTTTTAAACCGAGAAAATTTGATTACACTCAAGCCATTGATGGAGGAAGACAAATTCTATGGGGATTATTCAAAAAGATTGTAATAGCAGATAATTGTGCTATTGTTGCAAACTATATTTTTGGCAACTCCGAACAAATGCCAGGAAGTGCACTAGTTATAGGGGTTATTTGTTTTGCATTTCAAATTTATGGAGATTTTTCTGGCTATTCAGATATTGCCATTGGTGTTGGTAGATTATTTGGAATCAAGTTAATGAGAAACTTCCATTTTCCATATTTCAGTAGAGATATTGCAGAATTTTGGCGAAGATGGCATATTTCATTAAATACCTGGTTCAGAGATTATTTATATTTTCCCTTGGGTGGAAGTAGAAACGGGAAATGGATCGCAATTAGAAATACCATGATTATCTTTTTAGTGAGTGGTTTATGGCATGGAGCTAATTGGACATTTATCATTTGGGGTGCATTTCATGCTTTACTGTTTTTACCTTTACTTCTAATGGGGAAAAATAGGAAACATACAAATATTGTTGCTCAAAATAGCTTTCTTCCCACTTTCAAAGAGTTTTCACAAATATTACTAACGTTTACTTTAGTATCCATTAGTTGGGTTTTATTTAGAGCAGACAATATTCATCATGCATTCAATTATTTTGATGGAATCTTTAACGTAACACTATTTAAATCTCCTCTTTATGTGTCAATTATCAACAACAATATAGGAAAATTAGTTGTCATATTGCCCATATTAATCATCGTAGAATGGGTTCAAAGAAAGAGAGAACACGGATTAGAGATCATGGGATTGGTTAAATATCAATGGATTAGAATTTTGATTTATTATACAATCATCTTCTTTATTGCTTTTTGGGGGGCTAAACAAGCTCAATTTATATATTTCCAATTTTAAACGATATGAAGAAATTTATAACTCAAATTTTACTTTTCTCTCTAGTGCCCATATCAGTAATGATTATCACATCATATTATTTTGCAGATGGTTATATTGACACCTATTACAAAAGATTTACATCATCCAAACAAGAGCATCTAATTTTGGGAACATCTCGTGCAGCTCAAGGTATTGTTCCTTCCGTTTTAAATAAATATTTTCAGAAACAATTCTACAATTACAGCTTTACAATAAGTCACTCCCCTTTTGGAAAAGGGTATTTTGAAAGTATAAAAAAGAAATTAGATCCACATACAAAAAATGGAATTTTCATAATTGCTGTAGATCCATTTTCAATAACTTCACATCTGAAACCCAATGGTGATGAAAATTTTGATCATGAAAAAATGATCACGAACCAAAAAATGGTTAATACAAATCCCAATTTTGAATATATTTTCAAAAACCATTTAACACCATGGAGATTGCTCTTTAATCATAAGAAAAAAAATAAAAATAATATTACATATTTGCATGATGATGGATGGTTAGAAGTGGATTATCCTTGGACTGCAGAAAAATATGCCATAAATTTAGAATCTAAGATCAAAGATTACAGGAAAAACCAAATGAAAAGAGTGGTTTCAAAAGTTAGAATTCATTACTTAGAAGAGACTATTAAATTTTTAAAACAACATGGGACAGTCTATTTAGTAAGAATTCCCACAGCCAAAGAGATGTTTGATATTGAAAATGAATTAGTTCCACAGTTTAATACAATAATTCATGAACTAGCAACAAGAAATAGAGTTAATTATTTTAACTGTAGTCAAGATTACAATATATATCAGACAACAGATGGAAACCATTTGTATAAACCATACGCATATAAATTCACAGAAGCATTATGTGATTCCATTTTAATGAAGCACTAAATCATATTCTAACAAATAACGGGTGAAATTATTTCTAATCTATTGATTCACATATTCAAAAATTTTTGGCTTTTTTTATTCTGCTATGTAACCCATTTTTATTAGAATTTGAAATACTCGAAATTGAGCCCTGAGCCCTTCGCCCTTAGCCCTGAGCCCTTCGCCCTGAGCCCTAAACCCGCATTAGGGCGAAGGCCTAGTACCCCGCAAGTTGAGCTGCTTAGGGGATGACGGATCGAGCAGAGCGACCAACGGAAGCTACTGCCCGGCCGATCAGACCCTTGCAGCGAAACG
>JBLJBB010000085.1:0-23039 GCA_047638115.1 Bacteroidales bacterium | reverse complement strand
TTACTATAAAACCTCTCATTTACTTATCGTTATATTTTTAATGCTTTAGCCCTGTTCAGGATGCAAGGTGCAGCGGTGCAGGGGTGCAGGGTGGAGAGTGCAAAAATCGTATATCTTGCATCCTGTACCTTTTTTTTGTATATTTGCAGCGTTAAAATAATAAGCAAAAAAAATATCTATATCATATAAAATCAATACATTATGCGTCCAGATTTTAGTAAAGTAAATCATAAAGCTGCTCCAAAAAATGGAAAAACATTCGAAGAGTGGGCTAAAGAACATCATATTGACTCTGAATGGATTACTGCAGAACAGATTGCAGTAAAGCCAGTATATGGCAAAGAGGATCTTGCAGGGATGGAACATTTGAACTATGCTGCTGGATTACCACCTTTTCTCAGAGGACCTTATGCAACTATGTATGTTCAAAAACCTTGGACTATCAGACAGTATGCTGGTTTCTCCACGGCTGAAGAATCGAATGCATTTTATCGTAGGAATTTAGCTGCAGGTCAAAAAGGGTTATCCATTGCATTTGACTTAGCAACACATCGTGGCTATGACTCTGATCATGAAAGAGTTGTAGGTGATGTAGGTAAAGCTGGTGTAGCTGTAGATTCCATTTTAGATATGAAGCTATTATTTGACCAAATCCCTTTGGATCAGATGTCCGTTTCCATGACTATGAATGGTGCAGTACTTCCAATATTAGCATTTTATATTGTTGCAGCGGAAGAGCAAGGGGTTCCAATGGAAAAATTAACTGGAACGATCCAAAATGATATTCTCAAAGAGTTTATGGTTCGCAATACTTATATTTACCCACCATTGCCTTCTATGAGAATTATTGCAGATATTTTTGAATTTACCGCAAAAAACATGCCAAAATTCAATTCTATTTCAATATCAGGATACCACATGCAAGAAGCAGGGGCTACCTGTGATATCGAACTGGCTTATACTCTAGCAGATGGATTGGAATATTTAAGAGCTGGGGTAAATGCAGGAATGAATATTGATGAGTTTGCTCCCCGTTTATCTTTCTTTTGGGCTATCGGAATGAATCATTTCATGGAGATCGCTAAAATGCGTGCAGCGAGAATGTTATGGGCAAAAATTGTGAGTCAGTTTAATCCAAAAAATCCAAAATCTTTGGCACTTCGTACTCATAGTCAAACTTCAGGTTGGTCACTAACAGAACAAGATCCATTCAATAACGTAGCCAGAACATGTATTGAAGCGATGGGTGCAGTTTTAGGGCACACACAATCGTTACACACCAATGCATTAGATGAAGCGATTGCGTTACCAACCGATTTTTCTGCGAGAATTGCCAGAAATACTCAAATTTTCATTCAGGAGGAGACCAAAGTGTGTGCTGAGGTTGATCCTTGGGCTGGTTCTTACTATGTTGAAACTTTAACGAAACAGATTGCTGAGAGAGCTTGGGCTCACATTGAGGAGATCGAGTCTTTGGGTGGTATGGCAAAAGCGATAGAAACTGGAATTCCAAAAATGAGAATTGAGGAAGCAGCTGCAAGAAAACAAGCAAAAATTGACTCTGGCTTAGAATCTATCGTTGGCGTTAACAAATATAGATTAGAGAAAGAGGATCCAATTGAAACCTTAGAGGTAGACAATACTGCTGTAAGAGAATCTCAGTTGGTTCGTTTAGCTGAATTAAAAGCTAACAGAAATCAAGCTGAAGTGGATGCTGCTTTAGAAGCGATCACTAAATGTGCTTTAACAGGTGAAGGAAACCTCCTTGAATTATCTGTAGATGCAGCTAGAAAACGTGCTTCATTGGGTGAAATCTCTGATGCTATGGAAAAAGTTTACGGACGTTATAAAGCAAAAATTAATTTGATTACAGGCGTGTATAGTTCAGAACAAAAAGATAATCCAACCTTCCAAAAAGCTTGTCAGATGGCTGATGAATATGCAGCATCTGAAGGAAGAAGACCAAGGATCATGATTGCCAAAATGGGACAAGATGGACATGATCGTGGTGCAAAAGTAGTATCAACAGGGTATGCTGATATCGGTTTTGATGTGGATATGGGACCTTTATTCCAAACTCCAGAAGAAGCTGCAAAACAAGCAGTTGAAAATGATGTTCATGTTTTGGGTGTCTCTTCTTTGGCTGCTGGTCATAAAACTTTAGTTCCCCAAGTGATTGAAGAGTTGAAGAAACTTGGCAGGGAGGATATTGTTGTGATTGTGGGTGGTGTAATTCCAGCTCAAGATTATGATTATCTATACAAAGCTGGCGCTGCAGCCATCTTTGGACCTGGCTCTATCATTAGTGATTGTGCGATTAAGATCTTAGAGATTTTAAAAGAACAAAGAAGCTAAATAGTGAATAGTGAATAGTGAATAGTGAATAATGAATAGCCCTGTACTTTAGTGCAGGGCTATTGAGTATCTAGTGATGAGATAAGAGTGCAGGGCTATTGGGTATATAGTGATGAGGTAAGAAATTCATTTAGTTGTTTTGTAGCGAGAGCTCTATGGCTGATGGTGTTTTTCAGATCGTTTCCCATTTCAGCAAAAGTTTCAGAATATCTATCTGGGATAAAAACTGGGTCGTAGCCAAATCCTGAGATCCCTTTTTTTGAGTCAATAATTTTTCCTTTTATATTTCCTTCAAAAAGATACTCTTTATCATTGATTATTAATGCGATAACGGTTCTAAAAATGGCATTCCGGTTTGTTTTTCCTTCCAATTCAGCAAGTATTTTGTTGATATTATCTTCAAAAGAGCAGTGTTCACCGGCATAACGAGCGGAGAAAACTCCTGGTTTTCCATCTAATGCTTCTATTTCCAGTCCAGTATCATCGGCAAAACAATTGCAGTTAAATCTCTGATGGATATATCTGGCTTTAAGGAGTGCATTTCCTTCGAGGGTGTTTTCTGTTTCAGGAATATCATCAAAACATTGTAATTCTTTCAAAGAGATAATATTAAATCTCTCTCCAATGATGTGTTTCACTTCTTGGAGTTTGTGTTTGTTATTGGTAGCAAAAACGATATCCATAATTTTTAAAATTGATTTAATATAAATAAAAAACAGGTGATATAAAAATGTTATACCACCAATTTTTCTTTATTAACCGTAAAACTATAATTAAATTTCTATAGCTTGTTTACCTCTGTAGTATCCGCATTCAGGGCATATTCTATGAGTAAGAATAGCTGCACCGCAGTGACCACACGTGGTTAATTGAGGAGCTGTCATGAAGTCATGAGATCTTCTTTTATCTCTCCTTTGTGCTGAGTGTCTTCTTTTTGGATTTGGCATATTATGTGAATTTTAAAAAGTTATTAATCTTCAAATTTTAAATTTTTAAGAGATTCCCAACGGGGATCAATTTCATCATCTGAAATCTGTTTTTCCTCAACTGAATATTGAGCAAGTTTTGCAAGAAACTCTGGATTACAGGTAGATTTTCCTTTTTTATCATCTGGATGGATAATTTGAGAAGGAAGCGCTAAAATGATACTTTCGTAAACGAATTGAAAAACATCTAGTTCAAACTCTTTTTCGTTAATCGTCCACACTTGATCATCCTCTGATTCGTAATTTTCGGAAAATTCGGGAAGTAGATTTACAAGAAGATGATCCGTAAAGTCTAAATCAAAAGTAACTGGATCGAGACATCTGGCACATTCTACCACAACATTTCCTTTAAAAACGAACTCTAAGTTCAACATTTTCTCAGATTTATCCATATTAATCTGCAAATTGATAGAACCGTCGAGCAATTCAGAAATTTCATTAATTTCAAAGAACGATTTGTCACAAATAATTGAAAACGTGTGTTTTCCAGATGCTACACCAGCTAATCTCAGCTTGAATTCCGATCTTTTGTCTTGTGTTTTCACCATGTATTATTTGGGGGTGCAAATATACAATTAAATTATTAAAAATGAAAGGGTTTTCAAAAATATTTTTTTGATCTTAATTTTCATCGAGTGCTTTAATGCCAGGAAGGTCGATTCCTTCAAGATATTCTAACATAGCTCCGCCTCCAGTACTTATATATGAAATAAAATTAGACATACCATATTTTCCTACAGAAGCAATAGTATCTCCACCTCCAATCAAAGAAAATGCTCCTCCAAGTGTACTCCCTGAGATGGCAACGCACATGGCTTGAGTCCCTTTACCAAACTTATCAAACTCAAAAACACCCACAGGACCATTCCAAAGAATAGTTCTAGAAATATTAATAATATGTGAGAATTTTTGAATTGTTTTTGGTCCAATATCCATACCCATCCATCCATCTGGAATATGGTTTTCAGTAGTAAGAAAGACATTCGCATTTTCGTCATACGCATCTGCACAAATATTGTCGATTGGAAGATATAAATCAACACCTTTTAAATGAGCTTTTTTGATAATCTCTTTTGCCACTGGGATCATATCCTCTTCAATGAGAGAGTTTCCAATATTTACGCCCATAGCATTTAGGAATGTATAACTCATTCCACCTCCAATGATTAGATTATCCACTTTATGAAGTAGATTGCGTAGAATATTTATTTTGGTAGAGATTTTTGAACCTCCAATAATTGCTGTAAATTGGCTTTTCTTTTCATCTAACATTTTTCTTAAACTGACCACTTCACTATATAGCAAATAGCCAGCATACGCTTCTCCTGGAAAATATTTGGCTATTGTAGCTGTAGAGGCATGTTCTCTATGAGCAGTTCCAAAAGCATCATTTACATAAAGATCCCCTAAGCGTGCAATAGCTTTTGCAAAGGTTTCATCCCCCTTCTCTTCCTCTTTATGAAATCTTAAGTTTTCCAATAGGGCAATATCTCCTGGCTTTAGATTTGCTACTTTTTCTTCAATATCTGGACTTAAAACATCTCCCAAAAAAACAATCGGTTTTCCCATCACTTCTGAAACGGCACTTACAATATATTTAAGTGAAAACTTATCATTCACTTCCCCTTTGGGTCTGCCAAGGTGTGACATTAGAATTACAATTCCTTGATCATTAGTAATTTTATTTACTGTATCTAAGGTTCTAATAATTCTAGTTTTGTTTGTTACTTCAAGTTGTTCATTTTGAGGAACATTATAGTCAACTCTAACTAAAACTTTCTTGCCTTTAAAGGAAGCTAAATCAATGGATTTCATAATTAGTATCTTTTTTAGGATTAATTTGCAAATATAACGATTATTATCGAATTAGAAATAAAAAAAAACGAGTTGATGTTCAGATATTTGAATATTTTTTTGAAAAAAACCTAAAAAAAATTTGGATTTTAATAAATATGAAATTATATTTGCAATCTATTAAAACTCAGAATCTCATGAAAACTCACAATCACTTTTTACCTATAAGAATCATAGATCAACCACAGAGATTTATTTTTTTAGAAAAATATTTATTGTATGTATCCTGGAAATTTGGCTGAGAAACTCTTCCTTTTATATAAATGGAAGAGAAAAATTGAAAAACTCACAATACTATTCAAATAACTAAAAGATACTAAAATGAAAACAAATATTGTAAGAATGCTTATTGGAACCATAATTATTGTTTTTATGATTCCACCCATTTTTTGCCAACTTCCTAAAAGGGTTGTATCTTATACTACCATACAAACACAACATTTTTCATTACCATCTAACATCGAAATTGGGCAAGTGAATAGCTTAGATTTTAATAAAATGATTTCACAGGAAAAAACAGTAACCACTGAGATTTCCATTGATCGTTCAAACAACCCAACTATAACCACAACATACCATGTAAGTCCAAGGTACTTTAATGATTATGAGAATGAGATAACCAAATCTGTAACTAAAAACGGGGAAACCATCTTATACGATTACAATAATATTGAAGTTAAAAGAAAAAGGCATAATCCTGATGAAGATATGGATGTTGTTTTTCGAGATGAGGATGTAAAAAAATATGGAATTTTTAATCACTTTTTCAGCACTAATCCTAACGTAACATATAATTATTTTTATCAGAATGGTTTTGATGTACGTTTTCTGGCTAACTCAAATACAGTAGTGGCTGTAAGTAATGATGTGGAGATCCTCATAAACTTTCGGGATTATATTTACGAGATTCGTTACTTTGAAGATCGAGAGTTTATGCAATCTATAACCAATTATTACCAATGTTATCAAGGGATATTTATCCCCCATTCTACAGTTACAAATTCAATAAGCGATTTAGATGGGGGAATACATATGCTTACAACTACCATTGTAACCTATTTAGAATATAGAGTCATTGATGATAAGGGGAAAGATGTTGTCCATTTTATATCCAAAGAGGAGGTTGTACCTAAAAGAGAAATAAAAATTGGCTCTTATGAAGAGATCACAAAAAGAGAATTACAATTGAAAGTGTTTCCAAACCCAGCAACGGATCAAGTGACTGTTATGATCCCATTTTTCATGGAGAAAGAATCTACCCTTGAGATTATAAACAATTATGGTACAGTTATCTATAAAATAGATAACATCAAAGGTCCTTCACAATTATTGGATGTTTCTTCATTTGTAAATGGGATCTATTTCATTAGATGTACAGGAGATGGGGAGCAGGTTACAACCAAATTCGTAAAACAATAATAAACTAAGTCTCAAAAAACTAAAAACTACTATTATGAAAAAGATACTATTAATCAGCGCCTTTATGGGATCCCTTTTGAGCTATGGTCAATTGGATACATCTCAGATTTATATAAAGTTCGGAAATTCAATTCCATTTATTGACTCTATCCACCTTCAACCGCAAACAATCACACAAACTTTTGATCAAAATGACACATCATATCGGAGACTCTATTTTATTCATGGTTTAGGGGGCGATGCCTCTTCATGGCAACGTGCTTCAGATGCTTGCTGGGATCAATCTTTAAATATCCCAGGATTTCCTGCACGAAGAGTTCGTGTTAGTAGGCCAGAATATACAAATTCTACGTTAACTACTTTGAATAGTGCTGCTTATGAAGTCAACAACTTGATCGTAAGTCAAGCTGCTACGGATATTACAGCTTATTCAATGAACCCTCAACGTGCATTTATCATAGCTCATAGTCAAGGAGGTATGGTTACCCGATCTTTAGTACACCAATATATGACTGGTTTAAATATTCCAAATTTTGGGATGCCTTTTGGTGGTTTTGTTACGTTTGCTTCTCCCCTTCAAGGGGCAAGAATTCTTAATAATAGAGATCAAATTGAAATTATGGCCAATGATGCTTGTAGAAATTTAATGAAAGGTCCTGAGTCAAATCTGGGATTCGAATTGATTTTGAAAGTGATTGGGAAAGATCTTACAGGGAATCTATGTGATATGGTTTCTTATGATCTTTTACCTGCATTTTTTACCGATTATTATGATAACATCACAAACGACTATAGCGTTGGCGCTAATGCCATATCCCAATTCAATCAAGATGTTTCCTATGATGCCTATATGAACATGCCAAAAGTTGCCTTTTGTGGTATTGAACCAAGAAATAATATCCTATGGAGAACTGGAAATTGGTTGATTAACAATCCAAATACACCTCCTCCATTTGAAGCAAACGATGATTGGACTTTTTATAATACCACAGTACTCCCACTTTATTTAGAATATGTTGTAAATGTTTATCAACACCAAAACCAAATTAATTTAATAAATCACATGGCTCAATTTACAAATCCCATATTAACACCTGGTTTGCATTTCATCACTATGAGTGGGCTATTGTATCACATTAAAAGGAAAAATGATTGGCAGCAAGGGGTAAATTGGTTTCAAAGAGCAAATCTTGTTTGGGAAACCATTATTGGTGCAAGAGAGTACCAATACACATCTCATACTATGTACGTTTGCATAAATTGTCGTGTGGGTTCATTTCATCTGAATTATTTGATATCTGCAAACCAACAAGAGTGTATCAATAAAAATTGCCAAAATATTGTTCCTGTTACAGTGTATGAACTCAACACTATTCTCAAAGAGAGTGATGGTATAGTAGTAACAGAAAGTGCAAGCAACTTGCCTGGAGCAACATCTAATCCAATTATACCATATATAAATGCTCCAAATTTTACGGGCTCTTCACACATGCAAATCAGAAATGATGATTATCTCAAAAAATCCCTTAACAAATTATTTAATGGAGATTATGGATTGTTTTTTAAAACTAAAACTAAAAATGAAAATTAATTGCATAACCTTAACCTAATCATTATGAAAAAGTATCCCTTTATTTTTATTTTATTCACCTTTTTGGTTTTTCAATCCTCTAGTTGTACTGATCCGATTAATCCTGATGGTCACAATATACCCTATAGATTGAAATCAAAATTAAAATTTGTTTGGATCAAGCCCATTTATAGAGATACATCTGATATTATTCAAACCGAATTGTATTTTTCAGGAGATTATGTTGCGATTGGAACAGAGGGATTTTTACCAGAAAACAAAGATAAGGGGATCGCTGTTTTTCATAGAATGACCGGTGAAAAGCATCCCAGATGGAATCGAGATCCGTGTTGTATTTTAGAAGATAATTCAACAGAACTTGATGATTTTGCTATTGGTGGTGATCAGAATGAGATTGCTTTTTTAATTGACACATACCATTTGTACGCATATGATATCCCATCAGGTCAAAAAAAGTGGTCCTTTTATATTCCAGTTTATCTCCCAACCGACCAATTTACTATGTTTGATGATAAAGTTTATGTGCCATACTGGCCTGAACGTTTTGGATGGAGCACTACTTGGGCTAAATTAGCTCGACACGACATGCAGAGTGGAGCGCAAGAGGATCTTTTTACCATGACTGGTGTTTCGGGCTACGATTTCTTACTCACCTCACCCGTGGGTTATGTTGATTCAAACAATGATACATTAGTTATTGGAGTAAGCCAACACTACAACTTTTCAAATCATGCAAAAATGGTGTGGGCATATTGTTTCAATGTAACTCAAAAAACGATGAAATGGGAAAACAAAACATTCGCTATAAGCAATGATCATAGTCGAAATGACCCTCAAATCATAGGTAATGGAAAAGTGATGATTCACACTATGCAAGGTGTTTATTGTTTTGATATTGAAACTGGAAATTTAGTATGGAGTAAAATAGGTTTGAGTTTGTCTTTAAATAGAACCCACTTATTATATGATAATGGGAGAATCTATTGTCGACTAGATGATGGCGTTCTTTTATGTTGGGACGCTGAAACGGGAATGGAGATTTGGAGACAAAATAGAGTTAGATTTCACCCCTTAGTTAAAGAAAATATGGTGATCTATAATGGTAGATTATATTTTAATTCTCGTGATTCAGATGGTCGTGGGGTGTTAAATTGTGTATATGCAGAAACAGGAGAATTACTATGGAGAGATACTGGTCTTTATGGAATTATGAATGGGTTTATATTATTGGACAAAAACCTTGGCTATTTATATGGATACCATTATGGATTAGTATACTGTATAGATCTTAAACATTCTGAAAATATTATGAGTCCCTATTAAGTTAAAGAAGGGTGGAAATAAAATTTACCACCCTTTTTTTTTAATAATTGACAAAAATAACGTAATTTTGCCGTTCCAAACAAATTTGATCTATGAAAAAACCTGATACTTATACAGAAGCATTTGAAGAATTGCAATCCATTGTAAAAAAGATGGAAAATGCAGAAATCTCTGTGGATGAATTATCAACCATGATTCAACGTGCTTCATTACTCATCACTATTTGTAAAGACAAACTTACAAAAACTGAGGAGGAAGTGTCAAAATTACTAGAAGAACTATAAAAAGATGTTTACATTAGTTAGTGAAAAAATTGAACAATATTGTGAAGAACACACCTCTAAAGAGTCTGAAATTCTATACCAATTAAATCGAGAGACACATCTTAAAATCTTACGACCTAGAATGTTGTCTGGTCACATTCAAGGGGCTTTTTTATCTTTCATCTCAAAAATGATAAAACCTCAATTTGTATTAGAAATTGGGACCTATACTGGCTACTCCGCACTCTGTTTAGCAGAAGGTTTGATTCCAAATGGGGAACTCCATACAATTGAAATTGATGAAGAATTGGAAGAGATCATTGTAAAGTATTTTTCTAAATCTCCTAAGAAAGAGCAGTTGTATTTACATATTGGTGATGCAAATCATTACATTCAAGAACTAAAAAGGGAGTGGGATTTGGTATTTATGGATGCTGAGAAAAAAGAGTACATTTCATATTTTGAAAAAATACTCCCTAATCTTAAAAAGGGTGGTATTATATTGGTTGACAATGTATTGTGGAGTGGAAAAGTGGTTGAATCTGTTGCTTCAAATGATACTGATACTCAAGCAATCATTGAATTTAACAAATATATACAAGCTGATCAAAGAGTTGTTAACACCATTCTCCCTTTTAGAGATGGAATCATGATCATTGAAAAATTGTAATTATGAGAATAGATATTTTAACTTTATTTCCAGAAATGTTTACTGGAATCCTCTCAGATTCCATTATCAAGAGGGCTATACAAAAACAACACCTTGAAGTCTATACTCATGATATCAGAAACTATTCTCTTGACAAACACCGCAGAGTGGATGATTATCCTTTTGGTGGGGGTGCTGGAATGGTGATGATGATCGAACCTATAGCCAGATGTATTGAACAATTAAAATCTGAAAGGGAATACGATGCTGTAATTTTTATGGCTCCTGATGGAAAAACGTTCAATCAAAGTAAGGCCAATGCACTCTCTTTAAAAAAGAATCTCATGATCCTTTGTGGTCATTATAAAGGGATCGATGAAAGAATTCGAGAATTATATATCACAGAAGAGATCAGTATTGGGGATTATGTTCTATCAGGTGGTGAAATTGCAGCAATGACTATTGTTGACGCTATTGCAAGAATTATTCCGGGCGTCTTAAGTGATGAAAGTTCTGCTTTAACAGATTCTTTCCAAAATGGGTTATTATCACCTCCTGTATATACAAGACCAGCAAATTTTCAAGGTCACTTGGTGCCAGAAATATTACTTTCAGGACATGAAAAGAATATTTCTGATTGGAGATTTGAACAACAACTAGAAAGAACAAAAAAAAGACGCCCAGATCTTTTGGATGAGGGCGTCTAAATAAAAACTTATTTTAGTTTTATTTATTTACTGAGAAGTGATTTACATTAGGAACAATTAAAAGTGGCATTGGAGAGATAGAGATCAATTTACGGGTTGATGTACCTAGCCAGAAATCAAAAAATTCCTCTTCTTCTTCCCTCATGATGATCATAAGATTGGCTTCTGCTGTTTTAGCATACTCAACAAGTGCAGCACAAATATTACTTTTTATCGATACACTTAGCAATTCATATCTCACATTAGCTTTATCACACATCGCTTGTGCATGCCCCATTTGAACATTAATTACATGTTTAGATTCTGGATGAGAGGATGTATGAGTACCTAATATTAAAAGTTTTGCATTGAATAGTTTAGCAAAAGAGACAGCGTGTTTAATTTTTTGAAGTGTTTCAAAACTCTCATCAATAGGAACAAGAATTTGTGTTAAATCGCGACCAATCATAATGTTCTCTCTTACAGACAACACAGGAACTTTGGTTTCAGAAATAATTCTAAGTGTATTTGACCCAACATGTTTTTCATCAAATCCTGATGCACCATGTGTACCAAGAACAATCATTGAATCTGCTAAATTATGAGTATATTTACAAATCTCAACTGCTGGCTTTCCTTCAAGGATTATACTTTGAACCATACACATTGGGGCTTCTCTAATAGCATCATCCGTAAGTTCATTCAATCTTTTTTCGATACTTTTTGAGAACTTTCCTTCAATTTTACCTTCAATTGCAACCGTTGATTTTGGTGTTTTAACATAAACTAAGTGAATAGTTGCTTTTGCACGTATTGCAACAGCTACAGCATGTTTTAAAGCATTCTCCGAATTGGGAGAAAAATCAATGCCAACAACAATATTTTTCATAACAATATTTTTTAGAGTTCTTAATAATTTTCTAATTGTCAAAAGTAATACAAAAAAAATTAAAAAACAATAAAATCATAGATTTTTATCAAAAATATATTAATTTTTTATACGTTCATTTTTACTATTTTTGCAATTGTATAAAAATACGTCATAAAAGTAAATATTTATCCATGTGTTTCACTTAATTTTCTAAAATGAAAAAATATATATTACTTGTTTTCACAACTTTATTAACTCTTTTATCTTTTTCACAAAAAACGATACATGACAAGAATTACATTGATACTTCAACAACAATGGTTTGGACAAATGCTAATTTTTCCTATCAAATTCCGTTTGGATCTGGCTATTTAGGTAAAACTTTTGGGAATAACTTCAATATTGGAACAGGATTTATCATAAAAACTACTTCAAATTGGACTTATGAGGCCAGTTTTAACTATATGTTTGGAGGTGATGTAGTATTACCTGATAGTTTAATCTTAGGAAGTATGGTTAACTCAAATGGTGATTTATTTGATGAAAATGGATTAAAAGCAACCATATATCTGGAAGGTAGATATTGGTCATTTGGTGGAGGAATTGGGAAAATAATCCCTCTTGATAAATGGAAAAATTCAGGAATATGGATCAAAACAAATTTTGGATATATGAACCATAAAATATATATCACAGATCCAGAAAACGGGGTAACTCAATTAGACAAAGACACATACAGAAAAGGGTATGATCAAAGATCTTCTGGATTTCAGATGTCTCAATTTGTGGGATACCTTTTTATGCATAAAAGGAGAGTTACTAGTTTTTATGCGGGTATTGAAATTGTTGAGATGTGGACCAAACCAAATAGAAATTACTCATTTATGTTGGGACCATCTTCAAGTTTACCATTCAAATTTAGTGGACAAGTCGGACTCAAAATGGGATGGGTAATTCCACTTTATGAAAAACAAAAAGTGGTTAACTTCTACAAGTATTAAAATGCGTTTACTATACACTATTGCCATTCATTGTTACCATTTTGCCATTTATTGTGCCTCTTGGTTTAATCCTAAAGCCAAACTATGGATCGATGGTAGAGTAAATCTTTTTAAAGATCTTAAACAAAAATGTATAAACAAAAATAATATCATTTGGTTCCATTGTGCTTCTTTAGGAGAGTTTGAACAAGGAAAACCTCTCATGGAGAAAATAAAACAAGAAAATTCTGATTTCACAATTTTGGTTACTTTTTTCTCTCCATCGGGTTACCTCATCAAAAAAAATGATTCTGTTGCTGATATGGTTAGCTACCTTCCCATTGACACACCAAAAAATGTTCGAAAATTTATTAATATTGTTAATCCCAAAAAAGTAATATTTATTAAATATGAGCATTGGTACAATTTTATGTATGCTCTTAACCAAAAAAACATCCCATTTTACTACATTTCTGCCATTTTTAGAGAAAAACAATACTTTTTCAAATGGTATGGTTCCTGGTTTGTATCACAATTAAAACAGTGTTCCCATTTCTTTGTACAAGATGATCAATCGGTATCACTTCTTCACAAAATTGGGATCTCACAGGTTCATCAAACTGGGGATACTAGATTCGATCGAGTTTTCCAAATCGCAAATAAACCTTATGTCCTTCCTTTTGTGGTGCAATTTAAAAAGGATAAAAAATTGCTAGTCGCTGGCAGTACCTGGGAACCTGATGAAATTGTTCTTGAACGTTGGTTTTCTCAATTTCATAATAGTTTTAAGTTAATTATTGCTCCACATGAAATTAACGCAAATCATATTCATTCCATTAAAGAAAATTTTAAATCGTTTAAAGTGATCTGCTATTCGGATTTGGTAAATCAAAACATTGAAGATTATCAGATTCTCATTATCGACACCATCGGGATGCTTAGTAAAATATACAAATATAGTGATTATTCATATGTTGGTGGCGCTTTTGGTTCGGGTTTGCATAATATTCTCGAAGCTGCTGTGTTTGGGGTCCCCCTATTTTTTGGACCAAAATATCAAAAGTTCAAAGAAGCTCGTGATTTAGTTCAACTTCAGGGTGCTTTTTCATTATCTGATGCTAACGAATTGATCCCATTGATTTCAAAATTTGAATCTCAAGATGATGCATATGATAAAACCTGCAATATTTGCAAAAAATATGTCTTCCAAAACATCGGAGCAGTGGATCTGATCTTTTCACAAATTATACCTTCTTAACTTTAATCTCCCCTAACCTCTATTAATTTTTTATATTGATTAAATGTTAAAAACCAGAAACATAAAAGGGAAGTTGGAGATATTGGATCCCATTCGAAAAAAATGGATCACTTTAACGGAAGAGGAGAAAGTTCGCCAATTTTGCATTCAACAATTGATTGAAAACCATAAATTTCCCATCTCTCATATCGCAGTTGAACGTCAAATAACTGTAAATGGAATGACTAAAAGATACGATATTGTGGTTTTTAACAGCGATGGGAATCCTTTTATAGTGATAGAATGTAAAGCACCTCATGTTCAAATCAACCAATTGGTTCTGGAACAAGTGGGTCGTTATAATAAAACTTTAAAAGCTGAAATCATTGGCGTAAGTAATGGGACTGAAAATCGGTTTTTTAAAATTGATTTTGACACTGAAATTATTACTGAAATACCTTTCATATTTTGAAAACAAATACTTTCCAAAAATTTGTTACCTTTGCAATTCTAGATTAAACAAATGAAAATTCTTGATGTAAAAAACCTTATGCTTCAATTCAAGTCTGATGATACTTGGAAATCAGTGCTCAAAGGGATCTCTTTCCATTTGCATCAAGGTGAAACACTCGGGATTGTGGGTGAATCAGGGTCAGGAAAATCTGTAACTGCCCTCTCAATAATGAAATTACTCCCTTCAAAGCTGTCAAAAATAAATGAAGGATCTATTATTTTTCAAAATTCTAAGGATGCTCCTCCTGTTGATTTAATAAATGTCACTGAAAATGCGCTCAGAAAAATTAGAGGTAATAGAATCGCTATGATCTTTCAAGAACCTATGACCTCCTTAAATCCTGTCATCAAATGTGGTGAACAGATTATGGAAGCATTACTACTCCATACAAATCTTAATAAAAAAGAAGGGAAAAGTCGAGTTATAGAATTATTTCAAGAAGTGATGTTACCAAGGCCTGAAAAAATCTTTGATTCTTATCCGCATGAACTATCTGGTGGACAAAAACAAAGGGTAATGATTGCCATGGCCATGAGTTGCAACCCAGATATTTTAATTGCTGATGAACCCACTACAGCTCTTGATGTTACTGTTCAAAAGGGGATTTTGGAGTTGATTAAAAAATTGCAACAAAAAACAGGAATGAGTGTAATATTTATTACTCACGACTTAGGTGTTGTAGCAGAGATTGCAGATCGAGTTTTGGTTTTATATAAAGGTGAAATTGTTGAACAAGGAATTGTAGAACCTATTTTTAAAAACCCACAACACCCATACACTAAAGGATTGTTAGCATGTCGACCACCTTTAGATCAAAGACTAAAAGTGCTCCCAACTGTCGACGATTTTATTCAAAATTCTACTTCTGGGAAAAATTGCGAAATAAAACAGATCATAAATCAATTGGTTATCTCTTCTGAAGAACGTGTATACTCACATCAACGAATTTATGGAAATCAACCTATGATTTCTATTGAAAATCTAAATAAAATTTATCCAGTTCGTAAAAAAAATCTGTTTGAAAAAAGGAGTTATGTTCACGCAATTCATGATATAAATTTAGAGATCTATGAAGGGGAAACATTAGGACTAGTAGGAGAATCTGGGTGTGGAAAAACCACGTTAGGAAGAACGATGATTCGACTAATAGAGCCCAGTTCTGGTAGAATGATATACAAAGGAAAAGATGTTAATCAACTTAATGTTAAAGAGTTAAGACATCTTCGAAAAGATCTTCAAATCATTTTACAAGATCCATATTCTTCTTTAAATCAACGTCTTACAGTTGGTGATATGATTATGGAACCCATGTTAGTGCATCATATTTTTGATCAATCCAAACAAAGAAAAAAACATGCTATCGAACTCTTAGAAAGAGTCGGACTTCAGGAGTCCCATCTGTACCGTTATCCGCATGAGTTTTCGGGTGGTCAAAGGCAAAGAATCTCCATTGCACGTGCATTAGCAGTGAATCCAAAATTTATCATTTGTGATGAATCTGTTTCTGCATTAGATGTATCCGTACAAGCACAAGTTCTAAATTTACTAAATGAGTTAAAACAAGATTTTGGATTCACTTATCTTTTTATTTCTCATGATCTCTCAGTAGTCAAATTTATGTCTGATAGAATGGCTGTGATGCAAAACGGGAATATTGTTGAATTAGACGATGCTGACACGATCTATTTCAAACCAAAAACGTTATATACGCAAAAATTAATCTCATCTATACCAAAAGGATATTAAAAACATGAAAAATTTTAAAATTTTAATCAGACTACTTATTGGAGTAGTATTTATTGCCTCCTCTATCTTGAAACTATTATCAGTAGACCATTTTGAACTGTATATTTACTCTTTTGGGATTTTTAATTTTTTTATAACAACACTTTTATCAAGATTGTTAATAACTTTTGAATTTTTATTAGGTATATTTTTGATATTTAAATTGTTATATCATAAAACCTGGTGGTTATCGATGCTTACCATGATCGGATTTACATTGTTTCTCATGTATGTTGCCTTTTTTAGAAATGATGCAAATTGTCATTGCTTTGGAAATTTTGTTGAATTAGACCCAACAGGTTCTATTTTTAAAAATATTGCAATTATTCTCATGCTATTATTTGTAAAAAACCAAAAAGAGTGGTCATTTAGATTTAAGAAATGGATCATGGGAGCATTTATTGGGATCGCAATAATTGGTTCATTTGTTGTGGTTCCTCCGGATGCACTCTACAATAAAATCTATACACCTAAAACAAAAGTAAATGAAAAGGAGTTGCAAAAAATTATGCAAGATTCAAATTTAGTTGAGATTTCAAAAGTTGAAGGTGACCATATTCTAGCATTTTTTGTTTCAGGTTGCAAATATTGTAAAATGAGTATGCAAAAAATGGATCAAATTTTTAAAAGAAACAATATCCCTTCGGATAGAATTAAAATTATTATTTTGGGAGATCAAACAAAAATTAATACATTTAAGGAGGAAACCAAGACAGATCTTTATACTTTCTATGCTTACAATAATCCGTTGATTTTCTTCAACGCTGTATATGGAAGTTTCCCAACCATAATTTATATGCACGATACAAAAATCGAAAAAGTGATCAACTATCGTGGCGTAGATGAACAAGATATGGTCAATTTTTTAACCCAAAAATAGATTCAAATCTACTTTTTTTCAGATAATGTTTTTATTCTATCTTTAATAAAAACTACATTCGGATTTTCTGGATAAAGGTTGTGTAAACTATTCGCCAGTTTTGTTAATAGTGGTAAATTCTCACTTTCCTGAATAAATACTCTGCGATTAAATTTTTGATAAAACGCGGTTAATGAAGTTAAAGAAGTTAAATTATTCTCAATAAAATGTATCAAAAATTTTTGATGATTGGCAATATAACCTTGATATTTTGATTCTATAATTGTTTTAACAGAATCATCATATTGATTGTTTTCATAGATTTTTTGCAAAGCATCTGTTGAATCTACAAAAAGTTTTAATTGATGATCCAATTGTTGCATTAAAACAGCATCTTTTCCACCCGAAATGGAATAAGTTTTTACTAATGATTTTGCATTTGCTTTAATATGAATGGTTTCTCCTGGAGATGCAACGGTTAAAATCAAATTATTATTCGAAAGGGAAATTTTATAAAAAGAGGGATAATCCTTTAAATCTTTTTCAGATATTTTCGTTTTCAATTTGAATTTTCCTTTCTCAATCGGAGCAGAATCAATCATTAAAGAACCATCAGGAGTTACTTTATAAAGAGAAATTGTTGATTCTATATTTTCATCTAACTCTCCTGTAAAAATGATTTGTTGCTTTCCAGAATTACAACTTACAAGAAGCATGATTATGGCTCCTAACAGAACGAAAAAGTTTTTTTTCATAAAATAAATTTTCTAAATATTGAATTACTTTGTATTTTCTGTATATGCGTATGCATCCATTTTGGGAGGAGTTTTGATCAACTCACAACCACAATTTCTTTTTTTTCTCCTTTTGGTTTGTCCATAAATCTTTTCCTGACAACTTGAAAACAAGAATGCACCTAATATGACAAAAAGGAGAATGTTTCTATAATTTTTTTTCATCGTTACCTAATTATCGTTTCTGATCTATCGGGACCCGTAGAAACAATGGAAACTTTAACTCCTGTCTCTTTTTCAATGAACTCAATATAAGATTTACATTCTATAGGAAGATCAGAGTAATTATGAACCTCCGTAATATTTGAATTCCACCCTTTAAATTCAACATATTGAGGTTCAATAATTGAGTCAATTTCAGATGGAAATCTATCACATATTTTTCCATCTATTTTATACGAAGTACAAACCTTAATGGTATCAAAATTATTCATGACATCCGCTTTGGTAAGAACGATATCAGTAACTCCATTAATCATTATTGAATATTTAAGAGCTACTAAATCCAACCAACCACAGCGTCGTGGTCGTCCTGTCGTTGATCCAAATTCAAACCCTTGTTTTCTAAGTTTCTCACCTGTTTCATCAAAGAGTTCTGTTGGAAATGGACCACTACCTACACGAGTACAATATGCTTTCACAATACCAATCACTTTTCCACATTTTTGTGGAGCAACTCCCAAACCAGTAAATGCACCTGCAGCTACCGTATTTGAAGAGGTGACAAATGGATATGAACCAAAATCAACATCTAACAAAGTTCCTTGGGCTCCTTCAGCAAGAATCTTATGACCCTCATTGAAAAATTGATTTACTTCATATTCACTATCAATACAAGTAAATTGTTTGAGTAATTCAAGAGATTGCAACCACACTTTTTCCATTTCTGGAAGTACTGAGCTATAATCGTACCCATACTTATCTAAAAGATCTTTATGGCTATTCACCAAAGTATCATATTTGATTTGAAAATTGGGTGATAAAACATCCAGAACTCTCATACCTACTCTTGCCGTTTTATCAGTATAAGTAGGCCCAATTCCTTTAAGAGTGGAGCCAATTTTTTGATCCCCTTTTTTGGCTTCTAAGGCACCATCCAACAATTTATGTGTTGGTAAAATCAAGTGAGCTTTTTTCGAAATCTGTAAGTTCTTTTTAGGATTTGCTCCCATTTTTTCTAAACTTTCTATCTCTTTTTTGAAAATAACAGGATCAATAACCACTCCGTTACCAATAATATTCACTTTTTCTGGGTGAAAAATGCCAGAAGGTATGATATGTAAAACATGTTTAAGTCCATTAAATTCTAATGTGTGTCCTGCATTTGGACCCCCTTGAAAACGCGCAATTACATCATAATCAGGCGTTAACACATCAACAACTTTCCCTTTGCCTTCGTCGCCCCATTGCAACCCTAAAAGTATATCTAATCCCATTTTTGTTAAATAATGTTATAAAGTGCAAAAATATGAAAATTTAATTGACTTTTTAATTGTTATTTAAAAAAAAAGTATTAGATTTGCAACCGAGAAACAAACAAAAAATAATGCAAGAGATAGAATATTCTCGTTATTTTTTTAAGTTTATAAACATTTTGAAATTTTGAAACACCTTTAAGGTAAAACTTTTTATTATTAACCAAAAAATTTAAATTTATGAAAAAAGTTCTTTTAACTTTATCAGCAGTTGCTTTATTAGCAGTAGTTTTCTCATCTTGCAAAAAAGAGTGTTATTGTACAACTACAGTAATGGGTTTACCATTGGAACAAATGGTTGGCGAAATGTCAGCATCAGATTGTGAATCATTCGACAATGCAGCTTGGACAACATTGGGATATACTTTTGAATGTGAAGCAAGATAATTATTATCTTTAAATTAAAAAAAGGATCAAGTTTACACTTGGTCCTTTTTTTTTTACCATCGTTATATAATATTATATTATTATCAAAAAATTCATTACTTTTGTACTCTAATTTTTGAACATCTAAAAATGAAAAAATATTTGATTCTTTTATCCATTATTTGTTTTACAATGTTAGTTTTCAATTCTTGTAAAAAATCTTGTGAATGTAAACAATGGACTAATAACATTATAGGCCAGCCATATAGTGTAGAGCTAGAAGGAGATGGATCACAATGTAACGAATATTCATCTTTAGACACCACTGAAATTATCATCAGTGGAACGGATACTTTAGGAGGACTCGTGAGTGGAATTGAATGTTATGATAAATAATAATTGAAAAACACAATATAAATTTAAAACCAAATTTTATGAAAAAAATAATTGTTTCAATTGCCGTTATTGCATTAGTAGCTCTATTCTGCACTTCTTGTAACAAAGTTTGTACTTGCACTGTTAAATCTGGAGATATTGTTCTTGAAGGATATGAAAATATTGCAGTTGGAGAGATGCCAGAAGATGATTGTACAGGTTTTCAAGATGATACTTGGAACACTTTAGGATATACTTATACATGTGTATCTGAATAATTTTCATTTTTTTTAAATCATTATATTCAATTAAGATCGTATCTTAATTGGAAATCGATATTGTAACCAAGAAACTTTTTAAATATATATTTTATGAACAACGCACTATTTCAATTCAAAGAACCTAAAAACGAGCCCATCTATTCTTATGCTCCTGGTACACCTGAAAGAGCTTTATTACAAGCTGAAATTGAAAAACAATACAATCAAGTGATTGATATTCCTATCATTATTGGTGGAAAAGAGATCAGAACTGGGAAAATGGGCAAAGTAGTGATGCCCACTGAACACCAACATGTTTTGGCAAACTACCACATGGTTTCAGAAAAAGAGGTCCAAATGGCAATCGATGCAGCCATGGCTGCTAAAAAACAATGGGAAGAGATGCCTTGGGTAGAACGCGCTTCAATCATGATGAAAGCTGCTGAACTACTCTCAAAAAAATATCGCTATATTCTAAGCGCTGCTACTATGCTCGGACAAGGTAAAAACCCTTACCAAGCTGAAATAGACTGCCCTTGTGAAGCGATTGACTTCTTACGTTTTAATACCTATTTTGCATCTCAAATCTATAGTCAACAACCTATCTCTGACAATACTGCAATCAATAGAACGGAGTATCGTCCACTAGAAGGTTTTGTGTATGCAATCTCTCCTTTCAATTTTACTGCCATTGCTTGTAATTTGAGTGTTGCTCCAGTGTTAATGGGTAATGTAGTCGTTTGGAAACCTGCAACTACAGCAATCCTTTCAAATTATTACTTAATGCAACTATATAAAGAAGCAGGACTACCTGATGGTGTTATCAACTTCTTGCCAGGTAGTGGAAGTACTATTTCAAATACTGTGTTTGCTTCTCCAGATTTTGCTGGCGTACACTTCACTGGAAGTACGGGAACATTTAATGCTTTTTGGAACACTATAGGGCAAAATATTGCCAATTACAAAACGTATCCAAAAATTGTGGGTGAAACTGGTGGAAAAGATTTTATCTTTGCTCACAAATCAGCAACTCCTAGAGAAGTCGCAGTTGCCATTGTTCGCGGATCTTTTGAATATCAAGGTCAAAAATGTTCTGCAGCTTCACGTGCCTATATTCCTCAATCAATTTGGAACGAAACTTTAGCTCACGTTAAAGAGATGCTGAAAACCGTTAAAATTGGTTGTGTTCGTGATTTCTCTAATTTTGTAAATGCAGTTATCGATGAGAAATCTTTTGATAATATTGCTGGTTATATTGATCGCGCTAAAGCTTCTCCAGATGCAGAAATCGTTGTAGGTGGTAGTTACGATAAGAGTGTTGGTTTCTTCGTTGAACCAACCATTATTCTAGCTAAAAAACCACAATATGAATCCATGATTGAAGAGATCTTTGGACCAGTAATGACTGTATTTGTCTACGAAGATGAAAAATATGAAGAGACTTTACAAATTTGTGACCAATCTTCTCCATACGCTTTAACAGGTTCCATTTTCTCAAATGACAGATATGAGTTAAATAAAGCTTTCAATATGTTGCGTTATGCTGCTGGTAACTTCTACTTGAATGATAAACCAACTGGAGCTGTTGTGGGCAACCAACCTTTTGGTGGTGCCAGAGCATCTGGAACCAACGATAAAGCTGGATCTGCTTTGAATTTATATAGATGGATTAGTCCTAGAACTATTAAAGAAACATTAGTTCCACCAACCGAATACGGTTATCCTTTCTTAGGAGAATAAAAAAAGGGGCGGTTTGAATCGCCCCTTTTTTTTATTCAAAAATTTAAATTGATTTAGGGCGTTCCGGCTTTCCGAACCCACAGGCCACCCACGCCGTCGGGCTTTTTCCGGGGTTCGCTTCGCTCCCGTGCTCCATGTCGCTACGCTCCATTCCGCACCGGCTTCGCCGCCCTCCAAATCCCTAACGCACAAAACCGCAAGCGGTTTTTAAGAGAATAGTGAATAACAAATAGTGAATAGTATTGTATTTTGTTGATTTAGTGGGTGTTGTCTGGAGTCTGATGTCTGTCGTCAAATTATTCTTTGAGTACTTTGTGGTTAGGGTTTTGGTATTTTTTAAAGAGAAAAGATCACAGTGTAACCCCGTGTAAAAAAGTGTTCCACAGTGTTGTGAAATTGAAAATTAGAACACATTAATACTGTGATACTCATTTATAACTCTATGATACTCTGTGGTTAATTCTTACTCAAAATTGCCTTGCACTAAAGTACAAGGCAATTGAACTAAACCCTTAAACAGCGAAGCGTTAAACCATTAAACAGCTCAGAGTTAAACCTTTAACCCTTAACCTATAGACTTTCGCCTTCTTTATTGTTTCTGAATCAACACATCAATTGAAATCCCTTCTACAATATCAAAAATGGTCTTTCTAATAT
>JBLJBB010000084.1:0-7285 GCA_047638115.1 Bacteroidales bacterium | reverse complement strand
CCAACTCGCTAGGGGCCTGAAGTGTAAGCCACACTAGTCTTAGCGCCAAACGTTATGCCCTATTTAATATCGAAATTTCAAAGTATCGCTTTTAACCCAATATTCAGAAATAACTTTAAAAAAATGACAGATAATTCCAACTTATTAAAAAATTGATAATTTCACTTTAATTATAATAAAAATATGACAAATAAAGAATATGACGTTATTTGGTCAGAAATAGAAAAGAGTGCAAATAGTTTTCGTATTTATAGACTACAAATTTCTGCCTCAAAAGATAAATATTCAAAAATAAATAAGATATTAGGAATAAAACCAAATGTCCCTTATGACTTGGGTTGGAATTTAGAATATGTAGAGAAAGAAGAAGATGAGTATATTCCATTTGTAAAAAATTTTATTTCAATCTTAGAGGGAAAATTTGATAAATTAAAAGAAATTGGTATTGAAAGAAACGACATTTCAATTTGGTATTTATATGCTTATAACGCACAATGTAATATCGAATTTGAACCTGAAAATCTGCTATTATTAGGACAAGAAGGTATTGTTTTTTGTATATCTTGTTTTGATATTCACGATTATGAAGCTGATAAATATGACGAAAATGGGAAATTGATATTAAATGAACAAAAACAGGGCATAACAAACGCTAAAACTAAGTGGGCCTAGTCCACGTGACAAACAAAAAATAAAAAAATTAACTAACACTCGCTGGCTAATCGACGCGAAAGCCCACCAAGTTTTAGCGCCAGCCGTTGTGCGTCATGCGAACCAACCTACACGTGAATTTAAAAACTAACGAATAAAATTAATGCAAAATAAGAAAAACCTTTGGTTTATAGTTGGAATTACAATACTCAATGCAATTGGGATGACCATTGTACTTCCGCTCTTTCCATTTCTATTAGAGAAATATGTTGCCAATACGAAAATTGCAGCAACTATGAGTTTGTTAGTTTCAATATTTGCTATTTGTCAGTTTTTTGCAGCACCCATTTTTGGTACTTTAAGCGATAGGTTTGGGCGAAAACCGATATTGCTTATAAGCCTTTTGGGTTCAGTTATTGGCTATTTATTGCTTGGTATAGGTGGTGCTCTTTGGATACTTTTTTTAGGTAGAATTATTGATGGTATTACGGCAGGCAACCAGAGTGCTTTATTTGCATATATTTCAGACACCACAGAACCACATGAAAGAGGAAAATGGTTTGGATATTTGGGCGGAGCTAATGGACTTGGGTTTATGGTGGGACCTGCAATTGGTGGACTTCTTGGAGCGAAATCCATCACATTGCCTTTTTATGTGACTGCTATTATTACTTTTATTTCAATAGCTTGTATTTTTATTTTCGTTCCAGAATCACTAACAACGGAGAAACGCACTAAACAGATTACATGGAAAAGTTTTAACACATTCACCCACTTAAAAGAAATATTCTCTATCAAGACTGCCAAAAGCTTAATCATTATGGGAGCGTTTTTTTATATCGGTTTAGGAATATGGCAATTTAATGCCAGTATTTTTCTTAAAGATGTTTTTAAGTGGGGGCCAGAATTCATTGGTGGTGTTTTTGTTCTAGTAGGTATTTGCGATATTCTTTCTCGAGTAATCATCCTACCTCAAATGCTAAAAAAGTATAGCGAACAAACCGTTGGCATTATTGGTTTGCTTGGACTTGTTGTAGGACTTGGGTTGCTATTTATAAGTGCATTTATCACTTCTGTATTTTTTATTGTAGGAGCTGTTGCCTGTATTGTGTTAGGAGAAGGCTTATTTGACCCCTCATATAATGCAAGGCTTTCCAACACTGTTACAGAAGATAAGCAAGGACTGCTACAAGGAACAAGCCAAAGTTTGCAGGCTTTATATCATGTATTAGTTCCGCTTGGAGCAGCCGCAATTTATAGTTACAACAAAGCAACTGTGTTTGGAATTGCTACAATACTAATGATTTGTGGACTTCTGCTATTTATCAATATGAATAATAATAACTCATAGTTGAATGAACAAAAGCACGAACGCACAACATAGTATTGGCAATAGTGGGGCTGACAGTTGTAAACTCAACATTTGTTATTCTATTGAACATTTGTGCAAATGTTGAGTTGACGTTTTTCAAATGCCCCACCATCGCCAATACTCGGCCGTTATGCGTCATAGTAGAAAAAGAAAAAAGGACAGAATTTTGGTTGAAAAATCTTTGACGAACTGTCCGCTTCTTCTGGACTTTATGACTTGTCGGTTTGACAGATTTTGCTGGTTTTAGGGGTTTTGCTCGGCGGACAATTCCTCGCAGATTTTCTAAGGAAAGAAATTGGACTTATTACTTTTACGACTAAGACAAATAACGACAGAAATTTTGAAATTTACGGTTTGACGATTAGAAAACGAATTGAAAGTGGTTTAAAGTGTATTTGTTCGTTTGCGGGCTGAAAATGGTTTTCGAGGCTTGAAAAAAAGTAAAACAGACTTTCTGACTTGAAAATCATGTTTAATGTAATCATACTAAAAAACAATTTATATGAACTGGATTTATTTAATTTTGGCTGGAATTTTTGAAATTGGATGGCCATTGGGTCTTAAATTGTCACAGACAATGCCTTCAAAGTTTTTGGGAATATTAATTGCAGTAATTTCAATGAGTTTGAGTGGAGCACTTTTATGGTTTGCTCAAAAAGCTATCCCTATTGGTACTGCATATGCTGTATGGACAGGTATAGGAGCCGTAGGCACTTTGGTGATTGGTATCGTTTTCTTTGGTGATTCTGCAAGTATATGGAGAATGCTTTCAGCACTTTTGATTGTAATTGGTATTGTTGGACTAAAATTAGCTCATTAAAATCAGAGCAAACTACAATAACTGAGAAAAATTACGACTGATAATTAGGATATTAAAGTTTGCTTCTTGAATGAAAAGTAAAAGAATCATTATCGGTTTTCAAACTTTCTGACAAGTCAAAAACAACTGAAAAACATTGACTTACAAACAGAAGATTAATCTTTTTTTCGTTAGTTTGCGACAGTTTTGTGCGGTTGAAAAAACGAAGAAAAGAAAACAAAATAAATCGACAGCTTTTGTGCTTTTCGGTTGGAAAATCTGGTTTAGCAGACGAAAAAATTTTCGCAGTTCGGGGTGAAAGTTCACTTATCGGCTGAAAATTAAACAATTGAATGACAAAACTACGAACGCATAACACGCGCCTAAGCTCATTGGCTGGCTGACGTGCATTTAGCAGGTGTTGCGCCCGCATTCACTTTGTCGCAATGCGACAGTGAATACTCCCGCAAACCGCCAAATGCGCTTAGCCTTAGTCGTTGTGCGTCAGCTTAAAGACACCCCCTCGCAGAAAATACTACCTTGACAAGATAGAATTGATTTATGAAGGGTGGAACTTTTCAGGGACAACTTTCAGCATTTCAATAAAACAATCTTTCCATTGACTTGGAGATAGATTCACGATTTTTAAGTTCAAATTAATTCCAAGTTTTTCGGAAATTTCATTAACCTGACTTTTTCTGAATATTAATTTTAAAGCCGTTCTGACAGGTAAATTAGGTTTTTGTAACAGAAAAGATAGAAATTTTAAATATTTGACTTTCTGATTAAAATCAATATGTAAAGGTTTTCGTTCAATTTTAAGAAAAGCAGACTTAACAGTTGGAGGAGGTATAAAACTATTAGGATTTATTTCGTAAACTATCTTCAAACTATAAAATGTATGATATAGGATAGTGTAAGGATTAAAGATTTTGTCTACAAATAACTTTTTAGCAGGTTCTAATTGCAGGAAAATTGAACCGCCCTGAAAACTTTCCATATTTTCAAACATCAATATTTTTAAGATTTCTGATGTTATACCAAATGGTATGTTAGAAACAACCTTAAACGAAAAATTAGGAATTTTATAATTTCTGAAATCACATCCAAAAACTTGAATGTTTTGAGTTTGTTTAAATTTGTGTTTTAGATGCGTTATTAACTCAAAATCATTCTCAATCGCAATGACAAATTTAGCCTTTTGTAGTAGTTGTACAGTTAGAAATCCTTTTCCTGCACCAATATCTAAGACCGTATCGTTTTGATTAATTCTTGATTGTTTTATTGCATCTTCAATTAGCACTTTGTCAATTGTAAAGTGCTGACCTGTAAATCTTACAGGCAATTTATTTTTATTCATATCGTTTTGATTAATTCTTGATTGTTTGAATATTCCGGACAATGTGACCCCTCAAATCCGGAGCAAACTGACCCCACTAAAAAGGATTTAGAAATCGTTGCAAATATACATTAATTTTTTACAATTTTTCTTCTTAAAGATTCTCCTTTTAAATCAAATTTATGAGCATTAGAAAACACTCTATCAAGTATTGCATCTGCAATAGTAGGTTCATCAATGTAATCATACCAATTTTGAGTTGGGAGTTGAGAAATTATGATTGTTGATTTGAGACCATGTCTGTCTTCAAGTATCTGTAAAAGAGCTAATCTTGTACTTGCATCAAATGGATGCAATCCAAAATCATCGATAATAAGAAGATGAATTTTGGCTAAATAGTTAATAAATTTCAAATAAGAACCATCAATTTTGGATTGTGCTAATTTTTCCATTAATCTGCCCATTCCAAAGTATATTGTTTTGTATCCTAAGGTACAAGCTTGTCTTCCAATTGCACAAGCAAGATAACTTTTTCCGCAACCAGTTGCACCAGTTATCAAAATATTATCAGCACGATTAATAAAATTACAGTCTGCTATTGAAAACATTTGGTCTTGGGTCAAGTTTCGCTGAGCATTACATTCAACTTGTTCAATAACTGCATGATATCTCATTTTGCTGAGTTTTAGATTAATATTTGACTTATGTTGTTGCCTGTGTTCAATTTCTGCATCAACTAATCTATTGATAACCAGTTGAAAGTTTGGCTGTTCATGAATAGGAAGAGAAAGAATAGCAGAATATGTCTGTTCCATTCCTACCAATTTTAATGATTTTAACTTGTCTAAAACGATTTGATTGTTCATTGTTTTGTTTTTTTAATTTATAAATACGACTTATGTCCTCTAATATTTTCGTGATTGGGGATGTAGTTCTCATTAAATGTGATAGATAATTGTTTATCTAAGTTTTTTTCTAATATATTTTTCAAGATTAAATAAGTATGAGTTTTCCCTAATAATGCACGAGTACAAGCATTTTCGAAACGAGTATTACCATAAGCTTTAAGTAATTTTATCAACCCACAACAAGAACTAAAGCTTTGCTCCGGATATGTTCGAGATGTTAGTATGTTTTGGGTAATTTGTTTAGAATTTGGACCTACTTTAGTCATTATATTCAAAAAATAATCACTATCCCATCCTTTTTGTTCTTTATAAGCTAAATGTCTTGGGTGTAAATGTTCTTTACAAGTAATGTGTTTGTATTTGCCATAGGATCTTTTATGAACAGCTATTTGTTTCATATTTAAGTAAATAGCAACTTCAGTTGTATCATATACAGCAACCACAGTTTGTCCTACATATTGGTATGGAACACTATATAAGTTTTTATCTTCTCCTAGAATAATGTGATAATCCTTTCTTACTTTTGCATTAATTTTATGTTTATAAACGTATGGTTCCGCTGGAAGTGGAAATAAAAGATCTTTTTCATTTGATATAAAATCAGTAAAACGACACCCTTCTCTTTTTTGAAAAGGTCTATTATTCGCTATTATGAGTTGCTTTTTCACATTTTCATTCAATTCCTCTAAACTATACGAGATCATGTTTCTTAAAGGTGCATAGATGCGATAATAAGCATTATTTACTGTACCTTCCACTGATGCTTTATCCTTTGGATGCCTTACTCTTGTAGCTTGAAGGTTAGTTTGATAATGGGTAGACCATTCTAAAGCTACATCGTTAAATTGAGGTTCATATCGATTGCTTTTTATTACATATTGTTTCATGTTATCACTTAAAATGTTTTTAGGAACACCTCCAAAATATTCTAATGCTCTTGATAAACAAGCATAAACCTGTTCTTGTGATGCGTCAGGAAGTGCTTCTACGTAAAAATATTTTGAGGCTGATAATGTGCAAACCAATGTAGGACAACTAATGAATTCTCCAGTTTGTTTATCAATATAGCTCAAACTTTTACCCGCAAAATCAACTTCTAAAACATCACCATATTTATGATCAATTTGAATACTGAGATCTTTTGTTGATAGATATCTAGTGATATGTTCGCAAAATTGAGCTCTTCGGTAACCGATCGGATATTCTGTTCTATATTCTTCCCAAAGTGTTTGCTTGGTCACTCCTGGCTTTTTTAATTCTTTAGCATAGGATTCCATCTTACTTGCTAAAATGGGATATCTGTCATCTGAAGTAGTAAATGGCCCAGTTTGACATTCTAGAAGATTGCACAATTGTTCGTCATTTAAAGAAAGAATTTCTTGATAGGTTTTTGAACTTTGGTCAATACGCCTTTTGTATTTTCTAATCGTATTTTTTGAAGATCTTAATTCCTTGGAAATTTGCTTAATAGCTTTCCCGTTTTGTAATTGCTGAATAATTTTTCTTAATTTTAACATAGAAATCATTTGGTTTGACATGGTATAAAAATTTTATACCTGTTTTAACGATTTCTATTCCTTTTTAGTGGGGTCACTTTGCTCCGGATTTAGGGGGTCAGTTTAGTCCGGAATTAGGGGGTCAGTTTAGTCCAGAATATTCATGTTTTATTGCATCTTCAATTAGCACTTTGTCAATTGTAAAGTGCTGACCTGTAAATCTTACAGGCAATTTATTTTTATTCATTATGACTTCTTACAGGTGAATACTTGAATTCAAATCGTAGCGATGTGAAAGACAGTATTACCTGACAGAGCAACTATGACAAAGAAATGCCTTCATTAAAAATGACGACACACTAAAGCATAGACTGTTTGTCTTGCCAAAAAGATTATGGGAAATTTATTTGGGACTGTCTATCACTTAGATAGTCGTCCAAGGTCTGCTGTAATACATAATGAAAAAAATCTAAATAATTGAATGCAAAATTAGTAACTTTGCTTCAATTTACAATAAGAAAATGAAATAAATAAAAGCCGAACGCACAACACGCGGTATAGTTAATTGCCGGTGCAGTGCGTATTCGAGCGGCACAGCCCGTATCAAAAGTAGTTGTAACTTGACAGGAAAGTGCTTCGAAATCGGCAACTAACCATACCGCCATCCGTTGTGCTTCATGCTTTAAAAATCGCAGTAAAGAAGGTTTTGTCAAAAAAAAG
>JBLJBB010000083.1:0-34367 GCA_047638115.1 Bacteroidales bacterium | reverse complement strand
TTAGAAACTACAAAAATTCATTCCGTAGCGGGTAAGTTAAGTAGGTATGCATCTCTGGTTTCAGTAAGGCCATTCAGAGCCCCTCATCATACAATATCAGATGTGGCACTTGTTGGGGGAGGAACACATCCTCAACCAGGTGAAATATCTCTTGCTCATAATGGTGTTTTATTTTTAGATGAACTTCCAGAGTTTAAAAGAACAGTTCTAGAAGTTATGAGACAACCCTTAGAAGATAGGTATGTAACTATTTCAAGATCAAAATATTCTGTAGAATTTCCAGCTTCTTTTATGTTTATCGCTGCTATGAATCCATGTCCATGTGGAAACTATAATCACCCCAAAATTGAGTGTACTTGTGGGTTAGGAGTCGTTCAGAAGTATTTAAATAAAGTATCTGGTCCGTTAATGGATAGAATTGATATTCATGTAGAGGTTATTCCTGTATCTCATGAAGAATTAGCATCTACAGTACCAGTTGAAAAAAGTGAAATGATTAGAAATAGGGTCGTAGCCGCCAGAGAAATGCAAAAAAAACGATTTATGTTACATCAAAATATTTTTTGTAATGCTGAAATGAGTAGTAAGTTGGTAAGAAAATATTGCGTAATTTCTGATGCTGGACATCAATTACTTAAAACAGCAATGGAAAGATTGGGCTTGTCAGCAAGAGCATACGATAGAATTTTAAGAGTTGCTAGAACCATTGCTGACTTAGATCAATCGCCTAATATTGAAACAGATCACTTAGCCGAAGCTATTAATTTTCGTAGCTTGGATAGAGATAGTTGGGGAAAATAGGGAATTAGAAACCCTTTTCTTACTTAGCAGGTGTTTTTACAGCGATAATATTGCTATACCCAGTACCAGCATTTGTTTTTACATAAGCTCTTACAAAATAGGTTACATCATCTTGTGATAACCTTGTTTTGTAAATGAATTTATGCTCTGATGAATTTTTATTCATTACTTCAATAGTTGAATATTGATCTAAATGGGATGGGTTTTCGCTGAGACTAAACATACCACCTTGTTCAGTAAAATTTGTACATCCACCATTATCTGTAATCGTAACTGTACATGTTACAGTTTTGTCTGAAGGATCATATAATGCTGTCATGCGAAGTTTAGCAGGTTCAAATTTTTCACAACCTGCAAATAAAATTGACGCAAAAGCTAAAATAATTGTAATTTTTCTTCCCATTTTTTTATTATTTTTTTAGAGTACAAAAATAGATTTTTTTTTGATACAGAATCAAGATTTGAAAAACATTTTTATATATATTTGTAGCTTGTAATTAAAAGCAATGAACCCATTAAATCAAATTAAAAATAAATATTTAAAAAAAGTTTTAAATTCTCATAAAGTATTAAGAGATAAGCAAATAATTTCACTAGACCAAGCAAAATCTATTGGAATTATTACTAGAATATCTGACGAGGATTCCTATAAACTTATCTATTCCATATTTTCAAATCTACAAAATCAAGAAAAAAATGGATGGTTGATGGGATACATTGATGATAAAATTGTTCCTCATTTTTGTTTGCAACAACTCACTGCAGATTATTTCTGTAAAAAAAGTCTCAATTGGTTTGGAAAACCAGATTTTGTTCAAATGAATGATTTTTTAAAAAAAGATTTTGACATTTTAATCGATTTTTCTGATGCCTCTTTACCTGCAATTCAATATGTTTTAGCTCAATCACATGCAAAATTTATTATAGGTACAATCCCAGAATCAAAAGAGTATTATGATCTATTTATTCAAATTGAGGATCCTAATAACAAATACGAAATACTAAATAATATACAACTATATACAAAAAAACTATACGGAAAATGAGATTGATTGATAAACTCAATGGATTAGGAGTCGCTTTGGTAACTCCTTTTAAAATAAATGGTGATATTGATTTTGAAAGTTTACAAAAATTAGCTCTTCAATTGATTCATAATGGTGTTGATTATTTAGTTCTCTTAGGTACTACTGCAGAAACACCAACACTATGTTCAGAAGAAAGAGATCAAATTGTTAGAGCGGTTGTTTCTGTAGTGAATGGAAAAGTGCCTATTGTTGTGGGTGTGGGTGGACCTTCAACGAAAGAGGTTGTACATAAATTAGAACATACTGATTGGACTGGAGTAGATGCCATTTTATCTGTAACACCTTTCTATAACAGACCCTCTCAAGAGGGTTTATATCAGCATTTTAAAATGATAGCTGAACATTCACCACTTCCAGTTATTCTGTATACTGTTATGTCAAGAACTAGTTGTAATTTGGAACCAGAAACGACACTTCGTTTGGCAAAGTTAAATAACATTATTGGTGTCAAAGAGGCCTCTGGTAATTTTAACCAAATTATGAAGATTATCAAACATAAACCTGCTGATTTCCTTGTAATCTCCGGAGATGATGCCATAACATTACCATTACTTGCAGTTGGAATAAACGGGTTAATTTCTGTCGTTGGAAATGCATTCCCTTATGAAATGTCCCAAATTGTTCATCAAGCACAAAATGGAGATTTTATCACAGCAAGAAAATTTCATGAAGAGATGTTAGATATTATGCAAGCTTGTTTTAAAGAGGGTAGTCCTTCTGGAGTTAAAGCTTTCTTAGCCCTTCAAAATAAAATTGAATACCATTTAAGACTCCCACTAACAAAAGTTTCAGATGCACTTTTAAATCAAATTATTGCACTTAACAAACAAAATTAATGAAAAAAATATCTCTTTTTATTCTCATTCTTTTTGTTATAAATTCACTTTTTGCTCAAACTGATCCAAAAGAACTTTTAGATATTATCAAAACTAATCCTGGAGTCTTCATTGATGTTGTGGTGAATTCAAAAACGGAAGTACAAAAATTAATCAACGATTTCTCTATTGAAAGAGGAGATATTAAAAAAAATAATGAAATATTTAATGTAAAAATTTGGATCACTCAATTAGATGTTCAAAAGTTTATTGAAAAAAATATACCTTTTTCTATAGATTGGGAATCGATAGATTCCGAGTTGTTAAGTCCAACATTAACCATGGCTACCACAGTGGCTCAAATGGCCTCTTGGAACAGATATCCAACATATTCTGTCTATTTACAAATGATGTCAGATTTTCAAACAAATTTCCCAGATTATTGTAGAATTGACACCATTTTATCAAATACAACAAAGAATCATAAAATCCTCGCTGCTAAAATTGGCAATTTTAACGATAATATTCAAAATAAACCCGCTTTTTTATACTCCTCATCAATGCACGGAGATGAAATTTGTGGTTATGTGCTTATGCTTCGTTTGATTGATTATATGCTTAATAATCAATCAGATCCTATTGTTTCTGCAATATTAAATAGTGTAGATTTATATATTTGCCCGTTGGAAAACCCAGATGGGACATTCCCAACAAATAATAATTCTGTTTCAGGTTCAGTGCGTTCAAATGCAGCAGGATATGATCTCAATAGAAATTATCCAGAAGTGAATCAATCTCAAATGCCTACTACAAATATTGCTGAGATTAATGCTATGCTTCAGTTTATTCAACAAAAATCAATTGTCATGGCTGCTAATTTTCATGGTGGCGCTGAATTGTACAATTATGCTTGGGATTATTGGACTACAGCACAATTACAACATCCAGACAGATTATGGTGGATTGAGGTTGGAGGGAAATTCTATGATACACTAAGACAATATTCTCCTCCATACTATTTTGATGATGAAGGTGGTGTAACGAACGGAGGGGATTGGTATGTTGTTGATGGCTCTAAATTGGATTGTTTAAACTATTATCTTCAATGTAGAGACGTTACTATAGAAATTGACAGTACAAAAAGAACACCTGCAGCAAAATTGCCAATCCGTTGGGATTACTTATATCGTTCATTATTATACTATGTCTATGAATCTGCTTTAGGTTTTTCAGGAGTTATTACTGATTCAATTACAAATCAACCACTTGAAGCTTTGGTTTTTGTGACATCTCATGATAATAATCAATCTTGTGTGTATTCATTTTTACCTTCAGGAAAATATCATCGTCCCATAAAAAGTGGTGCATATTCTGTAACCTATTCAGCGCCGGGATACCATTCAAAAACATTACCTATTACTATTTTTAGTGATTCTCTGATCATACAGAATATGGAATTAGTTCCTACAAATCATGCAGTTAACGAATCTCTCTTAGATCCATATATTACTCTTTTCCCTAATCCTTCATCTAATTTCATTATTGTTGATGACCATTCTGGCACAACGACTCCTAAACTGTACTCTATATTTGATATCAAAGGAAATAAGATTTACGAATCTACTAATTCAGAGGCAACTATTACAATTCCACTAAATAACATCAAATCAGGAATCTATTTTTTAACACTTAAAATAGAGAATCAGATGGTTGTTCGGAAGTTTGTTAAAAAATAGAGAATTTAAACTTTAAAAATTGTTATCTGATAGTATAATATACTTTACTTTCCTGATCGTTTTAAGACAATTAAAGCAGTGTAAATGAGGATCTTTATGTCCATTTGTAATGACATATTATCAAGGTATAAAATATCCCATTTTAAACGCTCTACCATCTCATCTATGTTTTCGGCATACCCAAACTTAACTTGTCCCCATGAAGTCATTCCTGGCTTAATAGTAAGTAATAATTTATAATAAGGAGCAACTTTAACAATTTGATCAATAAAATATTGCCTTTCAGGTCTAGGTCCAACCAAAGACATATCCCCTTTTAAAATATTAAAAAACTGAGGAATTTCATCCAACCTGGATCTCCTCATAAATCTCCCAAAATTTGTTATTCTACTATCCGTTTTGCTCGATAAGAGCGGGGTTCCAACTTCTGCATTCACAATCATTGATCGAAATTTGATAATTTTAAATGGTTTTCCCATCAATCCAATCCTTTCTTGACTATAAAAAATAGGACCACGAGAAGAAAACTTAACCCCGACAATTAAAAATAAATAGAGTGGAGATAAAATAAAAATTGCAATAAGTGATAAAAAGATATCTGTAAATCTTTTTAAATACTCTTGTCCAGTAGATAATCTGGCGTGAGAAATTGAAATTAATGGCTCTTGTAAAACATTTAAAGTTTTTACTGTCCCCATTAAAAAATCTTGTGTTTGTGGAATTATTTTTAAAACAATATTTTTAAAATGACCTAGATCAGCAATTATAGATTCAATATGTTTCCTTTTTCCATTCTGAATAGCGATAATTAATTCATCAACTTTATACTCTATGACTAGATCTTGCAAATTTTCGATACTCCCGAGATGTTTTAACTTATTAGATAAATACAAATTTTCTTCACCTGGAAATGAGATAAATCCTAATATAAATTTTTGTGCAGATGGATCTTGTTTGATAATATTTTGATAGGTTTGTGCAGCAATTTCATCACTTCCAATAATTATTGTATTAAAACCAATAATCCCTTTTTTTATTCTATAATTTGTGATTGTAGTGATGATAACTCTTGGAATATAGATACTTAAAAATTGAACTACAAAGTAAAAAGCAAAATATTTAACCAATTCAGTTTGTCTGATCTGTTCATTTCGAACTTGGTCATCTAATATTAAAACAAAAAAGAATATAATCACCCCAATCAATGTTGTCCAAAAAGTTATTCCAAATTCTTGTAATCTAGATTTTCTATAAATCCTTGAATAATATCCTGAAAAGGTATACAATAGTACCCAGATGGGAACAATAAAGAGAGCTCCAAGGTATAAATTTTGATCATTTAAAACACTATTTGTGAAATCGCTTAAAAAGTATGGATAAACATTGTATTTTCTATACAGAAAAAATGCAATCCATGCGAAAATGGAAGTAAAAATATCAAATAGTAAATATAAGGCGAGTAGTTTTTTACGATTCATATTTTTATTTAAATGTGATGATTTTTACATTGTCAAAATAAAAATAAGTGTTTGATTGATCACTTTTTTTATTACCGGTCATAACTAGTTCGATAGGAATAGTTGATGAAGCTGATGTATAGTTGGTTAATGTGGATGTTAAGTTGATATATATTTTTTTCCAAACCCCGTTGGTTGGGTTTAAACTTACCAATGAAACAGGAATAGTTGTTCCTGAAATAGTATGAATAAACAATTCACAATAAATATTGTTGTCACATTTGTAATCCATTTCCCAAAAAGTGAAATTTCCACTCCCTTTTAATTGAATAATTGGAGATTTTACGTCAAAAAAGTCTAGGGTATCATCAATGGAAATTTTACCAATAGTTTGTTGGTTTTCAGTGGTTATTTCCATATTAATTCCATCCGCATCAATACTTTCAAAGGTTGTGCTTTGATCAAAAGTTTCTAGCAATGGGAATTTAATCGAAATAGGATAAGTAAATGATACATTTCTATCAGATAGATAATATGTTTCTTCCCGATCCATCATAATTGCTGTTGAGAACACTGACAAAAAAGGATATGCAGGAATCATAGTAGATACACCATTCAATCTAACTCCAGGAACAAGTTTTATAATATTCTCTTCAGTATAGTCCGGTAATATTGGAATTTTACAAGGGAGTTCCCAGCAACCGAGGTTTTTCCCATTTACATATACCCATACATCTTTAAATTTTTGTGATGCTAAAGCTTCAAGTTGAAACTGATCATAACTCTCTTCGTGTAATGCATTGAAATCGGTCATGTCAATACAATTTTGAAAATCTGCTTCAGTAATTACTAAATATGCAGGCGTTAAATCAGTATCATCACATGAAGTGAATGTAACAATAATTGCTGATAAAAAAATGATAAAAAAGATCTGTTTCATTATGTTTTAACGTGATTATAATTGATTTATTTTGAAATGTTAATAGTGTTTATAATTAAATTAATAGATTGTAAAATATCCTACAAAAGTACTGAAAATATCTAAATTGTCTAAGTAAAACTATTTTTTTTATATATTTGCATCCAAATTTATTTGTTATGGAATATTTACAAGGTGCTAAAAAAGGGTTAATTGAATTGTTACGTCGAAAGAATATTACAGATGAAAATGTTCTAAATGCATTTGATAAAGTGGAAAGACATCTTTTTATTGAATCTTTTTTATGGCCAAAAGCATATGAAGATATGGCTTTGCAAATACACTGTGAACAAACCATCTCTCAACCCTTTACAGTTGCATTTCAATCTCAGTTGTTACATGTTCAAAAAGGAGATAAAATCTTAGAAATTGGGACTGGTTCTGGATTTCAAGCGGCAATTTTGAGTTCTATGGGAGCTAAGGTGTATTCAATTGAAAGACAATATGAATTGTACAAAAAAACAAAACAATTACTTGATAAAATTGATCATAAAATTTTTCTATTTTATGGAGATGGTTTTAAAGGTGTGCCCCAGTACGCTCCTTATGATAAAATGATTGTTACTTGTGGAGCTCCTTTAGTTCCAACTTCACTTCTAACTCAGTTAAAAACGGGAGGTGTGATTGTAATTCCAGTTGGTGAAGATACTCAAACGATGAAACGAATTACTAAAATCGATGATTCAAATTTTGAAGAAGAAAATTTTGGAAATTTTAAATTTGTACCTATGCTGAAAAATACTGTAAATACGAAAAAAGACTATTTTTGATTATAATGTGGATTCAATGGGTCTGCTGTTTTCTCCTCTTCAGTAAACAATCTCAATAAGAAAATCGTTAAATCTTTCTCAGGAGATGAAGGATATCTGCTAAACAATGTTCCATCTGGGGATATCAATAAATATTCTGGTAAAGAATAAATCTCAAAATATTTTATCCATTCATAAGAGTTGTTAAAATGAACGAACTCCCAATCAAATTGAGTGTATTTTTTTCTAAATTGAATAAATTTTGTAACGTCAGCATCAACAGAAACGCTTACAAAAACGATTTTATCTTTAAATTGTTTTTGTAATTCATTTATGATTACCATCTCTCTAATGCAATCTACACATTGTGTTGAGAAAAATTGATAATAGATCCATTTCCCTTTATAATCTTTTGGATCATATTTTGATCCATTCGCTAATTTAAAGTTAATGTTCGGAATTGATGATCCTGTATTGAATCTTATGCTTGTTTTTAATGAAGATTCTGCAATCTTTTTATGCTCTTCAAAATGGGTGTTCTTGACAATATGTTGTAATAGTTTTATAACATTTTCTTGGTTAAATTCATCGTTATTGATAAATTGTGATAAGTTTTTTATGATTACTAATTCTCTTAATTTTTCATTTACTAAAGAATAATCTTTTCCAACACCGTTAAAAAGATCTAAATAATTACAATTTTCATTGATCGCTTTATCTAATACTTCTTTTGAAATCCTTGGAGACAAATATAAATAATTGTCATAATAATAGTTGAATAATGTCATATATGCTGGATTATCATATAATATGAAATCATTATCAAAATATTTATTATAAATCTCTTTGTAATTTTTATTTTTTACAATGGCTTCTAACTGACCTATAGTATAATAAATGTATGAAAAATAGTAGTTAGTGGGTTCATATACAACAGGATATTGACTTTTGATATCATTTACTAAACTATCATAATGTAGTAAACTTCTAAATCTTATGATGTTGTTTGCATATTTGTCAAGTGTTTTTTCATAGAAACTATAGAATTTATTAATTTTATAGTTTAAATCGTTTGTGTCAATTTGAGAACTTCTAATTTGTAAAAATCCGTTCTCATCTGCTGGATTGAACATTTTAAATTTTTGTTCATCCATATTGATCTCAATTTTATATTGATATCCAGGAACAATAAACATTTCAGATCTAGAAGTGTTGATTTCTAACTGAATGATTTGGATTGAATTGGTTTTAAAACTTAATTTAAAATATCCTGTTTTTGAAATTTTTGTAGATGCTATTGTATTTGGTAATAAATTAATATAATCTGAAATTGAGATAGCTCTTATATCACAATTTGCCGCAAAAAGTGCATTACCTTCTATAATCACTTCCTTTGGCTTTTGCCCATATACAAAAAGGGATGATAGTAAAAATATAATCAAAAGTAATCTCCTAAAAAACAAACCTTGTCGAATCATCTATTTTGAATTTAAAGAAAATGGAACTAATGATGAAATATCTCCTTTGTTATTATAAATATCTCTGATAATTGTTGATGAAATATGGTTGTATTTTACGTCAGCAATAAAAAAAACGGTTTCAATGCCAAATAGTTCTTTATTGGTTTGAGCGATCTCTTTTTCATATTCAAAATCTATCGTGTTTCGAATCCCTCTGATTAAAAAATGTACATCTTTTTGCTTGCATAACTCTCCGGTTAATCCAGAATAAGTGATTACTTCAACCTCTTGATTAATAAAACATTTTGAAATAAAATCAACCCTTTCTTCAATAGAAAACAGGGACTTTTTCAGATGATGAATCCCAATTGCAATGATCACTTTATCAAAAAGTAAGAGTGCTCTTTTGATAATATCTTCATGACCTTTCGTGATTGGGTCAAATGAACCTGGGAAAATAGCAACTTTCATAATTTCAATTTTTTCTATTCTCTAACGATAACAAAATTGTAATCATCAATAAATTTTATTAATCTTGATGATTTTAAATCGGTAGCATCGTCATACTCTTGAGGTACAATATAATCAACGGCATTTAATATTTCTGGTGAAATGTCAAAAAATCTTTGTGGAGTATAACTCTCACTAATATTAGCAGATGTAGATACAATAGGGTGCCCTAATTCTTGTATTAACCGTTGACAAAATTTATTTTTTACGATTCTGATTGCAATAGATCCATCATTTGGCAGCAATTCTTTAGGTAGATTTTTGGCAGTGGGATAAATATATGTTGTTGGACGATAAGTGTGAGCAATTAAATCCCATGCAATAAGAGGAATTTTAGACACATACATAGGGAGTCTGTTTTCATTATCAAGCAAAATGATTAAACTTTTACTCTCTCTTCTTTGTTTGATTTTGTAAATTTTGTTTATTGCATCTGGGTTCGTAGCGTCACATCCTATTCCCCAAATTGTGTCAGTAGGGTAAAGGATCACCTTCCCTTCTAGTAATAAGTTTTTGCATTTTTTGATTTCCGAGTCCATTGTTGTTTTCTTTTTCTCAAGAATGCAAAAATACGAAAAAGAATAGTTGAAATCTTTTCTCTTTTATATAATTTTTTCGTTTATTTTTGCATTTTAAATTTTATCTATATGTTAACTTATCAAAACAATAATTTTTTTCTTATAGCTGGACCTTGTGTAGTTGAAAACGAAGAAATTACATATTCTATTGCACAAACAATTTCAGAACTTTGTAAAAAATATGAGATTCATTATTTTTTTAAAGCTTCATACAAAAAAGCAAATCGCTCCTCTTTATACTCTTTTACGGGAATTGGGGATGAGGCAGCTTTGAATGTTTTGGCAAAAATAAAGTCAGAACTTGATGTTCCAATAGTTACTGATGTACACTCCATTCAAGAAATTGAAATGGCTGCTGAAGTTGCAGATGTACTTCAAATACCTGCTTTTTTATGTCGTCAAACTGATCTTTTACAAGCTGCTGCAAAAACAGGGAAAATTGTGAATATTAAAAAAGGACAATTTTTAGCGCCAGATCAGATGAAATATGCCGTTGAAAAAGTACGAGCAATGGGAAATCCTCAAGTGATGATAACTGAAAGAGGCACATCCTTTGGTTATCAAGATCTTATTGTAGATTTTAGAGGTATTAAAGAGTTAAAAACGAATGAGTGTCCCACTGTTCTGGATTGTACACACTCCCTTCAACAACCGAATCAACCAAGTGGTGTAACAGGAGGAAGACCTGACCTAATCGAAACCATTGCTAAAGCGGGAATTGCTGTTGGTTTTGATGGACTTTTTATCGAAACACATCCTGATCCTAAAAATGCGCTTTCAGATGGAGCAAATATGTTGCCTCTCAATGAATTAGAACCTTTGTTAATCAGTCTTTTGAAAATTAGATTCGCAATTACAAATTAGTCGTTTCTTTAATACTTTTGATTATGAGTAAAAAATATTTCCGCATTTTTGCAATCATAATATTCGTTTTACTCTCTTATGGGAATACATTAACACTTGATTACGCATTAGATGATCGATTGGTGATTTTTGAAAACGATTATACTCTCAAAGGTAAGGATGGAATTAAAGATGTTTTAACTAAAGATTCGTTTTCAGGATATTTTGGACATACTAAAAATTTAGTGGCTGGCGGTAGATATAGACCATTAGCTCAAATCTCTTTTATCTTCGAATATGAACTTTTTGGAAATGAGATAAAAGATGAAGTGGGTTTTAACAGAGATCCTAAAAATGAAGAATTGTTTAATTCTACATATTTACCATTAATTAGTCATTTTGTAAATCTGTTATTATACACACTTCTTTGTATTTTGGTTTTTCATACTCTCAAAATAATTTTAAAGAAATGGGATCATGAAAAGTGGTATCTCTCCATTCCTTTCTTAGCAACCTTACTTTTTGCTGTTCACCCGATTCACACAGAAGCAGTTGCTAATATTAAAGGGAGAGATGAGATAATGAGTATGTTGGGTGCCTTTATCGCTCTTTATACTTCAATTAGATATATAAATACCAAAAAATGGTATTTCCTTATTTTATCCTTCTTTGGAATGTTATTCGGACTCTTCTCAAAAGAAAATGCCATCACTTTTCTTGCCATTATCCCTTTATCAATCTATTTTCTAAATGATAATAAAAAGGGGAGTGATTATTGGATTACACTAATTCCTCTCGCTATCGCTTCGATTATTTTCCTTTATGTTAGATCTAAAGTTTTAGGTGCTTTTATGGCTGAGGAAGTGAATCCTAATATTTTAAATAATCCATTTGTTTTTGCCACTCCTTTTGAGAAAATTGCTACGGTAATTTTAACCTGGGGAATCTATTTAAAATTGATGGTTTTTCCATATCCTTTAACTCACGATTACTACCCACATCAAATAGAATTGACTAATTTTGCAAATCCTTATGTTTTATTTTTGATTTTGTTATTATTTGTAATCATTTTCTATTCAATAAAATGGATAAGAAATAAAAGTGTATTCTCTTATGCAATTCTATTTTTTATCATCACTTTTTCGATCACTTCAAATTTATTATTCTCCGTGGGGACATTTATGAATGAAAGATTTGTATTTGTACCATTACTTGGATTTACCATTTTGTTCGCTTTTGGGATTCAATTATTAGTTCAAAAGTTTTCAAAATCAACTAAATCTTTCCCCATAATTTTAATATTTCCGATTTTAATACTTTATACTGGAAAAACAATTGCAAGAAATTTTACTTGGAAAAATGATATCACACTTTTTACTACCGATGTTTTAGTATCTTCAAACAGTATTAAGTGTAACGTGTCTGCTGGTGGGAGTTATATTAGACTTTTTAAAGAAGAGAAAAAGGAGAGGTATTTAAAAGAAAGTTTAAAATATTTAGACAAAGCATTAAAATTGGATCCAACATCCATCAATGCTCAACTCTTATTAGGAGAATACTATTTTTTAAAAAAAGATTACAACAATTCTTATCAAATATATCAAAATATTGTTAAAAGTGATCCAACTAATGCATTAGCAGCTCAAAATGTTCAAATTGTTTTAACAAAGTGGAAAGGAGATCAGTTGAATGAGATTGGGGATATGATAGTTAAGGGTAAAATTCAAGAAGCATTTAGTGCAGTAAATAATATTTTACTTGAAAATCCTCAAAATCCTGATGCCATTGGACTCAAAGGGAAGATATTTGGACAAGGGCTTCAAAAGATGGATAGTGCTAGGTTTTACTTCAATAAAGCATTAGCTATCAATCCAAATCATGTGGTTTCTTTAGAAAATATGGGTGTTAGTTATGCGATAGAAGGAAAATTGGAAATTGCTTTACAATATCTGGAAAGAGCACAGAAATTAAATCCAACTAGTGAAACCATCCATAAAAATATTGAAATGATTAAGAAGTCGATGCTCGATAGTGAATAGTGAATAATGAATAATGAATAATGAATAATGAATAATTGTGTTCTCTCTTCTCCGTAGTCCGCAGTCCGTTGTCTTATATTTACCACTTTATTGGAGTTTTCCCTGATTCTTCTAAGATAGTATTAATTTTTGAAAACGGTTTTGAGCCAAAAAATCCATTATAAGCCGAAAGTGGAGATGGATGAACAGATTCTATAATGTGGTGCTTTTTGGAATCAATAAAAACTTTTTTGGCACGAGCATAATTTCCCCATAATACAAATATCAAATTATTTTTTTCATCAGAAAGCTTTTTGATAATGGTGTCTGTAAATATTTCCCAACCATGATTTTGATGCGATCCAGCTTGATGAGCCCGCACAGTCAATGTTGCATTTAATAACAAAATACCCTGTTTTGCCCATTTTTCCAAATTTCCACTGAATGGAACCGGGATATTTAAATCTGATTCTAGCTCTTTGAAAATATTTTGCAACGATTTTGGAAATCGAACACCATCCATCACAGAAAAACATAATCCATGTGCTTGACCATGATCATGATAAGGATCTTGTCCTAAAATGATCACCTTAACTTGATCTAAAGGGGTTAAATTAAATGCATTAAATATATATCCCCCAGGAGGAAAGATAGTAAAGTTTTTTCTCTCTTCGATTAAAAACTCTTTTAATTGAGCAAAATATGGTTTTGTAAACTCTTCTTTTAGGATCTATCATACTAATTCAGATGTTTCTTTGTCAACAAAGTATTTTTTGATTTACAAAAGTAACAATATTATTTGTTATTCAATATTATTATTTTAAAAAATCGTAATTTTGCCAACTAATTTGAAATTATATGGCAATTCTTACAGAATACCCCTTTTGGCTAATTATCTTTTGTATCCTTTTAGGTGCCACATTTGCTATTATTCTCTATTTTAAAAACAAAGATATTGATTTTGGGAAACGGACAATCAAATTACTGTATGTTTTAAGAGGTTTCTCCATAACATTGATTGCTTTTTTAATTTTAGCCCCACTCACAAAAATGACACAAAAAATTACGGAAAAACCAATCCTTTTTTTTGCAGTCGACAATTCAGAATCCATAATTTCTATTCCAGATTCCAATTATTATAAAACCACCTTTTTAGAACAATTAAAAGAACTTCAAAAATCGTTTGGTGATAAATACGAAGTGATTCCATATTTAATTGGTGATAAAAAAGAAAAAAAAGATTTAGATAAAATTGATTTTAGTGACAAATCATCGAATTTATCTCAAATATTTGATGAAATCAATAATTTATATTCAAACAGAAATGTTGGAGCACTTCTATTATTTACGGATGGTATTTACAATCAAGGTGCAAATCCATTTTACAAGATATCACATTCTAAATATCCAGTATATACGATAGGAATGGGTGATCCAAGTTTGAAAACGGATCTTTATATTGCTGATATTGTTCATAATAATCAAACTTTTAAAGGAAATAGATTTCCAGTTGAGATTAAAATTGCTGCGAATAAATTAAAAGGTGAATCATTTAATCTTTCAATATTTGAAGGAAATAATGAGATTACAACTCAAAATTTTTCAATAACTTCCAATCAATCATTTGAAACTGTTAAGCTGTTTTTTGAAGCTAAGGAGAAGGGGTTGAAAAAATATAGAGTTGTTTTAACCCATTTAAAAGGTGAAATCACATATAAAAATAATTCTAGTGCTTTTTATATTGAAGTTGTAGATCAACGAGAGAAAATAGCCATTATTTATAATTCACCACACCCAGATGTTGCTGCTATTAAGTCAGCATTAGAACTATCAGATAAATATCAATTAGATATCTTTTCTGCATCAGAATTTAAAAATTCAGTGAATCAGTATTCATTACTCATTTTACACCAATTACCATCAATAACCAATTCTATTTCCAATCTAATCAATGAAATACAAAATTCCAAAGTTTCTGTATTGTACATATTAGGAACAAAGTCAAATTATAACACCATAAATACATTAAATACTGGACTTACAATTGTCAAAAATAAAGAGTTAATCAACGAATCTTTACCGGTATTTAATGAGAATTTTGTTTCTTTTGTATTCTCTGAAGATGCCAAAAAAATGTTACTTAAATTACCTCCATTAACAACAGCTTTTGGAGATTATAAAATGGCCGTCTCCTCAAATCAGTTTTTATATCAAAAGATTTCTGGAGTCACTACAAATTATCCACTTATTTTATTTAACGATCATTTAGGGGCTAAAACAGGTGTTGTTACAGGGACAGGTATTTGGCAGTGGAGGGTATATAACTATTTGTATCAACAAAATCATGACGTTTTTAATGAAATTGTAAATAAAATTGCGTTGTACCTTTCAGTCAAAGGGGATAAGAGTCGTTTTAGAATTGATGCGAAAAATATTTATAGTGAGAATGAGAATATTCAATTTGGAGCAGAACTCTATAATGATAGTTACGAATTGCAAAATGATGCTGATGTTCAATTTGTAATTACATCAGAAAATGGGAACAAATATCCTTATCAATTTTCAAAACAAGATAATAGCTATTTCTTAAATGTAGGTGAATTACCATCTGGTGACTACACATGGAATGCAAATGTAAACTTTGGTAAAACTCAATATTCAAAATCTGGAGTTTTTACAGTTCGAGAAACATTTGTTGAGGTTCAAAATTTGATTGCAAATCATAGTTTACTCCAAACAATTTCTGAAACTTCTAAAGGATCTTTTTATCTAGCAAAAGATTTTTCAAAATTAAAAGATGATATTAAAAATAACGATAACATCAAAACAATTGCTGTTTATCAAAAAAAATATTCCTTGCTATTAAATTCTGTTATCTACTTTTCAATCATAATTTTATTATTAACTATTGAATGGTTCATTAGGAAATGGAATGGCGGTTATTAATCTTTAAATCAATATGAACAAAAAAAATCTTTCAATTCTATTTTTTATTTTGATGATCTTCAATGTTTCTCAAAGTCAAACTATTGCTTTGTTGAAATATAGAGGGGGAGGAGATTGGTATGCAAACCCGACATCATTAAAAAATCTGATTGCTTTTTGCAATAAAAATTTAGACATGACACTAACAACGTCGTATGAAACTGTAGAAGTTGGTAGTATGGATATTTTTAAGTATCCATTTGTACATATGACAGGCCATGGAGCAGTTGTATTTAATACAGATGAATCGCAAAATTTAAGAAATTATTTACTATCTGGAGGTTTTTTACATATTGACGATAATTATGGGATGGATAAATTTGTTAGATCGCAAATGAAACTTGTTTTTCCTGAGTTAGAATTTGTTGAATTACCATACAATCATCCTATTTTTAAACAACAATATCAATTTGTGAATGGGTTACCCAAAATACATGAACATGATAATAAACCCCCACAAGCATTTGGATTAATCTGGGAAGGAAGGTTACTATGTTTATACACTTATGAAACAGATTTAGGAGATGGATGGGAAGATTATGAAGTTCATAAAGACTCAGATGCTGTAAGATTGAAAGCTTTACAGATGGGTGCAAATATTTTAAGATTTGTATTTACACAATAATATTTTTTCTTATATTTGCAAAGCATTTTTTAAAAACCTTTGAATGCAATAAGTTCTTCTAATATTAAATTTTAACTAATTCATTATTAATGAATAATCGATTATTACAAGTATCTGGATCACCTCATGTACATAGTGGTGAAACTGTAAAAAAAATCATGTGGGCCGTTGTAATAGCACTCCTTCCTGCATTTTTGGTATCAGTTTATTATTTTGGGTTGCCCGTAATCATAATAACATTGGTTTCCATTGGGAGTTGTTTGTTATTTGAGTTTTTAATTCAAAAGTATTTACTCAAAGGAAAATCAACGATTGCAGACGGTTCAGCTGTGATTACAGGTCTTTTATTAGCGTTTAACTTACCCTCTACATTACCTTTACATTGGGTTGTTTTGGGAGCGTTAGTTGCAATTGGAGTTGCCAAAATGTCTTTTGGTGGTTTAGGAAAAAATCCTTTTAATCCAGCATTAGTTGGTCGTGTGTTTTTATTAATTTCCAGACCAGTAGATATGACATTATGGCCAAAACCTGAACCTATTTGGAGTTTTGGAGCTGATGTAATAACAGGTCCCACCCCCCTTGGAATTTTAAAAGAGGGTGTTAAGAATATCAAAGATGGTCAAACAGGTCAAACCATGGATGCAATTACAGACAATCTACCGACCTATGCAGATATGTTATTTGGGCACATGGGAGGTTCTTTTGGTGAAGTTTCAGCTATTGCTTTGTTATTGGGAGCTGTTTTCTTACTGTTTAGAAAAGTGATCACATGGCATATTCCTGTTTCATTTATATTATCCTCGTTCATTTTAGCAGGAATTTTAAATTTAGTGAATCCAGAAATATACGTAAATCCATTTTTCCATTTGGTAACGGGAGGTCTCATTTTAGGTGCTTTCTACATGGCTACTGATATGGTTACATCACCCATTTCACCTTTAGGAATGATTGTTTTTGGCGTCGGATGTGGTTTATTAACCATTATTATTCGTGTATTTGGGGCTTATCCAGAAGGAGTTTCTTTTGCCATTCTTTTAATGAATGCAGTTACTCCTTTGATCAATAAAGTGTTCAAACCAAGAAAATTCGGTAAATAGTTTATAACAGATTCAAATTTATATACATTATGGCAAAAAAAGAATCTTCATTAATGACACTCATGCTTTCGCTTACGATTATTACTCTCGTAGCAGCATCTGCATTGGCAGCAGTGTATTCTATGACTAAAAGTCCTATAGAACAATCTAAACTCGCGAAAAAAAATAATGCAATTCAATTAGTTCTTCCTGGTTTTGATGCTGCAAAAGGGAAAATTGAACCTATAAAATTTGCATTCGAAGGAGAAAAAGACTCATTAACAGTATACTTAGCTATTTTAGACAATGCAATATATGGCGCTGCTGTTGAAACTTTCACAAATAAAGCTTTTAGTGGTCGTTTCGATATTATGGTAGGTTTTGATAAAGAAGGGAAGGTGCTCGGTAGTGAAGTTCTTAAACATAATGAAACTCCAGGTTTAGGTGATAAAATTGATAAATCTAAAAATGACTTTTCGCTTCAATTTGTAGGAAGAAAATTGAATGAAAAACCTTTAACTGTAAAAAAAGATGGAGGTGATGTGGATGCCATAACTGCTGCTACTATTTCATCAAGAGCATTTTGTGATGCTGTTGATAGAGCATTTAGTGCATACAATAGTGTAAAAGAACACCATTCATTATCATCATCACAATCAGATTCAACATCAACTGAAACAAACCAATAATTGATAGGAGGATTATATGAGTAAAATTAAAATTTTAACCAACGGATTTATTAAAGAGAACCCAGTACTGGTTCTATTACTTGGTTTGTGCCCTACGTTAGCTGTTACTACTTCCGCTATTAATGCCATAGGGATGGGACTTGCTACCACTTTTGTGTTGATAATGTCGAATACAATTATTTCTTTACTTAAGAATATTATTCCAAATGAAGTGAGGATTCCTGCTTTTATTGTAGTAATTGCTACTTTTGTTTCTATTGTTGATCTAGTTTTACAAGCTTATATTCCTGCTTTAGCTGCAAGTTTAGGACTTTTTATTCCTTTAATTGTTGTAAATTGTATTGTTCTAGGTAGGGCTGAAGCATTTGCTAGTAAAAACTCAGTTTTAAAATCTTTACTTGATGGAGTAGGAATGGGAATTGGTTTTACAATTGCACTTTTTATCATTGGATCTATTCGTGAACTCTTAGGTAATGGAGGAATCTTTGATATTAAATTTGTAAGCGGATATGAAATTCTCATTTTTGTTCTTGCACCAGGTGCTTTTATTGTACTTGGATTCGTTATCGCATTTGTTAAAGCAATTCAGAAAAAATAAATATTATGGATTATATTATAATGATTATTAGTGCCGTTTTTGTTAATAACATAATTCTGGCTCAGTTTTTAGGAACATGTCCTTTTATCGGTGTTTCAAATAAAGTATCTACATCAGTTGGTATGGGAGCAGCAGTACTTTTTGTTATGACTCTTGCTACTTTAGTAACTTCCTTAATAAATGGGTATATTTTAGTAAAATTTGATATTACTTTTCTTCAAACAATAACTTTTATATTGGTAATTGCAGCTTTAGTGCAAATGGTAGAGATTATGCTTAAAAAAATTAGTCCTCCATTATATCAAGCTTTAGGCGTTTTTTTACCTTTAATTACAACAAATTGCGCTGTTTTAGGAGTTGCAATTTTAGTAACACAAAAAGAATTTTCTATCATTGATTCAACTTTATATTCTATTTTCTCTGCAACAGGTTTTGCACTTGCTATAACCATCTTTGCTGGAATTAGAGAGCAATTAGAGATGGTTGTTGTACCTAAAGGTATGAAAGGTGTTCCAATTGCTCTTATTGTTGCTGGAATCTTAGCTATGGCTTTTATGGGTTTTGCAAACTTAGTTTAATATATCAATTTGTCTGAAAATACAACATATAAATCTGCAACAGAATTAATTACTGATTTTGCAAATGCTTCAAATAGAGAAATCTTTGTTCAAGAGTTCCCATATCCTGCTGCTGTACCTATGTATGGTGTCAGATTTACCCAAAAGTTAATTTTGGTTAAAGATAATCAAAATCCTGATATTTATCTTATTGGATTTCACGACCCTAAACAGTTTTCAGAAACTGAAATGGTTTTTGGTATCTTCTCATTTACTGATTTGCCTATTGATTTTAAAGTAGTGATTAGAGAAAGAAATTTCACAGATTTTTTTAACAGATCTTTAAAGAAAAACTCTTTATATCCCATTTTTTTATTGAATAATTTCTCCACTGTTGTTACAGGACATGATAAAGAACTTTTTGATAAAATATTTGTTTACCACAATAAAACCGTGCAAATAAATCAAATAATTAAAGAACTTTTGCAAATTCCAGATATTTTTTATTTTGGAATAAATAGTATCAATTTTGATTTTATACCTCCATTTAAAGATAAATCTTACTTAGGTTTTTATACCACTCAAAAGTGGATTACAGATCCTACAAAGTTGGAATTATTGTTTGAAAAAATGAGAGAACTGAAAGATATCTTTAACTAATTACTCTATTCGAAAAAGTGTAATACTATTCCCTTATCATTTTCTAGATACCCTTTGTATGGCTCAGATAGTTTTAAAAGTTTCCTTTTGATCAATTTCCTAAATAGATATGTTGCAAATCTTTGAATTGGAGATATTGATTTTTTTAATTTTGAAAAATGTGTTTCTATAGTGTCATTCCTAAAATGTAACAGTTCATTTAATTGATCTCCATCAACATAATAACCACAATGGAAGTTCTTTTCAGCAAATGCTTTATTTGGAAAGTCAACAGATCCTAATCCAAATGCCTGAAATGAACGTTGTAAAAATTCTAAATAAGAGATTCTGCAATCTTTTCCACCACTTAAGTTGAATATTTGTTAATTTAAATCCTCTCTTTTTTCAATTGCTTTTGCAAAAGCAATGGCAGTATCTTCTGGAGATGCGATCTCCATGGGTGTATTTAAAGGCATATGAAACATAATTTCACCCATTTTGTGATTTTCAATCCCCATAATGGCTGTTAATCTAAAAATGGACCAATTCAATAACTGTGATTGAATCCTCCTTTCTGCTTCAACTTTGGTAGCTCCATAGTGATCCCCTTCACTTGGACATAAAAGGTCTGTGACTTTTATAAAAGGTGTTTTTAGGCGATCACCATACACAGATACTGACGATGAATATAGTAAAAATGAACTTTGCCCATGCTGTAGAATAGCATCAATGATATTTTGAGTTCCTTGGACGTTGATATTATAAGCTAAATCAGGGTAAAGATCAGCTTTAGGTGGAATGAGAGCTGCCAAATGTATAATGACATCTTTATCTTTAGAAACGCTATAAACAGCTTCTTTGTCGCAGATATCACCATAAACAATATTAATTTTCTCTTTAAATTTCTTTAAAGATTGTATACTTCTCTTGTTTTTCAGATCAAAAGCTGTAACCTGATAAGATTTATTACCACTTAAGAGTTTCAAAAGAGCACTCCCCACACTCCCAGTACAACCTGTGACCAATATATTTGTTTTCATGATCAAATATTTTAATAGGAGAGTAGCTACCTATAAACTATTTTCTCCTAGTTTTTGCTTTACGAAGTGGCTCATCCCCAAATGAATAAGTTACACCAATAATAAAATTCAAACCAAAATTTTTAAAATCATAATATTTTGAATGGTATTGTGAAGCAATATTATTTATTTGAGCAAAAGCTGCGAATTGTGGACTAATCAAGTATTCAAAACCAGCATCAAAATTTAAGGTTGGTCTCATCTTAGCGATCACATAATTGTTATTAGCGTACGCAATATATGCCCATTTATCAAACTCTAATTTGAAATTAAGATCAAAAATATATTTGTCTTTGTAATAGTATTTTCCACCAAATCCACCTTGCCAAGTTGGTTTATACCAAGCATATTCTACATTTGAAAGATTGTAATATCCCCAATAATTGGCATCAAAATTTAAATATAGATGATCAATAACTTGCCATGTAATATTAGCACAAACATTTAAAATATTGGCATTTGTATACACAACATCAAATTGATTTTTTAATATTGCGTTTGTATCAATGATAAATAATGGTAAATCTTTTGAATATGAGTATCTTGTAGAGATGTGATAGTTCATTTTTTTTACCAAATTTCCTTTAATTCCACCAAAAATGCTGGTTTGTGTTCTCGTAAACTTTAAAGTATCTAAATTGGGTTTTAAATAGGGATTTTCATATAACAAATCCTTTAACGAATTAAAGGTTGTGTTTCCATCTATTCCACCATAAATACTCATAATGCCAGGTATTATCCCTAATTGCACTTCTGCAACAGGATAAATAGGGACTTTTGCTTTCGTATATTGGGTAGAATTTACAATAGGAAGCCCAAATCCTAAAGATAATAAATACTCTTTTATTTCAAAAGTTACTGTTGGTTTAAACTCAATTTTATATGAATTTCTTGTAAATGTGATACTGTTAAAATCATTAGACCATTTATTGTAATAATAATCGAAGTCAACATCTAATCTATAGTTTTGACTGCCAGATACTTTCATAAAGCGCTCATCATATGCGAAAAATGAATTTAAACCAGCATGATTCTCCTCATCCTTCTGTACAGTATAAATATAATCGTATAAAATTTTAACGTCATATTTCAAAGTTTTTACATCTGCCGTTTGATTTGATCTTAACCCTGTTACTGCATGTGCATGATGAAAATTGTTTCTTAAAGTGTCTCTGTAACTTTTTTGATAATATCTATCATCATATCCATCCAGTTTACTAAATGCAAATCTATGAGCAACTTGATGATTATATCCAAAAGTGTTGTACAAAGTAGAGTTCCTGAAAAATCTATGAAAAAATAAAGCTGTTTTAGTATCACTGATAGGAGCATAAGCATAATTTTTCATGGTTTTCCCCATTTGTGGAGCCCATAATGAAAAATGATTTACGTTTATTCCATAAGAATACTTTGAGTTATCAAAATTATGAATATTAAGTTGTGCTAACGGGGTAATTGGGAATCCAAAACCAACTCTTATAAAGTTTCTATAATACCTTTTCATCACATCTGCAGATAGTTTTATAGGTTGTACTAAAGAAGGTGAAAATGTTAGATCTATCCTCTGAGGCATGATAAAATAATCAAATTTTACCTTGGTATCTAAGGTATCAATAATCTTTGCTTTACCATTGATTTTGTCAAAATTTTGAATGGTAGGAGCAAAGTCGATTCTAAATTTTGCGGTATCAATAGGTTGTGATTGGCCTATAAAAGCTAACAATATCAGAGCGAATAGTGAAATATATTTTTTCATAATTATTTTTTTTGCTAATTGTAAAATCATCATTTTTGGTTAAAAGTTATTGATCTTTAGTGTTTTCTAGTGCTGTTACTTCCTGAACTTTTCTTAATGCAATCTCTTTGAGTTCCCCTTCAAAATTATCAACAATACTTTGGTAAGTGTATTTTGCTTGAAAATAGTTCCCTTTTGCTGCATACCAATCTCCATAAAGTATAAAAGTTTTAGCTAACCAATAAGATGAAGAGTATGAACCACTTATGATTTTCTTAATCGATTTTTCAGATTCAACCAAATTGTTCTCTTTAAATTCAATTTCAGCATTTTTATAAGCCGCTTCTGCACATATTTCATAATTGCAACTATTGGCTAGAATGGAAAAATATTTTTTAGCTGTGATTAGTTCCCCTAATTCATAAGCAGATCTTCCAGCATATATGAGAGCTTCATTCTTTAAATCATCATCATTTTGGTTTGAGTTGATGATATTTTCAGCAGTAATTAAGGCATTTCTGTATTGTCCTAATTCATAACTACAGCGCATAGCTCCATTGTTCCCATAAATATAATTGTTTTGAGTCGATGAGTTCTCTATCAGTTTGTTAAAATATTCTAATGCTTTAGAATACTCTTTTTTATTGAATAATATATATGATAATTTTCTAATAGCCACCTCGTTATTGTTCGTATTATACTTATTAACTAAAGTTTCATAAGAAATTAATGCTTTGTCAAAGTTTTTATTTCCATACTCACACTCCCCTTTGTTGAAGAGTGCTGTAGCAGCAAACATCCCATTTGGAAACTGTCTTAAATAATCATCGTACCCTTTTATTGCTGCATCACATTCACCTCTAATATATTTATTATCAGCAGATTTAAATGCAATAGAATCTTGTTTGGTTTCAGAATAGTTTAAATTTTTATTTCGAATATAATCAAAAAACTCTCCTGTACTTGCTTGTTCTGTATATATACTTTCTAAGTTAGCTAAAGCATCGATAGATTCCTGAGATCCTTTATAATTTTCAAATACATATTTGAAATTTTTAATAGCATTCTCATAATCTTGGGTATTTAAGTATGCCTGAGCCATTTTATTGTACGCTTGTTTAACAAATACACTTTTAGGATTGTTTTTAATAAATGTTTGATATCCAGCTATAGCTTCAGAATATTGATTTAGAGAATGGTAGGTTGACGCTAATTCAAATTCTGCATCATCGTAATATGATGATTTTGGAAAAGATTTAATTAGTCTGTTTAACATGGTGATTTTTTGAGCATGATCTCTAGAAAAACCATAACATTTAGCTTGTTGATACAATACATAATCTTTATTGGAAATCCCACTTCTTTCAGCTTTTTCGTAGTATTGAATTGCTAATGTTAAATTCTTTTGCATGTAATAACAATCTGCTATTCTAATAATGGCATCATTAATCATATCTGAGTCTGATAAATCAGGTTTCTCAATGAAAGATTTAAAAGCAGTGATCGCATCATTGTATTTGGATAATTTTAAATAACTGTATCCTAAAGTGTAAAATGATACATTATAAAATTCATTACTCTTTGCCAATTCATTTCTTTGATAATTCCTCAAGCTGTTGTTCGATTCATTAAATTTATTTAATCTGAATTCAGTTTCACCTTTCCAATATAGGGCTGAAATGTTAATTTGTTTATCCATAGGATATTGTAAAGATTTATCGATAGTAACTAATGCTTTACTATAATCTTTGTTGTTTATCAACTCTAAGGTTCTAAAATAAGTACATCTTTGATACGCTTTTAATAGTAGTGGATTTTTACTTGAAATTTTCTCTAAAGAATTTATGGCTCCTTGATAATCCTTAGTAGACATATAAATCTTTGATAAATAGCTACTTGCTTCTTCACTTCTCGTAGAATATGGATATTGAGTAATATACTCTTCTAATGCTTTAATAGCACTATTAAAGGGCTGATTTGATGTTTCAAATTGTAATTTAGCATAATTGTAAAGAGCATCTTCGGTGATGTCATCATTAATTTTAAGTTTATAGGCCTCATAAAAAGTTTGAGATGCTAAGGAGAGTTGTCCTAAATGAAGATAACAATCTCCAATCACATATAAACTGGTTTGAGCTGTTAAAGTTTTCCCTTTAGATGTTTGTGAAAGGTATTCAATGGCTTTTTTGTACTCTTCAACATTGTAAAAGGTGTAACCAGCAGCAAAAAAATCGTTTGAGTCTAGTTTATCTTTGTTTTTTTCAATATAATAGTTAAAATAGGGAGCTCCTTCACTATATTTTCCCAAATTATAGTATGCCAAACCTAATGAACGTGCAATATCTACTTTACTTTTCTCATTTGCTTTTTCATACAAAGATGGAGCAATCGTAATCAATTCATTATATTTTTTTTGAAGAAATAGTATTTGAACAACATAATAGGGAACGATATCCTGATATTCATAAGAATCTTTTAATTGTAAAAAACCCTCTAATGCGGCCTCATATTGTTTCTCTTCGTAAGCAATATGTGCTAAATAATAGGTTGCACGTAATTGATATGGTCCTACGGATCTCTTCGCTTTATGCATATATGACTTCGCTTCATCAAATTTATTTGTAGCAAAGTATGCATACCCTTTTTTGAAATGAAATTCAGCTAACTCTTCAGGTCTAACGTGTCTGTCATCTATTTTTTCAAAGGTTTCAATAACATTTTTGTACTGTTTTTTGAAGAAATAGAATTTCCCAAGATAGTAGTTAGCTTCAGGAACTAATGAATGCACTGGATACAAACGAATGAAATCAGAAAGGTAAAAAATGGCATCTTCATTATAAAGTTGTGCCGCACAAACGCCTATGTAGAAATAGGAATTAGATTTTATATCTTGTTGTTTATTAGGCGTATTTTCGTACACATACTTAAAATATTGCTGAGCAGAACCATACTTCTCTTTTTGAAAAAGCTCCATTGCTGTATTAAATTCAAATTCTGGTGATTCAAATTTAAGTGGTTTTTGAGCAGAAAGTGAACATACTAACCAAGTCATTATAAGAAACAAGACCCCTTTTTTGTTTAAAATTCCCATATTCGTATTTTTTTGCTAATTATTATCTATTTAACGAACAAAGATAAGAAATTGATATAGTTTAATGTAGTCATAATTTTTTTATTTTTCAACATACAACTTTTAATAAATAATCCTCTTATTATTATTTCTTTAATATATATATGGGCATTCCGGCTGTAGAGCCGTGCTACTAGCGCGGCTTTACAGCCGTCGGTCTCCGCCTTCAAGTCCGCAGCGCCCCGCCTTGTGACTGCATGGTCGTAAAAGGAGCTTCCGTTGGTCGCTCTTTTACTCCCTGCATCACATCGGCGTTCCGCTTTGCGGGCTTTCCCGGCTCCGCCCTAATGCAAGTGGGCGCAAGGCTAAAGCTAATGGCCAAGGGCTCAGTCTTTATAAATCAAGGCTCAAACTCGAATTTTTTATATTCTAATAAAAATGGGTTACAAAACTGCTTCTAAAAAAAACAAAAAAATATAAATGTGTGTATCATATGATTACAAAAAGAGTCACCCGATATTAATTAGAATATAATTTATCGCTTCGTCGGAGAATTTTTGCATATTAAAAACTGATTACAATAGCCAAGAGCTGCCAACCCTTAACCCTTGGCCATTAGCCCTTAGACCTGAGCCCGAAAAGCATTAGGGCGGAGCCGGAAAGCCCGCAAACCTGGAAAGTGATGGGATGCAGGGAGTTAAAGAGCGACCGAAGGAAGCTACTTTAACGACCATGCAGACCACACTTTGCAGGTGCGGACTTGAAGGCGTAGACCGACCCCGAGCGGAGCGAGGGGGAATGCCAAAATAATGAAGAATGAAAAATGAAGAATGAACTAGAGAATAGAGTAAAAACTGAAACCTGATAGCTTATAGCTGATAGCTGATAGCTTTACATCGGAAATAGTTTCTGATCTATGGCTCTGCAGATATCACGAAATACTTCTTCAACGCTTTGCATACCGTCGATTTTGTAAAGTAAGTCTTTTTGTCTGAAATATTTAGCAACAGGGTAGGTGAGGTTCTCGTAAGTGATGATCCGTTGTTTAATTACTTCAGGAGAATCATCTGTTCTGGCAATAAGTTGTGCTCTTTTAAATAATCTTTCAGCTACAATCTCTTTCTCAACTTTTATATAGATGGCCATAGTAATATTGATAGTGTGTTCAAAACCAATCCCTTCCATCATGTGAACCTGATTGATGGTTCTTGGAACTCCATCTAAAATAAACCCTTTGGTTTTATTATGTTTAGACAAATAATCATACAACATATTCAAAGTAAGTTCATCTGGACACAATTCTCCCTTGTCTATCAATTCTTTAGCAATGATTCCAAGGGGAGTGCCTGCTGCAATCTCCTGACGATATAGATCCCCTGTGGAAACATGATGTAAATTGTAACGCCTTTTAATAAGGTCTGCCTGAGTTCCCTTTCCACATCCTGGTGCTCCTAAAAGAACTATATTGAATAAATTTTGTTTTATCATATTTGTATTTAAATATCTATTAATCAGAATGATATTATACTGATAATTGATATATGTCTGTTAAATTTCTTCCTAATCCGTCGTAATCTAAACCTCTTCCCACTACAAATAGTGTTGGAATCGATAATCCGATATAGTGAATAGGTAGCTCTTTTTTGTATGCATCTGGTTTGAACGTCATGGTGGCAATACGAATATCTTTCACTTTCTGACACTCTAACATGTTGACTAAGTGTTCATAAGTGTTTCCAGTATCCACAATATCCTCAATAATGATGACACGTTTTCCTTCTAAATCCTCATTTAAACCTATCAAATTTTGAATATTTTCAGTACACTCTGTACCTGCATAGGAAGCCACTTTAACACATGTGATGGTGCAGTTTATATTTAATTGTTTCAATAAATCTGAGGCAAAAATGATAGCACCATTTAAAGTTACTAAGATCACAGGAACATCGTTTTTGTAATCTTCATTAATTTGTTCTGCAACTTTAGTTACAGCCGTTTCAATCTTTGCTGCAGAGATGAACTTCTTGAATTTCTTATCTTTAAGTTGTACAATTTCCATAACCGTAATCTAAAGTTTTTGATTTTTTATTATTTAAAAGCTTTTTCACTTAACCCATCCCCACTTAAAGCCAACTGATCCATATACTCAGGTACCTCTTTTCCAAGTAGCTTATCAACATATATTTTTGCTAAATATTGTCCTAACATAAAACCGTGTCCACGCATTCCAATGAGTAAACCTAGTTGAGGATCCACAATATAGCGAGGTTCTACATAATAGCCCGACCAAAATGCCTGGAACGTTACACCACCTAACTGAGGAAGCCAATTGACGAAAATTTCAGAAACAATCTCTAAAAATTCTTTTGAATTGTATTTCAAATCTAACCCAGTTTCTAGTGGATCAACAGCCGGAGAAGCACACCCAATAATTTGTCCTGTTTCTTGAAGTTGTTGTCCATATACTGCGGAGAATCCTTTGTAATGACGGCGGTCGATCAACATATCCAGTGTGTCTCCGTTTTTACCCATCATAGGTAATCTTTTAGTGATAAATGCCTGATGTTTAACAGGATACAGTCCTGTTTCAATCCCTAATTGCATCGCAAATTTGTTAGCATCTTGTCCTAATGCATTGGCAAAATGTTCACAGTGGTATTCCACATACTCTTTTTCATGGTTTTGCACCAAAGCCATAAAACCTTTGTCTGTTTTTTGAACTTCAATCAGTTTACAATCTTCAAGGATGATCCCTCCTTTGGATATTCCTATGTTTCTAATTGTATCCAACACCAATCCTGGAGTAGCTTGCCAGCAATCATTGGTGATTAAAGCCGCTTGATATGTGTTTAAATTTTGATTAAAATAGGGGGAAACCTCTTTTGTAAAATCTTTTTTATCAATCATATAAGCATCAGACCAAGCCATAGAGGCCTCTAATGCTTTGTATGTTTTTTCATCATGAGCAAACCCAACATAACGAATAGGTTTGTAATTAATGTTTGTTTCCTTTTGTAAATTTTTAAAAATCTCCAAGTTTTGAGCTGCAATATCTGCAATTTCAGGAACAGAGAATGCAGGTCTTCCTCCGGCAATATTTCTCCATGAAGCGCCTCTTTCATAATTGGCTATCACCACTTTTTTGCCACTTTCAGCAAAATAGCGGAACAAAGCACTTCCCGTAATTCCACCACCGGCTACAAACACTTCACATTCCACTTTTTTAGTCGATTTTCCGTGCACATTGGTGATAAATTCAGGAGTTGCATTGGAAGGGAACAACTCGCTCATATTAACTTGGTTAGAGAGCGGTCCGCGAGGCGTTGCATCGCCAACTACTTCTATTCCTTTGCCTCTCAAAAGTTGGCGTACTCTAGGGATACATCTCTTTCCGCGACAAGGTCCCATCCCAATTCTGCTGATGTGTTTCAATTCATCTACAGAGATCATTTTTCTATCTCCAATGATATCAATGAGTTCAGTAACTTCTACATCATCACAATGGCACACATAAGTGGGCGCATGTTCATTTTCATTATAAGAAGTGATGTTTAATGGTTCTGGATATTGTTCTTTGATGATAAAACCACTAACATGAGTAAGCATTTCCCCTTCAAGAGTCAACGCTTTCACTCTGGCAATGTTAGTTTTATTTGGTTTTTTAAGGATTTTCTCAATGATCCCTTCTCCAAGGATCTCCCCATTATTATTGATTAAATACACCTCTTTTTGCTCTTCGGCAAAATATTCGATAGGTAAAAACAACCAATTTTTGGTCAAATTGTATCCAAAAATTGCTAACCCTGGACATTTAGCCACGCAATCCATACAACCCACACATTTCTCATAATCGATTACAGGAACAGTGGATGTAGAAGATTTTTGAATAGCCCCTTTAGGACAAGAGAAAGCACATGGATTACAAGCAAAACCGTATAGACAGTCTGCAATTACAAACCCTTGTTGATACATTCTATCGATGGAAGGTTTCACTGGAGCTTCCAACACTCTAACAGGATGTTGTTGAGAATCAATATAATCTTTTGAAACCTCAAGGTAACTGTCAAAGTTGATTCGTTTTCCAGCTTCCATAGCAATCTCTAAGGCAGCTTGTTTTCCTCTTAAAACGGCACAAGTTCCTTCTCCAACTCTCACGGCATCTCCAACACCATATGTGTGGATTCCAAAGACGATCTTGCCTTTTATAAGTAATTGATCATCAGGAATTAATCCAGTACAAATATTAATGATATCAATATCGTGAATCACCTTTTCTGTACCAGGAATGGGAAGAAAGTTTTTACATTCAGCCACAACAGCTCCTGAGATTCCGGTTCTATCTTCGTTTGGTAAAGCTTTCAACAAAATGTGAGAAGTCATGATAGGAATTCCCAATCTTCTCACTCTATTGGCTTGAACAGGAAAACCGCCCTCTCTATCCATTGCTTCAATAATTCCAACTACTTGAGCACCTGCTTGATATGCTTGATACGAAGTTAAATATCCAATATTACCAGCACCAATCGATAAGATTCTTTTTCCTAATAAAGTATGTTCAACATTCATCATTTTTTGAACCACAGCCGCAGTAAACACGCCAGGAAGATCATCATTTTCAAATGCAGGCATAAAAGGGACTGCTCCAGTTGCAACCACTAAAAATTGAGCATCTACGTAATAGATTTCATTTGTTTCTAAATTTTTAACGGCAACTCTTTTTCCCTCTAAAATATCCCAAACAGTTGCATTTAAGAAAATCCCTGAATGATCTTCTCCTGCTAAATGATTAGAGATTTCAAACCCACGCATACCCCCATACAACTGTTCTTTTTCAAAAAAGAAAAATTGATGTGTCTGCATATTAAATTGACCTCCAATACGGTCATTATTATCTAATACAATATTTGGAATGTTAAGTTTATTTAATTCTTCTCTACAAGCAAGCCCTGCAGGACCAGCTCCGATGATCACGACTTGAGTTTTGTATATTTTTGTAGTACGTTCTGTGTTAGGAAACTCTGCTTCTGGCATAAATTCACTAGGGATTTCACGAACGGAAGAGATCCCATCCACTTTAGTGATACAGATTCTTTTGATTTTACCATCAACCAACATTTCGCAAGCACCACACTTACCGATGCCACACTCTAAACTGCGCTCTCGCCCCTCTAAACTATGGCTATGTATTGGAAAACCAGCTTGATGCAAAGCAGCTGCAATGGTATAACCCTCTTCACCTGTAACTTTTTGACCATTAAATTCAAAGGAGATTTTTTTTGACTCAGGGATGTCAAGAATGGGATGTTTATCAATTTTGTACATTGTAATATGATGTAAATACTTGAATATAAGTTAATTAAGTGGTTTTTTTTGACTTTTTAAAAAAAAGCAAATATACGATTTTTTTTGCTATTGTAGGATGATTTCATCACAAAAAAGATAAGAGTCTGCTCCAGCTGAAGAGTGCCAATAGGGGAGGCCCCCTTTGTTTTTGTAAACCAATCTTAAATATTGAGTTGTAATATTTAATGAATTAACTTCTCTTTTAATGATCTCCACCTGATGTTCGTCAAGTTTTTGAAATGTAACAACTTGATACAAAGTGAAGTCTATTCCATTTTGTGAGGAATAGATCTCTAAAGTGTCGGGTGCTTGAATCCAACCTACACAATTTTGAACAAACCGGGCATTGATAGAATTGATGTTTTTGGGATATCCAAAATTGTATTCTACATCTATATTTTCTCCTTGATATCCTTGCCATAACCCATCACTGAAGTTATTACTCCCTAAAAATCCATCCCCTAAAGCATAGATAGAACCTCCTGAATATTCAGGTTTATAATTACTGAATTTTGTATTTAATTTCTCAATTGATCCAACTCCAAAGTGTTGAAATACAAATTTTTCACTATAGTAAGGACGACCCAAAGAATCATAAATTACAGTTTTAACCAAACTAGATCTTTCAAATGGATCAAATAGATTGTATTTTTTGGAATACTTGTTTGGGGTTGAACCATCTATGGTGTAATATATGGTTTGAAAACCGGGCAAAGTTTGAAAATGGATTCGTTGATCATTGTTTTTCGGACCCATTTTTGATTTTTCGAGAACATAAGAATCTAAAGTAGCAATATTGATGGGTACAATCTCTACAAAGTACGGAATATCTGCAATCTCTTTCGCCACTTGATCATATTTTTTAAGATTGGTCTCTAGATAGTACCCTCTGCACTCTCGTTCCCATAAATGGATGTATGATTTTTTTAACTCATAAAGTAATGATTGTAAATGTTCAAAATCTTGTTTATTTTGCTCCATAAAATCATCAAAATAGTGTCTTTCTCTATCATTGAGCATAATTCGAGTTCTATTTTTCTGAGCATTAAAAACATATCGATCCACTACGTAAATGAGGAAATCAATATCCACATTTTGAGTAATACACAGATCTTTATAATGTTTTAATTCCAGTTTAAGTTCCGTTCCATTTTTTATAACTACTTCATTTAAAGAATCATAAAATTTTGTAAGTTGGGATGGATACCTTTTTAATAATGGTTTCCAACTGTTATGAAAAACACTGATTCCATCTGGTACAATTTGTTCTATCTGTTTCACTTTTTGTACCATAGAGATATAGCCATCTATCCCAAAATGAAGGACAGAAAAGTTTTGATTGAAAGTTGTTAATCTGTTTTTTATCTCATTTTGAAAAAGTGTGTTTTCTCTTTCTAAACAAGGGTTCCATGCAATTTCAGCGCCCCAGGCATGGGCATGCCATAAACTTTGAAATAGCGATTCTCCACTATCATCCCAAGAGGTGTTTAACATCCCCATAGCTCCATTCAAATACCCATCTCTTACAAGTACAGCGATGTTTTGCGTATAGGTTTCATAATCTGGTAAAATGGTGCCCCAACTGCTTGTCCCGGGAGCTACTAAGAACTGTAATCCAGATTTTTTTAATGGGCGTAATCCATTGTTAAAATCTGATGCTGTATGGTAAGCCCAAAATATGGGAATGATATCTTTGGGAAGTAGATTCACCATTGCGGTATCTTTCCCAATGATATCTGCCCAAAGCATCACCCTTTTATTCTGTTTTTTAAGAATGTCATACACTTTTAAAATATGATTGATATAAGCTTGAGATTTACCTACTTGTTTCACATAATTTTTAGCTCTTCCATTACCAAGTGCTTCTGTTTCATCACAATTGATGTTAAAGTTTTGAGAATGGTACAAAGAGGCAACTTCTGATAAGTAACGATCTAAAAAGGTGTATGTTTTAGAATCCCCTGGATTTAAAATATGTGTATCATCCCCTAAATTTTGATAAAAAGGGTTCGCTAACAACTTCTCCATGTGTCCGAATGCTTGCTGATTGGGGATAAACTCCACAAAATGCAATTCTGCAAATTGTTGAATCTCTGCAATTTCAACAGGAGAAAGTCCATCAAAAGGGGCAATATCTGGGAATTGAGTGCTTTTAAAAACGGACTCAGAATATAAATTAAAAAAATTGAGTTTGTATTCAGAAAGGGTCGCAATCTCCTTTTTAATAAACGCAACACTAGGAATTGGGCCTCTGTTGATATCATCCATCCAACCTCTCATAGGTAAAGAGGGATAATCCAAAATTTTAGAAATTATGATTGGTTTATTTTGCGCAGCATGGAATTTAAAAAGTTGTTTTAAAGATTGAATAGCATAAAAAACGCCTTTACTACTTATTGCTGAAATAGAGATTCTGTTATATTGTAAACTAACAATATATCCTTCTGGATTAGAATTTGGAATTTTATCGGTTCCAAAATTATTAATCTCAATTATAAAGGGTTGTGTTTTCTTATTTTTGGAAAAAGAGATGGTTTGATAATCTTTTTCTAAAATCATTAATAATTGATTTAAAACCAGATCAATTTGAGGAACATTTTTAAATTGATCAGGGATTATAGTAATGATTAAATTACTATTTTTTATTTTTAGTTCACTTGTTCCCCATTCAATATTTTTAGGAGTAGGTAATATACCACTGTTTTGAGAAAATAGAGAAAAACTGAAAAATGCTATAACAATAAAAAGATATTTTTTCATAGAAATTATTTTTGACAAAAATATAAAAAAAAAAGGTTCAAGGTTCAGAGTTCAAGGTGCTTTTAAATTTTCATTATTCATTAATTATTTTATTAGCTTATTATCAAATTAGCTTATTAATATGGGCGTGCCCCTTTGGCTACGCTCAACCAAAGTTTCACAAATTTTTCAAAGAAT
>JBLJBB010000082.1:0-39140 GCA_047638115.1 Bacteroidales bacterium | reverse complement strand
ATCTAACACGTTTTTTATATAGAAAAGTTACTTTGCAAAACTAAAAGCAAATTAGAAAATTAGCAAATGATTAAAAAGCCACGAATTCAAAAGTCTATAGTCGATAGTCAATAGTCAATAGTCGATAGAATTATAAAAACAAAACATAGTAGCGAATAAATTTATTTACAAAACTATAGACCATCGACCATCGACTACAGACTTTTTTTTGGGCATTCCGGCTCGCTACGCTCGCCGTCGGTCTCCGGCCTGTACTCCTCGTTTCGCTGCAAGGGTCTGAACGGCCGGGCAGTAGCTTCCGTTGGTCGCTCTGCCCGATCCGTCATCCCCTAGGCAGCTCAACTTGCGGGGTACTTGGCCTCCGCCCTAATGCAACAAAACCTGCGGTTTTGAGGTCTAAAGTCTAAGGTCTAAAGTCTAAAGTCAAACAAATCATTTTTATGGCTATTTGAACATATTGAAATCAAATACTTTAGACCTCTGACTTTAGACCTTTCCCATTTGGAGGGGTGCCGAAGGCGGGGTGGTTTTAATGTGTCACAATTTTTCAATTCACAACACTGTGGAACCCCTTTTAACACTGAGGTACACCGTGATCATTTCTTTTTACAAATACCCAAAAACTAACCGCAAAGAGCGCAAAGAACCCTCGCAAAGTTCGCAAAGAATAATCTGTCTACGGACCACAGACTACGGACTACGGACTACGGACTACGGACTACAGACAACGGCCAATAAACCAACAAAATACCAAACTGATAGCTGATAGCTGATAGCTGACAGCTGACAGCTCGTTGCACGCCCAAAAAAAAATAATAAAATAATCAAAAAAGTATCCCTTTTTTATGGTAATGAATCATTTTTTTATGTATTTTTGCATTCTAAATAAGAGTGATGGCGTCTTTTTTATCATTATATAACGAAGTTGAACATAAAATAAAAGTGGCAATAACCTCGTTAAATGAGTTAAAACTAGAGAACAGAAAGTTAAAATCACAACTCATAGAGCAACAAGAACTCATTGAAACTCTGGAAAAAGATGTTGAAACTCTTACTGAAAAAAATAAAGTATTAACGATAACTAAAACAGTTTTATACAAAGAAGACAAAAAAGATACAATCAAAAAAATTAACGAATTAGTGCGGGAGATAGATAATTGTATAGGGCTTTTAAATAGAGTAGAGTGGAAGAAAGAAGAATGACCATCAAGCTAGTGATCGCTCAAAGAGCCATCGAATTAGTCATTCTGAAAGAGTGGGAAGAGTACTATAGAAAAGCCGAAAAAATGATCAATGAAAGCTTTTTCGATTTTGCTAAAAAATGGACATATACTGATCACCAAGACATTTTGACGAAGATATTGATAAATTTTGTAGTACAAGGGATAGAAACAGAAGAGAGATTACAAGCTTACGAAGAGGATTTGATGCCCAAAATGGAAGAATTGAAGAAACTAACAGATAGAATCAACATTGATTAACGTTCTTTGAAAAGAGATATTCCCGCAATTGCTCAGATACGTTTGTTAAACTCAACAGTTACAAATAGAAGGCAAGCTCATTTTAGAATAAAAACAGGCCCGATTATTTTCGGATAAGGTGTTAAAACCCTGGGACGTTTGAGATCTATCGGCTCCTTCATCATGTTTTTAGGAGTTTTTCGAAACCCTATGGGGCATTGCGGGTTTTTTTATTATGACAAACACAACCAAAAATAAAAAACTATTAAACTAAAAATAAATTTATGACGATCGGAATTATAATAGGGATTATCATAGGATTAGGCGCCGGAATTGCCCTATCTTACACATTAATCAAAGGTGCTATTGTTAGAAATAGCGAAAATATTAAAAAAGAGGCGGAAGCTTTTATGAAAAAAGCTGTGGAAGATGCTGAAATGCTTAAAAAAGAGAGAATCCTTCAAGCTAAAGAGAAATTTTTACAACTAAAAGGGGAACATGAATCTTTAATCAACGAAAAAAATCAACAAATTGCTGTTGCAGAAAATAGAATCAAACAAAAAGAGACCACTCTGAACCAAAAATTAGAGGATGTAAATCGTAAAAATGCAGAAAATAACCAACTTAAAGATACTCTTAATAAACAATTAGATGCTGTTTCCATTAAATCTGCTGAATTAGATAAACAAACAGCCATTCAAAAGGAAAAATTGGAATCGATTGCTGAATTAACTTCACAACAAGCAAAAGAACAATTGATGCAGTTGATGGAGGAGGATGCAAAATCTCAAGCTATGGTGTTGGTTAACGATATCATTGAAGAAGCTAAAGCATCCGCAACCATGGAAGCTAAGAAAGTGGTTATCAAAACAATACAAAGAACAGGCGTAGAAGCTGCCCTCGAAAATGCAGTTTCTGTTTTCAATATCGAAAATGACGAAATTAAAGGTAGAATTATTGGTAGAGAGGGTAGAAATATCAGAGCCCTTGAAAACCTTACCGGTGTTGATGTGATCATTGATGATTCTCCAGATGCTATCTTATTGTCAAGCTTTGACCCTGTAAGGAGAGAGATTGCTCGTTTATCATTGAGTAAATTGGTTACTGATGGTCGTATTCACCCTGCAAGAATTGAAGAGGTGGTTGCTAAAACGAAAAAACAGATTGAACAAGAGATCGCTGAGATTGGAAAAAGAACTTGTATTGATTTAGGAATCCATAACATGCCTAACGAATTGATGAGGTTAGTGGGTAAAATGAGATATCGTTCATCTTACGGACAAAATTTGTTACAACACTCTAAAGAGGTTGCCAATCTTTGTGCAACTATGGCTGCAGAGTTGGGATTAAATCCAAAAATTGCAAAACGTGCGGGTCTTTTACATGATATTGGAAAAGTTCCAGATACAGAACCAGAATTACCACACGCAGTATTTGGCTCACAGTTGGCCGAACAATACAAAGAGCGCCCAGAAATTGTAAATGCTATCGGATCTCATCACGATGAGATGGAAATGACCAATCTGTATGCTCCTATTGTTCAAGTTTGTGATGCCATTTCTGGAGCAAGACCAGGTGCTCGTCGTGAAGTGGTTGAAGCTTATATTAAAAGGTTGAATGACCTTGAGAATATTGCGCTAACTTATCCAGGAGTTACGAAAACCTTTGCTATTCAAGCAGGTAGAGAGCTTCGTGTTATTGTGGGTGCAGAAAAAGTAACTGATGAACAAGCTACAGAAATCTCATTTGATTTGTCAAAGAAAATTCAAAATGAGATGACTTATCCAGGTCAAATCAAGATTACTGTAATCAGAGAAACCAGATCTGTGAACTATGCTAGATAATTTTTGATATTTGATTAGATACCCATTCCATGAAAAGGAAAATTAAAATCGGATTGTTTTTTGGCTTTCTCATCTTGGGATTGGTGTATATCTTTGTGTTTTCTAGCAATAATTACAAAAGACACAGAGAGTTAAATAGAAAAATCAAATATTTGGATCAAAGTATTGTTAAAGCTAAGAATCAGGTGAACAACACTTACACTTTTGAAGAATTGAGAAACGATTCTACTTTAGTGGAAAAATATGTAAGAGAGCAGTTAAACTGGCAAAAACCAGATGAAGATGTGTTTATTTTTGTTTTTGAATAGTTGAAAATGAAGAGGATTGTTATCATCAATGGGGTAAATTTGGGAGAGTTAGGATCTAGAGAAGTGCATCTTTATGGAACATTAACTTTTGAAGAGTATTTGATAACACTTCAGTCAAAATTTTCACGATTTGAGATAGATTTTTTCCAAACGGATCAACTTGGAGATTTAGTTGAAAAGATCTTGCAATCAAAAAGTTATGACGGGATTATTTTAAATCCAGGAGCTTACACACACACTTCAATCGTAATTGCTGATGCCATTAAAGCGATATCTATACCTGTAGTTGAAGTGCATATTTCTAATGTTTCCTCACGTGAACAGTTCCGAAAAAACTCATTTATTGCAGGTGTTTGTTTGGGTTCAGTGAGTGGATTTGGATTAAAAAGTTATGAAATGGCATTAAATTACTTTTTAGATTAAACTCTTTAAATTTTAGTAGGTCAATACATACATAAAAAATATAATAACAACCTAAACAATCAACATTAATACATAACAATTAAAAATGAAATTATGAAAAAGGCATTTTTATTCGGTTTGTTGGTACTTATTGTAGCTACAGTGAGCGCACAATCAGACAATTCAAAAACTAAAAATCAACCAAAAGCAACTGAACAGGTAATTGAAAAAACTCCAGAGATCACTTTTGAAAAGACCGTACATGATTATGGCCAAATTTATGTAAATGACAATGGAGACTGTGTATTCAATTTCAAAAACACAGGAAAAGCAGATTTGATTCTAACCAATTGTAGTTCATCTTGTGGATGTACTGTTCCAGAATGGCCAAAAGAACCCATTCCTCCAGGTGGAAAAGCAGCTATTAAAGTACATTATAATACAGGTAGAATGGGTCCGATCAACAAACAAGTATATGTAGATTCAAATACAGGCAATAGAGTTACCTTAACAATTACTGGAAATGTTCTAACTAAACCTACTGAGGCAGTTCCAGAAAACAATCAAAATAATATGATGCAACCAAAATAAGGAATTGTATATAAAATTAAATCACTATGAAAAAGATAATTGCCCTATTTTTATTAACCATAATTTGTTATGCAGGACAAGCTCAAACAACACCACCTGTAAATGGAGCTGAGATAAAGTTTGAAAGTATATCTTATGATTTTGGAACTTTAAAAATTGGGGATGTTAAAGTTGGTACATATACATTTACAAATACTGGAAATAAACCATTGATTTTGGATGATGTAAAAACTTCATGTGATTGTACTACTATAGAATACCCCAAAGCACCTATTATGCCTGGGAAAACAGGAGTGATTAAAGCAACCTATACAGCAAAAGATCCAGGGCAAATCAATAAATGGATTACAGTTTTGTCAAATGCTCAATCTTTTAGAGTTGTTTTAAAAACAAAAGGAAATGTTGTAAGTTCAACATAAAAAAAAACAAAAAACACACTGGGGTCGCTTGGTTTTGACAGCTAGTATGTGGATTTGTAAGCACGTCGGATGTTGTGAGATGGTTCCGTTAAAAGCTAACTCTCGTAGCCAATAACTGGCAACACTTATGCAATCGCAGCTTAATTGCTGTGATTCCGAGGCATAAACAAGGTTTAGAGCATCGGATGTTTCCCTGGGAGCACTTCCAATCTGCGCCCAGTCAGAAGCATCGAAAAAGATTGGATAGCAAATGTCAGCTTCGGGACAGGCGTGAAATTTTAGAAGATAAGCGATGGTTTTGTCTGCCTAGTACTTAGCCACCGCCGACAATCAAACTATGGCTAAACGTGTAGAAAGCATCTTTGCAACAAGTTTGGACGCGGGTTCGACTCCCGCCGGCTCCACAAAAAAACAGATACAATTTTGTATCTGTTTTTTTGCTTTAATAAGGCAATTTAATATTGATGTTTAAGGAGTTACTATAACGTTATTTATTTTTGAATCAATAAGATCGTATAGTTTTTTTCCACTGCTAGGTGTAGGAGCATCAGAGATAACCACATCTCCATTTGGTCCAATAAGCATATATCTTGGAATCCAAACAGAACGTGTTCCTAAGATTCTGTAAAGATCCTCTTTGAGTGCATCACTACATTTCACATGATTTCCTAAAAGTTGATATTTATTCAAATATAATTTCCATTTTTCTCTGTCTGGAGAACGCTCAAATGCAATGTAAACGATAGGAATGTTTTTCTCTTTTAAATATTTTTTTAAAACATCATTATATTTGAATTCACTAATACAATCGGGACACCAGGATGCCCAAATATCTATAAACACATATTGACCTTGAAATTTTTGAGTGATCTCTTTGAATGAATTTATAGCATAAGTGTCATCTAATACTACAATTTCAGACTGGAGAGCTTTATCTTTTGAGGCATAAAATGCTTTTATAGAAGGAATGGATTGATTTTGTATTTTTTTATAAATAGGACTCTCCATGCAATCTGGATGTAGTTTTGTGTATAATTCAAAAAGTGTGATGGTTTCATAATCTAATCGAATCACTTTGCTATCAATATATTGTAATACAACATATTTAAAAACCTTTGGATGAAGGTTTTTTTTCATTTTTTGAAACACAAAGGTTTGTCCCAGAGATTGTTTTAAAGCTTCATCATATTCTGTTTTGTTTTCTTGAATTAACTCAGAAATATATAAATCAATATATTCTTTACCTACATGAGATAATAAGATGTTTTGATTTGAGACAGGAAAATTTTTAAAAATTGTTTTTTTAAGCTCATGCCACTCTTTAGTTTTAGAAGTGTCAGATTTTGTAGTTTCTGAATTAATATATTGTATTGATTTATATGCAAAAAAGTAACTAATATATTGATTTGCATATTCATAAAATGGTTTGTCAATAGAACCACTTTTAAGAAAATTCTCAAACGGCTTTAATTCAATCTGGATTTTTTCATAAATCTTTGATTGAAGTTCTGATGGATTGGATGCATTAAAAAATGAATTTTTACCCTCTTGAAGGGCAATGTAATTGTCGAATTGGATTAACTGGCGGATCCCTTTCTCATTTTTACCTTCAAAAACAGGATCCATGATTGTTTTTTGAGGATTTTTGACACTCAAGGAGATGTTATATTTTCCACCTTTTGAGATCAGTATTGGTCTAGATATAAAAGTTCCATTAAATTGTAAAGGATGTATTGTTACAACTTTTGGATCTTTAATAGGAATTTCAATTTCAAATTCACCCTTTTTATTTGCCACCACTGTGTCTGGTTCCCAAAATGAAAGTGATCCGATTTCATCAGATATTTGAATAACTATGGGTGTGTTTTTTTCGTATCCATCAATATCAATTGAGATTCTTGCCTCATTTTTTGAGAAACAACCCATCAATAAAATGGGTATAACAATTAGTAAAAAGTGTATTTTTTTCATATGTCATATTTTGATTGCAAAAATAGTATAAACAACCAGATCATAGGATACTTATTTATATTTTTATTTTAGAATTTATTACCATAAAATTAATATAAAAAAAATATAAAATATACAATAAAAGTAGCTGTATATCGTTTAGAGGAATCGAAACAAATAACAAAATAATATTATAAACCTTATGAATACACAAGTTGATATTAGAGAATTAAATGAACGCATACAGCGAGAGAGTTCATTTATGGACATGGTTAACATGGAGATGAATAAAGTTATTATTGGTCAGAAACAGATGGTTGAGCGTTTGTTAATTGGGCTCTTAACAAATGGTCATATTTTGTTAGAAGGGGTTCCTGGACTTGCAAAAACTTTAGCTATCAAATCATTAGCGAATATTATTGATGCAAAATTTAGTAGAATTCAATTTACTCCTGATCTTTTACCAGCCGATTTAGTGGGTACAATGATATATAGTCAGAAAAATGAGGAATTTATTGTAAAAAAAGGTCCCATATTTGCAAATTTTATTTTAGCTGATGAGATCAATCGTGCTCCAGCAAAAGTTCAAAGTGCTTTATTGGAAGCTATGCAAGAGAAACAGATAACTATTGGAGAACAAACTTATAAATTAGAAGAACCATTCCTTGTGATGGCTACTCAAAACCCCATTGAACAAGAGGGGACCTATCCTTTACCAGAAGCTCAGGTGGACCGTTTCATGATGAAAGTTGTGATTCAATATCCAACAAAAGAGGAGGAGAAACAGATCTTAAAGCAACATTTAGAGTCACAATTACCTCATACAAGTAAAGTTTTAAAACCAGAGGACATTTTGAAAGCTAGAGAGGTTGTAAAAGAAGTGTATATTGATGAAAAAATTTCAAATTATATAGCTGATATTGTTTTTGCTACTAGATATCCATCTGATTATAAATTGCATAAGTTTGCAAACATGATAAATTATGGAGCATCACCTCGTGCAACAATCAATTTAGCATTAGCCGCTCAAGCATATGCATTTATAAAACGTCGTGGGTATGTGATTCCAGAAGATATTAGAGCTGTTTGTCACGATATTTTAAGACACAGAATTGGACTTACCTATGAAGCTGAAGCTGAAAATATTACAACAACAGATATTATCAATGAGATTTTAAATAGCGTTGAAGTACCTTAGGTTTAACTTTTACAATAAAACTAAAAGTACAAAATAGTTATGGATTCAGTAGAATTATTAAAAAAAGTTCGCAAAATCGAGATCCGAACTCGGAAAATAACCCAACAAATATTTTCTGGTCAGTATCATAGTGCCTTTAAGGGTAGGGGAATGGCTTTTAGTGAAGTTAGAGAGTATCAATATGGTGATGATATCAGAAATATTGATTGGAATGTAACAGCCCGCTTTAATCATCCCTATGTTAAAATTTTCGAAGAGGAGCGTGAGTTAACCGTTATGTTGCTTATAGATGTAAGTGGATCGAATCTTTTTGGAACAGTTCAAAGACAAAAGTCGGAATTGATCACTGAGTTAGCTGCCGTATTATCGTTTTCAGCTATAGCTAATAATGATAAAGTGGGTGTCATATTTTTCAGTAATCGAGTTGAGAAGTTTATTCCACCAAACAAAGGAAGATCCCATATATTAAGAATAATACGAGAATTAGTTGATTATAAGCCACAAGAAGTTCAGACCAATATTAGTGAATCATTACGATATTTGACAAATGCCATCAAAAAGAAATGTACTTGTTTTATCATTTCAGATTTTGTAAATGATGATTTTGAGCAAGCATTAAAGATTGCATCTAATAAACATGATATAGTAGCTTTGCATGTTATTGATCCAAATGATGGGAAATTACCTGAAGTTGGTGTGGTACAAATGAGAGATCCAGAAACAGGGAAATTGAACTTTGTGGACACTTCAAGTAAAGAAGTGAGGAGAGTGTATCAAGCATGGTGGGATATGCAATATCTGAATTGTAATGAACAATTTAGAAGATCTGGTGTTGACTCTACGCAGTTGTTTACGCATTTAGATTATGTAAAATCGTTAAAAATGTTATTTAAAAGAAGATAACTTGTTAGAAAATCTGTATTAAATTCTGATAAATTATTGATTTTCTATATTTTAGTTAGTGTAAAAATATTTTTAAAATTATGAGTTTTATAAAGAAATAATTTGTATTTTTGCAACCTCAAAAAAGAATGCGTTTCAAAACAGAAAAAATCGACGAAGATGAAAAAAGAATTAATACAATATGTAGAGGATAACTTAATTGCTACTAAAGAGTTTCCAAAATTTAAAGCAGGTGATACAATCACTGTTTCTTATAGAATTGTAGAAGGTGTTAAAGAAAGAATCCAACAATTTCAAGGTGTTGTTTTGCAAATTGGTGGTCATGGGGTTACAAAAACCTTTACTGTAAGAAAAATTTCTGGTGGCATTGGTGTAGAAAGAATTATTCCTATCGCTTCTCCTTTTATTTCTGAAATTATTGTAAATAAAAGAGGTGTTGTTCGTCGTGCACGTATCTACTATCTTCGCGCTCTTACTGGCAAGAAAGCTCGTATTAAAGAAAGAAGAGGAAAATAATCTTATATGGAGCGGCTTTTGCCGCTCTTTTCATTTATAACCCAATTTTTTTTAATATATTTTCAAAAAGAGACATTATGGCGTTATTACATTCCTTTGAAAAGAACGGCAATACCTTATTTAAACACCGTGGTATCATTCCGCTTTACATTTTAATTTTAGCATTGCCCATTATGCTTTTTGGGAATAGTGCATTTTATGAGAATATTTCAGTTGAAATTGGAGAAGGGATTATAAAACCAATAGTGTTAGGAATTTCGGTTCTTGTTTCTATAGCTGGGATGGCAATTCGATATTATGCTATTGGGACAACACCACATGGTACCTCAGGTAGAAATACTGAAAAACAGGTTGCCAAACAGCTTAATTCTAAAGGTATCTATTCGATTGTAAGGCACCCTTTGTATCTGGGAAACTATTTAATGTGGGCAGGATTTTTACTATTCACCTTTGATATTTTATTATTCATTATTGTATCACTTGTGTTCTGGTTGTATTATGAACGCATTATGTTTGCTGAAGAAAGATATTTAGAAAAACAATTTGGAGACTCTTACATCAATTGGTCTTTAAAAGTTCCTCCTTTTATTCCTGCATTCAAGCAATTTGAAAAGAGTGAAATTCCATTTTCACTAAGGACAGTTTTAAGAAGAGAATATTCAGGTTTTTTTGCCATGGTATTGATGTATACAATCGTTGATTATATTACAGCGTATCGCTTTGATGAATCTATCATAGATAACCAGTTCCCATTTTTACCTCTACGATATTCATTTATTGTTCTTTTAATATCTCTAGTTCTTATGTTAATATTGAGAACTTTAAAACATCATTCTAAAGTTTTAGACAGAGTTGAAGGTAGAGATTAATCTGAATTATTATCATTATAAATTTTTTAAGATATGAAAGTTTCTCACATTGAACACATTGGAATAGCTGTCAAAGATTTAGCAGTTGCCATTCCATATTATGAAAACATTTTAGGTTTAAAATGTTACAACATTGAAGAGGTTCCAGATCAGAAAGTACGTACTGCATTTTTTATGGTTGGTCAAACCAAAATTGAGTTATTGGAACCCATGAATGAAGAGAGTACTGTTGCAAAATTTATTGAGAAAAAAGGGGAAGGAGTTCACCATTTGGCTTTTTGTGTAGATAGTGTTTCTGCATCATTAGAGGAAGCAGAAAGCAAAGGTGTTCAACTGATCGATAAAGCACCACGTAAAGGTGCAGAGGGATTAAATATTGCGTTTTTACACCCAAAATCAACATTAGGTGTTCTTACTGAATTTTGTGAGAATCCAAAAGAGGTGAAATAGGAACATGGAAGATCAAAGTTTTAGTATATTTGAAGTGGCAATGTTAATGAGCTTTGCCATAAGTTGGCCTGTTTCAATCATTAAAACATTGAGAACTAAATTTGTGTTAGGGAAAAGTGTAACATTTATGTTTATTATTCTGATAGGGTATCTATTTGGAATCATTCATAAACTTCTCTATTCAAATGATGTTGTTATTTATTGCTATTTCTTAAATTTTTTCTTGATAGCATTTGATATTTCTTTGTATTTTTTCTACGCTCCCAAAAACAAAAAATCACTAGAGAAATAAAATAATATTTGTTAAAAATAGTTTATTTTCCTAAATTGTACGAGTGATATCGTTTTTTTTATATATTTTTGCATAACGAAATAAATAAACCTATGGTAAAGAAAAAAATTCTCTTCGTAGCGCCTGCTATATTTCCGTATTTAGAAGAGGACTACATCTCTTCAATTTGTCGATATCTACCTCAGGGAATTCAAGAAAAAGAGAATGAAATACGTACTTTTATGCCCAAATATGGTTGCATAAATGAAAGAAAAAACTTATTACATGAAGTGATTAGACTTTCTGGTCAGAATATCATTATCGAAGATACAGATCATCCTTTAGTGATTAAAGTAGCTTCATTGCAAACCGTTAGAATGCAAATCTATTTTATCGATAGTGAAGACTTTTTTCACCGAAAAAATCAATTTTTTGATGATGATGGAAATTTTTACAATGATAATGATTCCAGATTGCTCTTTTTTGCAAAAGGTGTTATCGAAACTGTTCGAAAATTAGGATGGAATCCTGATATCGTACACTGTCACGGTTGGATCACATCTCTAGTCCCTCTCTTTATAAAAACTTGTTATAAAGATAATCCACTTTTTCAGGATGCTAAATTAATCTATTCAATTTATAACGACTATTTTGGTGAGAAATTTCCCAATAGTTTTGCTAAAAAATTGAAAATTACAGGAATTCCTAAAGAATCAATTCTGAATTTCAAAAAAACGGGATATGAAACCATTATCAAATCAGCCATCGATAATTCTGATGCTGTTGTGGTTGGTCATCCTGATGTGAAAAAACAGATACTTACTTATCTTGAAAAGGAAGCTAACAAACCTGTTATGCACCATCCAGATTCTACTGATTATATTGATGAATATGATCAATTCTATGATAAAGTGTTAAAAATAAATTAATTCGCTGAATAAAATTATAAATGAGAAAATTATCTCTCCTTTCATTCATTCTTGTTGCACTACTTTTTGTTAGTTGTGACGATCAATTGTCATCTATCGGTCTCAATTTGAAGGATCCTAATTCATTACTTGGTACTTCATTTTCTGATACTTCAACACTTGTTGCATACTCTGTTTTGGATACAACATTGAATACCAAAAATTTAGGTAATAACGTACTTGGATTTGTTAAAGATCCAACTTTTGGAACAACTAAAGCTAGCTATTACGCTCAGTATTTATTGTCTGGAAATAGTGTAAATTTTGGCACAAATCCTATTTTAGATTCTGTAGTTTTGTGTATTCGTTTAAGTGGCTATTTTGGAGACACACTGACCTCTCTTCCTATTAGTGTTTACGAACTAGACAGATTACTGTTAGCAGATTCAGCTTATACGAGTACTAGTTCAGTACCCTATAAACCTGAAAATTTAACTTTTGATCCGAACTATTCTGTAAGACCTAGACCTGGAACAAGAATTTTTGTGGATACAAATTCATATGATCCTCATTTAAGAATTAAATTGAAAAATTCCTTTGGACAAAAGTTTCTAGATAATTCCTCTTCTATGGCAAATGATGCCGTATTTTCAAATTTTTTTAAAGGGTTATATGTAACTGTTGAAAATCCAAATGGAAAGGGATCATTATTGTATGTAAATCTAACCAGTACATTGTCAAATATTTCTATCTATTACAAAAAAAATGGAATTCCAACTAAATATACTTTAGTTACAAGTTCAACTGCTCTCAGATTTAATCAATTTGAGCATGTTTATGACAATGGTTATAATAGTCATTTTATTAGTGAAGTTATCAATGGGATACCCTTTGGTGATGATGAATTAGGAACTCAGATTTTATACGCTCAACCTACACGTGGCGTAAGAACTAAAATTATATTTCCAAATATTAAAGAGACATATAAGGACAAAAACGTAATTATTAACCGTGCTGAGTTGGTGGTTACTAATATATCCACAGACCAAGATTATTTCTTTATGCCAGCAATGCTCTCTTTGCAATGTATGTCTAAAACTGAAGGTCTCTCTTTTTTACCTGATGACTCCTATTTTACCTCTAGTGAATATTTTGGGGCAACTTATGTGCCATCTAAGAAAGAGTATCGAATCAGAATTACGAAATACATTCAACAATTAATTTTACAAAATGAATTTGAAAATTATATTTATCTTAATGTTTCAGGTTCAGGCATTAGAGCTAACAGACTTATCTTAGGAGGTACAGATCCTATAGATCAAAATACGAGATTGCGATTAGAGATCTCTTATACGGAATACTAGTTTTCATAAATAACCTAAATATTATTATATGTGCGGAATTGTAGCATATACGGGAAGTAGAAATGCTTATCCCATATTAATCAATGGATTAAAAAGACTTGAGTATAGAGGGTATGACAGTGCAGGTGTTGCATTAATGCAGCAAAACGAGATATCCCTTTATAAATGTAGAGGAAAAGTGGCTGATTTAGAAGCGTATTGTATTGATAAAAACACCAATACTAATTTAGGAATTGCTCATACTCGATGGGCAACACATGGTGAACCCAACTATCAAAATGCGCACCCTCATTTATCTGTGGATGGTAAATTAGCGCTTATTCACAATGGGATTATTGAAAATTATCTCAGTTTGAAAAAAGAATTGATGAGTAAAGGGTATCAGTTTTTAAGTAACACTGATACTGAGGTTCTTGTACATCTTATTCAAGATATTGCAAAAACTGAAAATGTTGAATTAGCCCAAGCTGTTCAATTAGCTCTTACCGTTGTTGTAGGTACTTACGCTATTGTAATATTATCTTCTGATCATCCTCAGCAGTTGATTGTTGCGAAAAAAGGGAGCCCATTGTTAATTGGAATTGGGAAAAATGAATATTTTGTTGGTTCAGATGGTGCACCTATGGTAGAATTTACCAATAAAGTTGTTTATTTGGAAGATGAAGAGGTTGCTGTAATACATCCAGATAAAAAATTGGAAATTACTAACATCAGAAATGAAAAGAAAAAACCTTATATTGAAAAACTAGAGCTTCAACTTGAACAAATTGAAAAAGGTGGTTTTGATCATTTTATGTTAAAAGAGATATTTGAACAACCTAAAGCGATCTATGATTCTATGAGAGGTAGAATTAATACTAAAAAAGATGTTGTTGCTTTAGGCGGAATTTTTGAATTTGAAAATAAAATGTTACATGCAGATAGATTCATCATAGCTGCATGTGGAACTTCTTGGCATGCAGGACTTGTTGGGGAGTATTTATTTGAATCTTTAGTAAGAATTCCTGTTGAAGTAGAGTATGCATCCGAATTTAGATATCGAAATCCAATCATTGATAAGGACGATGTTTTAATAGCTGTTTCACAATCTGGGGAAACTGCTGATACTTTAGCAGCAATAGAATTGGCAAAAAGCAAAGGTGCCACTGTAATTGGTATTTGCAATGTTGTGGGTTCTAGTATTGCAAGAAGTACACATGCTGGATCATATACCCATGCTGGCCCTGAAATCGGGGTTGCTTCTACTAAAGCTTTTACAGCCCAAGTAACTGTATTATTTCTAATGGCATTAAGTTTAGCACGGAAAAAAGGTGAAGTTTCATTATCCCAATACCATCATTATATCACTGAATTAGAAGCAATTCCTAAAAAGATTGAATCAATTTTAGCCAAAAATGAGTTTATCAAAAATATAGCACAAGAATTTACTGATGTTCACAATGCCATCTATTTAGGAAGAGGTGTTAATTTTCCTGTTGCCTTAGAGGGTGCTTTAAAATTAAAAGAGATCTCCTATATTCATGCAGAAGGGTATCCTGCAGCAGAAATGAAACATGGTCCAATTGCACTTATTGACAAAGCGATGCCTGTGATTGTTATTGCCACTGAACAAGAAACATACGATAAAGTTGTAAGTAATGTTCAAGAGGTGAAAACAAGAAACGGAAAAATTATATCCATAGTTTCTGAAGGGGATGAAATCGTTAAAAGTATGTCAGATTTTTGTATCGAGATCCCAAAAACAGATGAACTACTTTCTCCATTAGTGGCTTCAATTCCACTACAATTACTGGCATATCATGTTGCCGTTGCCCGCGGCTGTGATGTGGATAAACCAAGAAATCTGGCCAAGTCTGTTTCAGTAGAATAAGATTTATATTTGAAAAAATTTATATTTTAAATATTACACCTATCTATAACCTTTTAATAGATAGGTGTTTGTTTTTTTTTAACATTATTTAATATATCATCATTTTCTAAGGAAAAAAGTGTTAAATTTGCACCCTCAAAAAGAGGTATATTGCAAATAGGTTAACCAATTAAATATCACATGATTATGACAATGCAAGAAAAAATCAAACAACTACTTAAATTGCGAGAAGAAGCTCGTTTAGGTGGTGGTGAGAAAAGAATTGAAAAACAACATGCCCAAGGTAAATTCACTGCTCGTGAAAGAATCTTGATGTTGTTAGACGAAGGTAGTTTCGAGGAATTCGATATGTTTGTTACACACCGCTGTGTGAACTTTGGAATGGAAAAAGAGAGATATCTTTCAGATGGAGTTGTTACTGGATACGGTACCGTTGAAGGAAGACTCGTTTTTGTTTATGCTCAAGATTTTACAACATTTGGTGGTTCATTATCTGAAACTCAATCCAATAAAATTTGTAAAGTTTTAGACCAAGCCATGAAAATGGGTGCGCCAGTAGTTGGTATTAATGATTCTGGTGGGGCACGTATTCAAGAAGGTGTAAACAGTTTAGCTGGATATTCTGAGATTTTCCAAAGAAATATTTTAGCTTCTGGAGTTGTTCCTCAAATTTCAGCAATTTTTGGACCTTGTGCCGGTGGTGCTGTGTATTCTCCTGCGCTTACTGACTTTATCATGATGGTAAAAAATACTAGTTATATGTTTGTTACAGGTCCAAAAGTAGTAAAAACTGTAACTAATGAAGATGTAACTGTTGAAGACTTAGGTGGAGCATCTGTTCACTCTACAAAATCAGGGGTTGCTCATTTTGCAGTAGATAATGAAGAGATTGGTCTTCAAACTATTAGAAAATTATTGAGCTATTTACCTTCTAACAATATGGAAGAACCACCTTTAGTTCCAACTAAAGACCCAATCAATCGTTTAGAAGATAAATTGAACCAAATTATTCCTGACAATCCAAATAAACCTTACGATATGAAAGAGGTTATTCATGCGATTGTTGATGATGGTGAATTTTTAGATATTCAACCAAATTATGCTCAAAATATTATTATCGGTTTTGCACGTTTTAATGGCAGATCTGTTGGTATTGTAGCTAACCAACCAAAATATTTAGCTGGTGTACTTGATATCAATTCTTCAAGAAAAGCTGCTCGTTTTATCAGATTCTGTGATGCGTTTAATATTCCAATTGTTACACTTATTGATGTTCCAGGTTTCTTACCAGGTACTGGTCAAGAGTATGGTGGATTAATTATTCACGGAGCTAAATTGCTTTATGCTTACGGTGAAGCTACCGTTCCAAAAATCACTGTAATTCTTCGTAAAAACTATGGTGGTGCATATTGTGTAATGAGTTCAAAACATTTACGTGGTGATATCAACTATGCTTGGCCAACTGCAGAAATCGCTGTTATGGGAGGTAAAGGTGCTATTGAAATTCTTAATGGTAGAGAAATTGCAGCCATTGAAGATCCTCAAAAACAAGCTGAGTTTATGGCTGAAAAAGAAAACGAATATCGTGATGCTTTTGCAAATCCATATGTTGCTGCACGTTATGGTTATATCGATGATGTAATTGAACCTCGTAACACCCGTTTTAGAGTGATTAGAGCTCTTGAATCAACTAAAAATAAACGTTTAGAGAATCCTGCTAAAAAGCATGATAACTGTCCATTATAAAAATTGTAAACTATGAACAAACTTAAAAGAATTTTCATTTTTACATTATTGATATTGATGACAGGCTACTCCTATAGCCAAAAAGCTACTGATTTAAGGATTAATGAGCTTTTTATTAATAATGTTGATAATCTCGCTGATGAATATGGTCGCCATGTTCCATGGGTTGAAATTTTCAATACATCATATAATAGTGTGAATATTGCAGAATGTTATTTAACAAATGATACTACCGGTCTTGCAGCAGGAGATCCTTCCAGATGGTATAGAATTCCTAAAGGAGATCCAAAAACATTAATCGCTCAAAGAAGTTATCTAATTTTCTATTTGGATAATACGCCAACTTATGGTGTTTTTCATACTAATTTTAATCCATTAGATTCATTAGCGAATAATTATATTGCTTTAATAAGTTCCAATGGAAGAAATATTATTCATTTTTTCTCTTATGATGAATCTTTAAAGAAAGCTACACATTCTTATGGTTATAGAGTAGATTTTGGACCAGATGAAGTTGAATATGAAGGGAAAATGGTTAAAAACTTAACTGAGTTAAAATATTTTACTCCAGGTTCACAGAATAATCCTGAACCTATGGCTTCAAAATCTGAAGAGATTAGTGTAAAAGATAAATATGGCTTAGGACTTACTTTTATTTCTATGTCTGTTGTTTTTGGTGCCCTATTTTGTATTTACTTATTTTTAAAACTATCTGCGAGATTTAATAATAAGAAACCATCAAGATTAAAAATTCATAGTGCACAAAAGAAAAATAAATCTAATGAAAAAGTTGCAGAAAGTGAACCCATTGAAAAAGTAATTGATAGTGGAGAAGAACTTGCTGCAATTTCAATGGCACTACATTCTTATTTGAATTCTGCACATGATCATGAAAGTGAAGTGATTACGATAGAGACACCATCTGCACATTTCTCACCTTGGTCTCAAAAATCACTCATGGTTAAAAGAACTCCTAAAAGAAGATAAGCATTAAAAGGTTTAATAATTCAATAAAAAATACAATGAAAAATTATAAATTTACGATAAACGGTAATAAATATGCAGTTGATATTCTAGAAATAGAAGATAATTTAGCGAAAGTTGAAGTGAATGGAACTCCATATGAAGTTGAAATGGAGTTTGAAAAATATGTTCAGCCAAAAGCTGTAATCAAAATTGCAACACCTCCTGCACCAAAAGCTGGTTCTGCTGGAGCTTCAGTTCCTAATCCTCAAGCTGCACCAACAGGTGGAAGCAAACTTAAATCTCCACTTCCTGGTGTTATCCTTGATGTTTTTGTTAAAGTGGGCGATAAAGTGAAACCTGGTGATCATATTGTTCTCTTAGAGGCAATGAAAATGGAAAATAATATTGATGCTGATAAAGAGGGTGTGATCAAAGAAGTGAAAGTTCAACGCAACGATTCCGTAATGGAAGGTGATGTTTTAGTAATTATTGGTTAATACAACCAAATTAACCTTTAAATTAACAAAAAATGGAATTATTAAATTTTTTCAAAGAAGGAATATCACAATTTTATGAATATACAGGTTTTGCTAATTGCACCTGGGGACATATTGTGATGATTTGTATAGGTCTGATATTTATTGCTTTAGCAATCATTAAAGATTATGAACCTCTTCTTTTAGTACCCATCGGGTTTGGTATAATAATGGGAAATATTCCTTTCACAGATGGCTTACAAGTAGGCGTTTATGAAGATGGATCCGTTTTGAACTACCTTTATTTTGGTGTTTTAAAAGGAGTTTATCCTCCACTTATTTTCCTTGGTATTGGCGCTATGACAGACTTTTCTGCCTTGATATCCAATCCTAAGTTGATTTTGATTGGTGCTGCTGCTCAATTTGGTATTTTTGCTGCTTATGCATTTGCACTCATTTTTGGATTCTCTCCAATGGAAGCTGGGGCAATTGGTATTATTGGTGGTGCTGATGGCCCTACTGCAATATTCTTAGCTTCAAAACTTGCACCTAGTATGATGGGAGCTATTGCTATTTCAGCATATTCATATATGGCTCTCGTACCTGTTATACAACCTCCAGTTATGAGATTGTTGACGAATAAAAGAGAAAGAGTAATTAGAATGCGACCACCAAGAGTGGTTTCTCATAGAGAAAAAGTGCTTTTTCCAATACTCTGTATACTTTTAACTGCTTTCTTAGTACCAAGTGGTCTTGCACTTTTAGGTATGCTTTTCTTCGGTAATCTTTTGAAAGAGAGTACTGTTACTCGTCGTCTAGCTACTACAGCAAGCGGTCCTCTTATTGATATTGTTACCATTTTGATCGGATTAACTGTTGGAGCTTCTACTCAAGCAACAACTTTCCTTACTTTAGATTCAATTTTAATTTTTGGATTAGGTGCATTATCATTTGTTTTTGCTACAGCTGCTGGTGTTACTTTTGTAAAATTCTTTAATCTTTTCTTAAAAGAAGGAAACAAAATCAATCCTTTAATAGGAAATGCTGGTGTTTCAGCAGTTCCTGATAGTGCTCGTGTTTCGCAAGTTGAAGGTCTTAAATATGATAGAACGAACTATCTTTTAATGCATGCCATGGGACCAAATGTGGCTGGCGTTATCGGTAGTGCTGTTGCTGCTGGGATCCTACTCAGCTTCTTATATTAAAATTACTCACCCCAAATATTCTTGAAGGCGTAAATTAACTTTTACGCCTTTTTTTTTAAGAAAAATTGTGACTTTTAACACTAAAATATCCTTTTAAAATTATATTTTTGCTGAAAATATATAAATATAATGAATATACCACATACCGTTATTAACTTAAAGAAAATGAGGAATTTACAGTTCCTTTCATTTTGGGAAATGATCAAAGTCCCGTCATTATTCTTACACAATTTGAAGTTCAATTTCTTCATAAATAGAACTCCTGAAACATCTTTTTTCTATCCATTATTCCTTTGATAGTTAAAGTAATAATTAGATTCAAATTTAAATTCTAAATTATCAGATAGTTGATACTGTCAACACTATCTTGTTATGAATTATTTCATAACTTTAGAACTTGATAGAATCTTGATGTGAATCATATAGTTTTTCCGATTTTTTTAAAAATAACAAAATAAAACAATAACAATGAATTTTTCACTTACAAAAGAACAAAATCTTTTTCTGGAAATGATAAAGTCATTTGCAGAGAAGGAGGTTAAGCCATTAGCTGCTGAAATTGATGAGCAAGAACGCTTTCCTATTGAAACGGTCCAAAAAATGGCAAAACTTGGTATTATGGGGATCCCATTCCCTGCTGAATATGGCGGTGCTAACGGAGATAATCTCCTTTATTCCCTTGCTGTAGAGGAACTATCACGTGCTTGTGCGACTACAGGAGTAATCGTCTCGGCTCACACGTCCCTCTGTGCTGCTCCCATTTTTGAACATGGAACCGAAGATCAAAAAAGAAAGTACTTGCCCAATCTTTGTAAAGGCGAATGGATTGGTGCTTTTGGATTAACAGAACCTAATGCAGGGACCGATGCTTCTGCTCAACAAACTACAGCGATTGCTGATGGTGAACACTTTATCCTTAACGGATCAAAGATCTTTATTACAAATGCAGTGTATGCGCACGTTTATATCGTAATGGCCATGACCGATAAATCGAAAGGGACCAGAGGAATTTCTGCCTTTATTGTGGAAAGAGATACGCCTGGTTTTTCAATTGGGAAAAAAGAGAAGAAAATGGGAATCCGTGGTTCAGCAACTTGCGAATTGGTGTTTGAAAATTGTAGAATTCCTAAAGAGAACCTACTCGGAAAATTGGGTAGCGGTTTTGGAATCGCTATGAAAACCCTTGATGGAGGAAGAATTGGGATCGCATCTCAAGCTCTTGGGATTGCACAAGGTGCCATGGATGAAACCTTAAAATATATCAAAGAACGGAAACAATTTGGAAAACCGATTGGTCAATTTCAAAACACTCAGTTTCAATTGGCAGACTTAGACACCAAAATTGAAGCTTCTCGCTTATTAGTTAGAGTGGCTGCATTTAAAAAAGATCAAAAAATTCCTTATGCTGTGGATGCTGCCAGAGCAAAGCTTTACGCTTCTGAAACCGCTATGGATGTCACCAATAAAGCGATTCAATTCCATGGTGGATATGGCTATACAAGAGAGTATCCCGTAGAAAGAATGATGAGAGACGCCAAAATTACCGAAATCTATGAAGGTACTTCTGAAGTGCAACGTATGGTGATTGCCGCTAATTTAATGAAATAAGTTAAAAAATAAATAAACATAAAAAATGAATATAATTGTTTGTATTAAACAAGTACCTGATACTACAGAAATTAAATTAAACCCTGAGACGGGTACTATGATCAGAGAGGGAGTGCCAAGTATCATGAACCCTGATGATAAAGGGGGACTCGAAATGGCTCTTCAATTGAAAGATACTTATGGAGCCCACATCACTGTGATTACAATGGGCCCAACACAAGCGGATCATATCTTAAGAGAAGCGTATGCCATGGGAGCAGATCGCGCTATCCTCCTCACAGATCGCAAATTTGCAGGGGCAGATACATTGGCAACTTCAAATGCATTGGCAGGGGCGATCAAAACACTTCCCTACGATCTTATTATCACAGGAAGACAAGCTATTGATGGAGATACTGCCCAAGTGGGACCTCAAATTGCGGAATTGTTAGATCTTCCTCAAGTAACCTATGTTGAAGATCTAAAATTTGAAGCACCTAAAAAGTTTACCATCAAAAAAGCAACCGAAGAGGGGTATCAAACCCTTGAAGTGGAAGCACCATGTTTGATTACCGTGCTCTCTTCAGCTAATTTTCCTAGATATATGTCTGTTAGCGGAATCACAAAAGCGTACCAAAACGAAGTTGAAATATGGGGTTACGACAATATCAATGTCGAAGAATCGAAGTTGGGTCTTAAAGGATCACCCACTAGAGTTTTTAAATCTTTTACAAAAGGGATCAAAAGTGCAGGACAGGTTTTTGAAGTGGAACCCAAAGAGGCAGTAGAGATTATTGTTGATAAACTCAAAGAAAAATTTATAATTTAATTTTTAAATCTTACTAAAATGGATAAATCTCAATATAAAGATATATATGTGTTTGTAGAGCAACGCGATGGAGTCGTTCAAAATGTTGCCTTAGAACTTATTCACAAAGCGCAAGAGTTAGCAAACCAACTAAATGAGAAAGTGGTAGCACTCTTTTTAGGACAAAATATTAAAGATCAAGCACAAGATTTGATTGCTTATGGTGCCGATCTTGTGTTGTGTGTTGATGCTCCCGAAGTGGCTCAATATCAAACTGAACCATACACTCAGGCAATCACTCAAATCATTACAGATAGAAAACCCTCTATCGTTTTGATTGGAGCAACTACAATTGGTCGAGATTTAGGACCACGCCTCTCTGCTCGTATTGAAACGGGTTTAACGGCAGATTGTACCGCTCTTGAGATCTCTGAAGAGCGTGATCTTTTGATGACCCGTCCCGCTTTTGGAGGTAATTTGATGGCAACTATTGTGTGCAAAGATCACCGTCCTCAAATGTCAACGGTTCGTCCTGGAGTGATGTTAAAAGGGATTAAAGATGAATCAAGAAAAGGGGTAGTTGAAACAGTTAAAATCTCTTTTGATCATTCTAAGTTTAAAGTTAAAATACTAGAGAATGTAAAAGAGGAGAAAAATCGAGTTGATATTACAGAGGCGAAAGTTTTAGTATCTGGAGGACGAGGAGTGGGCAATGCTGAAGGGTTTAAAAAATTAGTGGAATTAGCCGATACTATTGATGCGGAGATCTCTGCATCCAGAACCATGGTTGATTTAGGTATTGTTCCTCATGATCGTCAGGTGGGACAAACAGGTAAAACAGTAAGACCAGATTTATATTTTGCTTTAGGGATTTCAGGGGCTATTCAACATTTAGCTGGGATGGAGGAATCCGATTTCATCATTGCTATCAACAAAGATAGAGATGCATCGATTTTTCAAACTTCAGATTTAGGGATTGTTGGAGACTTACATCAGATTGTTCCTCTTTTGAATGACACGCTAAAGAAACTCATGGCAAAATCATAGTTTGTTTTACTCAATATTCATTGCAAATCTGCAAAAAGGTTTATTAGGAAATATAAAAAAAGAGGTAATCGAAATTACCTCTTTTTTGGTGCGGATGAAGGGACTCGAACCCCCACGCCTCTCGGCACTAGATCCTAAGTCTAGCGCGGCTACCAATTACGCCACATCCGCTTCGGATTTGAGAGTGCAAAAGTACACTTTTTTTTAATACTAATTATTCTAAAGTTGCATTTTTTTTATTTTTTTATTTTTAGTAATTTTTTTACATTTTAAAATTTATAAAATAATGATAATGAGCGTTATATGAATATTTTTTGAATATAGATATTTTGTCAATTTTATTTTATATTTTTGTATATCAATTTTTAGAGTATGGGAACTGTTGTTATCGGTGATGTTATCAAACAATTTTTGGATAAATATGGAAAAAATCAGTTGTTTCTTGAAAAACAAGCTGTAGAATTATGGCCCAAAGTTGTGGGTGATCTGATACATAGATATACTCATAAAGTTTCCTCAAAAAATGGTGTGATAACTGTTTATGTTAAAAATGCAGCGCTCCGTTTTGAATTGATGGGGATGAAATCTTCCATTATTGAAAAACTAAACAAAGAGGTTGGGGCAGAAGTGATCAAAGATATCATTTTAAAATAGATCCTATGGCTCAGAAATTGTTAGCTCTTATTGGGAAATCTCTATCTCATTCTTACTCTCCTAGCTATTTTAATACTTTTTTTGAGGTTTTTAATCACAAAGATTATTCTTATATTCCCATTGAGATTAATTCGATAGAAGAGATACAAAAGGTTTTACTAGATTATCCAAATTTGATCGGTTTTAACGTTACTTTTCCTTACAAGGAAGCAATAATTCCTTTTTTAGATCAAATTAGTCCAACAGCCAAAAAAATTGGTGCTGTGAATGTAGTGAAGGTGATTAGAGAGAATAAAAATATCAAACTTCATGGGTATAATACTGATTATAATGGGTTTCTTGCCCTTTTAAAGAGATTCTCTAATGTGAATGTACATTTGTACAAAGCACTTATTTTGGGATCTGGGGGTGCCTCAAAAACTGTTCAATACGCTTTGAAAAAGATGAAAATTCCCTATTTAGTAATATCAAGAGATGCAGAAAAGGGTGATTTTACTTATGATCAAATACCGGATGAAATTTATAAAGAGTATAAATTGATTATCAATTGTACACCTTTGGGAACTTTCCCCAATATTCATGAAAAACCGCCCATTGATTATCAACAAATTTGGAGTTCTCATATACTTATTGATCTAGTTTACAATCCAAAAGAGAGTGCTTTTTTGAAAGAGGGAATACGAAAAAATTGCCACATCATCCATGGAATGATCATGTTGAAAGTACAAGCAGATAAAAGCTGGAAAATATTTAGTTCTTAGTTTTTCTAAGTCCTTTAAATATATGATAACCAATATATAAAACTCCAAGAGTTAATAAGATAATAGTGAGTTCATGAGAGTATTTGTCAATGAGATCTTTTTGGCCATGAGCGATATAACCTAAAACTGCAAGGATAATATTCCATAAAGTTGCTCCTAAAAAAGTATAAAGTAAAAATGGTCTTAATTTCATTTTTGCTAAACCAGCAGGAATGGAGATTAATTGTCTGATCCCTGGAATTAATCTACCAATAAATGTTGAAATATTACCATTCTTTACAAAGTAGTTTTCAGCTTTCTCAATCACTTCTTTATTTAACAATAGGAGCTTTCCAATTTTTGTTTCAACAAACCAATATACAAAAGGTCTCCCTAAGAAGAAAGCTAAATAGTAATTGATTAAAGCCCCAATCATTGCCCCTAAAGTAGCAAAAAGGATCACTAAACTGATGTTGATCCATTTATGTTCTGTTACATATAAACTTGTTTTTTCAGGTGTGCAAGCTGCATACGCTGCGGGTGGCACAACTATTTCTGATGGGAAAGGAATAAAAGAACTTTCAATGGTCATGAAAGCAGTGATTGTAAAGTAATTTAAATTATCTGTATATTTCCCGATTGCTTTGGTGAAAAAGGATTGCTCTTTAGTGGCGGTGGAATCTGATGTATTATTTGCTAAGAGATTGCTCGTTAGACAAAGTACGATAAAAAGTGTTAAAAATCGTTTCATTAAGGATGATATAATTGAATTAATGTTTGTACTTCATCGAATGTTTCTAATATAGGGGAAATGGCTAAGAATTCCGTATGATTTTCATAATCTGCAAGTAGTGCATCCGCTAATTTGGTTTTTCCTAAATCAATATTGTCAGATAAAAAGCAAAAAGCAGCATTATAGTAAGGCATTAGTTGAGGTTGTGAATCGTAATCAATGGATTCTGTATAGTATTCAAAAATGACAAACCCAATTTCAAAAAACTCATTAGATGCGCAGAAGAAAGCCAAGTATTTAAAAAAATCAGTAAAGTCCTCTAACTGCATTAAAGTGAGATCTATCAGATTGATCAAAGTATCAGCTTGTTCATCATCCGTAAAATATGCCAAAGATTGGAAAAGGAGTTCTAAATCTTGAGGTGAATTTGCAAAAGCTTTTTCAATAAAATATCTAGCTTCATCCTCTTTATTTTCCTTTTGAAGAATATTCGCTATGCCAATAATTGCCTCATTATGATTTGGATTGATTTCCAATGTTTTGTGATAATAATCGAGGGCAGTTTCAGTATTTCCTAGTAAAATGTGGCAATCTCCAATATTAGAAAGTGAATGAAAGTCTGTCTGATCTAAAAAATGGGCTTGTAGGTAGTTTTCGATTGCATTTTCAAAATCTTTAAGTTCAAAGTATGAGTTTCCGATATTAAAATAAGCTGTACCAATTTCATCATCACAGGTTAGAGCCATTTTATATGCCTCTATTGAGTCTTCAAATTTGTCGAGCCAACTATAAGAAAGCCCTAATCCAAACCATGCCGCACCTGCAAATGGGAACTCTTCGGTAAGTACAGAGTAAAAATGGAGTGCTTCATTATAGAGATTCTCTTCTTCAAAAACAAAAGAATATATGGATAATTGTTCTTCAAAACTATTATCTTTTCTGATTGCTTGTGTTGCATGTTCCAAAGCTTCCTCAAATTTCTTAGTTTTTAAATATTCAAAACCTAATAAGAAATGGATATCTGGTTCATGGGGTGCCAATTTCAAAGCTTTTTTTAAAAGTTTGATACAATCCTCTTTACGATTCATGATATTACAAAGATACACTCTTTCCATATAGTATTCTGGAGAAGGATCAAACTCATTTCCAATTTTGTCCAATTCTTCCTCAGCAACATCTAATTCAAACTTTAAAATATGAAGTTTTACCTTGTATAATCTAAATGAAGACAGATGTGGATACAATCCAATAGCACGACTTAAGGCAATTTCTAAATATTCAAAATCAAAAGCATTAATTAACTCCTCAATGATGATCTCAAATTCATCCACATCATAAAACCGAATATTTTGCGCATCAACAGACTCTTTGAATTCTTTAACTAGTTGGTTATCATTGCTTTCAAACTCTTTCATTTCTCATAAAATTGAAATGCAAATATACAAAAAATCCCGTATCTTTGCCATCTCGTTTCTAAAGAAAATTTTAAAATCAAAAAAATATGGCATTACTCATTAAAAATATCAAAAAACTAGTTCAAGTTGAAGAGGTTCCTGTTGAATTCAGAGCCGGAAAAGAGATGCAGACACTTCATACTCTTGATCATGCATTTATACTTACGGAAGGAGATTATATTGTGAATTTTGGAACCATGGATCAATATTCATATTCTCTATTAGAAAATATCAAAGAGGAGATTGAAGTGATTGATGCCACAGGAAAAATGGTGTTCCCTTCTTTTTGTGATTCACATACACATATTGTTTATGCAGGGAGTAGAGAGATTGAATATGTGGATAAAATCAAAGGTTTGACATACGAAGAGATTGCAAAAAGGGGAGGTGGTATCAATAATTCAGCGCAACGATTAGCTGAGGCCTCAGAGCAGGAGTTGTATGAAACTGCTATGGAGAGACTTAAAGAGATGGCATCATATGGAACTGGCGCTGTTGAAATAAAAAGTGGATACGGACTAAATACTGAGAATGAACTGAAAATGTTGCGTGTTATTCGTAAACTTAAAGAGAATTCTCCATTGCAAATCAAATCCAACTTTTTAGGGGCACACGCTGTACCTCTTGAATATAAAGGAAAACAAGCGGAGTATGTAGATTTAATTATCAATGAGATGATTCCCATGGTAGCTGCGGAAGATTTAGCTGATTTTATCGATGTTTTTTGTGATAAAGGGTTTTTTACTACAGATGAAACTGAAAGAATTTTAATGCAAGGGATTAAATATGGAATGCGCCCAAAAATTCATGCCAATGAACTAGATTATTCTGGAGGAATTCAAGTGGGTGTAAAATATAACGCTTTGTCGGTTGATCATTTAGAATATACTGGAGATGAAGAGATTGAAGTTTTATTAGGAACTGAAACGATGCCCACTTTTTTACCAGGAGCTGCTTTTTTCCTAGGTATGATATATGGTCCTGTTCGTAAAATGATAGATGCTGGTTTACCTATTGCTTTGGCTTCCGATTTCAATCCAGGGTCATCCCCTTCTGGGAATATGCAGTTAATTCTCTCTATGGGATCTATAAAATATAAAATGACTCCAGAGGAGGCCATTAATGCAACTACCATTAATAGTGCTTATGCTATGGGGATTAGCGATATTGCTGGCTCCATTGCAAAAGGTAAATTGGCTAACTTTTACATTACTAAACCGATCCCTTCAATCGAATTTATGCCTTACGCATATGGAAGCAATAAAGTGGAGCAACCATTTTTAAAAGGGAAAAGAATTTAATCCAAAAAAACTCATGGAACAAAAAAGATTTTCACCCGATAAGCTGGAACGTTTGAATCAACCAGAACGGATCAAAAACTTTCCAATAATTCAAATAGTTGAAGATTTGGATATCTTACACCCAAATTGTATTGTTGATATTGGTGCAGGTACCGCTTTTTACTCAAAGTTCATTGCAGAGAAATTTCTAAATTGCACAATTTATGCTACTGATATATCAGAAGTTATGATTCAATGGATGGAAGAACACATAATTCCTTCTTTTCCAAATATCAAAACTATTAAAACCGAAGATCATCTCCTCCCTTTAGAAAGTGATTCTGTTGATTTTACTTTTATGGTGAATCTTCATCATGAATTAGATAATCCAGAGTTGAACCTAAAAGAGTGCTTTAGAGTATTAAAAAAAGGTGGGTTTATTGCGATTTCAGATTGGAGAAAAGAGATTACAGAGAAAGGTCCCTCTTACGAATTAAGATACGATCCCATTACTGTAATGGCTCAATTATTAGCATGTGGATTTAAAGTTGTTTATAATTCAAGTGATTACCCTGATAATTTTGTAATTATTGGAATGAAAAGTTGAATTTAAAAAGGCATATCACTATCAATTGAATTACCTAAATTCAAATCTCCACTTTCATCATTCATTTTAGACTCGAATGTGTCAAAGCTCGAATTTATAGGCATATCAAAACTATGTTCGCCATCACGATTGTCAATATCAGAGAATTTTGTATACTTACTTTCAAATCGTACTCTAACATTGCCTGTTGAACCGTGTCTGTTTTTCTCAAACATAATATCTGCTCTCCCTTGAGCCAAAGATTCATCTTCGAAAGTATCCAATTTATAATATTCTGGTCTATAAATAAATAGAACCATATCAGCATCTTGTTCAATAGATCCAGATTCACGTAAGTCGGAGAGTAATGGGCGTTTTGTACTGTTAGATCTGGTTTCAACAGCCCGTGATAATTGTGAAAGTGCAATAACTGGGATATTTAACTCTTTGGCTAATGCTTTGAGAGATCGAGAGATGTAACTGATCTCTTGTTCACGAGTCCCTTTCCCTTTCTCTTTTTCATTACTACCTTGCATCAACTGTAAATAATCGACAATCACTAATTGGATATCATGTTGGTGTTTTAAACGTCGACATTTTGCCCTCAAATCAAAAACGGTTAAAGCAGGTGTATCATCGATGATTAAGTTTGCATTGTTTAAATTCCCAATTTTATTGGTCAGTTGAATCCACTCTGTTTCATCCAATTTTCCTTTGGAGATCTTTTCTGAATCGATACCAGTTTCAATGGAGAAAAGTCGATGAACAATCTGTGTAGCCGACATCTCTAAGGAGAAAAAAGCGACTGGTTTCGCATAATCTATGGCCGCATTTCTTGCAATAGATAATACAAATGATGTTTTACCCATACCGGGACGAGCAGCTAAAATAACCAAGTCAGATTTTTGCCAACCTCCAATTTTTTCATCTATAGCTCTTATTCCTGTAGGTACACCATGATAACCTTCATCGTTATTTCTAAGTAAGATCAATTCATCCAGAGCTTTTCTCACAATCTCAGTTAACTCTTTACTCTCCCTTTTAAAATTGTTTTCTACAATGCTAAACAAATCTGTTTCAGCTTGATCAAGTAAACTTAATACATCTTTAGAATCATCAAATGCTTCTTTAATAATTGAACTACAAGTAGTAATTAATGAACGAAGAACATATTTCTCCATTACAATTCTGGAATGGTATTCGATGTTTGCAGAAGAAGCAACACGATGTGTTAAAGATGCAATATAAGATGGTCCACCTACAAATTCTAATTGTTTTTTCTGACGTAAGAAATTCGTTACTGTAAGTAAATCAATAGGTTGTGATTCTTTAAAAAGCTCTCTTACCGCATTGTAAATATGTTGATGTGACTCTTTATAAAACATGTTGGGAGTAAGAACATCAATAACTTCACCAACAGCATCAGAATTAATCATGATAGCTCCCAAAATCGCCATTTCGAAATCGATCGCCTGTGGAGTTAGCTTCCCTGTCATTCCCATGGAAGTTTCTATGGTGTTAAACGTCAATTTATTTTCGGTCTTCTTGCTTGTAATGTTTTCGTTTGCCATAATATAGGGAATGATTTTGAATTCAGTTTTCAACTTTCAAAAATAACAAAATTTATTGTATATTTTTTTTCATTTTATTCTAGTTTTAAGTTACTAACACATTTTTTATCCAATATAAATTGGTAAAAATCTCAATATCAAACGAATATATCTGTTATATTCCTAATATTAAACTTATCAACAACACAAAAAAAAATTGTATTTTTGCACTCCTTTTTGAATAATCTAATTATTTCATATGAAAACATTGAAAATGAGTATTGTAACACTTCTAATTGTAATAATTAGTGTGTCTGTTTTGGCTCAAAAGTCACCCATAATTAATGGAACAATTTTGAACAATCGTTTTACAGAAGTTGAACTCAAATTAGCTTATAAAGATGATGGAATCAATTATGGAAAAGCTGTTATTTCTAAAGATGGAACTTTCACATTAAATTCAACTGTAAATAAAACAGATATTTATCGTTTGGCACTTTCAGAAAAAGATTTCTTTTTGTTTGTTTTGAATCCAGGTGAAATCGTTCATGTTACTTTTGATGCTAATAATTTACAATCCATTATTTCAGTTACAGGTTCAAAATCTATGTCATTTGTAAAAAATGCCGCAGACCTTTTAGCAGGTAATAAAAAATTGATGGATAGTTTAAATAATGCACTTCAAATAGACCCTGTTCAACTCTATTACAATAATTTTTTTCAAGAGTTTCATTTGTATCATCAAACAAATCAAGATGTTGATACTTTTATTCTTACTACATATAGAACTTATGATACTTTAAATCAATTTATTACGATAAATACAGAGAAGGGAGTTGTAAAATCAAAAAATTTAGATTATTTCATAGCAGCGATTGTTCCTCTTCTTAAAAATATGGAACGTGCATATACACCATTCAAAAACTATCTTCAGAATGCTCCCTCTTTTTATAAATTTGATCAAGATGTGATCAAAGAAGCTCAGGGATTTTATGCTCAAGTGGATCAATCTTATATTAAAATAATAAATCAAAGACATCAAATAGCGTATAATAGCTTAGATAATCTTATGAAAGAAGTGATCAGATTGAATGCTAAAAGAGATTCTTTAGTTTTTGGAGATCATCTTTTAAATTCGAAAATTAAAAAAGCTTTTGTTGCTGAGATTCTGTATGCTTTTAAAAATAATCCCATTCAGTTAGGAGATGAGAATTCTTACAAAATGACTATTGCACAAACAGAAAAAGCACATATAGATTTAAAAGAATTGTCTCAACAACAAGTTAAAAATGTGGTTCAAGCATATCAAACCGCTTACAATAATCAAAGTGTTAAGATAAATACTGATTTAAGAAAGGTTATTATTGACAATAAATCAGACTTAGCGGTTTTGATGTTTTTAGATATTTTTAAAAGAGAACAAGATCCAGAATTACATAAAGAGGTAGTGGATGCATTATTTGCCAAGTATCCTGATAATCCATTAGTTATGGAACGACAAAAAATTGAATCAGTACCTCAAATATCTACAAATATTGGATCTATGGCTCCAGAATTAGCTTTTCCAAATCCTGATGGTAAAATATTAAAACTTTCAGATTTAAGAGGGAAAGTTGTATTAATTGACTTTTGGGCTGCATGGTGTCGCCCATGTAGAATGGAAAATCCAAATGTTGTTAAAGAGTATCATCATTATAAAGATAAAGGTTTTGAAATTTACAGTGTATCTTTAGATAGAGATAAAGCATCTTGGTTGAAAGCGATTCAAGATGATGGATTAGTTTGGTCTAATCATGTTAGTGATTTGAAATTCTGGTCATCAGAAGCAGCTGCTATTTATGGAGTAACCTCTATCCCAGCAACTTTTCTTGTTGGTAAAGATGGAAGAATTGTTGCTAAAAACCTTAGAGGCGAAGCATTAAGTAATGCATTGAAACAATTGTTAGGGGAATAAAAAAGAAAAAAATATTAAAGGAACGGATATTATTACATGAAGAACATCAGAAATTTTTGCATTATTGCACACATTGATCACGGGAAGAGTACATTAGCAGATAGGTTGTTGCAATTTACAGGAAGTGTTGGAGATAGAGATTTTCAAGATCAAGTGCTTGACGATATGGATTTAGAACGAGAGAGAGGGATCACCATAAAAAGTCATGCCATCAGAATGAATTACACATATAAAGGGGAGGAGTATATTTTGAATCTCATCGATACTCCTGGCCATGTTGATTTTTCATATGAAGTTTCTAGATCTATTGCTGCATGTGAAGGCGCACTCCTCTTAATAGATGCTACTCAAGGTGTTCAAGCACAAACAATCTCAAACTTGTATCTGGCTATTGAACACAATCTTGAGATTATCCCTGTTCTTAATAAAATGGATAGTGCATCAGCTATGCCAGATGAAGTAAAAGATCAAATTATTGATCTTATTGGTTGTAAAGTTGATGATATTCTCGAAGCAAGTGGTAAAACTGGTTTTGGTGTGGAAGCAGTACTAGAAGCAGTTATTGAAAGGATTCCAGAACCTAAAGGTGATCCAAATGCACCACTTCAGGCACTGATTTTTGACTCTGTTTTCAATTCATACCGAGGCATTATTTCCTATTTCAGAATTTTTAACGGAACCATTACTAAAAACGATTTCGTAAAGTTTTTTTCAACGGAAAAAGAGTATCACGCTGATGAAATTGGATATTTAAAAATAAAACCTGAACCTACACAAACCATGAGTGCAGGTATGGTGGGTTATATTATCTCAGGTATTAAAAATTCAGCCGAAGTAAGAGTGGGAGATACCATAACTCATGTTGAAAACCCTTGTACTGAAATGATCTCTGGTTTTGAAGATGTAAAACCGATGCTCTTTGCTGGGATTTATCCTACCGATGCCGATGATTACGAAGAATTGCGCTCTTCTCTCGAAAAGTTGCAACTTAATGATGCTTCATTAACCTTCGTTCCAGAATCTTCTGCAGCATTAGGGTTTGGTTTCCGTTGTGGGTTTTTAGGATTACTACACATGGAAATTGTTCAAGAACGTCTTGATAGAGAGTTTGATATGGATGTAATCGCTACTGTCCCTAACGTTTCTTATAATGTAATAACCACTAAAAAAGAACTCATTGAAGTTCATAATCCATCTGGAATGCCAAATCCAAGTGAAGTTGATCATGTGGAGGAACCCTTTATAAGAGCTCAGATTATTAGTAAAGCAGATTATATTGGGCCAATTATGAAACTTTGCCTTGATAAAAGAGGTACATTGCTCAATCAAGTCTATATTGCTTCAAATCGTATTGAAATGACCTTCGACCTTCCTTTAGGGGAGATCGTTTTCGATTTTTATGATAAATTGAAAAGTATTTCAAAAGGATATGCTTCATTCGATTATCACATAACCGATTATAAACCTGCAAAATTAGTGAAATTGGATATCCTCTTAAACGGCGATTCCGTTGATGCCTTATCTTCTTTGACACATGTTGACAATGCGTATCCGTTTGGCAGAAAAATTTGTGAAAAATTAAGAGAATTGATCCCTAGACAACAATTTGATATTGCCATTCAGGCAGCTATTGGCTCAAAAATTATTGCACGTGAAACGATAAAAGCGCTTCGTAAAGACGTTACAGCTAAATGTTATGGTGGTGATATCTCACGTAAGCGTAAGTTGTTAGATAAACAGAAAAAAGGAAAGAAGAAAATGCGTCAGATTGGTAACGTAGAGGTACCACAATCTGCATTCTTAGCCGTTTTAAAGTTAGATTAAAACCTTAGGTGATCATTTTCAAGATATTGAATGAAAAAGTTTCTACTTCAATTTTTCTATTTTTCACTCATCCCACTTTTATTTATTATACTTGTTGAAATTTCAATATCTCTTTTTAGAAATTCTATTTTCTCAGAAAAAAGATTGGAAAAATTGTTTCTGAATGAAATCGCTGATTATGATTGGATTAAATCTTTAGAATCTGATTCCATTTATGTTTTAGCAGGAAGTTCAACGGTAAAGTATTCTTTATCTTGTTCACAATTAAATGAACTGAACCCAGATAGTAACAGATATGTGAATATTGCTTCAGATGCAAGAGATCCCATCGCTACATATTTTATACTCAAGAATTTAAAACATCATAAAATTTCTGCACTATTTATGAGTCTGGATCCTTGGATCTATTCCCAAAAATATTATAAGTATAGAAATAACTATTTTTATCTTGATTTTAATATCTTTCAAACGATTAGATTCACTTTTGAACACGATCAAAGTGCTTTTTTACAAAGATATAAACTCTTTTTTGCCCATTTTTTTGGAGAGGATCCCCAATCATCTGAGAAAAAAAGCATTCTACCCAAAGATTTTGGATCAGATGTTCTCACTCAGATCCCAAAAAATTTTAAAAATGATCCACACAAGCTGTTTCAGGTTGAGCGTTATGGGTGGTCTAATCTGCAATTTGAATATTTGAAGAAAATTATTAAATTTTGTGAACTAAACCATATCCAATTTTATAACTTTGTTCCCCCTAAAAGATCCGATTTCAACAGGTTATATAAAGTTGATTGTGCACAGATCCATCAAGAATATATTCAAAAATTGCTTAAAAACTCAATACATCCTAAAGTTTTCGGCACATTTGATCAATTAATTCATGATGGAGATTCTTTAAATTTTGTAGATGCACTTCATTTAAGTGAGCGGGGACAAAAAAAATATACAGAAATTTTCTACCAATTAACACAATCCTCCAACCAACCCTTCCAAAAGCAATACTCCTGGTTTACACACTAATACCATTATCTTTATAACATCACACCCCTGCACTAAAGTACAGGGCTATTGATCTTCACTCTTCACTCTTCACTCTTCACTATTATCTCGTCCAAATTTTCCCAGTTGTATTGCCATGACAGCTATTACAGGCGCCCATTGAGATAGAGCTACCCATATATTTGGTTTCAACATTTCCAATCACAACGGGATAAAGTCCTGTTCCAAAATTGATGTTCTCAGTAGTATGGAAATTCCCTTTGGTATCCACTTCGATTGTATGAATGAGAGTCCCTGTTCCATTTGGACCACTGTATAACTTCACAGTTGCACCTGGATATGTGTTCACTTGTTGTTCGTCATAAACAGTGCCCGCAGCTACAAACCATCCTTCACCCTCACCCCCTTCTCTGTGGCAAGTCATACAGTTTGCACCCATATTATGACTTCTTTCACTCAAATATTTACTGATGTTTTTCTCTTTATCATCAGAATCACATGAACATAGAGAAAGGGATATGATACCCACAAAAAAAATTAAAGATGTTTTGGTTTTCATGGTTGGCAGATATTAAATGAATATAAAGTTAACGTAAATTTATTTAATCCACAAATATAATACTTTTTTTATTACATTTGCATTACGTTTGAACCAGATCGCTTATTTAGTTATTTTCACGATTATGAAGTTGAATTTATTTTTAATCCTTCCCTTTTTTACACTTTTTAATCTTACTCATGTTCAAGGTCAAAAAGGTACAATCACTTTCATGCCACAATGGCTCCCACAAGCTCAATTTGCTGGCTACTATATGGCTATGGAAAAAGGTTTTTATAAAGAGGAGGGTATTGATGTGAAAATTGTACACCCTTCAGCTTCCTTAATTGCTACGGAAAGTTTGAAAAATGGAGATGTGGATGTGATCTCTTTGTTTTTAGTGAGTGCCATTACTTCAGTTGATAAAGGGGTGAACTTGGTTAATATTGCGCAACTTTCTCAAAATTCTGGACTCCTTTTTGTTGCTAAAAAAGATAAAAAAATAAGTTCAATAACAGATTTAAATGGTAAAAAAGTAGGAATTTGGAAAAGTGGATTCGATGAAATCCCTAAATCTGTGATTCAAACCCATAATTTAAAAGTTACCTGGGTTCCATTGTTGTCATCTGTGAATATGTTTATGATGGATGGTATTGATGCTATGACGGTGATGTGGTATAATGAGTATGATCAAATTATTAATTCAGGGTATAATCCTGAAGAATTAAAAACTTTCTTTTTTTCAGATCTTGGATTTAACATTCCTGAAGATGGACTCTATTGTTTAGATTCAACTTATCAGAATAAAAAAGAAGAATTACAAAAATTTGTAAGGGCAACTTTAAAAGGGTGGGAGTATGCCCGAAAACACCAAGAGGAAACCATTCAGGTAGTGCTGAATTATATGAAAAAAGAACATGTACCTACCAATTACGCACATCAAAAGTGGATGTTGGAGAAAATGTTACAATTAATGACACCTAAATCAGTACAGGTTAAAAATGGAGTTTTACAATTAGAACATTTTAATAAAGCTCATAAACTGCTCTATGACGGGAAGTTTATTTCAAAAAAGATCAATTATTCAGATTTTTTTAAACCTGTTTTATAAAAATTATTACCTAAAGTTATGATCTTATGTCTATAAATATTAATAAATCACTTACCTATAGGATCGTTTTTTACGTTCTATCACTCTGCGTTTTTCTGTTTATCATTTCATTATCTGTTTTTTATTTTTTTTCTAAAAGTCAGTTGGAAAAAATGACATACAAAAATGCTGAAATGATCACTTCAAAGACGGTGTTACAAATTGAGCAGATTTTGAATCCAATCATGAAAATTGCGGATAATTATACATGGCAGATTTTAAAAATGAAATCATCTCCAGACTCCATAATGATGTTGACTCAAAGAATTGTGGAATCAAACCCTGAAATCATGGGTTCTGCCATTGCCTTTGAACCCCATTATTATAAAGAGAAGGGACTCTATTTTGCTCCTTACACATTTAGAAAAGGGGATCAATTGAGTACCATTCAATTGGGTAATCAAAACTATGAATACTTTTATATGGATTGGTATCAAATACCTGTGAGTATCCAAAAACACTATTGGTCTGAACCATACTACGATACTGGTGGAGCTAATGCATTAACAACAACCTATTCACTACCCATTCAAATTGACTCTGCTGGTGTTAAAAAAACAATTGCAGTTTTAACGATTGATTTGGCTTTGGATTGGTTTACAGAAATTGTTTCTTCTGTAAAAATTTTAGAAACAGGATACGCTTCAGTGCTCTCTAAATCTGCCACTTTTGTAACTCATCCTAAGAAAGAATTAATCATGAACCAAACGATTTTTTCTTATGCAAAAGAGATGAATAATCCTGAGCTGAGAGAGATTGGAAGAGATATGCAACGTAAAAAAAATGGCTTTGTAAGTAGTACTTTAAACGGTGTAGAACGGATGATCTATTATATGCCACTCCCTTCTAGTGATTGGACTTTAGCAGTTGTATTCCCAAAATCTGAAATCTATCTGCCCCTTAGAAATTCTGCAATTATTCTTATCATTTTGATGACTTGTGGCCTTTTGATTCTCGCATTTATCATTATTAAAATAATCTCTAAACAACTTGTCCCTTTGACACATTTTGCTAAGTCTGCCCGTGAAATTGCCAAAGGAGATTTTCAAGTTGAGCTGCCCGAAATCCGGACCAAAGATGAAATGAGAGAGCTTTATGATGCCTTCGACTATATGAAACACCATTTGGTGCACTATATTAATACTCTTCAGAAAACAACATCCGATAAGGAGAAAATTGAAAGTGAACTGCGGATTGCCAGAGAGATTCAAATGGGAATGATTCCGAAAACTTTTCCACCTTTCCCTTTGCGTAAAGAGCTGGACCAATTTGCTATTTTAAATCCTGCAAAAGAGGTTGGGGGAGATCTGTATGACTATTTTATTGATCAGGATAAACTCTATTTCATCATCGGGGATGTTTCTGGAAAAGGGATTCCTGCTTCTTTATTGATGGCTGTAACAAGAAGTCTGTTTAGGTCTGTTACGCTTCACTTTAATACTCCTTCAGAAATACTCACCAATCTCAATAATTCTTTGGCTGAAAACAATGAATCGAATATGTTTGTGACCCTTTTTCTAGGAATTTTAGACTTAAATTCTGGAACACTGCAGTTTTGTAATGCAGGGCACAATCCACCGATTATTTTGAATTCTGATTGCAATTATTTATCTGTAATTCCAAATTTACCTCTTGGGCTTATAGAAGGGTTTCATTTTGTTGCACAGGAGCTACATTTGACTCCGAACACAACGTTGCTTTTGTACACAGATGGTCTTACTGAAGCTGAAAATGCCCAAAAACAGCTTTATGGTGAGTCCAGATTGTTGTCTTTTGTTCAAGAAAACCCTTTCGATACTACGCAACAATTGATTGAGTCGATAGTTGAAGATGTTGAGCATCATGTTCAACAAGCGGAACAATCTGACGATATGACATTGCTGGCTATCAACTACAAAGGCGCCCCGTTGAAATATGAAAAGAATTTAACTTTATTGAATGATATTTCTCAAATATCCTTATTGCAATCGTTTATTGATGAAGTGGGAGAGGAGATTGGTCTTGAAAAATCGCTGGTGCTCAAACTCAACCTTGCACTTGAAGAGGCCGTTTCCAATATCATTCTCTATGCATATCCTAAAGAGATGGGCAAAAAAATAATGGTATCTGTTGCGCTTAAAAACAATGATCTTATATTCACGATAACAGATACTGGAATCCCTTTTGATCCAACTTTGTCTGAAAACCCCAATATTGAGATCTCTGCAGAAGAGCGACCAATTGGTGGATTAGGAATTTTTCTAATCAAACAGATCATGAATGAAGTGACCTATACCAGAATACACGATATCAATGTGTTTACCATGAAGAAGAAAATTGATCAAAAATAATTAATAATTTTAAGAAGCATAAAAATGGAAATTAAAATTGAAAATCAAGGAAATGAAACTGTACTGAAAATTATCGGAAGAGTTGATACAGCAACTTCTGCTGAGTTTGAAAAAGCAATCGCTCCCATATTACAAAGTGATATGCAGTTGGTAATTGTTGATTGTAAGGAGTTTGAATATATTAGTA
>JBLJBB010000081.1:0-2937 GCA_047638115.1 Bacteroidales bacterium | reverse complement strand
ATAGACGACAGTTCAACATAACAGTGGCTAACAAACGCTAAAACTAAGTGGGCATTCTCCACGTGACAAACATAAAAAATAAAAAAATAAACTAATACTCGCTGGCTAATTGACGCGAAAGCCCACCAAGTTTTAGCGCTGAACGTTAGCGGTTATTGTTAAAAAAAAACGCTTATGAAATATTTAAAATACATTTTCTTGATTAGTATAATCTATAGTTGTCAGTCTAAAGATTGTTCAAAATGGTATACTGGAATAAAATTAACTCCCGTAACCTCTGTAAATAATGGCAACGAAATGATAGGGGATTGGTATACAACATATTTTTTGAATAATGAATTAAATTTGGCAACAACTTTGTATTATTCAAAGGATGGATATGGATTTGGAGGATGCGAAACAATAACTTGGATTCACGAGATCATAGAAGATTCAATATTTATAAGTTGTGGAAATTATTTGATAATTAACAATGATACTATAAAATCACATGAAAATTTGAAGAAATATTTCAAACAGTTAGAAACAGATGGACGATTATTGTATGAGTACAATAAACAAGAAAATGGTTTTCCACGTTTTGAACAATCTGAGAACACCTTTTATATAGAGGTTCTTCTTACTGATAATTCTGTTTTAAAAGACTCATGCGTCGTAAAAATAATTCAATAATGAAAAGATTTGCTTTAGTAATAATGATTTTTGGAGTTTTCTTTTTATCTTGTAAAAAAGAGGAGACTTTTAAATATTATATGTTTGATTTTTATCCTATTAAAGAAATAAATAATAGTGGAACATGGATTAAAACTGATTTTTTGTCCAATGAAAAGATTTCATTTCAAATAAATAGTTTTAGAATATTAGAAGAATATCATGATTTTGAACCGTTAGATATTTCTATTTGCAATTTGTATTCAAATAAAGACTTTATAGTTAATTCTGATACGATTAAAGCTGGTGAAAACATTTTGAATAGAATAAATGGAGAAATGATCTCATTTAAACAACAAGACAATGCCTTAATTTGTTACTATTTAGTGATACAAAGTACTTCAAATAACAGGTTAAATATTAAAAGTGATTATTATCAATTTAATTTTGAAGGGAAAACAAATATGGGTTTTGAAATCAAAGATTCTTTAATAGTGAAATACATTAACAACACCCGCTAACAAACGCTAAAACTAAGTGGGCATTCTCCACGTGACAAACAAATAAATAAAAAAATAATCTAACACTCGCTGGCGAATCGGTGCGAAAGCCCACCAAGTTTTAGCGCTGAACGTTATGTGGCATTATAAAAAACCGCCTATATTAGATATTTATTCAAAATGAGAAAAAACGATACGAAAAAGGAATACCTCAAAAGGATAAATAATGTAATAAGTTACATTGAGAAAAACCTTGACAAAGACCTTAATTTGGATGATTTATCTCAAAAGGCATTCTTTTCGTCGTTTCATTTTCACAGGATTTTTTCAGCGATTGTCGGGGAGACCTTGAATTCATTGATTATCCGAAAAAGGATTGAAAGAATTGCGTCAATTATTGCCGTTGGCACAGATAAAACCTTAATTGATTTAGCATATAAATACGGATTTGATAATGCAAGTTCTTTTTCAAGGACGTTCAAAAAATTTTATGGGATTAGCCCTACTGAATTCAAAAATAATGGGATAGTTAAAAACAGCAAGATTGGTAAAGTCACGGTTTCGGATAAGCAATACATTTGCAGCATTAATAACATTTTAAATTGGATGAATATGAATGCGCAAATAGAAGTTAAAGAATTGCCAGAAATCAAATTGGCAGGCATTATGCACATTGGCAAACCCGAAAAAATTGCCAACACCTATGAAAGGCTTTTCAAATGGGCTTATTCAAAAGGGATAACAAATTCCCCTGATTTTAAGGCAATAACAATTTATCATGACAATCCCAGAATAACCGAAACATCAAAAGTACGACAGAGTGCATGTGTTACGATAAATGGAGATTTTTCGACAGATGGAGAAATTAGTAAATTGACTATTCAAAAAGGTAGATTTGCTATAGGTCATTTTGAAATTTCACCTGTCCAATTTCAAAAAGCGTGGGAAAGCATGTGTGTTTGGGTTATAGAAAGCGGATATGCTTTCAGAGATGGTGACTATTTTGAGATTTATCACAACGATTACAAAACACACCCCGAACAAAAATTCATTGTTGATATTTGTATCCCGATTGAAACAGGAAAAGGCAAGAATATTTATGTCGATAAAACTGAAAAGACATTAAACGAGTACAAAAAGGATTATAAACGACAGATTGAGATAGGCAATATACCAAAAGCATATCAAGGGTTGGTTGGCTTCATGAAGAATTTAAGAACCTATTTTATAAATAATTATCCAATTGATTATGCGATAGGTAGCCTCTATTCAGGCGACATGACAATTACCTATTTTCCTTTTACGCCCAAAACTTTAAAAGAACAAAAACTGAAAATAGCAATTGTTTTTAATCATCAGAAAATACGATTTGAGGTTTGGTTGGCTGGACAGAATAGGCAAATACAGAAAAAATACTGGGAGATTTTCAAAGGTAGTGATTGGAACAAATATCATATTCCATCGACAATAGATGATGGATTTTCAATAGTAGACAATATTTTGGTTGAAAATCCTAATTTTGATGATTTGGAAATTCTAACAGAACAGATAGAAACCAAGACAATGGAATTTATAACGGAATTTACGAAAGTGCTTGAATAATAAACAAATAACGCCACATAACATGCGGTATAAAAAATTGCCGGTTCAGTAGGTTATTAAAGGGTTGTAGCCCGCTCCAACTTTTGTGTAACTTGATAGGAAATCGCCCGCAATCGGCAACTTTTCATACCGCCAACCGTTAGGGTTTATTTTTAGTGAAAAAAGTATTTGAACTAAAATATTT
>JBLJBB010000080.1:0-4805 GCA_047638115.1 Bacteroidales bacterium | reverse complement strand
GTTATGTAATATTGCTTGAACATTTTCTATCGTCTTTATAATAGTGGCTAACGTTCAGCGCTAAAACTTGGTGGGCTTTCGCGTCAATTGGCCAGCGAGTGTTAGTTTATTTTTTTTATTTTTTTGTTTGTCTACGTGAACTAGGCCCACTTAGTTTTAGCGTTTGTTAGCATACGTTTTTGAGAATTGATTTCACTGAGTTTCCAAATTTATTTCTTTAGAAGTTTTTTAACTGTAAATTTGTTGAAGAGGTATATTTTTTCAAATGTTTTATGATTTTCTAGACTCCTCACTAAATTTTATAATCACGATTATTTGTCAGCCATTAACTCAAACTTTTCAGGTTTTATTTTTTTTTCAAAATTACAAATATGTGAAAAATCTTTTCAATTTTTCACAAAGCTATCTATAAAATCTTTTTTAAACTATCAAATTTTAAATTCTTTTCAGCCAGTTTTTCGATTTTCAAATTTTTAATAGGATCTCAAAAGTAGTTTATTATGTTAAATGTCTTGTATTAAGTTACTTAAAATGTTATCTTTGAACGTCTATTATTTTGAAATTGTCACTTATTTTTCTTAGATGATCGTAAATCAGAACCAATAAACTTTCATTTTCATATAAATTTAATAAACTTTTAAAATCACGCTTCCAATTGTTAAACATTTAATTTATTCGATTCAAATTTCTATCCATTTTTTTTCTCCCCAAAAATGTATGCTAACGGATGGCGGTATGAAAAGTTGCCAATTGCGGGCGATTTTCTGTCAAGTTACACAAGAGTTTAAGCGGGCTACAACCCTTGAATAACCTACTGAAACGGCAATTTTTTATACCGCGTGTTACCGTGCGTTTTTCATTGTTTTATAAATACTTATCCATAAATTCCAATATTTTCTGATTATATAGGTTGAAATTTTTTGTAGGTCCGTCAGGTCCCCCATGAACTGCTTCAGGAACTATCCAAAGTTCTGTATCACCTTTCATTTTTTCGATAATTTTCTTACTCATCCATACTGGTGTTCTATCATCTTTTTCGCCAACAATTAAAAAAGTTGACTTATCAAATTTTGGTGCTAACTCAATTGGATTTAATTCTTCAGGGTAGTCAGACGGTACAATTAGTATCTTTTCTTTAAATTTTTCTATTTTTCTTAGTGTCGGGATAACTTCTTTAAATGAAGTCATTAAGGCTTGACCTACAAAACACTTCACCTCTGGTCTCTTACTTGCGGCTGCCATTGAAAGATAAGCTCCTGTTGACCAACCAATCAATGCAATGCGATTTGAAATAACTTCCGGTTGTTTAATTATTTCTTCGATTACAGAGTTATAATCAATTAACAGCTCGGTATAAACCAAGTAATCTGTATTCATTTCCCATTCGTCGCTTTCTCCAAATCCTCGCCAATCAAAAGTTGCAACATTATATCCTTTAGCAGTATACGCCATTACCATATAATACTGTTGCCAAGACATATTGCTTGCATCTCCATTACAAATAATTATGGTTGGTCGTTTTTGTTCATCAATAGTTTGATACGGTTTAATTCGTGGATTATTCCAAGCATTTTCTCTTTCCGTTTGTGTTAATGAATCCTGGGCAGGATAAAACCATGTTTTTATTTTTAATCCGTCTGGTGTAACAACCTTTATTTCTTTATAAATAAGTCCTAATTTTTCAGGATAGAAACGATATCTCCTGTCAGGTTTTATACTATAAACTGTCAGAAATGGAAATAATATTAATATTACGAAGATTATTCTTTTCATTTGTTCATCCTTTTTAAATGCACGGTAACGGCGGTCGCGTGTATTAGTAGTGGCGGACTTCGGAGCACTGCTCTGTCAAATTACACTGAACTTGATGCGAGGTAGGATGCTAAATATCGCTACAATCCCCGCCATTACTTATACACGATGTTGGGTGCAGTACTTCTTCTGGTTCTTCAACAATAAATAATCTTGGTTGCATTTCAATTAGTTTTACTCTTTTCCTTGCAAGTTCGCAGTATTCATGGCTTATATCAATCCCAATGTAATTTCTACCCATTTCTGCTGCCACTCTTGCTGTTGTTCCACTTCCACTCATTGGGTCTAATACAATATCACCTTGATTTGTCCATGAAATAATATGGTCTCTTACTAATTGACAGGGAAAAGGTGCAGGATGTCCCTTTGCCTCTTGGTCTTCTTGTTTTTTTCCAACAACATACTCCCAAATATTCCCTTTAATTTTTTTGTCTTTAACTGGCTTAGCCATTTTTTCTCTGGTCTGTTCGTTTTTAGAGAAGTTTTTGTAAGTCGTTCCGTTAAGCTCTAAACCAGCATGTAAACAATCAATCATCAAGGGATTATGTGTTTTAACCGTTCCCTTACTAAACACAAACATAAACTCAAATTCGTTATTATATCGTTTGCGATAAATTTGAGGAATTGGGTTCGCCTTCTTAAATATCATTGTATCGTGAAGATTAAAACCAATTTCCTGAAAATATAATGCTTGTTTAAAACTTGTTCCTGTTTCGTTGCCGTTAATCGTTGCATCATTAACAACCCAAACTAATACGCCTCCTGGTTTTGTAACTCTGTAAAGTTCTTTTGCAATATCTTCAAAAGGGAAAACAAATCCTTTGTAATTCCGCAAATCGTCATAAGGCGGTGAAGTAACTGTAAGGTCAATTACATTGTCGTCAAACTGTCGCATAACTTCAACACAATTACCTTCTACTATTTTATTTAAATATTTGTCCATGTTGTATTTCCTTATTTTAATGTAAACAAACCATTGTCCGCAATTGCATTGATTGTTTTAATTCTGCTCTCAATTTTGTGAACTTTTATAAGTTCTTTCAATGCCTCTTTATGACTCATTCGCATTATTTTTTCTCTCTCTTGGGCTAAAAATGTTAGTGCTTCTTCTTTTGCAATTGAAATACTTTCAGTTGCTACACCTTTCTCGATATCCCATATTGGTTGAATTTTCTTTGAAAAAGAAAGAATTGTTTTGTTGACCGCCAACCAGTAATCAGTTGCATTTTTAGAGGGATTTAGAGCTTTTATTGTTTCAAATATTTTCTTTAAAAGTTGCTGTGCTTTTACTTGTCCTTCAACCTGCGAATATGAAAGAAGTAATGCTAAATGGGAATATGTAAAAATACACACATTTTGTGTTGTAGCTTGCTGATAAATTTGACTTGAAGATGTTGGCAGTTGATATATTGGACAAACAACCATTGCATAAGGTTTCCCACGTTTCCAACCGTGCATAGCTTGCACTTTAAAGTCTTTTTGATTTTTAGCAGTCCTACTAAGTCTAAATGCCTTTGCGTCTGCAACAAAGCTGTAATCTTTAGCGAAAGCCTCAACATCTGCGGCATCTGCTCTCTCTTTTAATACTAAACTTTTTAGTCCTAATGAAGAATAAGCTAAAGAAAGCAAACAATCTGTATATTTTGAGTAAAGTTTTTCTTCACTCGTGTCGTGTCCATAACTTTCAGGAATATTACCACAAAGACGTAAATGGTCAATCAAAGAAGATATTCCATTTTTTTTGATTTCTGTTTCTAATTCCTTTTCTAATTTGTCGGAGTCATCTCCAAAATTACCACTCAATTTTCGGATTTCTTCAATCCAATATTGTCTGTTTTTTATCGCTTTTTCTGCTATTATGTTTTTCATCAAAATGTCCTATTTTTTTTGCAAAGGTACTTAAAATCCTACTATCCTTATCTTTTTGTTTTAAAAGTTACTAACAAACTTGCAGTCTGTCTGTTTCTTAGTATTGCACCCAACGGCTGGCGCTAAGACTAGTGTGGCTTACACTTCACCAGCCTAGCGAGTTGGGTTTATTTATTGTTTTTTTCATTGTCAACGGGAACAAGGCCACATTAGTTTTAGCGTTTGTTAGGGCGCGTTGTTTTCATTTAATTCCGATTCAACATTTAATTCAGTAATGAATTTTCTATTTACTTTTCTTCTTTTAATCCAAAATAAAATTGCTCCAACAGGAACAGCGAAGGATATTATCCAAGGAGCTACAATCCCAGATTTGGAAAATCCTGCTCCAAGTAATCTGATATTTATTAATTGTAATTCAAATTCACCACTTGTCCAATTTAATCTAAATGAAATGATTCCAAAAAGAATAAAGATTATCCATAACCATTTTCTTTTCAATGGTGTTTTGAAGCAAAAAATAATAGAAATTATTATAAATATTGGTACTAAAATCATCATAAAGATGAAAAAGTAATGGATAAGTCCTTTGTTTTGAAAAGTAAACTGGTTTACATTTCGAAGTGAGATCTTGTAGGGGCTAATATTTAAATGATAAATAGTCATATTACCATTTTTCTCTTGAATTTGGAAGCTGTAGTATATCCATATGTCATTATATTCGTATTCGTAAACAATTTCGTAATTTGTCAGTGGATTTTTCCCATAAATCTTTTTGAAACTATAATTTATAATTGATGTATTTTTTAAACTTTTGGTTTTTAAACTATCTTTTAACAAAAATAGAAAATCTCGTAAGTCTTCGTTTTGAAATTGACTATCAAATTGAAAAAAACATGAGTCGATATTACCATTACCCATATTGACAAAAAATGTTTTTGCGAATTGATTGGCCTCATTTGAAACTTTTTCTTCAGAAATTTCATCTGACATATTGCAACTTGTCAATAGAAATATTGATATTAGTATTGTAAAAAGTTTTCTCATAGGTTTTAGCTAATATTTATGCGCCCTAACGTTCAGCGCTAAAACTTGGTGGGCTTTCGCGTCAATTGGCCAGCGAGTGT
>JBLJBB010000079.1:0-23405 GCA_047638115.1 Bacteroidales bacterium | reverse complement strand
TAAATCAACACCATCCATCCCAAAAGGGGCATTAATGATCACATTTATTTTTCCTGGAGTTGCAATGTAGTCTGATAATTTATTGGAATAAGGGGGTGTCACACTGACCATTTGTGTAATACTTTGGCTTTGCATGTGGCAAAACGATACAATTATTACTACAAAGAGGAATAATTGTTTGATAAATTTTCTGTTAAAATGTAAAAACATAGCCAAAATCTCCTCTTATTTCGTTAAATGAAGGGTTACTATTTGAATTTGTAAATGAATTATTAATCATTGTGATATTAAATATTAAAGAATGTTTAGGATGAAAACGGTAAGTCAGATTCAAACCACTATTAACAACTGTCCCTATATCAATATTTATTTTATTATACATTAAAGCATTATAAATATTTATGTACATTTTTTCATCCAAAAATGATTTTGATATATTTATTGTTAGCCCAGCCATACTATTTAAGTAATTCTGATTTATCATATTAGTGTAATTAATTCCCAATGAGATATTAAGTTTATATTTTATTATTCCTAAATTATACATTAACATTGCAATGTACGTATCCGTATTCGTTTGAAGGGATGTTTCCTGGTTTCTATCACTTAATTTCATCCAGTTCAGATTCAGAATAACCATATGGGATGTTTTTTCAGAACTTTTTATAAAACGGGGCATCAGTGAAAAATTATGATTCAACTGATAAATCTTCAAATCATTATTTTGTAAAGTTTTTATTGCTTTTTGATTGATTGAAAAGTTAGAATATGTGAGATCTATTGCCCAGTTTTTGTTAATATTATAATTTCCGGATACCGAACCAATTAGTCTATTTGATGTTTTCGTTTTTATTTTATTGAGGTTATCATGTTGATATCCAATAGATGCTCGTGCCGTAATTTTATTTTTTAAAAATGAAACTGTTTGATTCAAAGTGATCATTTCTAAATCATTATTGAAAAAATAACTTCCCATAGAAGAAAAACCCGGATCAATTCTTCTATATTCGATTCCACTTATTGTATTGGTGGAAAACCGATAATTTAATCCTGCTTTGATTGCATTATGATATTCAGTTGTGTTGTTAACGGTCATCAAATGCCCAGCAATCCCGAGTAATCCTTCTTGATTGGATGGTGTTACCATACGGTTATTGGTAAATATACTCGTAGACCCATCAAAATTAAAAAATAATTTTGAAGTTATTTTAAATTTTGAAGTTAATCCGATGGCTATATTCTGAGCAGGAGTTGATGAATTTAAGGTAATTAAGCTATCTGAAAGATTTTTTGTATTATCACCAATACGTAAAAAGGAGATATCCACAAATCTTTCATTTGTTCCGTAACCAATTTTTGCAGCCCATCCCGTTCGTGTTAGCTTGGGGATACTATCAACCATAAGTAAATCATATTCAGAATTTTGATTAAATTTACCATAAATTGCTCCCAAACGAAATTTACCTGGGCGTGCCTCTAATCCAACACCCAGAAAAGTATAACCGTTTAAAGTGTATTCTGAAAAAGATACATTTCTATATCCCAAATGGAATGTGAGCCATTTATAAGTTGGACTTATTCCGAATTGGTTAAAAGGTTGAGTAAATCCGGCTTTTTCGTTGCTATACCAGTTGAAAGAGAATGGCATACTTATTCCATATAGTGAAATAGTAGCATTTGCATTTAAACCAAAACCAAATGGGGATTGACGATTTAGGATGGTTCCGAAATTACTATAATAGGAACTATTGAGCCCAATATTCCCTTCGATTGAAAATGGTTTTATCTCTTTAATATTTGACAAATCTTGTGCCAATGATTGTATAGAAATAAAAATAAAAAGAAATAACCAAAAACTATTTTTTTTCACAATGCCCATTTTTTTATTGATTTAGAAAAAGATTAATTTGATGTTCATGCTAATTTATCTAACTTATTCTTAGTTTACAAAATCTAACTCTTGAGAATAACTATTTATAACTTCCCATTAGCTTCTAAAATCTATCATTATTCATGGACAAAGTTAAAGCAAATGAATAGCGGTGTCAATCATATAAATATATGATTTCGTAATGAAATGAAATATTATGAAATAAAAAGAATTTAAACTAATCTTTCTTTTATAGCTTTAATTACTGCTTCAGATTTTGAGTTGACATGTAACTTTTTATAAGTGCTATTGATATGAGACCTTACGGTTCCAATAGAAATACAGCAATGGTCTGCAATCATTTTGTAGCTATCACCAGCTACAAGACATTTAAGGATGTCCAGTTCGCGATCTGAAAGCAAATAATTGTTTTTATCCTGATTATTAGAAGAAGGATGAGTGAAAAACTCCAGTACTTTTCGGGCAATTTCACCAGACATAGGAGAACCCCCGCTGTATAGTTCAACAACAGCTTCAATGATTTGAATAGCAGGTGTTTTTTTAAGAAGATAGCCTGTAGCTCCAGCACGTAAAGCATCAAAAATCTTATCTCTATTTTCAAAGACGGTAAGTATCAGCACATTCACTTCAGGATATTTGTCTTTTACTAAATAGGTCGCGTCAATACCTGAGATACCGGGCATGTCAATATCCATTAAAATAACATCAGGTGTATCCATAGCACAGTTTTCAAGGATACTAGAACAGTCGGAGTAAGCACTGACAAAAGTGAGCAACCTTGATCCTTTAATTAGATGTGATAGAGTATCTCTAAACGCATCATTATCTTCGTAAATGGCAACCTTTATATCCATATTATAATTTCAATTTGAATTACAATAATAAGCTTTTTTTTTATTTATGTCAATCATATCTTTATATGATTTTTACAGAAAAGGAAATTGTTGTTCCTTTTCCAATTTCTGAGGAAATAGTTAAATCTCCATTAATTTGAGATGCTCTATTTTTCATGTTTTCTAAACCATTTCGATGAGGTTTCACCTTTGTGATATCAAACCCTTTCCCATTATCATTGATGATCAAAGTAAGGATGGAATGTTGTATTGAAAATTCCACTTTGGCTTCTTTACACTCTGAATATTTTAAAAGGTTATTGATTCCCTCTTTGGCAATAAGGTATATATTGCGTCGTATTTCCATTGGAATAGTGATTGAAAACATTTCTTGAGGTGTAAGAATGGAAAACTGAATATTTTTCATTTCAAAAAGAGGAATAGCATATTCCCGGATTCGTATCGCAATATTTTGAAATTTATCATTAGATGGATTTACTGACCAAATAATATCATCCATTGAATCCAACATAGTATGTGCATTCTCTCCTATTTTTTGGATCATTTGTTCAGATCGGGATTGATCATCGAATTGAGTTTGTAAAATATCACTCATTATGGAAATGCTGCTAAGAGTTGAACCTACGTCATCATGTAAGTCAGATGCTATTTTATTCCTTATGACTTGGATTTTTATCAATTGATTAATACGGTAACGATAAATAAAATAGAAAAATCCGAATAATATTAAGATAAGAATGGTTAAAAACCACCATGACTTCCAAAAAACTTGTTTGATTTCAAAAGTAACGAAAGTAGAGTTATTTAACCATTTCCCTTTATAAGATACTTCAACAATAAAACTATATTTCCCAGGTTTTAGTTGCATATAACGTGCTTGAAGGAGTGTTGTGGGATCGTTCCAGGTTTTTTCAATAGGGTGCAATTTATATCTATATCGGATTTGATCAGTCTCATTAAAACAAACCGAAGTGTAATTAAAGGTAACATTATTTTGAAAATATTTAAATTCAATATGATGACTTTTCCCACTAACCCAATCTATCGGATTTCCATTAACACTAATTTGTTCTATGAAAAGCTTGATGTGATTATTATCGGAATAATTATGAACTTCCTTTAACCAATTCAACCCCACCTGATCACCTGTAAAAAGATTTCCATATTCATCAATCATAATTTGATCATCACCACTACAATTTTCCAATAACCCATTATGTTCATCAATAACCACATATGATTCATCGTAGGGATTGAAAAATAATACCCCATCGTTAACGATCCAAAAACAACCATTTCTGTCTTTGGTCATATAATTAACAGCTAAATTTTTCAACCCACTTTCAGTTTGGAAAATCTTAAATTCAAATTCATTTTCTTGTTCTTCAGTAATTCGGATTAATCCTTGATCCAAAATGGTCAACCAAATTCTCCCAAGGGTATCTTTTAAAATAGAATAAGTTAAACCAGAATTAACCCCACAAGCTTTCAATTTATTAAAAACTTCTCGAGTGAAATTGTTAGTTTTGGGATTAAAAACACAAAATCCATTTCGATTACCAATCCATATTTTTCCGTATTTATCTTCCTCAAAGCATACAAAACTGTTTCCACTTGAAATACTTGTTTTGTCTTTTTCATTATGATTATAATGAATATAATTCTTTCTTTCTGCATTTAAACAAAAAACACCTTCAGTGCGTGTTCCTACCCAAAGTTGATGTTTACTATCTTCATACAGGCCGAAAATTGGGCTTAATATTGGTAGTGGTTTACCATTAGGTAAAAGAAATTGTTTAATTGTTTTTCGATTATGATCTAAGTAGCATAATCCGTAAAAAGCTGAAGCAATCCAAATAATCCCTTGCTTATCCTCATAAATTTTATTTACTGAAAAATCAGATGCATTCCCTTGTACTAAAAGCACCATATTTTTTTCTGGTTTAATTAAAGACCACTCTTTCGTTTTGGAATTCCAGCAACCTAACCCTTTTGAATATACTAAAAAACCAAAATAATAGTTTTTATTTGCAGAATCATAATAAAATGCAGATACCCATAAATGTTTAAATGGTATTTCTAAAGATTTAAATCGTTTTATTTTTTTATTTTCCTTAAATAATCCTTTTCCATCCATATATGACAACCATAATGTACTATCTCTCTGCATGAAAAGATAAACTGCTCTGTTTGGTAATCGATTGTACCCGGTTGTATAAGCATTTTTTATAAAATTAATCTCCTCTGTTTCTTTATTAAATATTCCTATCCCATGGTTGTTCTCATCCAAACGATCTGTAACCCACAACTCTTTTTTGTTTTTTACGATCATTGAAGTTAATCCTAAAGCTATCCCATTTTGATAATAATGAGGAAAATAATTATACCATTTTTCTGTTTTTAAATCAAAATAGTGCATACCCATATACCAAGACATACACCAAACCTTGTCCCCATCTAAAATTAAATTGTTGATTGAAAAAGATTTATATGGATTTTTTGATTCAATTTGAGTATTTGAATATATTTGATCAATTTTACGTTGCTTTTTATTGTACCCAATCAGTCCGTTTTCACTTGCCAAAAGAAGGATATCCTTTTTATACGGGTGTTGCATAATGGCAAACACTTGATTAGGATTGGAAATAATAACTTTTGTAAGAGGGGGTGGAGAAAATTTGAGATCGGTAAATGTTCCGGTTATAGAATTAAAACAAAAAAAACCTTTTCTACCGCCTATCCAAATAGCTTTTTCGTTTTCAAAATAAAAACAATGAATAAAATCTGTGGGGCATTTACCATCTTCAGATGAGTAATTTGTAAATCGATAAGTTTTTAAATTTAAAATGGAGACACCTTGAGCACATCCGATGTATAAAAGAGTGTCATTACAAATAGATAATGACCATATATAATTACTAACCAAAGAATTATTATTTTTACGGTCATGTGTAAAAATTTTAAAATCATGACCATCATATCTCAATAATCCATTTCGAGATCCGAACCACATGAACCCATTTACATCTTCTGCATAAGTAATGACATCGGTTACAGACGCTCCATTAGAAAACTTAATTTCATCAAAATGTAAATCAGTAGTATTCTTTTGAAGAGGTAAGGAAACAACTTGAGTGTTAGCTTGTCCAATTATAATAAACATTAAAGTGAATAGAATAATTCTTTTTCCAAATATTAACAAAATAAAATGATTTTTAAACATTTTTTAAAAATTATTATATTCAACTTATAATGCACAAAAATAATCAAAATATAGGTAGTTTCAATATTTATTTATTTTATTTTGAATTATTACGAAACAATTGTAAGATTTTGTCGAATCAATCTCTTTATTAAGTTAATAATATTGAATACTAAAACAGTTAACTACTCAATCTTCATCAGCCAAAGTATCGCTGATTTGATGTTTGGGATATTTTTAATGGTGAGTTGTGGCTTGTTGTTTACCAACTTCATCTCCACTTGGGGGTGGTGTTTTTGTAAGAATGCCAACACTTTAGAAAATTTCTCGGATTGGAAAAATGGAGCGTTCATGTTGCCCGTAAAATATCCTGTAAATTGTTTCTTTTTCAAAGTTATTTTGTCGAAATAGAGATCGATAGCCATACGACGAAGAGGTACAATCTGCAAAAGATCTTCTGTTTCTGCGGGTAATGGACCAAAAATATCGAGCAACTTGGAGCGAAATTGTTCCAATTCTGTATCTGATTTTATGGTATCTAACTCTTTGTATAAACTCATACGTTCGCTTACACTACTCACATAATCTGCAGGTAGTTGCAACCCTAAATCAGTTTCGATCAAGCACTCCCGTTTGATCAGATCTTCATTATCAGCCATCATAAGTCCCATACCACTATCGCGAATCTCAATCATGGCTTCATTCATGATCTTTTGGTACATCTCAAACCCCATCTCATTGATGAACCCACTCTGTTCTGCTCCTAAAATATCTCCTGCACCACGGATATCTAAATCGCGCATAGCTATCTGAAAACCACTGCCAATGTCGGAAAAATCTTCAATGGCTTTCAACCTTTTTTTTGCGATATCGGTAAGAATCTCCTTAGAGGGAACTAACAAATAGCAGAACGCCTGCTTGTTATTTCTTCCCACTCGACCTCTCAATTGATGCAGCACATTGAGTGCAAAGTTTTGAGCATCATTGATGATCATGGTGTTGGCATTAGTAATATCAAGACCTGATTCAATGATGGTAGTAGCAACCAGCACATCATATTTCCCATTCATGAATTCGAGCATCACTTTCTCCAATGCATCTCCGTCCATTTGTCCGTGACCTACAGCCACTTTAGCATCTGGCACCAACTCTTTAATCAATGCAGAAACTTCAAAGATATTCTGAATTTTGTTATTCACGAAAAATACTTGCCCTCCTCTTGACATCTCAAAAGAGACGGCATCACGGATCAATTCGTGGTTAAAGTTATGTATTTCCGTTTGTATCGGGTGGCGGTTGGGTGGAGGCGTGTTGATCACTGAGATATCCCGAACGCCCATTAAGGAGAACTGGAGTGTTCTGGGAATTGGGGTAGCAGACATGGTCATGGTATCGACGGTAGTTTTCATCTCCCGAATTTTCTCTTTGGCACCCACTCCAAATTTTTGTTCTTCATCGATTACTAACAACCCTAAGTCTTTAAATTGGACATCCTTGCTGAGTAATCTATGAGTCCCAATGAGGATATCCACTTTACCATCCGCCAGATTTTGGAGGGTTTGTTTCACCTCTTTGGAAGATTTAAATCGGTTGATATAATCTACGTTACATGGAAAAGCTTTGAGACGCTCTTTAAAAGTATTGAAATGTTGAAATGTGAGCACAGTAGTTGGAGCCAAAATAGCCACTTGTTTACTATCACAAACCGCTTTAAAAGCAGCCCTAATGGCAATTTCGGTTTTGCCAAACCCAACATCTCCGCAAACCAATCTATCCATAGGAAGTTGATTTTCCATATCAGCTTTCACATCGTTGGTTGTTTTTAACTGATCTGGAGTATCTTCGTAGATAAACGAGGCCTCCAATTCAGTTTGGAGATAGGAATCGGGTGAAAAAGCGAATCCTGGTTTTGTTTTTCGTTCTGCATAGAGTTTTACAAGGTCTATAACGAGTTCCCGAACCCGTTTTTTGGTTTTCTCTTTTGTCTTTTCCCACGTTCCAGAACCCAATCTGTGAAGGGTAGGAGGATTACCATCTTTGCCCGTGTATTTGGTCAATTTATGGAGTCCGTGAATGCTTATATAGAGGGAATCTCCCTCTTTGTAAGTCAAACGGATCACCTCTTGAAGTTTTCCATTCACTTCCATTTTGGCGAGCCCTTCATAGATGCCGATCCCATGATCCACATGTACTACAAAATCACCTTGTTGTAAATCGTAAAGTTCTTTAAAAGAGAATGTTTCACTTTTCTTATAGCGATCCCGAACTACAAAACGGTGATATTTTTCGAAGAACTGGTGATCTGAGTAGACACATAGTTTTCCTTGTTCATCACGAAATCCTTCGTGGAGTGTTTTATGATTTGACTTAAAGAGCTGATCAGCAGTATAGTTTGTATCATGAGTTTTGTTGTAGTGTTCCAACAAATCGTGCATGATCGAGTGGATTCTTTCATGTTGATTGGGGTTTTCGGAAAGAAAAATCGTTTCATAACCATGTTCCAGGTTCTCCACCCATTCATCAAGTAGGTATTCAAAGTTTTTGTTGAACTGGTGTTGTGGCTTGATGTGGAAATCAAAAGATGTAAAGCTCTCCATCAGATTGGATCCATTCTCAATGGTTTGAAAATTGACCAGTTTTCTAAGGAATTCTGAACCGTTTATAAAATGTTCAGCAAGTTGCTCTTCCGTATAAAGTTGTTCCGATAATTTCCTGATTTTATGATCGATATAGGAGTGAATAGTGCTCAATTCGTTGATCCAAACAACACTTTTTTTAGATAGAAATTCAAAAAAGGGTACTTTCACCTCTTTATTAAATTGCGAAGAGATCGCAGGCATGATGTGAATTTGTGTCACTTCTGAGATAGAGAGTTGAGTACTGGGATCAAAAATCCGGATAGAACTTATGGTATCCCCTTCAAATTCGATTCTAAAAGGGAGCTCTTCAGCATACGAAAAAATATCAAAAATTCCACCACGCCAAGCAAATTGACCTGGTTCAAATACAAAATCCTCCTGTTTATACTCAAAACTGTATAAAAATTCAAGAAAAATATCCACAGGGACCACCTCTTTCACTTTAATCTCGAAGCGATTTTCGATGAGATAACCAGGAGAAACCATCTTTTCCGCGATCGCATCTGGATAAGTTACGATCAGCATACTATTTGGATCGTGCAATAGTTTATCAATAATTTCGGAGCGCAATTTCAGGTTGGTAACATCCACTTCGTTCCAGTCATAAAGACGTGCAAAAGATGCAGGGAAATAGTGTACTAATTTGTCTGACAATGTTTTATCATTATCTTGGAGTAGGATTTCGAGGTCGTGGTAGAAGAAAGAAGCTGATTCTTTATCTGGAAGAATGAAGAGGTGTTTGTTCCCAATTTGCAAAAAGGAAGACGCTGCGAGGAGTGCCTGAGAGGATCCTTGCAGTCCAGAGATGGTGATTTTAAGTTTTTGTTCAACTGCCTCAATAAAGGCGCCAAACGTTGGGTTCTTGAAGTACATGAGAGTGATTCAAATGAGGGTGCAAAAGTACGAAATAATAAGCTAATAAGCAAATGTGATAATAAGCTAATTTTTAATCTAAGGTCTAATTATTACAAAATTGATTATTTATTCTCGTTAATAAATATATCTACTGTTTGTTTTAAATCAGATTCAAAAATCTGAAAAGCTTTTAAATTTCTTAATATAGAAAAATCTTCAATGTATTCAGCAACAAAATGAACTGCTTGATGCACATTAAATTTTGATAATCTTCTCCCAGTTAATCCACTATATTTTTTTAATAAATTATGTAGTTCTTCTTTAGGATTATTAAATGATTCTAATTTGTTTATAGTTGGGAGATTCATAATCTCTTTAAAGTTTCTGTTTCCAGACGCTTTTTTAATAGCCTCTTGGTTAATTAACAACCAAGTTTCCATCATTTTAATAGGAACAATACATATGACTTTCTTTCGTTTTTCTTCTGGCAAATTGGATAAAACTTCTTTTTTTCTAAAATCTATCACTTTCAAATCAATTATTTCAGCATCACGATGATAAATCAGAAAATCAAATGGGTAAAATTTTTCAGCAGCAGCAAATTGGTCATTTGGGATTGCTTTAGAAGGTGGATTTTTAAATTTCCCAAAAATCTGCAAATTCAATTCTAATGGGAATAGTAGGGTATAAATCATCTAAGAGCCATTTTATGATATTTATAAGGACTTTATCAGATGTACCATCTCCAATTAATGTAAACTTTAATTCCATATTAAAAATCCATTTTTAATTGAATAATTTTATCAGCAACATTAGTTTTACCTCCAGTCACACTAGAATATTTATTTTTAGGTTCATTAATACAAGTAGTTTCCGCTTTCTCGGACATGTTATAATCAAGATATGAGATGATTTCTCCAATTGTTGTTGATTCTATCAAATTATTGTTTGTTTTCCAAGTTTTGGGAATTGCAGTAAATCCTGTATAATGAATTTTTTTATTAAAAAGAGATTCATACTTTTCTTTTTCAATAGCTAAATATAAACTTTCGTCAGAAACGGAACTTACGACTAATGGGGAATGGGAATTAATTATCACTTGTCTTAATGGATTATTATCATCTACTTCTTCAACTGGATCAACCGCCATGTTTTCTAATAATTCAACCATTTGTGGGATTTTCTTTGGATTTATTCCATTTTCAGGTTCTTCCATACAAATTAAACCATTTCTATTACTATCTTCATTAATAATTGCTAAACCTAAAAAGCGAAGACTCCCATCTGACAATGACTGAGCTGGCAATATTAAACCATCTTTAAATTGAACATGTAAAGTTAATAAATCTCTTTTATCATCTTTGTCCACTAATATTTCAGTTACATCACTAACTAAACCTTTTAAACGATTTGTGATATTTTGATAGACATCAATGTTTTGCTTTTCAGAATTCAATCTGTAAAGTGTGGCAGGAAGATTATTTCCATTGGCTGTAATTTTAGAGTTTTTTACTTCAAAAACTGAATTGGGTTGCCTTAAAGAAGAGGGTTCAAATTGTAACATTACCCAATTTCTCATCTCATGCCGAGCTAAAAAAGCAGTTGGTGATTCTGCAGTTACAGTTGACAGTAATGTTCGTGGCATGTTTTCAGCAATAAATTCAGAAGTTCTACCTTTATTTCCATCTTGATGTAACTTGATTTTATCATTATCCGTAGAGATAAATGGAGCTTTAGTAGAACGACGCCCGTGAATTATGGAATTATACCAATCAGATGAATGTTTAAAATAGAGTTTTCGTCTTGTTTCAGTTTGTGTTATAGGAATTAATTCTTCATGAATTATTTGAACTAATTCATTATTTTCATCAAAGGAATTTAATTTTAGTTCAAGTTTGTAACAGAGACTTGTAATTGTGGCAATAGCATTTTGACCTAAATCGTCAATTGCAGTTTTATCCACTAAAAAATCAACTTCAAATATGATCGTATTATATTTATTTTTCCCACTTTTATAAAAAAGATCACTTATACTTGAATGTCTCTGATTATCACTTCTGATAGATTTAGCAGCTTGTAAGATCGTATCATCAGCTAAACGTGATAAGAATTGCAATGCATCAAAAAAATTTGATTTTCCAACTGCATTTGAACCTGCTATACAAGTAAATGGGCCTAGGAAAAGTTCAGTGTTCAATAAACTTTTAAAACCATCTATCTTAATTCGTGTTATCATTTTTCTTATTTTAAAAAAAATTGAATATTTTGGGATTCGATTTAATATTCTAAATTGAATGATGCAAATATAATATAATAAAACGAAATAATTAGTATTAATTTTATATTGTTTAAAAAAATATAAAAAAAACATTGATTAAATTAAAAACCGCAAGCGGTTTTTTGCATTAGGGATGTGGAGGGCGCCGAAGGCGGTGCGAGCGTAGCGAGCACGGAAGCGAAGCTGACCCCGGAACAAGCCCGACGGCGAAGAGACAACGCATACGATACATTTTGTTTACTGTAGAGAAAACGCCTGCGTTGTCTCGAGCCGGAATGCCCAAAAAAAGAATAAAAAGATAGTTAAGAATTAATTAATTCAGTGTTTTTCTAGCAATTATAGTAACAGATTTTCCTGCGTAATCTCCTTGTGGAAGATTGATTTTTATTGTACTAACTGTTCCGTCCCAAATGATGTTTTCTCCTAATAATTTTGTATTGACAGTCAACATAATTGAATCTGGATTAGAGGTTTCGCACAGTGGATTTCCTATGGAAATTTGATATATTGAATCAATCTCTTTAATCATGATGGCACAAGGTTTATTAACAGTGAGTAACATCCCATTCGCTAGAGTTATGGAGCCAGCTTTAAAAAATATGGCTTGCATAATTTTGAGATCTTTATGATAGAGTGCCTGCACAATTTTGGAATTACTCAAAATTTGGAGAGGAAAGTTCTCTATGTAACGTTGTAACGAGTCTTTGTTAATATTGGGATAAACTAAATAGGCATACTCCTCATTTTTTGGATTTTTTCCATGATCAATCCCTATAGTAAAAAAAGTGGCATTAGCTCTTGAATCACTGGCAATTATAAAACTAGAAGTAGGATTCAAATTCAAATAAGCCATGCTATCTTGAATAACCCAATCCAGATTTGATAAATATTTTGTCCCTGAGTCTTTATCCAAAATTTGTAAATTATTATTTTGAGAGAATGTAATGTTCCCTTTTTGTAAAACCTGATTTATCGTAGTCATAACATTCGCTTTTCCAAATGATTGTTTTATACCTGTACCCAAAGCCACAAATTCATGGTCAAAATAAAACCAACTTTTATGTGCAGTGATACTTCTTTTCTTATAAATTGTTCCAATTGCGCCATAGAATCCATTGCTTACACCACCAGCAAATGGATTTTTATTGGAACTCCGTTTTCCCCAATCGACCGATGGTAATTTGCGATCATCTTGCTCCACTGTGGTACCAGGCCATTGGCGATAATTCATTGCTTCAAAATAGGGTGCATCAAATTCAAAGCCGGTTCTAAAAATAAAGTTAAGACCTGCAGATGTATAATAATTATTCACACCTTCCCCATTTCCTGACTCCATTCCTAATGTTCTAGTTGATGTTAAACGAGAAGTGACAAAATAGTTATCTCGTCGATGAATCATGTAATCGAATCTCCAAAACATTCTGTTTCCAACAAGTTTAGTGGCTGCCTTTCTTCCATTGATTACACGATCTTGAATCACGAGCAACTCATCTTTTTTTGGAGTATCTAAAGATATCAAAAGTTTTAAATTGTTTAAAAATCTTCCATTCAGTGTTGAGGTTGGTCTTCTCCCAGTTTGAGATGGATCTTGGTGTCTGTTATAAACATACCATTGATTACCCTGGATAAAATGATCATCTAAAATAGATAGTTGAGGTTCAGTAACACCGTAAACTGTACCTTTACATAACACTAAGAGGGTTAATATGGAGTGTAAATATTCGTGTTCATAGTTGGCATAAAGTTGACGCCCGAGCATACTATGTTGACCATACATCCAATCTGGTTCAATCCCTTCACCTTGATTTTGAACAACGATTAATCCTTTAATGTCCTCTTGAAACTTTTTGAGAAGAGTGTCATTTTGAGTAAGAATAGCAGCAGGATACGCACCAAAAATTTTATCTGCTCCATTGGCGCCCTCCATGTGATCATATTTTTTGTAAGCCCACATTAAATAATCAATTGCTTGAGCAAACAATTGTGGCATCTCAGTTTTCATTTCTACATTCATGAGAAAAAGACTGGGCCCAAACTCCTGAGGGTATCCAACATGTCTGTACCACCAATTTGCAGGACGATGATCTTTTGAAACCCAAAATTGGATGGATGCAAAAATCTTTTTTTTAAGGGTTGAATCTTTATAAAACTTATTTTCCTCAGATTGATATGCATTACCAAGAGTTTTTAAACGGTATAGGTGTTGAAGTAATTGATCTTTTGAATTGTAGTCTAAATCAGAAAACGAGCCATCCTCATTTAGAAATGAGAGTGCAGTTTGAACACTTGCTTCACTTGATTTTTTGAAACAAATTTGCATATACCGATTGTAGAGAGTATCGATATCGCTGGCAAATGTTTCATGAAATGGAATTACTAATATGAAAAATAGAGCGATAATATATTTTTTTTTCATAAAGGTCAATGTTTTATTGTATATGTTCAAATTTTCTTATAATCGATCAACATTCTTAAGATTTCGATCACTTTTTTCTCTGGAAAATGTGATGATACGATTTTCACGATCTCTTTAGGGGGGAGTGTTTTATGTTTTAGAATTTCAGCAACTATGGTTTCGTGTTCTTTTTTACGAATGGCATCATTATGCCATTTTAAGCACACATCACAGGTACCACAAGGGGAGCTCTTTTTTTCTCCAAAATAGGACAACAACATTTCAGATCTACACTTATCAGTAGATTCTACAAAGTGTAGCACACCTTCTAATCTTTTTTCAGCGACGGATTTTCGATTTTTGTATATCTCTTCACTAAAAAAGAGATATGATTCATCTACACGAGGTGAAGTAAACGTGATTTGTGGAGTTTTTGTTCGAGGAATATACTTTAACACCCCCATTTTGGAAAGATCATGAAGTTGCTTCATGATTTGTTTGACATCAGTATTTGATCTTTTGGCTAAATCTTCCTCTTTTATTTTGATATAATTTGTAAATATTCCACCATAAGATCTCAACAATAACTTGATCGGTTCTTCTAATTCTGGTTTTAATCTATAAAAATCATCTAAATCTTTACTTTGCATAATCATTTGAACCACCGAACTTTTTTTACCATCCTGAGCAATCATTAAAATGCCAATTTTTTCTAAAAAAGTGAGAGCTGCATACAACTCTAATGCTTTGATTTTCATCTTTTTTGCGATAGCTTCCAGATGAAATTCAAAAGTTTTGTATTCTCCTTCCCCAAGAGCAATTTGGTAATAATTACATAGTTCACGATAGACATTTTTGATAACATCAATAGTGGGAAAAGATTGAATAAAACTCTCCTTTAGATCCTTAATATCTCCATCATCATACAACAAAACAGCAGTAGAAGGCAAAAGATCTCGTCCACCTCTTCCTGCTTCCTGAAAATAAGCTTCTATGGTATCAGGAATATCAAGATGGATTACCCATCTAACATCTGGTTTATCTATACCCATGCCGAACGCATTTGTAGAAACAATCACGCGTGTTTTACCTGTCATCCAATCGTTTTGTTTAGAATCTCGAGTAGCACTATCTAGCCCTGCGTTATAAAAATCAGCACTTACACCGTGTGCTGCAATATATTCAGCGATCTCTTTGGTTTTTCTACGATTTCGTACATAAACAATTCCAGTACCTTGATAGTGATTGATCACACGCATCATCCGCCCCATCTTATTCTCTTCTTTGACTACCATATACGTTAGATTATCTCTTTTAAAACTCTTCTGGAACACATTTTCACGAGGGAAGTTTAATCTAACTTGAATATCTTTAACAACTTCTGGGGTAGCCGTTGCAGTGAGTGCTAGGACAGGAACATTGGGAAAAAATTTTCTAATCTCTGCAATTTCTAAATAAGGTGGTCTAAAATCGTACCCCCATTGGGAAATACAGTGCGCTTCATCAATAGCAAACATAGAAACCTTCATCCTTTGCAAATAGTTTACAAAAAGATCTGTTTTAAGGCGTTCTGGAGATACATATAGAAATTTTACAGTTTCCCCATAGGCACAGTTGGAGAGCATCGATTCAATCACATGTTGAGATTGACCTGAAAAGATCGCTCCTGCGTTAATTCCTCGTTTTTTGAGGTTTTCCACTTGATCTTTCATAAGGGCAATCAGTGGGGAGATTACGATACAAATTCCCTCTTTGGCCATTCCAGGAACTTGAAAGCAAATAGATTTTCCACCACCTGTTGGCAACAAAGCCAATGTGTCGTTTCCATTCATCACAGAAAGTACAATATCTTCTTGAAGGGGACGAAATTGATCATACCCCCAATATTTTTGTAATATGGAACGCACTAAATCTTGCATCATATCTCCTTTTTAGGACGAATTAATTTGATCTCTTTGTAGTTACACGCAAATGGGTCTCCAAACAAATCTTCCAATAAAAGTTGACCAAAAGTGGTAACCCCAATAATTTCAGCAAAAACAGTTTCCCCTTTAATTTCGTAATAATCATAAATATGGTAGTTATACAAATTATTGAGATACATTTGATTAAGAATTTCAAAATTATTTTCATGTAAAAGAGAATACTCTTCTTGCAAAATGGTATTCAAATTTTGAACTAACTCATGAATATGATAGGTTTCTCCCGTGAGGAGTTTTAAGGAGGTTGGATTCTCAATTTCTGGATCAAAAGTAGTTTGATTGATATTGATCCCAACACCAGCAATAGAATATTTAATTCTTTCACCTTGAATATTATGTTCAATTAATATCCCTGCAATTTTATCATCTTGGACATAAATATCATTAGGCCATTTAATTTGAGGGTTTTCAACAAATTGAGCCAAAAACTTTCTGATGGATAATGCAAAATATTGATTGAAATAAAATTGATCATACGGCATTATGGGTGGTTGAAAAATAAAACTGATTAAAATGTTTTGACCACTCTGACTAAGCCATTTATTTGAGCCCAAACCTTTGCCTTGGGTTTGCTCATTGGTGTAAATTCCATAAAAATTGAAACTCTTGTTCCAATTATCAAGGTAATCCTGACACTTTTCTTTAAGTGTAACATTCGTTGAATGAGTGGTTTCAATAAATTGTATTTGTTCCATTTTCATTCAACAAAAATAAGTATCTTTGCGTGATAAAAAATTAAAATCAATGAAAAAAATCAAATTAATTCTTTTTTCTTTAGTAGCCATCGTTTTTGTAGCTTGTACAGATGACACTAATCAATATTCTAACCAACTATTTACAGATAGTGAACTCAATAGAGCGTTCAGACAATGTCTTACGCAAAGTGCTGATACAGCAAATTCGCATTTGTGTATTCCCAATTCGGATGAGTTTGGATTTCATAATTATGCAAATGAAATATACAAAATTGGATTACCCACACATATTTTGTATTTGGCGGATACTTTAACAGCTTACGGATTAGGAAATAAGATAGATACACTGATTCATAAAACCAATTACGTAGCGGAATTGTGTGGAAACGGTTTAAAAACCTATTATACAGATCTTTTCAGTACTATGGTATTTGACAATCCATACAATCTCTTAAATGGAGATTCAACTGCCATTACGACCTACTTTGAAAAAAATTATTTTCAAAGTTTTGTGGCAAGATCACAATCCTTATTAGAAGTAAATTTTGCTTTGCATGGGGTTAATGAAGCTTGGAACGATGTACTCAATGTTTATTTCATGCAGACAGGTCAAATTGTTAGCGTTGATTACTTGAATCATGTAGCTCAAACAATGACTAAAGCGTTTATCCAAGAAATGAAACTTGAAGAAACACTCATTAGAAATAATGTAAACAGAAGAGGGGCAACAACCAGCAAATTATACGAAGTATTTGCAACTATTGACTAAATAAAACCTTACTTAAAATCATATCAAAAAACTGAAACAATGAGAACTGAAAAACTTTTTACAGGAAAAACTATTGCCATTTTATCAGGAGGAGGTGATACTCCTGCCATTAATTCAAGTATTGAAGCCGTAAGAAACAGAGCTTCTATGTTGGGATTTAAAGTGCTTGGAGTTTTAAGAGGATGGAAAGGATTGTTAGGAGATGGAGATATTGTTGATCTTACAAATATTCCTTACAATGGGATTTATGGTGGAACTGGTTTATTATCCAGTCGCACAAATCCATTTCCCAGTAAAAAAAATCCAGAAGATCGTTCTCAACAGATCTTAAGAAATATTGAAAGATACAAAATTGATGTTTTGGTTACTATTGGTGGTGATGACACAAATGGAGCTGCGAAACGAATGTATGAAACTTATGGAATTCCTGTTATCGGATTTCCAAAAACCATAGACAACGATTTACGTACAAGAACAATGCATCATTACAACGGTGTACAACATGAAGCTGTTTTGTGTCCAGGGTTCGCTTCAGGTGCTATGCAAATTAAAAAGATGGCAGCAAAATTGCACACTACCAATGAATCTCACCAACGCATTATGGTGTTAGAAGTGATGGGTAGAGATGCCGGATGGCTAACTGGATCCGCTTCATTTGGTGGAGCGCAAGTAGCTCTGATTCCTGAAGTTGAGATGACTAAAGAGCGTAAAGATTTCTTTTTTGAATTTGTTAAAGAGAAATATATGTCTTCACCCACTAAGAGTTTGATTATTGCTGTTTCTGAAGGTGTGAGATGGTGGAGTGAAGAGAAAGAGATGTTAGATATGGTTTACGCAAGTTCCGATTTAGATGAATATGGACACCCTCGTTTTGGAGGAATTAGTGGCGTAATTGCTTCTGAAATCAATAAAAAACTAGGTATTGAAGCTCGTGGACAAATTTCAGGATATATTCCTAGAGCAGGAAGATGTTATGAATATGATCGTCGCCTCACTTCTACTTTAGCTGATAAAGTTGTTGATCTATTATTGAGAGAAGATTATGGCAAAATGCCAGTCATGAAAGATATTGTACCTTATAACGAATTGGAAGAGTTTCATACCGACGCTATTGAAATGGGGAATATTGGAAATTTCCCATTACCAGAATTGTACTATAACCCAAATGAATTTTCATTTACAGATCAATATACTGACTTTCTAAAAAACATTATTGGAGAACCTTATCGTATGGAATTTGCCACTCGATTTCCGATTGTAATTCCACAAGATTAATTTTTTAAATATGGCTAATTTTATCATTCAAGGAGGACATACTCTTTCAGGGGAGATCACACCTCAAGGAGCAAAAAATGAGGCCTTACAAGTGGTTTGTGCTGTTTTATTAACAGATCAACCTGTGATCATTCGTAATGTTCCTCAAATTTTGGATGTTCTTAGATTGATGGAGATCTTAGCCGCAATAGGGGTTGAAATTTCTCAACCAGAACCTGGCACATACCGATTTCATGCTAAAGATATAAACCTTGACTTCCTTAAAACAAAAGAGTACATGAAACTCTCGGGTTCTATCCGTGCCTCAATCATGACCATTGGACCACTTTTAGGGCGTTTTGGCGTAGCTTATGCATCAACACCTGGAGGTGATAAGATTGGAAGAAGACCTTTAACGACCCATTTTGAAGGATTTTTTAATTTGGGAGCAAAATTATCAGATTATTCAGAAAGTATTTATAAACTATCTGCAGATCCATTAGTTGGAACATACATGTTACTGAATGAAGCTTCTGTAACTGGAACAGCAAACATTCTCATGGCAGCTGTATTGGCAAAAGGGAAAACAACCATTTTTAATGCGGCTTGTGAACCTTATCTTTTACAATTGTGCAAGATGCTCAATAATATGGGCGCAAAAATCTCTGGTATTGGCTCCAATTTATTGATTATTGATGGCGTTGAAGCACTTCACGGGTGTGAACACACTATTCTTCCAGATATGATTGAGATTGGCAGTTTTATTGGGATGGCAGCGATAAACCGTTCTGAAATCACTATCAAAAACTGTGCTTGCGAACACCTAGGAATCATACCTTATACTTTCTCAAAATTAGGGATTCAAATTGAACAACGAGGGGATGATATATATGTTCCTCAACAAGAAAAATATGAGATTTCTCAACAAATGGATGGTTCCATTTTGACTATTAGTGATGCTCCGTGGCCTGGGTTTACCCCTGACCTGATCAGTATTGCCTTGGTTACAGCAATTCAAGGTGATGGTAGTGTTTTGATACATCAAAAAATGTTTGAAAGCAGATTGTTTTTTGTGGATAGTTTGCAAAGTATGGGTGCCCAAATCATTTTATGTGATCCTCATAGAGCAACGGTTATCGGCTTGAACCATAAACGTAGACTAAGAGCTACAAAAATGGCATCTCCAGATATTCGTGCAGGGGTAGCTTTGTTAATTGCAGCACTTTCTGCTGAAGGCACCAGTGTTATCCAAAATGTGGAACAGATCGATAGAGGGTACCAAAATATTGTGGCTCGCTTAAATGGACTAGGAGCTAAAATTGTTCGAGAAGAGAATTAATTGAATAATCTTACATTTTATAAAAAAAATTCAAAAAATTATAAACACTATGAAAGGTATTGTATTAGCAGGTGGTTCAGGAACTCGTTTACACCCTATCACATTGGCAATGAGCAAACAGTTGATGCCCATCTATGATAAACCGATGATCTACTACCCTATTTCAACTTTAATGCAAGCTGGAATAAATGAGATTTTGATCATTTCAACCCCTCATGATCTTCCTCACTTTGAAAGACTGTTAGGAGATGGTGCACAATTGGGTTGCCGCTTTGAATATGTAGTGCAACACGTCCCTAATGGATTGGCTCAAGCATTTGTGCTTGGAGCTGATTTTATTGGCAAAGATAATGCATCACTAATTTTAGGGGATAACATCTTTTATGGTGCGGATTTTGAAGAAAATTTGATCAAAAATAATAATCCAGATGGTGGTATTGTTTTCGCCTATCATGTTTCAGATCCAGAAAGATATGGAGTTGTTGAATTTGACAAAGAGATGATTGCCGTTTCCATTGAAGAGAAACCTTTACAACCCAAATCAAACTATGCAGTTCCTGGCCTATATTTTTATGACAATTCTGTAGTAGAGGTGGCCAGAAATATTCAACCCAGTAAACGTGGAGAGTATGAGATTACCGATGTAAATAGGTATTATCTTGAGAACAAGAAACTTAAAGTATCTAAAATGGCACGTGGCACCGCTTGGCTGGATACTGGAACCTTTAAATCGCTTATCGATGCTACTCAATTTGTGCAAGTGATTGAGGATCGCCAAGGACAAAAAATCGGATGTATTGAAGAGGTAGCGTATAAAATGGGATTTATAAATGCAGAACAACTTGAAAAAGTGGCTCAACCACTGCTCAAAAGTGGGTATGGACAATATTTGATGAATCTTTTAAAATAAAAAAAGGCCAGTAAAACTGGCCTTTTTTAATAGAATTCAAATCATCCATTATTTAAAAATTTGTTCCAATGCTTGTTCCAAAGCAGGACCTCTAAGGTTTTTAGCAATAATGCGACCATCTTTACCCACTAAAACAGTGTGAGGAATACTCCTAACTCCATAAATTGCAGCAGCTTTAGATTGCCATTTCATTAAATCACTCACATGATAAGGCCATATTAAACCGTCAGCTTGGATCGCATTTATCCATGATGCTTTATCTCCATCTAAAGACACACTAAACACTTCAAATCCTTTAGAATGGAATTTATTGTAAGCTTTCACAACGTTTGGGTTTTCCATTCTACATGGACGACACCATGCTGCCCAAAAGTCGATCAAGACAACTTTCCCTTTTAAATCTGAGAGTTTTATAATTTTTCCTTCAGGATTTTGAAAAGCAAGTTCTGGGGCTTTTTCTCCAATCGCTGGACCAGCTACAGGAGCTTGTTGAGCAAATGAGAATCCCATAAATGTACTTAATAACGCAATAAAAAATAGTTTTTTCATAAGTTTTAAAAATTTGTTTTGTTAACTGGCTGTATATTAGGTTTTTGTAAAATCGAATGATATATTCATAATTGAAACGCAAAAATACAACAAATCTTGTAACGATGATGTATCTATATATATTATTGATAGTTTCAATAATGTTTCTACTTAAGCATTTTTAAACCAAAGAATTTTTGTAAATTTGCAAACTCATTTTAAAATCAAAAAACACATAACAAACTCAGCAACTTACACTTATATAATATTGACTTTAAGAAACTTAACATTAAAAAAAATAATTATGGCATTCAATTTAAGAAACAGAAATTTCCTAAAATTGTTGGATTTTACTCCAGCGGAAATCAAGTATTTATTAAAATTATCAGCTGATTTAAAAGCTGCTAAATATGCAGGTACAGAGCAACCTACATTAAAAGGTAAAAACATTGTACTTCTTTTCGAAAAAGATTCAACCCGTACCCGTTGTGCTTTTGAAGTGGCTGCTTTAGATCAAGGCGCTCATGTTACTTATTTAGGACCTGCTGGTTCTCAAATGGGGAAAAAAGAGTCTATGAAAGACACAGCTCGCGTTTTGGGCAGAATGTATGATGGTATTGAATACCGTGGATACGCTCAAGAGATCGTTGAAACATTAGGTGCTTATGCTGGAGTTCCAGTGTGGAACGGTTTAACCACTGAATTTCACCCAACTCAAATTTTAGCTGACTTTTTAACCATGATGGAACATTGTGACAAACCTTTACACCAAGTTTCATTTGCTTATTTAGGAGATGCTAAAAACAATATGGGAAACAGTTTAATGGTAGGTGCTGCAAAAATGGGCATGGATTTCCGTGCAGTGGCTCCAAAACAATGCTGGCCAGAGCAAGAACTTGTAAACAAATGTTTAGAGATTGCTAAAGAAACCGGTGCAAAAATCACTTTAACAGAAAACGTTGAAGAGGGTGTTAAAGGTGTAGATTTCTTATACACAGATGTTTGGGTATCTATGGGAGAACCAGCTGCAGTATGGGAAGAGAGAATCAAATTGTTAACTCCTTACCAAGTTAACATGAATGTTGTGAAAGCAACTCAAAATCCAAATGTTAAATTCATGCATTGCTTACCAGCTTTCCACAATTTAGAAACTGAAGTGGGCCGTGATATTCACGCTAAATTCGGATTAGAATCTATGGAAGTAACAGAGGATGTATTCGAATCACCTATGTCCATCGTTTTCGACGAAGCTGAAAACCGTTTACACACCATCAAAGCGGTAATGGTTGCCACACTAGGTAACTAGTGAAGAGTGAAGAGTGAAGAGTGAAGAGTGAAGAGTGATGCAAATCATTTTTCACTCTTTTTTTTTTGGCGTGCCGGCATCCCCCACCCACTAGCTTCCCTGCTGCCGTCGGTGTACGCCTTCAAGTCCGCAGCGCCCCTCCGTGTGACTGCATGGTCGTAACCATAGAGACGCCATGCATGGCGTCTCTACTAAAAGCTATCGCTTTTTTACTCCCTGCATCACATCGTCGTTTCGCTTTACGGGCTTTCTCGGCTCCCACCTCACGCAGTGCAAAGTTGTTCATTAGTTTTCTTATTGACGAAAAATACACTATATTGCATTTTTCGTCAATAAATTGTACTTTTGCAAAAAATAATTAATCATGATTCCAAGAGAAATATATTTAAAAAAACTCCGACTTTTAAAAGACCAAGATCTCATAAAAGTTATAACTGGTGTTCGTCGTAGCGGAAAATCAACATTATTGGAGAGTTTTCGTAATGAAATTTTATCCTCTGGTGTTAAT
>JBLJBB010000078.1:0-3574 GCA_047638115.1 Bacteroidales bacterium | reverse complement strand
GGTTTGACGAGGGGGTGGGAGTAGCCTAGTTGCTGCTCCTCACTCTACTCTACCGTTCCATTGAAAACTAAAAAAACCATTATAATCTAATTAAACTTCTACACTTATGGAACTATTACACAAAAAAATGACAAATGAAATCATTAAAACTTTCTATGATGTTTACAACGAATTAGGATGTGGATTTCTTGAAAAAGTATATCAAAACGCTCTATACCTTGAGTTAAAAAATCGAGGTTTTAAAGTTGAAGCACAAAAACAAATAAAAGTTTATTATAAGTCATGTATTGTTGGAGAATATTATGCAGATTTGATAATTAATGATGTAATAATTCTTGAGTTAAAAGCAGCAGAATTCATCATTCCAGAACATGAATATCAACTAGTAAATTATTTAAAAGCAACGAACATTGAAGTTGGTTTTTTATTGAATTTTGGATCTAAACCAGAATTTAGAAGAAAAATCTATGAAAACAATAGAAAAATATCAATAGAACTAGGATGAAAATAAAAAATCCTCGCTTTGGGTGACACTAAGTGTTTATGTTGACAAGTTATTATGGGACTTTAACATAGTTTTCACTTAGTGGCACTAAAGGAGGAACTGCCGAAGGCCAGCGGCAGTAGGTTGTTAGCAGGTGGGAATTGCGGAGGCAACCTGTTTAATCGCATGGAGCGTATTAAGTGTGAAAATAAGGGGCATTACGTTGTTTGGTTTTCCATTTTTCGTACAATAATCGGATAATCCCGTCAATGAGTCCCAATTTTGGGACAATAAAACTCTCTGCACCAACAGCATGGGCGATGTTTAAATAGATCTCCCCCGCATTGGTAATCACGTCGGCACGATCAGATTTCAATTTATAAACATCGATTCTCTCCTCAACAGAAAGCTCTTTAAGTTTCTCTTGTATAGATTCAATAGCAGCAACAGGTAACTTTTTCCCATTTCTATTGTTCGCCAGAGTATTTAATTTGATGATATTTCCACCAGTAGCAATTATCTCTTTAATTTCGTACTCATCAGTGATCTCTTTTAGATCTGCATGAAGTCTAAAATACTCATATTGATCCACTTTATCGAGCAACATTCTCACGGTTCCAATATCGTACGAGTTTGAGCTCATCAAATTTCCGTTCGAGATTAAACTCACTTCTGTACTTCCACCACCTACATCTACAAATATATAATTGCTTTGTTCATTAAGATGATATAAAAAATGGCTGTCATAGATAATCAACGCTTCCTCATCGCCATCGATAATGTCAATGGTAATATCAGTTTCTTCATAAACAGCAAGAATCACCGCATTATTATTTTTAGCTTCACGCATGGCTGCCGTAGCACACGCCCGATAATCAACTACTTCATATAATGAGAGCAAATGTTTATACACTTTCATCAATTGAATGAGTTGATCTTTCTTTGTATCAGTAATTTTTCCAAATTCAAAAGATTCAATCCCTAAACGTAATGGCACTCTCAGCATCAATTCTTTCTTGAGTGAAGAGATCCCTTTTTCAGGAGAAAGACTCATAATCAGCAATCTCACCGCATTTGAGCCAATATCGATAGCTCCAAATTTTACCAGATCTTTTGTAGTCATAGTTGTTATTTTTACAAATGCAAAAGAACAGCAATAAAGTGACGTTACAATTAATAAACCGTTAAGAAAAGATTACAAACAAGGTTTTGGGTTTTGGGTTTTAGTTTTTTTGCAAATTTTTTATTAAACCACGAATTCACGAATTATTAACGAATTAATTTTCAATTCTAATTCAATTATTCATTTTTCACTATTAATTATTCATTTAATTAGCTTATTATCACATTATCACATTAGCTTATTAATCAGGGCATTCCGGCTCACTGCGTTCGCCGTCGGGCTTGTTCCGGGGTCCGCTTCGCTCCCGTACTTCGCTGCACTTCACTTCGTGTCGCTAAGCTCCACTCCGTTCGTTCCAGCTCGTACCGCCTTCGGCGCCCTCCACATCCCTAATGCATGCAGGCGCAAGGCTAATGGCCAATGGCTAAAGGGGTGCACGGCTTGTTTAATACTCAAAATGGAACGTGGATGCCGCGGGTGCTTCGCATAACGGATTTAAACGGATTTAATTTGTCTCTATTTAGTCTTATTAATTTAATTGAAAAATTTTGAGATTCAAGAAATACATAAATATCTAAAATTTGCACAATAAAACATCTAAAATTTGCACAATAAAACATCTAAAATTTGCACAATAGAATTTTTTATATATCTTTGCCATAAAATAAAATGGCTTATTATGAAGTATGTTACAAGATTAATTGAAGGTGATCTAATTGAAAAAATGGCAGCTTCGGGTGCACTCTTGATAAAAGGACCAAAATCGTGTGGTAAAACTGCAACTGCAAAACAATTTGCAAAAAGTGTTTTGGAAATGGACAGAGACGTACAGGTTCCAATAATAATGGCAACAAACCCAGAGTTGTTATTGGCAGGGGATGCCCCAAGATTGATTGATGAATGGCAAGTGTATCCTGAAATATGGAATTATGTCCGACACGAAGTGGATGACCGCAAAGCAAAAGGTCAATTTATTCTCACTGGTTCTGCAAACCCGAATGATGACATAAAACAACATAGTGGAGCAGGGCGGTTTACTATATTGCAAATGGATACAATGACTTGGCAGGAATTAGGTTTTTCGTCAGGTGTTTTTAAGATGTCCGATTTACTTCAAGGCGTTTTGATTGACTACATTGAATCTGGAGTTTCTCTCGATTTTATTATTGAAAGACTTTGTATTGGCGGTTGGCCTGGATTAATCAAAGAAAGTACAAAAAACGCTCTCAAAATGAACCAGGGGTATATAGATTTACTATGTGAAGTGGACATAAGTAGAGTGTCAGGAGTTAAGCGTGACCCTATCAAAGTGCGAAATTTGTTACGATCTATTGCTAGGAATAGTGCTACCTTGGTTGATAATAAAACCATAGAACAAGATATAAAAACTATTGATAAAAATGAATTATCACGAAATTCAATAACAGATTATCTGGATGCTCTTTCAAGATTGATGGTTTTGCACGAACAACCTGCTTTCAATCCCCGTATTCGCTCCTCGGCATCTTTACGTAAATCACCAAAAAGACATTTATGTGACACATCATTAGCGGTGGCAGCATTGGGATTGGATCAAGAGTCGTTATTAAAAGATATGCAATACACAGGATTTTTATTTGAATCTTTAGCTATTCATGAACTAAATGTGTATGCAAAAGCAAACGATGCAACCATATTTCACTACAACGACTCGTATGGAAACGAAGTAGATGCAATAGTACAGAAACGAAATGGTGATTATGCTGCATTTGAAATAAAACTTGGTGTAGGATATATTGAAGAAGCAGCTGCAAGTCTTAAGAAATTTGCGGCTAGTATTGATACTTCTAAAATGGAATTACCTAAATCATTGAATATTATTTCAGGGACAAGTATGAGCTATCGCCGACCAGACGGAATAAATGTAATTTCTTTAGCATCCCTAGGGAAATAATCAAATAGATGCACTAGATAAATTTCGATTTTAT
>JBLJBB010000077.1:0-63219 GCA_047638115.1 Bacteroidales bacterium | reverse complement strand
ATATGAAAAAAATCCTTTTTATAATAGTCCTATTTATTTCTGTTATGTTAAATGCACAAATAAATAATCCTAACCCTAAAGAACAATTTCAAAAAGGAAATATCTCATTTTCTGTTATAGGTTGTCCTTCCATTAATTTATATTCAGGTGACATTAATAGCATTTCAACATTAAAGCCAATTGGTGGTAACTTAAGTATTTTGATTTCATATTTTCCCATTAATAACGTTTCATTTTCATTAGGCTTTGCATATAAGAATGTTAAATTCAAAAATTCAATTCAAACAAAATATATTGATAATGAATTAACTTTTGCTCCCTATTTTTCTTTTTTTCCATTCCATGCAAAAAAAATCTCCTTTGATATTGGGTGGTATCTGTCTTATAAAACTTCAAAAGATCTAATATTAAATCAATCAATAAAGGAAATTGCAAATGGGATAAGTTATGGATTCGGGTTTCAACATATAATTACAAAAAATCTAGGGGTTTTTAACAATCATTTGGGTTTTCAAATGTACTTTCACAAAATTTTTAATCTTAAAAAAGTGGAAGAAGCAAAAATATTTACTGTTATAGATTTAAATTTTGGTTTAATATATCATTTTTAAAAGAACTTTATGAAAAAACTAATTTGTTTACTTATATTAAACTTCCTTTGTATTTTAACCCTTTTTTGTTCACCAAATGATTCTACTCATTATCAAAAAGGGAGATCTTCAATTGGGTTAACAATATTCCCAACATTAGATATGTATTATTTTGATGTTGGGAATATTGGATTTACTGTTGCCCCATCGTACTCTTACTTTATTTTTAAAAATATCTCAGTATCTGGGTCTTTTTTTTATCAAAATATATTTGGTATTCATAATAACAGCTCTAAAACTACAGCGAATATGATGCATGCTTCAATTTTTCTTCGCTATTATTTTTGGAAATCAAGGTTCTTCTTTGAAGGCTCTTATAATTACGGTTTTGCTATTTTTAAAGGATCAGTGAATCATAAGGAAATTATAAACAATCCTGGAATTGGGTTTGGTATTAACGGAACTTTCTTTGAAAATTTGGGGATTTTAACAGGTAAACTAAGCTGGGAATATTCAATAAAATATAGAATACCTACAAACTATGCACCTGTTGAATCCTATTCGTCAATTAACAGATTCGCCATTGTTTACCATTTTTAAAATTTACAATCTTAATTATTACATTCGTGGTATAATTTTTTCTGCGTAAAACCGCGTGATCTGCGGGAGATTGTTGTTTTTTTTTTGCCCGCAGATGTCGCAGATTCGCGCAGAGATATTTTTGTTTTATAATTTCTTTGCGCTATTTGCAAGAATAATTTTAGCCGCTAATGCGCGAATGAAAAACGAATGATTATTTTGAAATAAAATTGAAAATTAGATAAGTCTAATCTTTGAAACTCCGTATAAACATTGTGAAACTCTTCGTTCCTGTTTTTATTCGCGAATTCGTGGCTTATAATGTCTAAAGTCTAAGGTCAAAAGTCTAAAGACGAGGGAGTTATAAAGAGGAACAATTTTATTCGCGCATTCGCGGCTTATATTTTTTGTGCTCTTTGCTGTCAGTTTTTGGGTATTTGTATATTCGCAATGATCACAGTGGAACACAGTGTAAAAAAATGTGTTTCACAGTGATGTGAAATTGAAAAATACAACACACTAACACTGTGAAACTCTTATTGAACCCTGTGAAACACTGTGGTTAATACTTTTAAAAAAATTAACAATATTTTAAAACTGATAGCTGAAACCTGACAGCTGATAACCTTTTAGCCATTTGTCCTGAGCTTAGCGCTTGCATCGCGTTAGGGATTTGGAGGGCGCCGAAGGCGGTGCGAAATGGAGCGCAGCGACATGAAGCACGGGAGCGAAGCGGACCCCGGAGAAAGCCCGACCCCGAGCGCAGCGAGGGGGAACGCCCAAAATTTATGTTTTATTTAACTTGATAATTTGAGATGCATTGTATAGAAATTCATATAATGCGATGTTGATGTAATAGTTATCTTTGCCAATTTTATGCCGTTTTAATATTTCGATTTCCACTAATTGATCGAGATATTTTGAAGCAGTTTGTCTGCTTATGCCAAGATCATGCACTAAAAATTCAATTTTTGTATAAGGGTGTTTGAATAAATTATTTATCAAATCTTGAGAATATAGTTTTGGCAAAGTTTTTCTAATTTTTAATTTATGTTCCATCATCAGTTTTTTAATACCTCTGATAATTGCAGTAGTTTGTAATGCAGTTTGCTCAATCGCATCAAGCATAAATAGGATCCAGGGCTCCCAATCTTGCGTGTTTCGAGTATATTGCAACAATTGATAATATTCCCCTTTATTTTGGTTTATATATCGACTAAGGTATAATATTGGAAGTTCCAATAAATCTTCTTTGACCAGAAATAAAATGTTTATTATTCTTCCTGTACGACCATTCCCATCATAAAAAGGATGTATGGTTTCAAATTGATGATGAATGACAGCCATTTTTATTAATGAATCAATATCAGAAATGGAATTATCATTAATAAAAACTTCAAGATTAGACATTAAACTAACAATCTCGTCATAGGTTTGGGGGGGTGTATAAACTATATCTCCTGTAAGATCGTTTTTCAAAGCTGTTCCAGGAAGTTTTCTAAATCCTGTATTCGTTTGTTCTAAAACAGATTGGATATCAATGATCTGGTTGCTTGTAATTAATTTTTTTTGTTTAACAGATAGAAATCCCTCTTTTAAAGCTTGTGCATAGTAACAAACCTCTTTTGCTGAAATTGAAGCAAACTGCTGTGTTAGGATGCTACTACTATACAGTTCGTCATGTGTTGTAATAATATTTTCAATTGCTGAACTATCTTTAGCTTCTTGTAATGACAAAGTATTGAGAATAATTGCGTCATTTGGGATTGTTTCAGATACTCCATTTAACTCAGCCAAAGCTTTATGTGCTTTAGAAAGTTTTTTTAAAACTGACTTACTTTCTAATTCAGTTGAAAGAGGTAAAAAGGGGATAGAATAATTTTCCATGTAACTATATTTTAATCAAAATTACATTTTTTTAATTTGCAAATATACAACAAATTGAACAACATAGGTATATTCATGTTAAAAAAATCGATTTTTTTTAACACGTTCTGGTTAACATGTTAAAATTGTAGGTTTTGTTTAACATATTGCAAATGAATAACCCTTAACCTTTTACACCATCGACTATCAACCTCTTACGGTGTAACCCAAATATTGGTTTTGAGGCGTAGGTCTTTGCTGGAGGTGCCGATCATGATTCTGAATTCGCCGGGCTCTACAACCCATTGATTTTGAGCATTTAAGATTTTTAACTCTTGGGGTGTGATCTCGAAACTGATGGTTTTAGATTCTCCTGCTTTTAAAAACACTTTTTGAAACCCTTTGAGTGCGATAACGGGTTGGGCTACAGAGGCAATGAGATCTTTTACATACAATTGCACCACTTCAGCACCATCATATTTGCCCATATTGGTAAGGGTAAAGGATACGGTTGTTTTGCCCTCTTTTGTGATTGTTGTATTAGAGATTTTTATATCTGAATATTGAAAAGTGGTGTAAGACAATCCATAACCGAAGGGGAAAAGTGGCTGACCTGTAAGATTATAGTAGTCATCACCTCTGCCTGTTGGGATATGATTGTAGGTGAGCGGCAGTTGTGCTTCATGGACAGGAAAAGTGATAGGCAGTTTTCCTGAAGGGTTCACTTTTCCGAGTAAAACATCGGCTACGGCATACCCACCTTCATCGCCCGGATACCACAACATCATGATTGCATCTGCTTGATCTTTCCAGTTTTCCATGGTGATCGCACTTCCCCCAACCATGAGAACAACGACGGGTTTTCCGGTAGCAGCAATCGCCTGGATCAGTTTCTCCTGGTCACCAGGCAAACTTAAAAAAGCTCTATCCTGGAATTCCCCTTCATGAATTCCAACAACGACAACCGCAACATCTGAATTTTTAGCCGTTTTAACCGCTTCTTGAATCATTTGTTCCCTCTTTTTGAGATCAATACCATAGTTCCATACCATTTTGAACTTAGCATTACCGGCTGTTTCAAAATACTCCACTTTTATTTGATATTTCACTCCTTTTTTAAAAGAATAGGGTGTTGTAACCGTTTTATAAGATGCTTTATAAAATTGATCTATAACAAGTTGATCATTAATGTAGAGTCTATATCCATCATTTCCTTCAAAACCAATTTGGTAGGTACCAGAGGCAGGCACAACCAAATCCCCTTGCCATCTGATTGAATAGTTGTCATAAGGCAACAGATTCTGATCTGGAGAGAACAGAGTCCAGCTACCATTAATTTGTGCTTCATCACGGGTAAAAGCGGGAGTCCCTTCAAAATGGATATTAGCAAAATATTCAGCTTTCAAACCTGAGGGGAAAAACTCTTTTGTGATCAATTGTAGTTGTTCAGATTCAAGGTGTTCTATTCCTTTGGCAAAGTTAATATTAATGTTTTTGGGAAACCTTTCTGTTATTCCTCTCAAAATGGAGATTTTTTGAGCCCCTGGACCGCTGTAACCCCCTAAACGAACGGTATCTGCGTCAAAACCGATCAAGGTAATAGATTTAATATTTTGTAATGGTAAGATTTGTTTTTCATTTTTCAACAATACAAAAGACTCCTCCGCCATTTGTTCACACAAAGCTCTGTGTTTTGGAGAATTAGTAACAGTATCAATTTGAGGGACATCAATATATGGATTGTCAAAAAGTCCTAATTCAAATTTAACTCTTAAAACGCGAGAGACTGCTTCATCCAGAGCATCTGGATTTATCATTCCTTTGTCGAACGCCTCTTTAAAAAGGGTATAGTGGTCGTAAGAGGTTTGAAAGATCACATCAAGTCCCCCATTGATGGCTTGAGCGGTTGATTCTGCATAATCTTTAGCGGTAAAATGGAGCACATTCGCTCCTCCCACTGCCCCAGCATCTGAGAGGACAAATCCTTTAAATCCAAAATCTTTTTTGAGGATATCTCTGAGTAACCAACTGTTTTGAGAAGATGGTGTTCCATTTATTGAGTTATAGGCACTCATTACAGATCTTGATCCTCCAATTTTGAAACACGCTTCAAAAGGGAGCAGGTGGGTTTGTCTTAGGTACCATTCACTCCAGAAGATGGGGTAGCTATCTCTTCCCCCTTCGCCAACATTGGCCAAGAAATGTTTAGGAGTCGTTATAATCCCTTTTTGTTCAAAAGGATACACAAAAGCAACGGCCATTGCACTGGTTAAGAAAGGGCACTCTCCATACGTTTCTTCTGTTCTTCCCCAACGCACATCATTGGCAAGATTAATTACGGGTGATAAGATGTCTCTCACACCTCTCATTCTACACTCATCAGCCATAGCATCAGAAACCTGGTACATCAGATTGGGGTTCCAGGAGGCAGCCATACCAATTGCTTGTGGAAATGAGGTGCACCCATATCTGATTAGGCCATGTAAAGCTTCATCAATAAAAATTGCGGGTATACCCAAACGTGTTTCCTCTATGAAAAACTTTTGCATCTCATTAAGTTTATGTAGATGGGTGATAGAAGTTGTAAAACTTGTTGATTTGTAATTCAATAACTGTTGGGTCACATCCTTATCTGAGCCCACAGTTGCCACTTGTAATCCAAAAATTCCATGTGTAAACTTCTCTTTACCAATGCTTAAATCTCCTGGGATTAAGAACAATTGCCAAAACTTCTCCTCAAGCGTCATTCTGCCCAACAAGTCTACAACTCTCACTTCTGTAGGGAGTGAACTGTTTTTATAGGGAACAAATTGCGCAAATGAGTTGAAGCTGAAAGCACAAAATACAACAAAAAGGAGAACACTTTTTAGATCGTTTTTCATAGAATTTAACTTTTTTTTGCAAAAATACTAAAAAAAGGGAGTCTATGAGTGATATACTAAGTGTTCTCAAAGAAATATTAACAATAATTTTTTTAGAAAAGTCCAGAGATATTTCCATCATTATCGATATCGATAAATTCGGAAGATGGGATGTCAGGTAGTCCAGGCATTCTCATGATTTCTCCAGCGATAGGGATCACAAAACCAGCGCCTGAGGCGATCTCAATCTCTCTGATATTTACGATAAATCCTTGAGGTCTGTTTTTTAGTTCGGGTTTATCGGAGAGTGATTTTTGTGTTTTTGCGATGCAAACGGGAAGTTTTTCAAGTCCTAGGTCTGCAATGGTTTTGAGGTCTTTCCTTGCTTTTAGAGAGTACTCAACCCCTGCGGCACCATACATCTCTTTAGCGATGGTTTCAATTTTCATTTCAATACTCCAGGAGAAGTCGTATAAAGGTTGGAAACAAGTAGTACATCCTTGAGCAGTTTCCACCACTAATTTGGCTAGTTCTGTAGCACCATCACCCCCAGTTGCCCAGGAATCATTGAGAGCAAACTTAACATTTTGTTTGGTAAGATGTTCTGCAATAACGGCAATCTCTTCTTCGGTATCAGTACTAAATTTATTGATGGCTACCACTGGGTTTAGATTAAAATATCTGATATTTTCGATATGTTTATCCAAATTTTGCAACCCTTTGCTAACAGCATCTGGATTAGATACTTCCAGATCTTTAAGACTCACTCCACCATGGTATTTAAGGGCTCTGATGGTTGCCACAATAACGGCGGCATTAGGGGATAACCCTCCATATTGCGCTTTGATATCAAAGAACTTTTCTGCACCCAATTCTGAGGCAAATCCAGCTTCAGTAACCACATAATCACTTAATGACATCCCCATTTTAGTAGCAATCAAAGAGTTTGTCCCTTGGGCAATATTCGCAAATGGTCCTCCATGTATGATTGCAGGGGTGTTTTCGAGTGTTTGCACTAAATTGGGTTTAATGGCATCTTTAAGGAGAGTTGCTAAAGCACCTTGTGCATTCAAATCTCTGGCATAAATAGGTTTTTTATCGTAGGTAAAACCAATAAAGATGTTTCCCAGTTTCTTTTTGAGATCTTCAATATCTTTAGCCAAACAAAGGATCGCCATAATTTCAGAGGCAGCAGTGATATCAAAACCTGTTTCGCGGGGAATCCCTTGTGTTTCCCCGCCGAGACCAATAACAATATTGCGCAAGGATCTCTCATTCATATCCATCACACGTTTCCATTTGATGGTTCTGGCATCTAGATTGAGACTTCTGCTTTTACTTTGTAAGTTATTATCGATAAGCGCAGCGAGTAAATTGTGTGCTTTTTCCACTGCGGAGAGGTCGCCGGTAAAATGGAGGTTGATATCTTCCATAGGGATCACCTGAGCGTGTCCACCACCTGCGGCTCCCCCTTTAATACCAAAAACAGGTCCCAGTGAAGGTTCTCGAAGGACAACTGTCGTTTTGTGTCCTAACTTGTTCATTCCCTGAGCTAACCCTATTGAGGTAGTTGTTTTCCCTTCACCAGCAGGTGTAGGGGTGATGGCAGTAACCAAAATCAGTTTACTTTTTTTAATCTTCTTTTCATCAATGAGAATGAGAGGAAGTTTTGCTTTATACTTCCCATAGGTTTCAATTAACTCTTTGTGAATTCCTAAATTTGAAGCGATCACTTCAATAGGGAGCATGTTGGCTTCTCTTGCAATTTCGATGTCTTTTTTCATTGTGTGTATTTTTTAAAAAAAGATGTATGGAAACAGTTTCCCACCTCCATACATCACAACCAATTAATAATAATAAAAAGTAAATTTCATTATTGTTTGATAATTTTTCGGGAAAAACGATTCGTTTCTCCAATTTTAATGATGTAGATTCCCTTAGTAAATGTAGTAAAGTTTAATTTCATGTTTTCTTGGTTAATAACTCCCCTTTGAACGACAGCTCCTAAAAGATTTAAAATCAAATAGGGTTCCCCTACCAATGAATTTTCAACTTGAATATTCACCCATTGATTGGTAGGATTAGGAAATATATTAATTTTGTTTTGGTTTTCGTTTTCATTGATCCCTTCGATAATAACAGAGACACACTCACTGCGCTTCATACATCCATCTTGAGTTATTTCAACAGCATAATTGCCAGAAACAAGCGCACTGTGTGATTGTTGTGTAGCAAAAGGAAGGGGTTCAAAATTATTGTCACAATCTACCCATTGGTAAGTTCCTGAATTATTAACAGCAGTTAATATATTCCCATTCACAATTAATGAGACATCAATAACGGTAAGATTGGCTGTAACTGCTAACCTTAGGATTGATTCTAATCCAGCAACTGTTTGAGTTGCGTAATAGGTTGTACCGTTCACTAAAGGGGTTGTAGAAGGAAGTTGAGTTGTTGAAGTAGCAGAACTGTACCATTTAATGGCAGTTCCCGTAACTACTAAATCAGCTAAGGCATTTCCTTCACAAAATGATTGTTGTGCATCTCCAGTTGGAGCAGCAGGAGCAGTTGGGACTAATGAAAAGGTTAAAGTTCCATCACCCACATTACTTGAATTGTGACCAGATGCAGTGAATGTATTAGAAGTGCCTCTAGCCCAAATAACGTTTAGATTTCCTGATTGAGCCAAAAAAGTAAAATCATTTGGATCACCAGTATTCAAGGCACGTGTAGCTACAATCGTGCGCACTGTTCCTGAATTTTGATCCGAAACAATAGTCCAATTTTGCATATTGTCGAATGAAGGTGCAGAGAACCCTGTAAGATACGCATCAGGAGTAGTTAAAGGAGCCACTTTATGCGAAAAAAATACATCTGTCCCGGATGTCATTGTAGTAGCATTAAAACCTATTGAAAACCAACGTAAAGTGGGACCCGTTACTGTTAATGTAACATCATCATCTATGTCAATCTTTACTGTAATTGCCAATCCAGAAGTATTGGAAAGTGTTACTACACCTGTTGTGTAGTTTTGTGCTTGTACTAATCCACTGATAAGGATTAATATTATGGTGTATATTTTTGTCATTGCTTTATTTTTTTAAATTGTTATTTGAATAATTTGATGCAGCAAAAATAACACAATAATTTGTATTGACAAAACTAATATTTTCTATAAAACCTATTGATGGAATCTATTTGCAGATTATTAGCAGCAACTTTTTTTAGAATGGCAAGAAGCTTTAGAGGAACCACCAAAAGTAATAGCAACTCCTAATAGAAATCCAAAATCGTACCAACCTCCATTATTATTTACACCATAAACAGCCACTCTCTCTTTGAATAGACTAACAATAAAAGTCACAGGAGAGATGAGTCCATGCCACAATCCATTCCAAAAACCGTAGGTTTTTTCACCAACACATGCAGTAAGATCGATTGATTTAGCGCAACTTGTGATCAATACGACAGCTATTAATGCTACCCCAATAATTTTTAAATACTTGTTTACTTGTTTGTTGTTTCTCATTTTGATAATTTTTGATTAAAATTATGATAATTATTTCATGGCACAAATATAACAAAAAACAATTGATTTGCAAATTAAAAAAAATGTTGTATTTTTGCCGCTGATTACTTGGTGAGAGATTTTGGTAACAAAATTTCGAGAGGGAAATAGGTGAAAATCCTATACAGTACCCGCTGCTGTAAGTTTCATAAGTTCTTTGAGCTTCCTCAAAAAGTCACTGTTGATGAATATCGATGGGAAGACGCTCAAAGAGAAACAAGTCAGAAAACCTGCCATATAGTCGTTGTGAACAGCTTCGGGAAGTGAGCTTACACAAACGTGTGAAAGTTTTTTGGTTTACCGTTTGATCTTATTTTCCGAAGCCCCAAAAAGGAAACATTATGATCAAAAATTAAAAAACTAAAAAAACAAAACAATGAAAAAATTTTTATTCTTTGCCGTTTTCTCTTTCCTGATTTTGAGTTTAAATGCTCAACAATTGTCAGATTTTCGTTCTGTTCAAAATGGTTTTGGACCAGTAAGAACCCTTGAAAGAGCTACTTCAGATATTACTCCTGCTGATATTCAATTTTGGGTAGGAAGTGGAACCAATGAAATGATCGCTGTTTTTTACTGGTGTCAAGATTCTGCAATAGGATTAGCTTACGGATATAAATGGAATGGGACAAAAACCATTGGAGATATGTTACAAGAGATTGATGCTGCGGATAACCGAATTAGTTTTAACATAACTACTTGGATCAACTCCTATTCATATTTAGATAACACCTTTAACCTCAGCATCGCTACAGCAGGCATGCTTAGTTATACGGTTAATGGAGTTTGGGCAAATGGATTAACAGATCTTTTATCAAACAATGATCTGTTTGAAATGGAAGAGTATGGAAACTGTTCAACTCCAACGAATGTAATACCTGTAACTAATCCAAATGGACCACAACTACCAGATGATGAAACCATTTCATTAAATGAGATTGAATATTGGGTGGGTGGTGGCCCAAACAGGGTTATTCTTACCGTGAATTGGTGTGATACAGCCATAGCATTTGCATGGGGAATTCATTTCTCAGGAGATTCCATCCTTGTAGCTGATATCATGAATACTGTTGCCTTATATGATCCAAGAATCACTTTTTCTTATGGGGCTTGGGGAATCACAGACATAACCTATCAAGACGAGAACTATAATTTGGGCTTATCAGGTGATTGGTGGATGTATAATGTAAATGGAACAACTGCATTGCAAGGGATTTCACAACAATATGTTAAAAACGGAGATATTATCAAGTGGGGTGATGAGTCTTGCGGCATTGCAGATCCCAACTTTAATTATGTTTGGACAACCCCAATACAAGCTGTTTCTACCATAACAAATGATGTTACTCTTTTCGATGGTGTTGTAGGGAGTGATGATTTTATTGCTATCTCTTTTGATGATCCTGCCATTTTAGGTTGGGCAACCTCTTGTCAGGTAACGCGTGGATATCAAGATATTGCTAATCCAACGCTTCTGGCTTCATATGGAAATGAGCAAAATGCAGTAGGACAAGCATCTACATCTACTACTGAGGTGATCAGTTTAGGTGACAATGGTGTGGCTACGCTAACATTTGGAATCCCAATCATGAATGGTATTGGATACGATTTTGCCATATTTGAAAACAGTCTAAACGACATTTTTTTGGAGTTAGCATTTGTAGAAGTGAGTTCTGATGGAGTAAATTTCTATAGATTTCCATCTGTATCGAATACTCAAACCGTCAATCAAATAGGTAATGCAGGATCCGTAGATGCCAGACATATTCACAATTTAGCAGGTAAACATCGTTCAGGTTGGGGAACTCCATTCGATTTAGATGATTTAACAGGTTATACCAACCTAAATACAAACCATATTACCCATGTTAGAATTGTTGATGCAGTAGGATCAATTAATCCGTTATATGGGACAACTGATCGCTTTGGTAAAATCATAAATGACCCTTACCCAACTGACTTTGCTTCTGGAGGTTTTGACTTAGGGGGAGTAGCTGTTTTAAATGGATGGACACCAAGTGGGATCCGTGAAAACAGCCAACTTGAAATCAATGTTTACCCTAATCCTTGTACCGATTATGTGATGATTGATAACCAAGAGGGGAAGACGGCCATTCTGTATAACACTTTAGGACAAGTAATTAAGAGTATTAGTATCTCTAGTTCCCAAGAAAAGATTTCGATGAAAGACTTGAATAGTGGCATTTACTATTTACAAGTGGGTGCATCTATGAAAAAAATCATCAAAAAATAGAGATTTTTTGATGATTTTAGTGAAGAGTTGAGCTCTATATAAGAGATCAGTAGTTTGTCTGGCATTAATTTGATATTTGTATCAAAAGAATGCCAGACAAATTGTTTTAAATAAGTTCGTGAATAACTAATCCAGAGCGAAGTTTTGGTTCAAACCATGTAGTTTTTGGAGGCATAATGTTACCTGTATCTGCAATGTCAATCAATTGCTTCATAGAAACTGGATATAATGCAAAAGCAACTTTCATTTCGCCATTGTCAACTCGTCTTTTTAATTCACCTAATCCACGAATTCCACCCACAAAATCTATCCTCTTGTCAGTCCTTAGATCTTTGATTCCTAATATTTTATCTAAAACTAAATTGGATAAAATAGTAACATCAAGAACTCCAATAGGGTCGTTGTCATTAAAAGTGCCTGGTTTTGCGATTAATTTATACCAATTTCCATCAATATACATACTGAATTCATGAAGTTGAGATGGAGTGTATATTTCTGCTCCCATTAAAGTAACTTCAAAATTTTCTTCTAAAAGTGCAATCAATTGTTCTTTAGTGAGTCCATTCAGATCTTTAATAACTCTGTTATAATCAATTATTTTCAGTTGATTGTCAGGGAAGATCACGGACATAAAATAGTTATACTCCTCTTTTCCGGTATGATTAGGATTTGCGTTGCGTTTTTCACTTCCTACAAGAGCTGCAGCAGCAGTTCTATGGTGACCATCTGCAACATAGAGGTAAGGGATCTCAGTTCTGAAGATTTCAACAATTTGTTCATTGATAGCAGGATCGTTGATTACCCAAAAAGTGTGTCCAAAACCTTCATCTGCAACAAAATCGTACACAGGAGCTTGATTTTTGACGATATTGTTCACAATAGTATCAATTTTTGGATTTGCTGGATAGGAAAAGAAAACGGGTTCTACATTTGCATTGGTTATACGCACGTGAATCATTCTGTCTTCCTCTTTATCTTTACGGGTAAGCTCATGTTTTTTGATGTTATTATTCAAATAGTCATCAATATGGGTACAAGCCACAATTCCGTATTGAGTTCTTCCCTCCATGGTTTGTGCATATATATAGAATTTTTCATCTTGATCCTGCACTAACCATTTGTTATCTTTAAATAAGTTAAAGTTTTCAACCACTTTGTCATATACTTCTTGAGAATGTTCATCTATTCCAACAGGAAGATCAATTTCTGCTTTAGTAACTCTCAATAGAGAATAAGGGTTGCCATTTGCTTCAATTCTAGCTTCTGCAGAATTAAGTACATCGTAAGGTCTTGAGGCCAATTGTTTAACTATCTCCTGAGGAGGTCTCAATCCTTTAAAAGGTTTTACTATTGCCATAATTATTAAGTGTTTAAATTATTATAAATGAAAGTGCAAAAATAGGGATTTTTTACAAAATAAAAGGAGTGGAGAATAAAAACATTCTTCACTCCTTAAAAGTTTATCAATGAAATAATTACATCATGCTGTTAAGTCCATCCATATCATCATCTTCGCGAGAAGCGGAAACAGTTCTTTGAAGGGAAGCAACAAGTGATCCAATCATCTTGGTTAGTTCCATCAATTGATTTCTAGAATAATCTTTTTGTTCATCAGACATAGAATGGAGTCGAAATGCGACTTCAGTAAAGACAACACATTCTCTAACAGAGCTTTTTGCCATTTTTAGATAATAAACAAATTGTGCTTTGTTTCTAGCTGAACCCTCCGCAAGATGAAGCGCAATATTTTGTGCTGATTTGAGGAATGGATCACCTAAATTGAGTTGTTGATTTGTAGGGAATTGATTTACAACGGCATGTAACCAGTTGATATAATCAAGAGCTTTAGCGTAGATTCTTAAGTCTTCAAATCTGAAGAAACTTACTGCGTTTTCTTGGTCGTTCATATTCGCTTATGTTTAGTTAGAAAATTTTGTCAAAAATAATCATTTTTTCTTAAATTTCAAAATAAATTTACTATTTCGTAAAAAAAAGTACATTTTCTGTAGTATTCTAGGAAAAATTTACTCTTTTTTTGATATTATTTGGTTGAAAATTGCAAAATTATTTGAACTTTTTGCATTTTATCCTGTAATTTTTATCATTCTTTTGCTACTTTTTTTATCTTATATTTCATTCATTCTAAATATATACCATATCTTTTTGTATTTTTGCATGTTAAATTTAACCTACAACTACATGAAATTATCGAGTGAAAAAAAACTTATCAATTCTACCAACGAGAAAATTTTTCAATTAGTTTCTAATTGCTCTCAATTTGGGAAATATCTACCTACTGATGTTACAAATATTGAAACAACTGCTGATTTTTGCAAATTTGAAATGAAAAGTATCGCTCAATTTAAGATTGAGATTACAGAAAAATCACCAAATTCACTAGTAGTTTATAATGTGGGAAATGATAAAAATATCCCTATTGAACTTAAAATTAATATTCAGGATAATCAAGGAACTAGTTTTGCAGAGTTAGAATTGCAAGCAGATATCCCTTTTTTCCTTCAAGGGATGGTAAAATCTCCATTACAAAAGTTTATTGATATACTTATTGAAAAAATTAAAATTGAATCTGAAAAAGTTTAAATATGGAATTTCAAATCAGAACAGAAAATTTAATTAAGAAGTATGGTTCAAGAACTGTTGTTAATGAAGCTTCTTTTAATGTAAAACAGGGTGAAATTGTTGGTCTTTTAGGTCCAAATGGTGCTGGAAAAACAACTTCATTTTATATGATTGTTGGATTAATTAGACCTTTGTCTGGAAGTATTTTTTTAAATGATTTAGAGATTACAAAACTTCCTATGTATAAAAGAGCAAAGTTAGGGATTGCTTATTTACCCCAAGAGGCATCAGTATTCAGACAACTATCCGTAGAAAATAATATTAAAGCAATTTTAGAGTTTACAGACTTAACTCCATCTCAACAAAAAGAGAGATTAGAGGAATTGATTACCGAGTTTCATCTTGAAAAAGTGCGAAAAAATTTAGGGAATAATCTTTCTGGTGGAGAAAGAAGAAGAACTGAGATTGCCAGATGTTTGGCTTCTAATCCAAAATTTATATTGTTAGATGAGCCATTTGCAGGTGTAGATCCAATTGCTGTGGAAGATATTCAACATATCGTTGAGAATCTTAAAAAGAAAAATATAGGTATCCTTATCACTGATCACAATGTACATGAAACATTATCTATCACTGATCGGTCATATCTACTTTTTGAAGGTAAAATGATCAAATCAGGAACCGCAGAGGAATTAGCTACCGATGAATATGTAAAGAAAGTATATTTAGGACAAAATTTCGAATTACGTAGATAAACTATTTTTTTTTGTCTGAATAGCTCCTCAAAGCTGCAAAATTTATTCCTATTGCCATTACAAATAGGACTAAGATATTCTTAAGAACATCATGAAATCCGGCCCCTTTCATCACTATAAGTTTAATAATTTCCATAAAAAAAGACATAGGATTGGCGTAGTTGATATATTTTGCCCATTGAGGCATCCCCTCGGTCGGGGTAAATAATCCACTTAATAATACAAAAACGACAAAAAGGAAAAATACAATAAACATCGCTTGTAACTGATTTTTTGAGATGAGTGAGATGAAAAATCCTAATCCCAACATTACGAGAAGATAGACTGAGGTAGCTAATAATAGCACTCCAATACTCCCTTGAACGGAGATTCCAAAGATAAACTTCATCAATAACAACCCTAAAATAAATTCAGCCATACCAAGGAACCAAAATGGAATCATTTTACCAAGCAGAAAATGCCACTTTTTAATAGGTGAAACATTCATCTGTTCAATAGTACCAATCTCCTTTTCACGAACAATATTTAATGCAGTAACATAAGCCCCAATTAAGGTAACCAGAATTACTAAAATGCCAGGTACTATAAGATTTTTGTAGTTCATCTGTTCATTATACCAATATATGTTTGTAGCAGAAATGGAAACAGTTTTTGAAGATCTATTACCCAATAGTTGTTGTTTCTCTTCAAAAAATTGGGCGATCACATTTCTGATATATCCCGACCCAATACCTGCTTTAACACTGTTGATGGCATTTGCAGTAATTCCGATTTTGGGTTCCCCGTTGCCCATCAAATCGTTTTCAAAGTTGCTAGGAAATTCAATTATAAAATCCACTTCATCATGCATCATTAATTCTTCCCCTTTTTCTCTTGAATCAATAAATCCATGATTTATAAAATAGGAAGAATAAGAGAATTTTTCAATCATTTCACGAGTTATTGTGGAACGATCATGATCAATAAAGCCAATATGGAGCACTTTTATTTCGTAATCTGCAGTAAAAGGAAAGAGTAGAAATTGAACCATCGGTGCAACAATTAAAATTGACATCAACAGCTTATTACGATACACTTGAAGGAACTCCTTCCTGATTAACATCAATATCACTCTCATTTTTTCTTCCTTTTATCAATTTGAGACATACTAAATCTAACTAATACAGCCGAGATTAGAGATAAAATCAAAATATATTGCCAAATATCTTTTATGGTAGCCCCTTTGATCATAACATCTTTGATTGCTAAAATAAACCATTTTGCTGGAAAGATGTCTGCTAACCATTGAAAAAACAAAGGCATATTATCTAATGGAAACAAAAATCCTGACAATAAAACGGTAGGCAGGAAGAGTCCCATCATGGTGATCATCATGGCATCAAGTTGTGTTGAAGAGATAGAGCTTACCAACAACCCAAATGAAGCCGCAGTGAACATAAAAACAATACATAAAAATAAAAGAAGAAAAATATTTCCCTCAATGGGCATTTTGAAAATCCATACACTAATCATTAAAATCATGATGGTACTTAAAAAAGAGAGTCCCATGTAGGGGATCACTTTCCCAATAACTATATATATTTTCTTTACAGGAGTAATTAACATCATCCGCATGGTGTTCGTTTCGGTTTCTCTGGCCAAAGTAATAGAGGACATTAATGCTGTAATGATGATCATAATCAATGTAATGATGCCTGGTACAAACATATAGACACTATTTAACTCTGGATTATACAACATTTGAATAGAAACCGAAAGTGAATGTGAAACATCTATTTCCTCTTTTTGAATTCGTTCTTGAAAACTTAATATTATAGAGTGGATATAATTATTTAAAACTGAAGCTACATTGATATCAGAAACATCATTGATGATTTGTATGGTTGCTTTTTTATCCACTTCAATAGACTTTTCGAAATGGGATGGGATAATGATAGCTGCCTTAATTTGATAATTCTTAAAATCAGAATCTATTTCAGATTCACTGGTTGGAAAGTTTACTATTTGAAAATATCCAGAGGCCGTTATAGTTTCAATTAATCTTTTTGATTGAACATCATTGGCTTGATCCCAAATTGAGATTTTAGCATTTTTAATTTCTGTACTAATGGTGAACCCAAACAGGATAATCAATACTAAAGGCATTGCCAACACTAACAATAGAGATATTTTATCTCTATAAATGTGGATCATCTCTTTCCTAAGAATTGCCAATAATTCTAACATGATTATCTTTTTACAAATTTTACAAACAGATCGTCTATGGTATTGACATCCATTTTTAGTTTCAATTCTGATGGAGTTCCAATTAATTGAACTTTCCCTTCCGCCATGATACAAATGCGCTCACAATAGGAGGCCTCATCCATGTAATGGGTAGTGACAAAAATGGTGATCCCTTTTCCAGCTGCTTTATAGATTAAACTCCAAAACTCACGTCTTACAATTGGATCTACACCACTGGTAGGTTCATCTAAAAAAACAATTTGAGGATTATGTAGTAAAGCTGTAGCAAATGCTAATCTTTGTTTCCATCCAAGAGGAATCTCTTGAACAAGAAGATCTTTTTTATCTTCCATACGAAGTTCCTCTAAGCTTCTCTGAATTCTATGGATTAGTTCCTTTCGAGGAATATCGTAAATAGTCCCGAAAAGGGTCATGTTCTCCTGTATGGTTAAATCGTCATACAAAGAGAAACGTTGACTCATATATCCAATACACTTTTTAATTTTTTTTGAATCTGTCTTAAGATTAAAACCAGCAATTGTTGCTTTACCACTTGTTGGAAGGAGTAAACCACACATCATTTTCATTGCAGTAGTTTTTCCAGCTCCATTAGCTCCAAGAAAACCAAATATTTCACCCTTTTTTACTTGGAATGTAATATTATCCACTGCAGTAAATGGACCAAATTTCTTAGTAAGATTTTCCACTTCTATGCTATACATTTCTATCCTCCTTGATTAATTCAATAAAGCAATCTTCTATCAAAGGATCAATTTGACGGAAGTTTTCATAAACAATCCTTCTTTCTTCTAAAAAGTGCAGAAAATTGTTTTTTTCACTTTCAATATCTTGATAAAATGCAATATGAAGGAATTCACCATATGGATAAAAAGAGTTCTCCCCTTTAAAGTTAGGCATTAATTCTAAAAGTTGAAAGAGATGAGGTGTTTTCAATGCATACAATTCACCTTTAAATAGTGAAACTATATTTTGAGGTGTATCATTTGTGATAAATCGCCCCTCTTGCATCAAAGCAATCCGATTACAACGTGTAACTTCATCCATATATGGTGTAGAAACCAATACGGTTACATCGTATTCTTTAATTTGATCTAAAAGATCCCAGAACTCTTTTCTAGATACTGGATCAACACCTGTTGTAGGTTCATCCAACAACAATATTTTAGGTCGATGAATAAGTGCACAACATAAAGCTAATTTTTGCTTCATTCCACCTGATAACTTGCCTGCTTCTCTATCCTTAAATGGAGAAATTTGCCTCCAAATAGGCATAATCATGGGTAAGTTTTCTTTAATTCCAACGCCATACATAGTCGAAAAAAATGAGAGATTTTCTTGAACGGTCAGGTCTGGATAGAGTGAAAAAGTACCAGGTAAATAACCAATCTCTTTTCTGATTTTTTTATAGTCTTTAAGAATATCTTTATCTAGAATTCTAATTTCTCCACTTGAAGGGAGTATTAATGTTGCTAAGATATTAAACAATGTAGATTTTCCAGCTCCATCTGGACCAATAATGCCAAATATTTCTCCTCTTTCAACTTGAAAAGTGAGGTTAGATAATGCAACATGGTTGTTGTATTTTTTGATCAGATCTTGAACAATCAGTATTGACATGATCTATTTTTTAAAAACAACGTCCCCTGGCATTCCAATCTTAGCACTTCCATCATTTTGGAAGTTCACCTTAACAGCATAAACAAGGTTCACCCGCTCTTTTTTAGTCTGTATCATTTTGGGAGTAAACTCGGCTTTTGGAGAGATCCAACTCACTATTCCTGAAAAAGATTTCTCCTTTCCATTTTGTGCATCTATATTAATCTCTGCTTGTTGTCCAATTTTTATATGGGATAACATATCTTCTGAAACATAAACCCGAATAAACATATTGGTTAGATCAGCCATTTTAAAAAGCGGTTTACCTTGAAAAGCGAGTTCATTTTGTTCAATATATTTTTGTACAATAGTGCCCGAAATTGGTGCTGTGAGATAACATTTATTGAGTGCATTCATGAGTTGTAACTTTTGAAATCTCATCGCTTCTACTTCCTCAAGTATAGAGTTATTGGTTGTACTTAAAGTGGATTTTATGGCCATAATTTGACTTTGCGTAATGCTAATTTCTGCATTTATTTCATCTAATTTTTGTGTTGATACTGCATTAGCAACAATCAGATTTTTAATTCTAATTTGCTCCTTTTGAAGTGTTTCCAATTTGTCTTGAAGTGCTTTAATTTGAGCAGGCATATCAGGACGTTTAGCCAAAGCTGCGTTTATTGAAGCGTTTAATTGCAGTATTTGCAGGTAAAGTTGTGTTGTGTCAATAATCCCAAGAATCTCCCCTTGTTGGTAAAAATTCCCCTCATCTACTTCAAAAGTTAGAAGTTTTCCATTGCTTTCTGAAGAGATGGTGATTTCTCGTGCTTCTATCACTCCAAAAGCATCTGCATCTCCATTTTTATTTTGGCAACCCATAATTAAAAGAGCCGAAATGGATGCAAAAAATATGAATTTGAATAACCCTCTTTTCATGATTCTTTATTTTGTAACTTTATCTATATAATCCACAAAAGTATCAAAAAATATTCAAAATATGGAATTCAATTTTTTTTAAAAATTAATCCATATAATAAAGTCCAAACTCTGAAATTGTTGGCTCAAGTCGAGAGTTGAGTATTCTTAATCTAAATGTGGATCCAGTGACTGTCGGAAATTTTAGCAATCTTTTGTAGCCAACTGTAGTACCCTGCGTTGCAATGAGCCACCCTTTTTGTGGATCAAATACTTCTAATTCAAACTTTTCTATCCTTTGTCCTACCATAATGTTTTCTTGTAACAATAGCACATTGTAGGAGCTTGGTTTTTTTAAATTAAACACAATGGTAGTAGCTGTATCCCCTTTATTTGTAGTAAAATAAGTGTTATATTGATCGTCTACCATCGCTTTTGTATTGATTCCATTTTCTGATGTGATATTTAACAATGAGTTGTGGAATTTTAGAGAAAAAAGTTTCTCTTTTAACTGAGCAAATTGTTGTAAACTATAAACATCTGCATCACTGATTCTTCCCTCTTTGTTAGGAGGAATATTAAGTAACAATACACTGTTCATTCCCACAGAAGAAAAATAGATCTCCATCAATTGTGTACCGCTTTTCACTAGAGTATCTTCTGAGGGATGATAAAACCAACCAGGTCGAATAGAGACATCTGTTTCAGCAGGATACCATACTAAACTTTGTGCTTTATATATTTGTTCTCTACTCCCAAGAACTTCACCCATGAGGTCGCTTTTTGGTTTAAAAATCATATTGTTTTGTGAACGAGATGCAATATTGCTCAGCTCCATATTGTCAGTAGGCACTACACTCCATTCTGTAAATCTTCCCATTCCTGTCTCTGTACCGACCCATCTTACGTCGGGACCCATAATGGCAATTACGGCGTGCGGTTGTAAATTCCTGATTAAAGTGTACCATCTCATAAAATCGTACACTTGTTTTTTTCCATTAGGGCCCTCTCCGTTAGCACCATCAAACCACACTTCATCAATAGTGCCATAAAGGGTAAGAAGCTCAGTGAGTTGTGTTACAAAGAAATCATTGTAGGCATCAGTTCCATAGCAAGAAGCATTTCTATCCCAAGGTGAAAGATAAACTCCAAACCCAATTTCGTGCCTTTTACAAGCTTCTGAAACTTCTAGAACAACGTCCCCATTTCCCCCTTTCCATGGGCTTGAAGCTACGGAGTGTGTTGTAGTTTGTGTAGGCCATAAACAAAATCCATCATGATGTTTTGCTGTTAAGATCACTTGTTTAAATCCAGCTGCTTTTATAGTTAGAATCCATTGTTCTGCATCAAATTGAGTGGGATTGAAAAGAGTTGGATCCTCTTTCCCATCTCCCCATTCTTTATTGGTAAAAGTGTTGATACCGAAATGGAAAAAAGCGGTTAACTCAAGTTGTTGCCATCTCAGTTCACTCTCAGTAGGTACCACTTGAGCTGCTTTGGAAATAATCGTCTGAGGAGTATCATCTGGATATATATTTACAAAATTGAGATTATTTTGTGAAAAGGTAAAAAATGGGAACATTACCAAAAATGAGCCCAAAAGGAGTTTGTTAAACTTCATAAATGTGTTATTTTTTGAGTATAATTTGAATAATTTTGTTCTAATTTTGCCCTACTAATACTCCAACCATGTGCAGGGATAAAAAGTGAGCAGGGAGTTTTCAAAAATTCACCCCATGTAGCTACTAACTGAGGAATATCTTCTGCAAATGGAGTAAAAATTGATTTTTTACTCATCCCAAACATAGCGTCACCAACAAGAGCAATTTCATGATCCACTAGTAAACTGATTGATCCAATGGAGTGCCCTGGTGTTGAGATTATTTGCCAATCTAATTCACGATTTTCGAAAATCGGTTGATGATTCCAGATTAGATCGGGTGTACATGGTTGATATCCAAAATTTTTCTTGAAAAAAGTTTCAAATATCTGAATTATCATCTTAGAATAATAAAGTGTTCCTACAGGCAATCTATTTTGACCTGTAGTGACATTCTCAGCTTCAAGATGGTGTACAATAACTCTAGCACCATATTTTTCTTTAATTTTAGCCGCATTTCCTGCATGGTCAAAATGTGTATGTGACAAAAAAAGATAATCGATTTTGGTCACACCAAGCTTTTTAATTCTACGCTGCAGCCGATTCCAATTCAACGAGATTGAGGTGTCTATTAAAGCCGTTGTTTGGTTTGATTTCACAAGAAAGACATTGCTTCTCACGGAAAGCAATTGGTAAATTTCTGTGCCTTTTTGGGTAATCCATTTTTTCATGACATATTTACTTATTTTATAGTTTTTACCATTTTTTAACACCAATTTTACCCTACATTTTATGAATTTATTTGATTTTCAAAAGTAATCAAAAAATAATGAAATAAAGTTTTTTTTTTGAAAAAATTGTATAATTCTTTACTTTTGTAAAGAGTGAAGATTATCGACTTTTTTAGTATCTTTGCAGTTATTATTTTTAACATTATGAAATTTATTGAAGAACATTTTAAGTCCCTTACAAAGCATAAAACTCCCCAAAATTTATATGAACCTATTGGTTATATTTTAGAATCTGGAGGTAAAAGAGTGCGCCCCAAACTTGTGGAATTAGCTACTGAAATATTTAATGGAGACATGTCAAATGCAATTTATCCTGCTGCCTCTTTTGAAATGCTTCATAATTTTACATTAATTCATGATGACATCATGGATTTAGCTCCTTTAAGAAGAGGAAAAGAAACCGTTTACAAAAAATGGAACAACAACATTGCCATTCTATCGGGTGATGCACTTGCTACTATGGCTCTTCAACAAATTTTATTAACACCTACAGATGCTGATACCATTGTGAAAATGGCCTCTCTTTTTGGACAAACATCACTTGAAATCTGTGAAGGTCAACAATACGATTTAGATTTTGAATCTTCGGATGAGGTTTCCATTGAGAAATATATTGAAATGATCCGATTGAAAACAGCAGTTATGTTGGCTGGCTGTCTAAAAGTTGGAGCAATCTTGTCACATGCCTCCTCAAAAGATCAGGAAGAGATCTACAATTTTGGTATTCATGTGGGATTAGCATTTCAACTAAAGGATGATCTTTTTGATGTTTATTCAGATGAAATTACATTTGGAAAACAAATTGGAGGAGATATTAAATCAAACAAAAAAACGTATCTCTATCTCTTAGCTCTTGAAAAAGCTAACATGAAACAAAAAGAGGAACTTATCTATTGGTTTACTACACCTTCAACTGATTTTACAACAAAATTTAAGCAAGTTAAATCAATATTTGATGAACTTAATATTAATGTTTTGACGGAAGAGAAAATTAGATTCTATGTTGAAAAAGCTATTGATAATGTAAATCAACTAAGTGTTAAAGAGGAGTATAAAAAGAAATTGATTGAATATGCTCAGCAATTGGCGCAAAGAATTAAGTAATGACTCAGAACCTTCATAAAAGGAAATTTGTAATTATGGGCATCATTATTGTTGCCCTTTTAATATTTGTATTTAGACTTTTTCATTTGCAAGTTATTGATAAGTCATATAGACAATCAGCAGATAATAATGCACTTAGACAGTTAACGGAACATCCTGCAAGGGGTTTAATATATGATAGAAATGATTCTTTATTAGTCTATAATGATGCTGCTTATGATCTTATGGTTGTACCAAATGAGTTAAGAGCATTTGATACTCTCGAACTTTGTAAGGTTTTGGAAATATCAAAAGAAGAATTATTAAAACGAATTGATAAAGCAAAAAAATGGTCAGGGATGATTCCCTCATTAATAGCTCAACAAATGTCGAAAGAAGATTATGGTTTTCTTCAAGAAAAACTTCATCGATTTCCAGGATTTTTTGTACAAAATAGAACTTTACGTCATTATCCTCATCCCATTGCCGCTCATATTTTAGGATATATCGGCGAAGTGGACCCAAGTCAAATTGAGAAAGATCCCTATTATCAAATGGGTGATTATATTGGTTTTAGTGGAATTGAAAAAGCTTATGAAAATGAGCTTAAAGGAACCAAAGGGAAAAGAGTTGTATTGGTTGATGTTCATAACAGAGAGAGAGGAAGTTTTAAAAATGGGGAGGAAGATGTTGCCCCCATTGCGGGACAATCATTGTGGAGTACAATTGATCTTGTTCTTCAAGAATATGGTGAAAAATTGATGGGAAACAAAAGAGGTAGTATTGTGGCTATTGAGCCATCTACTGGCGAAATTTTATGCATCGTTTCTTCACCAACTTATGATCCAAATCTTCTGGTTGGAAATGTCAGATCAAAAAATTATATGACTTTAGTTCGTGATACATTAAAATCACCTTTGTTTAACAGAGCATTAATGGCCATGTACCCACCTGGTTCAACCTTTAAGTTAGCTAACGGATTGATTGGTCTACAAGAGGGTGTAATTACTCCTTCGACTATATATCCCTGTCCAGGAGGTTATAAAATGGGTTCTCATACTGTTGCATGTCACCATTCTGGAAGTGCAAATATATATTCTGCTATCCAAGTGTCTTGTAATACTTTTTTCTGTAAAACGTACTATAATATATTATCTAATAGATCAAAGTATCCAAATATACAAGCAGCATACCAAGCTTGGAAAGATTATGTAAATTCAATGGGATTTGGTGTAAGGTTTAATTCTGATTTACCCTATGAATTGAAAGGGATTATCCCTAGTGTTCAATACTTTGATAAAAAGTACAACAAATCATGGAATGGAAATACAGTCGTATCTATGGGTATTGGACAAGGAGAAGCAGGTACAACACCTTTACAAATGGCAAATTTTATGGCAATTATTGCAAATAAAGGATATTATTATAAACCTCATGTAATCAAAGCCATTGGTACGAAAAACAACCCCAATACCAGATTCAATGAAAAAATTTACGTAAATATTGATCCAAAATATTTTGATATTATTATGCAAGGGATGGATTTAGCAGTTATAGGTGGTACCGCTAGATCTGCAAAAATAGATGGAATTCACTTGATTGGAAAAACAGGTACAGCTCAAAACCCTCACGGAAAAGACCATTCTGTGTTTGTTTCTATTGCTCCCAAAGAGAGCCCTAAAATTGTAGTGTTTGTGTTGGTTGAGAATTCTGGTTTTGGTTCTGTCGTTGCAGCCCCTATTGCTAGTTTAATTACTGAATTCTATATAAATAGAGTTGTTCAAAGGAAAGATTTAGAAAAAAGAATTATTGAAATGTAGTTTTTTATGTTTATTGAAAATAGAAGCAGAAGTTCAAAAGGTGCAGACATTCAATTAATTGTCTATTATCTACTATTGGTCTCCATAGGGTGGTTAACCATATATTCTTCTGCGAGTAATCAAATTTCAAATGAATCATTTTTCTCAATGAATAATGTTTATACAAAACAATTATTATTCATTGGCACATCAATAGTTATTGCATTCGTTTTGTTAATGATCGATTCTCGACTGTACGTACACTATGCAATGCATATCTATTTTATTGCCCTATTTTTAATGGTTTTAGTAATTTTCTTTGGGACTGAAATTAATGGTGCTCATGCATGGATAAAAATTGGTAGTTTTAGTATTCAACCTACAGAATTTGCAAAATTTGCAACTGCATTGGCTTTAGCAAAGTTTTTTAACGAAGGGAAAACAAGCACTGAAAAAAAATATTTATGGCTTAATGCTTTCCTTTTTATCTTAGTTCCAATTATTATTATTTTAATTCAAAAAGATACTGGCTCTGCGTTAGTTTTTTTATCATTTATAATTTTATTTTACAGAGAAGGATTAACGGGTTGGATTTTGCTACTGGGAACTTTTGCTGCAGCGATTTCACTTTTCACACTTTTCTTTAATGAAATATATGCAGTGGCTCTCCTTACTACCATCTTACTTGTCTCTTGGTTACTAAAAAGAAAAGATAAAAAAATAATTATCAGAAATGTTATTCTTTATGTTGTAAGTGTTATCTTTGTTTTTATGATTAATGTAGGATATCAAAATATTTTACAAGATCATCAAAGAATGAGAATTGACACCCTTATAGGAAAAGTTGAAGATCCTCTTGGAGCAGATTTTAATGTAAACCAATCAAAAATTGCTATAGGGTCAGGTGGACTGTTCGGAAAAGGATACCTAAATGGAACTCAAACAAAATTGAATTATGTTCCAGAGCAAAGTACAGATTTTATTTTTTGTGGAATAGGAGAGGAGTGGGGATTTCTTGGAAGCTCTATCGTTTGTTTGTTGTTTGTTGCACTGATTCTAAGAATCATTGTACTTGCTGAGAAAAATAGAAATCAATTTGTGAGATGTTATGGATATGGTGTAGCCGGTATAATTTTTGTCCATTTTTTAATAAATATTGGTATGACCATTGGACTTTTACCAATTATTGGAATCCCTCTTCCTTTTATAAGCTACGGGGGCTCTTCACTTTGGGCATTCACAATTCTACTCTTTTCATTTGTTAAATTAAGTGATAATTAATAAAAAGTAAAATATTTGTTTAAATAAAAATTAAAAAATATGATTAATAAAAATAATTTTTGTGTAATTATGGCAGGCGGAATTGGAGTTCGTTTTTGGCCAATGAGTAAAACAGATACACCTAAACAATTTATAGATATATTAGGTGATGGTAAAACTTTAATCCAAAAAACGTATGAAAGGTTCTCAAAATTTTGTCCTATTGAGAATATTTATATCGTAACTAATGCTCTTTATGAGGGTTTAGTGAAAGCTCAAATTCCACAAATTTCAGACGATCAAATTGTCTTAGAACCAGCCAGAAGAAATACAGCCCCTTGTATCGCCTATGCGAATTATAAGATTAAATCTATTAATCCAGATGCAGTTGTTGTTGTAGCCCCTTCAGACCATATCATTTTGAAAGAAGATGTTTTTATTGATGTTATATCTAAAGGTCTCGAAACAGTTGCTGAAAACGATTGGTTGCTTACAATTGGTATAAGACCTTCATACCCCAATACTGGATATGGTTATATCCAATATAACGAGGATGCTGTTTATATAAAAAATAAAGCAATATATGAAGTGAAAACTTTTACTGAAAAGCCATCCTTTGAATTCGCTCAACAATTTATTGAAAGTGGCGATTTTCTTTGGAATGCTGGGATTTTTATGTGGTCAGTCAAATCAATTCAGAATGCATTTGAATCCTATTTGCCTGAAGTTGATGACCTTTTCAAAAAAGGGGAAGGTCTATATAATACAGATGGAGAGAAAGAGTATATAAACAGAATTTATCCAATCTGTAAAAATATCTCAGTAGACTACGGAATTATGGAGAAAGCAACAAACGTTCACGTTTTTGCTGCAGAGTTTGGGTGGTCTGACCTAGGAACATGGGGTGCACTGCACGAATTAACAAAAAAAGATGAAAAAAATAATGCTATTGTTGGAAATAGAGTGAAAACGTATAACTCAAACAATTGCATTATAAACATGCCAAATAACAAAGTAGCTGTTATTCAAGGGCTTGAAGGATATATTATCGTTGATACAGATGAAGTACTTTTAATCTGTAAAAAAGAGGAAGAGCAACAAATTAGGCAATATGTCACAGACGTAAAAATTGATTTTGGTGACAGATATGTATAGTTGAATGATTATACTTTTACAATATTTACAATCACTTCAACCGCTTTTAACATAGATTCCAGGGGAATAAATTCATATTTCCCGTGGAAGTTATGTCCTCCTGCAAAAATATTAGGACAGGGTAACCCTTTGAATGAGAGGTTTGCTCCATCTGTTCCACCACGAATTGGTTTTACAAGAGGAGTAACTCCTGCTTCAACCATTGCTCTTTCTGCTCTATCAACAATGTGATACACTGGCTCCACTTTTTCACGCATATTGAAATATTGATCTTTTATCTCAATAGTAACACGCTCTTCCCCATATTTTTGATTCAAAAATTGAGTTAAAGTATGTAAATAGGCCTTCTTTTGTTCAAATAATTGTTTATTATGATCTCTTATAATATATTGTAAACTAGCATTCTCAACACCACCCTCCATTTTGATTAACAAATAAAAACCTTCATAATCTTGAGTGTATTGTGGTCTTTGGAATTCTGGTAAAAGTGCATTAAACTCCATAGCTAGTAATTGAGCATTGATCATCTTGTTTTTAGCGTAACCAGGATGTACATTCCTCCCTTGAAATTGAACAATAGCACCTGCAGCATTGAAATTTTCAAATTCTAATTCTCCAATAGCTCCACCATCCATGGTGTATCCAAAATCACATCCAAATTTGGCAACATCAAAGTGGATCACCCCTTTTCCAATCTCTTCGTCAGGAGTAAACCCCACTTTTATTTTTCCATGTTTAATTTCAGGATGTTGAATTATATACTCCATAGCCGTCACGATTTCTGCAATTCCTGCTTTATCATCAGCTCCCAATAGTGTATTTCCATCTGTTGTAAGTAATGTTTGTCCTACATAATCCTTTAACTCAGGAAAATCTTTTACAGTTAGCACTGTATTTGTTTGAGCGTCTAAAATAATATCTTTTCCATCATAGTTTTCAATTACAACAGGTTTTGATATTCCAGGCATGTCTGGTGCTGTATCAAAATGTGCTAAGAAACCTATAGTTGGAGTCTCTTCATCCGTATTGGCTGGTAGGGTGGCAGTTACATACCCATATTGGTCTTTCTCTACCTCTATAAGCCCAATTTTTGTTAACTCTTCTACTAAATAATCACCCATAACTAACTGTGATTCAGTTGATGGATATGTCTCAGAAGAGGGATCTGATGTTGTCGCAAATGACAAGTATTTGGTGAATCTATCTAAAATAATTTTTCTCATTATTCAATTTTAACAAAGTGATTTAGTTAATTTTTAGTTTTTTCTGAATATCTTTTGGAATTGCGTTTTTGTGTACGATAATGTTGATCGTTTGCATTTGAATAAAAGGATATGAAGCATAAAAATACCCTTTATATGGATTTCTTGCATCATCACCCCAAGAGTTTTTTACAATGAAATATTTGTTTCCATTTTGATCTGTTGCTATCCCAGTGATTACCATGCCATGATCATCAGTTGTACTATAATCATCAAATCCTTTTTGTCTGATCTCTTGAGTAATAACTTGCTCTTTACCAGGTCTGTCAAAACTGTATAACTCTTTCTCTTTTTCATTTTGAGACAATTTTTCCCATTTTTCTCTATCAGAACCAGCTGAAGAAGTAAAATCTTTTTCTGGGATTATAGCTATCCCTTTCTTCCAATTAAACCCTTTATGACTTACATCTGCTCCCCATGCAATACTATACCCATTTTCAATTGAATTGTTCATAATTAGCATCAATTCATCAAGTGGCACATTATATGATTCTTCCATGGCCCAATTGTCAGGAATCTCAATCGCAAATTTTGAATAAAATGGATGATGAGTAAATGATGTGATACTAATATAATCTTCCATATTGATTCCCAATGTTTTACCATAAGATTCTGGAGTATAAGTAACTCCATTATATACAAACGTTTTTGGAGCTTCTCCTAAATAAGCATTTACTACAGCTTCATACCCTTTTTTCCAAGTTGGAGATAATTTTTTATTGGGATTTGAAACAACAACATCTACATATCCTTTTAAAAGTGCATCTAATTCACCATGAACATGTCCATCTTCACCATACTGTAGTCCAGTATAAACACTTTCAGGAACAACACCATACTTTTCAATCATATTAAATACATCAAAAAAAGCACCGCCACCACCAAAGTTGTAGTTTCCATGCATTCTAACATAGGTGTCTGCTTTATGTAAATAAGCCCTATTAACAATCCACATTTCAGATAAATCCAGCTCCCCTTTTCCCATTCTAATTAATTCACATTCAAGAAATCCAAGACCAGAAAAACTCCAACAAGTTCCTGATCTGTTTTGATTTTTTACTGAAGTTGCAGGTATCGTTTTTTGAGCAGTAAAAACATACCCTTCTGTATTTTCTTGTCCAAATAATGAAGCAGAAAATAAAATAACTATTCCTAAGAATAATGTAATTATTGATATTTTTTTCATGGTATAAGTATTATTTAAGTTTATAAAAATTTTCTTCTAACTAAATCACATAGAGATAAGTATGCTGAAGTAGTGGTGTCCCAAAAATAGAAGTTTTTTAATTCTTCCATTACATTAAATGCCTCTTCAATATTTGAACAATTGTTTAGTTTATGAATGGCTGAACTAAACTCTTCCCCCTTACTTCTAAAAAGCTCTCTGATAAACAAAAATTTATCATTTATCGAAATCGCTTTGGTTAAATCTTGAATTTTGGCTTGTTGAAATCTAGATCCTAATGAATTGTCCTCTTTTTTCTCCGTTAAAAGATCATTTAAAGACTTCTTCTCTTGTTTAGGTGACTCATTTTCTTCAACAAACAAAAGTGGTTGTGGAGCTACAATTGGTATTTGTTGTTCTTGTTTTACTGGAGTTGGATGCGTAAATTCCAATATATCATCTACCTCTTCAATGATAGGGTCAATTGACTTTTCGATGATCTTAACTGGCTCTGGTATAACAACTGGCTCAGGGACTATCTTAACCTCGAGCGGTTTCTCAATAATTGGTTCTGGAATAATAACTGGTTCAGGAATTATTACTTCTTCAATCGGTTTTTCCACAATTGGTTCAGGAATTACAACGGGCACCTCAGGTTCAACTTGCTCCAATTGATTCTCTCTCAATAGCAACATCTCTAACTCTTGTTTTAGGTGCTCAATCATTTGGTCTTTTTCATCTAATTCAGATAGCAATCCTTCCAATTCTGCTTTCTGAGCTTGATTACTTTTGTTTATCTCAGTTAATTGTTGCTCCAAATTATTTTGCTTTTTCTTCTCTTCAGCTAGTGCAAGCTCAAGTTGTTCAATACTGTTCATGTATGCTGATGCTTGCTCTAATAATTGAGCGACTTCTCCTTGTAAACGGGAATTATCTTCCTTTGTCTTAGTATCCTCTTGTGAAACGATAACAGTTTCTGTCAAATTTGGTAATACAAGGGGTTCTCTACCCAGTTCTTCTGCTGTTGGAACATTTAATAATTGTAAATATGCAGCTCTAATGTGTTGAAGAACAATATCTTTCTCAATAAGCGAGTAAGGTGTCTCAATACTGTTTACAACATGTAATGTATCTATTACTTTCGCAATGAGTCCAGTAGGTTTTTCCATATTTGTATTTTTTTTTAATTTTTCAATGATTGGTTTTTTTCATTTTTTTTATTCAGAATGATGAAACTATAAGGAAAAAACTTGTAATTTTGTTTTCCAAATTAAGTTGTCAAAAATACAAAAAAAAAATCATTTTTAAAGTAAAAAAATGTTCCTAGAAAATAAAGCAAATAGAAATAAAAGCAAAGGATGGGTAGAAGTTATCTGTGGTTCTATGTTTTCTGGGAAGACAGAAGAACTCTTACGTAGAATTAAAAGGGCGCGCTTTGCTAATCAAACTATTGAACTTTTTAAACCCGCTATAGATAACCGATACTCCGAAGATGAAATGGTTTCTCATGATAAATCAGCTATGGGAGCCACCCCAGTGAATAATTCCTCTGAAATTTTGCTCTATGTAAATCATGAAAATGTAGAAGTAGTGGGAATTGATGAGGTGCAATTTCTGGATGATGGTATTGTTGATGTGTGTAACCAATTAGCAAACAAAGGGATACGTGTTATTGTGGCAGGACTTGATATGGACTATCTTGGAAATCCATTTGGCCCCATGCCCAGTTTAATGGCAACTGCTGAATATGTCACTAAAGTTCATGCAATCTGTACAAGATGTGGCGACTTAGCGCAATATTCTCATAGACTTGTCTCAAACGATAAACAAGTGCTCATAGGTGAGACAGATACTTATGAACCACTCTGCAGACATTGCTTTGTGGATGCAATAAAGTAATATTCAACCTTTTTTCGTACTTTTGCCAAATATTTCAGTTCACGAACTTATGATCACACTTTTGAATGTACTTAGTTTTATTCAATTCAAAATTACCGACTTAATAGATATTCTATTAGTCGCTTTTATCCTTTTCCAATTCTACAAATGGTTAAAAGGATCAGCAGCAGTAAGAATTTTTATAGGATTGATGATCGTTTTTGTGATTTGGAAAGCGGTCTCCCTATTTCAATTAAACATGCTAACTGAAATATTAGGTCAGTTTGTGAGCGTGGGTGTGATTCTTTTAATTGTTGTTTTCCAACCCGAACTTAGAAAATTTTTACTGTATGTTGGAAATACAGAAGTACTTAAATGGGCTAGAGACTATTTTAGAGGAAAATCAAATGCAGACGATTACGCGGATGATTTTGAGGCAATTACACGTGCTTGTGAAAGAATGGCGGCCTCAAGAACAGGCGCACTTATGGTTTTTGCACGAAATACTCCTCTTGATGATTTTCTCGCAACAGGTCAACCTGTTGATGCAAAAGTTTCTCAAGAACTACTCGAAAATCTCTTTTTTAAAAATGCCCCTCTTCATGATGGAGCAGTTATCATAGTCAATCACCGTATTGCTGCCGCTCGATGTATCTTGCCAGTCTCAAAAGATGAGTCTATCTCTTCAGATTTAGGACTTCGTCACCGTTCTGCTATTGGTGCTACAACCCTTACAGATGCCATCTCAATTATTGTTTCTGAGCAAACCGGACAAATTTCCTGGTGTAAAAATGGTGAATTACGTAGAAACATCTCCCCATCTGTCCTAAAACAAATGATGATGGAAGAGATATATACAGATTAAATCTTTAGATATTAATTCTCTTTGATCTGTTGAAAAAGATTCTCTAAACTGGATGATTCTTTGATCCCATATTTATATAGCCCTTTCATCCTTGTAATTTCAACAATCCTTTTCTCTGTCATAGGGTGTGTACTGATAAATTCTGGAACGAGCTGATCCTCTTTTTGTAAGCGTTGAAACAACCAAACCATTCCATCTGGATTTACATGGTTTGAAACCATTAATCTAAATCCTTCTGAATCTGCTTCTCTTTCAAAACGTCTCGAATATGATAAAGACTGTAAATTGTTTGCATTATCACTGATTATTGCCATTATCCCATTTACATCACTAAATATCGCAGATATAAAAATATATCCTGATACATTTCTGGCTAACATCTTCATAGAGTGCCTTTTATTGATATGCGCGACCTCATGACTGATCAAGCCAACCAACTCTTCATAGTTTTCCATCTGCTCTAAAATGCCCGTAAAAATTACGATCTCCCCATTGGGTAATGCAAAGGCATTGATCTGACTATTATCTACAACCGTTATCGTTATTGGAATCTCATTCTCTAAGTTTAATTGGGATGCAAATGCATTCAGTTTTTTTGTTTTGATACTATCTATGGTATAAAAGGATACATAATTCTGATAAACCTGCTCCCCAATCTCTTGATCAAAACTTCTGGGAATCAGTATTACAGATTTTTCACCAACCCATGGTATAACAAAGAAATATGCTAATGTTATTAATCCTAATATGCCAACAGCAATTAAAATGTGTATCTTAAAACCTACATTGATTAGCTTTTGATATACCGTGTGTTTATTGTGTCTAATATTGTAGCTGTCAATCCCTTCTTTAATTTCTATACTGTTAGTTTTTAAAAATATAGAACCATTTTGGTCAAATTGAAGATAAATGAAATCCCCTTTCTGTTCAATAGTGAGTTCATCAAGCATGTAATTAGTTTTTCCATCAATGGATGGGGAAAACTGAATCATACCAGATCGTTCGTCAAATTCAACCAAAATGGTCTGAGGAATAGATGATTTCCCATCAAAAAATGTAGCAGTAGATGAGATCATTATACAATAAAATCAATATCTAGGAAATCACTCATTTCATCTCCAGTTGCATCATTAAAATTCTCTTCAGATTGGACAATAGCATCAAAATCAATATCTCCCTCTAATTGAATAGATGAGGTTACATATTTCATGGTTCTTGTTGCTGCCCATGCATATCCAAATCCTAATGTAAATACAACTATAAAAAAGTTAACAATCATTAATTTGAAAAATCCTCCACCCGTTGCTGTAGAATTCAAATAGATCTTTTTATCCTCTTTATGTAAGGAAATGTGCTCAACATAAAAGTTAAATAGATCTTTTTGCCACCAAAATGAATAGATTCCTAAAGTGATTATGGTAAGCACATAACCTTTTATGTTTAGTAATAAATAATCACCTCCATCAGCATCAGATTTAAATGAGATATCTCCAAATTTAATATTATTAAATACATAATTTCTTAGGTTAACTACCATCCATGATCCATAGATCCCTAATGAAAAAATGGTGAATATTACCCAAATAAAATATTTTTTCAAAAGTTCATATTTGTTGCCTCTGTAACCAAATCGAATCCCTCTCCAGGAGGTTCTGGACATTCTGTAACGATAAGAACCATGTACTGCCACAGGTACAATGGCAAAGATTCCCAAATACAATAAAATTATGCCTAAATATGGGTACTCAAAAAATGTAAAAACTAAAAAAATCCCTATCAGAACCCCCATTATCAATATGGCTTTTATAAAACCTTTAAACATCTCAAAACCAGTTCCATGAAATGTGAAAAAATCATCTTTTAAGGCAGTTGCTCCATAAAAGAATTTTAATTGTTTTGCTTTAGCCCAAGGATAATAGATCCCTAATGTTACAATAGTTAATAACCAGTTTACAATAATAATACCAAATAACTCGCTCCCTTTACCATGGAAACTGAGTTTGTAATCATTTTGAATAGAGTTGAAATTTTCCATAATTTTATTGTTAATTTTTAAATGTGGTTTAAAAAGAAAATACAAAAGAATAGCTTTGATTAATCTCCAATCAATACCATTTCAGAATTGCAAATATAATCAAATAATTGCAATCTTTTAAAAAAAAATAAAATAGTTTTGGAATTTATTTTTCGTACACAATATGTCGGTTCAAAATGGCTATAAGTTCTTCGTCAAGAGGACTTTGAATATAAAAACTAGTATGTGCAGACTTTGAAAAAAATAATTTTGCTAAAGTTGTTGTTTGAGAAAATAAATAAAGATCATGGATCTCAGTATCATTAAATATAGTGTCAAAGATACTACATAGTTCGTTTCTGATATATTGTTCAGAGATTATATTCTCAATTTCAATCACTCTGATGGTATCCTTTCCAGATACAGCCAATTTCAAAAAACTAATTCGATCCTGATAATGCTTTTTCTGAACCTTTACTAAATCCATTTTTTGGATAATAAATTCGGTTTTTTCTCTTCTGGTTTGTGCTTGACCTACTAATGTTATCAAAAATAAAAACATTATAACTACAATTGTTTTATTTCTCATTGTGATATTTTTTAATAATAACGTTTTGATTTTTTAAATATTGCTTTTCTATAAGGAGATCCCTTTTGACGACATTTTATCCTCTTGCAAGAAACTCTATTGCCAGTTTTACCATCATTTGTGATGCCGTCTTCAATGCCCGCTCATCAATGTCAAATCGACTGGAGTGTAATGGATAAACAATCCCTGCTCCTTGATGGGCCACTCCAACCCTGAAAAAGGTACCGGGAACCTCTTGTAAAAAATAACTAAAATCTTCCGCAGTGGTTCTAATAGCAAGCGACTGAACTTGTTCCTTCCCTAAATAGTTCTCCGCAATTTGGATCGCTCTGGCGGTCACTTCTGCATCATTGACCAACATCGGATACCCATTGCGAATGTCTACAATACATTGTGCTCCAAAACTTTCACACACCTCTAAGGCAATCTCTTCTACTCTTTGTAATATGATCTGGCGCTTCTCCTCATCAAAAAGACGGAGTGTCCCAGACAAATGTGCCTTTTCCGGGATCACATTATTTGCACCATCTGCAATCAATCTCCCAAAGTTCATCACAAATGGTGTCTCTGTGGGTTTAATTTTGTCTATTTCCTCTTCCCACTTGAGCAATAATCGAGCAGCAATAGGAATTGGATTGATCACTTCATCAATCAATGCAGCATGACCCCCTTTTCCAACAATAGTGAAATGAAGCTCATCCGTAGAGGCCATATATTTCCCACTTCGAAAACCTACCTGATCAGCCGTTAAGCCCGTATCTCCATGCATCCCAAAAATGTAATCGACATGTGGATTTTCTAAAACACCTGCTGCAATCATAAAATTAGCGCCCCCCTCATAACGCTCCTCCGAGGGTTGAAATAGGGCTTTTATGGTCCCGCCAAAAGATGTTTTTATTTCATTTAAAATCATAAATGCTCCCAACAAAGAAGCAGTATGAAAATCGTGCCCGCAAGCGTGCATTACACCACTATTCAATGAACAATAGGAGTGTGTGTTTTGTTCAATGATGGGAAGTGCATCCATATCTGCACGAAGGGCAACACAAGAACTCCCCTCCAATTCCCCCTTTAATATGGCAACAATGCCGTGCCCAGCAATATCTCTTTGATACGGAATCCCTAACTGATCTAATTCCTGACAAATAAAATTTGCAGTTTCTTGCTCCTCCCCAGATAATTCGGGATATTGATGAAGATGGCGGCGAAGCGCCACCATCTTCTCAAAATATCGTTCACTAAGTTGTAGTATGCCAGACATATATAAAACTATTTTACAATAGTCATCTCATCTACCAAATGTTTTGCTCCACCAAATTTGTCAATGATGAATAAAACATAACGAATGTCAACCGCAATGGTTCTTTGGATTTGTGTTTCAAAGAAAATATCACCGCTCATAGCTTCCCAGTTGCCATCAAATGCACATCCGATCAATTCCCCTTTACCATTAATTACTGGACTTCCAGAGTTCCCTCCCGTAATATCATTGTTGGTTAAGAAACAAGTTCTCATTTTTCCATCTTTATCTGCATAGGGTCCAAAATCTTTAGCATTGTATAAATCTACCATTTTTTGTGGTAAATTAAATTCCCATGATCCTGGTCTGTTTTTTGCAACTTTACCATCTAAAGTAGTGTAATAACGAGTTGTTACAGCATCTTTCATTTCATATCCGTCCACTTTACCGTAAGTTAAACGCATCATACTATTCGCATTTGGATAGAACAATTTCTCAGGTTGCATCTCCATGATCCCTTTAACAAACAAACGATTCGTTCTAGCTAATGCAGTGTATTGTTCATCTGTTGGATCCATTTTTTCAAAATAGAAATCGTATAGCTTATCAAAACATTGATACATCGGATCTTTATCTAATACCTTTGCATTTGGATTTTTAACAAATTTATTTAATGCTTCTTGATTATGAAGAATAGATTTTTTGTACATATCTTCAGTCATCTTGGTAAAATCCATTTTATATTTTTCTATTAATTTGTTGAAAAATTCTGGTCTTTGATCAGGGGTCGTTTCGTTATAGAAATATTCAAATAGTGCTGCAGTCACTTTTTTATCGACATCAACATTGAAATCTTTGAAAAATTTATCAAATCTTGCTGGAAGATTCTCTAAAGCTTTCTCATATTTTTTGTATGTAGCAGATGTTTTATCAACATCTTTTTTGCTCATTGTTGGATACAATCCAGCAAACGAACCCCAAATCTGGAATAACTCACTTCCAGAAAAAATGGCCTCACGATATACTGTACTGAATTTTGCATATTTGGTTAACTCAGAATAAATCTTTTCAAAATCAGCAATTACAGTACCATATTCTGCTTCTTTTTTGTTCTCTTTGATCCAATTTTGGAATTTATTCTCAATGGTAACTTTTTTGTCAATCACTTTATTGTTAATGATTTGCTCATTTTGTCCAATACTATATTTCCAATAATTGGAAATAGAAGCCGCTTTGGCAGCATATTGAATGTCAATTTTTTTGTTTTTTTGACGGAATGAATTGATGATCTCCAATTTTTTACCTCTGGCTTCAATAATCACAGGATTTTGTTCCTCTGTAGTCATTTTAACTCCATAAGAGCTGGAATATCTGTCTGTTCTTCCTGGGAAACCTACAATCATAGCAAAATCTTTCTCTTGAACACCTGCTAATGATATTGGAAAATGAAATTTTGGTTTTAATGGAATGTTTTCTGGTGAATACGCAGCTGGATTACCCTCTTTATCAGTGTAAACTCTAAACATAGAGAAGTCTGCAGTGTGTCTTGGCCACATCCAGTTGTCTGTGTCGCCACCAAATTTCCCTAAATCGTTAGGAGGAGTTCCTACCAATCTTACATCTTTGAACTCTTGATAAATAAAAATATAATACGCATTTCCGTTAAACATATTGGCAATTCGAACATTATATTTCCCATTTTCTGAATGATCACTAATTAATGTTTTTGAGTTTTTGTCAATAATCTCATTGCGCTCTTTTTCACTCATCTCATTGGTAACACCTTCTAAAACAGTGTTCGTTACTTCATCCATGCGAATTAAAAACTGAACAGTTAACCCTTCACAAGGCAATTCATCTTTTTTGGTTTTTGCCCAAAATCCGTTTCCTAAGATGTTGTTCTCTTCAGAAGATAATGCTTGAATATTTCCATATCCACAATGGTGATTGGTAAGTAACAAACCATCTTTAGAGATGATCTCACCCGTACATCCTCTACCAAAAATGACTACGCCATCTTTAATACTACTATTGTTTACACTATAGATATCCTCAGCGGTTAACTTCAAACCCATGGCCTGCATTTGGTCAATGTTCTTGTTAAGTAACATCATTAACCACATCCCTTCATCTGCTCTTACCATCCAAATGGATAAAAACAAACTTAAAAATAAAGTAATTTTTTTCATTTTAGTAATTTTTATTGATTATTATGATTGTTGATAATTTTTCAGTTAATTTAACTTACAAAAATACATTTTTTTTTGTATCCTTGCAGATTCAAATATGTTAGTATGGTAAAAAGATTATTTATTACACTATTTTGTTGTTTTTTAACACTTTTTCCACTTTTAAATTTAAAAGGAAATGGTATAGATTCTATCCCTAAAAAGATAAAAGTTTCTGGTTATATCCAAACTCAAATTGAAGTTGCAGAAAAAGATGGTGTTTCTAAAGTGGGCTCCTCAACAACTTACAATCCAAAGTACGATCAAAATCCTAACTTTTTTTATCGGTATGGTATCAGAAGGGGACGTGTAAAACTTGAAATGAAAGAGAAATATGCAGGAGCTGTTTTTCAGGTAAACCTAACTGATAAAGGATTATCTCTGAGAAATGCCTACATTTCCGTTTATGATCCTTGGTGGAATATGGCTACTTTTTCACTAGGAATTATTGATAGGAATTTTGGATCTGAACTTACCGGTTCCTCTTCCAGAAGAGAATCCCCAGAAAGAGCATTAATTGTTCAAAAACTGTTTCCTGAACCAAGAGATCTGGGCGCACAAGTGATGTTTCAACTTTTTAATCCTTGGAAAACTAAAAATGAAACAAAATTTAAAAATCAGGATCTTACCCTTTATCTTTCTCTTTTGAGCGGTAATGGGATTTTTCAAGATGACAATAATCACCTCGATTTCCTCTCCCGTATTCAATACAAAAGGAAAAAAAATAATTGGAATTTCGAAATGGGCTCCTCTCTCTATTTAGGAAAAGTGAATAACAAAGATTCTATCACCTATACCCCGAATCTCAGAAGACCTGGATTGGGAAATTTTTGGTTGGGAACAGTTTCCCAGCCAGATTCGCTCCTTTCCAGAAACTATATGGGCTTTGATCTTGCAGTTACATACACTTCAAACTGGGGTGAAACAACCCTTAAAGGGGAGTATATGTTTGGAGTTCAACCTTCTGAATTCAACGATTTTGCTTCCCCTGAGGCCGATTCTTATACCAACAAGTATAATTACTTAAGAACTTTTCAGGGAGCTTTTGCGTATCTAGTTCATACATGGAAAAAAGTTCCCATAACTGCTGTTTTTAAGTATGGATACTTCGATCCCAATCTCATTAAAAATATTTATGATATCAATTCCTATTCCGATCTCCGATATCAATCTATTGGCATCGGTATTATTTGGGATCCAACCACCTATTTGCGCTTCATGTGCTATTACGACTATCTCCTAAATGAAAATTATGGATTCAGTTTTGGTTTCCCCGGCCTCCTGTTGCCTCATGATCTGAAAGATAACATACTCACCCTCCGCCTACAATACAAATTTTAAAGGTTAAAAAAGCTATCAGTTTTTCATTTTTCATTTTTCATTTTTCATTTTTCATTTTCCATTTTCCATTCTTCACTATTCACTATTCACTAGTTTTGGGCATTCCGGCTCACTGCGTTCGCCGTCGGTCTCCGGCCCATACTCCGCATTCGCAAGGCAAGCGGGTCATCCGGCAGGCAGTAGCTTCCGTTGGTCGCTCTGCCTGCTCGGTGTCCCGCTAACCTTGCTCATTTGCGGGGTATCTGGCCTCCGCCCTAATGCATTTTCAACCCCATTTTCAATAGCACATCCACAACTTAGTATGAAGTTATTTTCTGAAAGGGTTTTAATGACCATGCTATTTCACCAGTCCCGACTAGGATGGTTTTGTATTTGTTTTTGTAAAAATCTGTAATGTATCTAATCAATGATCTACCATACCCTTTACCTTGATATTTCTCGTAAGTAGCCATGTTTTTTAACTCGCAGGTTTCACTATTTACAGGCACCACAACACAAACACTTTTCAAGTCATCGTCAAATAAAGCAAAGAGATCCCCATCCGGCAGATATTTATCAATCATTTTCTCCTCTTCATCAGCCAACAGCAACAAGTCAAGATACTGTTTCTTATTTTCGATAATTTTTTCTATTCTCATCCTAATCAGATTTATTTATTATGTCAAAGCTAAGTTAGCGTTTTATAAACTCTCATTACCTATAAAAATTTATGTGACCTGAAAGATTCATAGCTCAGCGAATTTCGAGGATGCAAATATAAAAAAAGGTTTTGAAATGGTAATAAAAAATCAGCAAATTAGCAAATCAACATATTGACAACGGACCACAGACTACGGACAACAGTCAATAAATCAGCAATATACCAATGAACACCCGAGCACATGAGCAAACGAGATTTACCTCGAAGAGGTTTCATGTGCGTAACCGTTTGCAAGCTTGCGCAGCTTACGGTATAAATGAAATCCTTCCACAAACCCCAACCCCGAAGTGGGTTGGATGTCTATAGAAATAATATTGTGAAAGGGCTGCTGTACTATAAAATTATAAATAATATTTGAAAATATTTATAGTTTTTCAAGTAATTTTTTCTTGTTTTCATTAAATTCTTCCTCTGAAATTATTCCGTTTTCTTTTAGTTTAGCGAGTTTTTCTAATTGATCAAGAATATTTGGTTGCAGATTTTGAGAAGTTGATTCTTTTGGTTGAGATAGTTTATTTCTTACAAATTCCGCAAAATTTCTAGCGGATACTTTTTCAATGTTATCAATTTTAGCATAATTCCCAGAAGTATGAATTTTTATGTTTCCCAATAATAATCCTGTTTCATACTGAATACTAGATATTTTATCTAAAGGAAAATCTTCTACTTTTAGTCCATATAAAAAACCTTTATCTATAAAAATGAGTCTTCTATTTGTGGATACCAAAATCCCTTGTCCATCATTATAAGTACCTTGTACGATATGATCAATAAATTCGTTATCTGCTAGAATATTAGGTAATTCATTGATCTCTTTTCTAGCCAAAAAGTTAGAAATATTGTCAATTTTTAATTTTTGAATTTGTAATTTAATTTCAGATAAACGATCGTTATTATCATTATTTATATTGATTCTATTATTATCATTCTGGAAATGCTTAGATGAAATAAATTCTTTAACGGTTTCAGAAGACATCTTTTTAAAATTTGTTGACGAGCTTCCATATTTTATAAAACAATTATAACAGATTTCATTTCCATCTGTTAATTTACCCTGACCAAAAGTTGGTCTATTCAAGAAACCTAATTTAGTTTCACATATTACACAATTTGCCATAATTTATACTTTTTATTGAGCAATTTTTTTAATATCAAAATAAGTTGAATTTATTGGAGCATCCACACATGTTGGATTATTCGTGTTATAAATAGTTTTTGATATTCCATTGACACAGTAAATAGTATTATTTGAATCAATCCAATAACACCAAAAATCATCAACAATTACACCAATTCCATTTTCAACATTTGCAATTTTCACTTCTTTGAAAGGTAATTGATCTCCAATTTTGTCTTTTAATAATTTAGTTACCCTATCTTTTTCTGTATTACTACTACACGCAATAAAAATTATTGCTAAAATAATTATTGTTAAAAGTTTTTTCATTTTCATAAATATTTGTCTTTTATTGTAAACTGCTTTATTATTGGGAATTGTCGATTTAATATGATTTGTATTAACTATTGTTATACTTTAGATTTTTATTCTACTAAACATCTCATTATAGAAAAATCAATTTGACTCTTGGATACTTATGACATCGAATAGAATAATACCGATACTAACTTTAATATTTCCATATTCCTCTTCAATTCCAACCATTGGAGTATAAACACTTCCTTTTATATAGTCTCTAAAGTCCCAACCTAAAAATCTCAAAAATTTTCCATCCAAAAAATACTTTTTATTATCTTGAAGTACATTAATCAAAGAATCTGGAATTAAACCTATCACATTAAAATTTAAATCATAATTTCGATTTCCAATTTTATATTCTTTCGTTTCTATAAAATGCTCAAAGTTAGCAGCATATTTACCTTTCTCATACTCATTTATCTCAGACAATTTTAAAGGTATTTCTTTTAATAGTTGTAATTCGTTCATTTTTTCAGATAATTCCATTTGTATTGAATCATTAAAATTTTTACGAAGAATTTCATTTTGATTCCAATTTGGATTTTTGTCAATAGATTCATTTAAAATGGTAATTAATTGAATAGGTTTGCTTTCTGTGTTTTTATTATTTTTCACTTGTTGGTTTCCACAGGCATAAAATAATAATATTGCCGAAAAGATGATTGTTATTTTCATTTCCTTGATTATTAAAATATTTATAAGATATATTTAGTTTTGAATATGTCAGTCAACGATTAATTCTATATCAAGAACTTCTTTTAGAGTCAATTAGTAATAAAGTAAGACTATTTTTTTCATTTAGTGGCATAATTAAGGAGTAATCAGTTTTTATGTTTGAAATGGGATTATTGTCTTTGTTTTCTTTCATTTAATAATCTATTTGCTATATAACTTCTGGTTGCTTTCCTTAGTTTTGACACTTTTGCAGTTTTTTCATTATTGAATTGAGTGAATTGCAAAAGTGCCACCAAATGTTTCAATTACTTGCTGATTTGCAATGGCTTTCCAGCAAAAGTCCCATAAGCTTTGCCCGAAACTTCACCACGTTTATAATAATCACCCAGCATTTTTAATGCTAAATCAATATCTTTTTCATCTTCGATAAATAATTTACCATCTTTCAGTTTTAAATTATCGCCGTGGGACTTACAAACTTTTTGCATTTGCTTAATTACTTTTGTGTCAAGTTCCCGATAATTACCAATTTTTGAAAGCCTAACAAGTTTTTTATGTATTGAGGGATTTTCATCAATTTGTTTTTTCAAAACTTCAAGACCTTCAATCATTTTAGTATCTTCCAGTTCTTTTATAACTTCCCTTGCTTGCGCTTTATATTCTTCTTCAAGTCCAACAATTTGTTCAAACTGTGTTTTCTTGGCAATATAAAAAGTCTCATCATAGAATATACAATCAATTTGCTTATCAAGGATCACTGTTTCGCCTTGTATCAATTCAAGTTTTTGACTTTTTGTATTAAATACAGTTCTCAATGCTTTTTGCAATGCATTTTTTTTATTCCCATCATTTTCATCAATGGCAACTTTACCAGATAAAATTTTTCTGAAAGTATAAATCCAGTCTAACCCATTTTGATAAAAGCCTACACAATACGCCCAAAGTTCTTCAGATACAATTATTTCTTCAAGACTTTGGATTTTTGGTGGTTGTGATTTCAATTGATTGTTGACTACATCGGCAAATGACATAGCTTTATTTGTCATTTGGTAGGTAAACAGGTGTTGTGTGTCATCAGTGATTACATCATAATCCTGTAATTCTGTTTTTTTTGATGCAAGGTAAGCAAGTTGCTCTTGTGATAGGTTATGCAAATGCTCTCTGATTTCATCGTTTACATCTATTTGGTAAACCTTGAAAAAGAATTTGTCCATTACTTTACTGCTTTTCTTTACATCAGGTTTAAATACCCTTGTAATGAAATAAAGATAAGTGTTATTCACCTTTATTTCTCTAAGTTTTTCTGATAGGTCTTCTAAAATCATTCTTCTAAATTGTTGATTGCAAAATATAGTTTATGTCCGATTTCATAGATTTTGATATTTGCTTCATCTTGCAAATATTTGTCTCTTGAAATGATAAGTCCTTTTTTCCCTTTATCTCCGTCTGTGTATTCAATTTCATAAATTGAAAATCGGAAACTAAGAATAGGGTTTATAAGCAATAATGATGAATTTATGTAAATCCTATAAATAATGCCTAATAGAAATAAAACCGAAACACATTCATACCAACCGCTAAAACTCTGAAAAAGAAACGGTATTATGTATGTGGCAATATATCCAATTGCTTCACTGTTTTTGTTCTTTACATCTATTATTTTTACTGGTCGTCCATTCTGTGCAACCTCTTCAATATTTCCTAAAGTTTTCCTATAACCGTATAATCCAACTAAAGAAACCAATGTAAGAATTGCCGACAACCCAAACTTTAAAAAAAATAGTTTTATATAAATCCACTCAAAACCAGTATAATTAAGATAATCGGAATTTTCGGAAACTTGGCGAATAATAATTAAAGCAAACAATGGAAAATAGGATGTAACAAACAATGCAAACTGTGCAATGCCATGCAGATTGTTTATGTTACTCCTTTTACTCATTGACTCAATAATATTTTTTCAATTTCTTCACTTGCTTTTTTCAAAAGATCTTGTGTTTTATCTTTCAGTTGTTGGGCTTGTAGTCTTAAACCTGAAATGTGTTCCGCTATTTCAATTTGTTTATCAGGTGGGGGAACTGGAATTGGAATTTTTAACCAATCTTCAATGGTTAAGTGTTTAATAACTGTTCCTATACTTACTCTATTAGCTATTTGTTTATAAAGCTTTGATGAAAGAATATATTTTAAAAAATAATTGTTAAAATTATCGTTACAATTAATTCTTAAAATACCACTACTTAACACATAGTCTTCTAATTTTTCAACTACAATACAAAATCCTATTGTTCCATCTTTTGAATATAGTATTTCTCCAATCTTTGGTTGGTAATAACTCTGTAATTCCTTGTATTTCTTTTCACTTATTTTTTTGTCCGCACTTTCAAAATTAATTGAGAAATCAGAAATATCTGCAACTCTAACAAATGGAATCCCTTCTTGGACATATTCTGACGAACCAACTTCTACTCCTTTTATACATTTTGAAATAACTTTTTTCAAAGGAGTTGATTTATACTTTGATTTTGCAATTGCAATATAAAGATTATCAAAGTAATTCTGATGAAAGAAAGGGTCAAAACGATTATTAGAAATTTCGTTTAAAGTTTTAATAAACATTCTAACTTTCAAATTATTCTTAGGTAGTTCAGGCAAATTAATTCCCAATTCATTTAGCAGATAATCGTCTATGCTTGAAAGTAGTTTCTCAGCTTCTGCTTCATTCTGTTTTTTTTGATTAACAACTTTACTTGTAATTTCTAAAAGTCGAGTATCTTCAATGATAGGGATTGAAAGCAATGCAGGATAATCTAAGGCTGGACGTGTTCCACCTGTAGCCCTACGACTTGCCAATTTTTCGCCAATGTCAGAATTTAAAAACGCTGCAAGCTTTTCACTAATTTTTTTATTTCCTGTTCTGATAACACAAACGTGTTGATTAATATTGCCTTCAAAACCTTTGGGTGCAACTGAAGCAACTGCCATACGCCCTACTCCTGTAATTTTAACTAACAAATCACCTTCTCTTACTTGACTACGCTTCAACATTCCGTTGTGCGTTTCTTTATTGATATATTTGCAATCATCAAATTCTAAAATCCCAGTTGGTGATAGGTTTTGAACTCTTAAAAACGGGATACCGTTTTCTTTTTCAGAATAATACTTCTCACTTTCTGTAGTTTTGGGTGTTGCACCACTTGAAATTCCAATAACATAATCACGTAATTTCATGGGCTCTTTTGTTAAGACTTTCTTTTCAAGTTCCAATAAATCATGAACATAAAAAAAAGGGTCAAATCGTTTTTCCAATTCGCTTTTTTGCAAAATGTAAACACGGTTTTTGTTTAATGCTGTTGATTGTAATTTATAATTGCTCATTATTTCTCTGTTTCGTTAATATGAGCAATAAACTTTGAAAGCTCTTTACTAATTTCAGTAAGTTCGTTATTATTTGTATTTCTACCTGTGGCATCGTAGCCAATATCTTCAGCAATTGCCATAAAAATAGGATAGTCGTCTAAAGTAGTTTGTTTTGCCAAAAAGTACTTTTCAGTCAATTCTTCTTTGAGCAAATTAACTTTATCTATAAAAGCAGATTGAAAAGCAGATTTATTGCCTTGTATCATTTCAGTTATTTCTTTTTTATTAGCATTTGAATTTTTAGCTTTTACTTCTACTTCTAATTGTTTAATTGCATTTGTTTTTTCCTTTTCCCATTTCTCAATGGTAGCAATATAATTGCTGTCAGATTTAACTTGTTCTTTCAGTTTTGCTTTTTGGGAGCTAATTTTTTCAGTTTGTTTAAACGAATGTTTACGTAAAAACATAACAGAACTTTTTACACCAGCACCTGTCGCACTAAAGGCAGTTTGTGGCATCGAAACAATGGCAATAATTCGAAATAGTTCTTCAATACTATCTCTAACATATTGCATACTACTATTTGTCAAAATTCCATCAGGAATTACTATAGCTAAATATCCTAATTCTACTAAAAAATTATGACATTGCTCCAAAAACAAAACTTCTGTACTTTGGCTATCTCTAAGATTTTTCTTTTTTGTAACTTCTGCTTTAATATCTAACCAATCAATTTCTTTAGCCCCAAAAGAATAAAGACTCAAATAAGCTTTTTCTGAAAGCTTTATAGAGCTTCCAAATGGTGGATTTGTTATAATAAAATCAAATGAATTGTATTTAAATTCTTTATTTCCTGATTTTTCCTGCATTTCAATGTCGGTTAAAAGACCGTCTGATGCAATTACGTTAGTATGTCCATCATCGTGAATTATCATATTCATTTTGGCGGTTCTTGCAATTTGGTCGTTTATCTCAATACCAAAAAGGTTTTTTTCAGCAAAGTCGTGCCAAAATTTATAATGGTCTTTTTCATCATTTTCAGGGTGGTAATATTCATTTGCTTGCTCTCTAATTTTATCTAAGGCATACAACAAAAATCCACCACTTCCACAACTAGTGTCAAGTACCCTCGATTTATGGTTGATTGGCAAACAGTCAACGATAAATTTCACTATAGGTCTCGGAGTAAAGTATTGTCCAAACTCACCACGAAAGTAACTACCCATAAATGTTTCAAAAGCTTTACCTTTGCTATCAAGGTCAGTCTTATTGAGGTTTATTCGCTGAAAATACTTTACGATAGTTAAAGTTTCTTGCGCAGTCAATGATATTCCGTCTTTGAAAACTTCTGGTGCATCTTTTTCACCAATTGCATAAATTTTCTTGATTCGTTTTAATAAATCTTCAGGGTCTTCATCTCGGAAAATTTGAAAATCGTATGGGTCTCCGGTTTTTCTTGGATGTTTTTCGTCCCAAATCTTACAGAAAATCAATTTGTCTAATTCATCAAAAGCTACACTTGGATTTCGTTGTCCACCACCCCAAAGAGCTTGATGCGATTGTGTGAAAATTTTTGTAAGTTCACTTTCAGTAACAACTTGAAGTTCAAAAAACTTTTGTTTTACATTTGGGTCTTCATCGAAAACAATGGATATATTTTCAGTATTAGTTTGCGAAATTCCACCTTTAACAAATTTGTATGGAGCAAGTTTTTTAACACCAAATTGAGGAATATCCGGTATTTCAATTCTACTTTTGGGCTTTTTGTCAGCTACTTCATAATATTGATTTTTAATTCGAGAAGTAGTCCATACATATTTAGCTCCTTCAGCAACTGCATAGCTGTATGCTTGGTCAACTGCAATATTAAATTGTTGGTCTGTTAATTCCTCCTTTTTGCACTCAACCAAAATATAAGTTTCTTCACATTCATCATCATTGTAAACTACAATATCAGCTTCTTTGGTCTCAGCACCCATCTGTACAGAAACAAATTGTTTAATTCTATCGATAGGATATCCATATATCAGTACTAATGTTAAGTATGTTTCGGCTTGTACTTTTTCTTCAGGATTTTTGTAATTACGTTTTTTGTTTTGTTGTTTATATGTTATAAAATCACGGTTTTCGTCAAACCAGATTAGACCTTTTTCAATTCCTATATCAATTAAATTCATTCTTTTATTATATATTATTTAAAAATCAGTAATGCATCAAATATCTTTGTGCTTCGTTAAGAAAATATTTGTTTTGTATTCAAAACCAACGCTTTGTTTGATAGCATAAAAATTGTGCGAGTTAATTTGTATGTTGTTCACTTATATTTTTTACTTTTTTTTCTGTTTTTATTTTGCAAATTGTCTGCTATGTCTTAGTCTTCTTACTGTTGAATCATTCTTATTTATTAGTACACTCCTTTCTCGGTAATGTTAAAATAATATCAGTTTGGGGTAGAATTATATAGTTTTATCGTATTCTGAGGGCTCTTTGTTTTCTGTTTGCAAATATATTAAAATGTTTTGAACTGACAATACTTTTTTCCTTAATTAGATTAATAGGATTGTTATTTAACAAATATTAAGAGTTCACTCCTCTGGAGTGATGGGAAAGAGAAGAGGGAAGGCGGTTCATTTACTACAAATATAACGCTCCTCTGGAGCGGGAGAGGATAGTCGGGAATTCATTAGCTACCAATATAACGCTCCTCCGGAGCGAAAACTATTCACTATTAGTTATTCACTTTTCGCTAAATATAACGCTCCTCGATTTTGGATAATGGACTACGGACCATAGTATTTGGATAACAGTCACTAAACAAACAAAATACAAAAACTGAAACCTGAGCGCTGATAGCTGACAGTTCGTTGCATTAGGGCGGAGCCGAGAAAGCCCGCAAAGGTTGAAGCCGATGTGATGCAGGGAGTAAAAGAGCGACAACGGAGCTCCTTTTACGACCTTGCAGTCACACGGCTTAAACCTGCGGACTTGAAGGCGGAGACCGACGGCGGCGGGAAGCATTGTGGGTTGGAAAACGCCGGAATGCCCAAAAAGTTATTAGCTATAAGGTTTTAGTTGTTAGTTTTTTAAACCCAAAACCTAAAACCCAAACCCCAAATTAATAAACATACGGAATCACCCTTTTAATAGTTTTCCCCTGAAACTCTTCGGGGAAGTTTTGTCGGTATTTTTTGTGGATGGCATGGGCACGAGGAACTAAATTGGCAAAGGTCCAAATGAAAAATACCAATCCGGATACAGACCAGGTGAGGATCGCAAAACCTAACCACTCTAGTAACTCCCCAAAATAGTTGGCACTGGTGACATATTTGAATAACCCACCCTTGGGAAAATAGTGATTCGTGTCGGTTCGATCTTTACGCAAATGTCTGATGATGTAATCGGAGTGCAAGTTGATGATGAACCCAGCCAAAAAGAGGATTGTCCCTATGATGAAGGGTGCTGAGAGTAGCCAATCTGTACCGTATTGTACGAAGAGCGCGGGATACTCCGGAGTGTAGGCAATGTTGAAAATCCAATACCCCTGCATCCAGGCATTTAAGATGTTGAAAGAGACTCCCATAAACATGATCCCTATAGGCATTTTGCTTTTTCCTTTGATCAGAAAGGGGTAGATGAGTGCTCTTTGGAGGTAGTGAATCTGAAAGATAAATAAGAATACCATGGGGACAATCTCCCACCTGTAGGGTGAAGTGAGCCACATGAGGCACATGAGTAAGAAGATGGTGATCTCCATGATAAACCATGCCCATTTGTTGTTGATCGCCTTTCCCCATTTTTTGGAGATTAACATCCCATAGCCAGCTTCCACAAAGTATAAAACAATAAAGGTGATGACAGCTATGCCTGTCATCACCCATAAGTAAATGTAAAATGCGCTATCTAACATGTTATTCCATTTCGATAGACATTGGGATTCTTGCCTGAACACCTTTCATTCTTAGTATAGATTTCATAGCATCAAAAGCAAAGTAAAGCTCTCCAAACTCTTCTCCGAGCGCTTGTTTCATAGAGGTTTTATTCTGATTTCCAAACATTTTCTCAAACCAGTTAGGTTGAGATGGGTAGATTAAAATTCCATAATTGGTAATTTTAGCCAACTCAGCAGCTGTTGCAATGGCAACATCTAATCCCCCAAGTTTATCTACTAACCCAATCTCTTTCGCTCTGAAACCAGTCCAAACTCTCCCTTCCCCAATCTTGTAAACCTCTTCAATTTTCATTTTTCTACCTGTAGCCACACGTTGCGTAAATAGTTCGTAGATCTCCTCAATGCTGATTTTGATTTTTGCTAATTCATACTCGTTGAGTAAACGACCAGAATCATAATCTGCATGTTCATTGGTTTTTACCACATCGTAAGTGATTCCCAATTTGTTTTGCAACATCTTTTGAACACTTGGGATTAATCCAAACACTCCGATAGAGCCAGTTAATGTGGTGGGTTGTGCCACAATAGCATCAGAATTACAAGCAATGTAATATCCACCTGAAGCAGCATAATCGCCCATTGAGGTTACAATGATTTTTCCTGCCTTTTTGGCAAGTTCAATCTCATTCCAAATCGCTTCAGAGGCCAACGCACTTCCCCCTGGGGAATTGATTCTGATTACAATCGCTTTTACTTTGTCGTTGGTGTATGCTTTACGCAGCTCTTTACAGAAAGTAATCGATCCGATTGAGTTCTCATCCCCTTCTCCATCAATAATGTCTCCTACAGCATAAACAATAGCAATATTGGTTTCATTTGTTGTAGTTGTTATGCTTTTTCGGTACTCGCTAATGCTTACATAATTGATTTTTTTATCTGTTTCAATTTGAATTAAATGACGAAGCGCATTTTCATAAGTAGAGTAGTAGCTAATTGAATCTATCATGTTATATTTCAAACAAGCGGCTGCGTTTTCACAAAGTAGTTGGTTTGCAACTAGTTGTAATGAGTCTACAGAGATTCCTCTGCTTACAGATACTTGAGAAACTAAAACATTCCAGATGTCAGATGCTAATACGGTCATTTGTTCTCTGTTCGCTTCGCTCATTTTATCAAGGATGAACGGTTCAACGGCACTTTTAAATTCACCATGTCTAACCACTTGAACATCTACTTCCAGTTTTTCCAACAATCCTTTAAAGAACATGGTTTTCAAAGCCATCCCTTTAAAGTCGATACTTCCTAATTTATTGATAAAAATCTGATCTGCTACAGTGGACAAATAATACCCTTTTTGAGAGTAATAATCGCCGTATGCATAAATAAATTTTCCAGATTCTTTAAATCTTAGTAATGCATTGTAGATCTCCTGAAGAGTTCCCATCCCTGCCTGAATGGTTGAAACTTCTAAACTGATCCCTTTAATTTTAGGATCTGTAGCCGCATTATCAATGCAATTGATGATGTCATCTAGTCCAACTGGTGAATTGGCAAAATTTTGAAATGCAGTGTTTTCGAATGGATTCTCTTCACCACGCTCTTCAATAATCGTATTTAAGGATAATTTTAATATAGAATTGTCAGCAATTGAAGGAACAGAGGAAGTTGTTACACTTGCAATGATACCGAAAAAGAAGATTAAAGATAAAATGGAAAGCACGATCGAAGAGATAAAAAAGCCCAGCATCGATCCTAATACTATTCTCCAAAATTTTCTACTACCTGATTCACGTTTTGGGGTGTTAAACCCAGGCATCTGATTCATAATGTTTTATGTTAAGTTTGGTTTGTTTTTTTACACTTTTTTTAGAACCGCAAATTTACACGAATTTTTGATTCTTTTATGAAGTTAGTATAAAAACTAAAAAATAATTACATTTTCTTTTATAGCACACAGATGATACTTCATTATATCGCATTAATTTAATAATTTGCTTCGCTGTTTAAGGGTTTAAAGGTTGAATCGCTTCGCTGTTTAAGGGTTTAAAGGTTGAAACAAAATTAATCTGTGAATATCTGTTTCATCTGTTTCATCTGTGTGCTATTTAAAACTTAAATCAAAAACTTTTTAATTCCCACTTTATTTCGTATTTTTGCAAAAATTTAAATCTATGAAAAAAATCATTTTTCTCCTTTTTATTGCCATATCAATTTTGAATTTCACCACTTTTGCTCAAACAAATGAAGATTTTGATATTTCTGGCCTGATGGAGTGTACTTCCATCACTGTCGGCAAAAAAGCTTCTTCAGATGGTTCCGTTTTTACTTCCCATACCGATGATAGCCATAGAACCAGAACCAATATTGTGGTTGTTCCTGCTCAAAATCATAACCCTGGTGATGTTGTAAAGATGTATCACAGACAAAATGCGCCAGAAAGAACGGGGAAAATGTCTAAGTATGAAAATATTGAGATTGGTTCTATCCCTCAAGTACCCCACACTTTCAAATATTTCAGTACCGCTTATCCTTGTATGAATGAGAAACAATTGGCTATCGGAGAATCCACTTTCTCTCCCAGACCCGAACTCCATTCCGATTCTGGATTGATCGATTGCCAAAGATTGTGCCAGCTAATGCTCGAAAGATGTACAACCGCCAGACAAGCTATCCTTATGGCAGGGGATTTATTGAAAAAGTATGGCTGGAACGATGGGGGAGAAGCGCTTACCATTGCAGATAAAAATGAAGTGTGGCATATTGAGATTGTGGGCCCTGGAAAAGGAAAACTAGGCGCTGTCTGGGTTGCTCAGAGAGTTCCAGATGACCATATTGCGGTGAATGCCAATGCTTCTACCATTCATGAAATCAATCTTAAGAATAAAGATTTCTTCATGGCTTCCGATAATATCTATGAAGTGGCTGAACAAAATGGATGGTGGGATAAATCTAAAGGCGCTTTTAGCTTTGCCTACGCTTATGCACCTGAGAGCAGAGCATGTATTGCCTGTAGAAGAAGAGAATGGCGCGTTTTTGACCTGTTAGCCCCCTCTTTGAAACTGGATCCAAATGCGGAAAACTACCCATTTTCTGTGAAACCTGATTCCTTAGTGTCAATTTCAAAATTGGTCTCCGTGTTTAAAGATTACTACGAAGGGACGGAATACGATATGAGAAAAACATTAACGGTTACTGATAAAGAGGGAAAAACAGTGATCTCTCCAATGGCAAACCCTTTCATGAAATCGGATGAACTAAAACTCCATAAAATTAATGGTGGCTGGCACTGGAGAGGGGAGCGTGCCATTGCGGTCCATTTTACGGTGTATGCGACCATTTTACAATCACGCAATTTCTTACCTGATGAGGTGGGGGGATTATGTTGGTTTGCACTGGATAATGTGGCATCATCCATTTATGTTCCTTTCTATGCTTCTGTTACTGAACTTCCTATCACTTACCAAACGGACGGACGGGAAACTGGATTTAGCAAACAAGCCGCCTGGTGGGCATTTAACCGATTGGGAACCATCGCTGCAAAAAGATGGGGAGATATGAGAGTAGTGGTAGATAGTGCATGGATCCCTATGCAAACACAATTTTTTAACAATCAAACGCAAATAGAAAAAACCGCTTTACAACTCTTGTCTGAAGGGAAAAAAGAGGAGGCAATCCAGTTTCTCACCAACTACAGCAACGACTGTGGAAATAAAGCGGTCGAGAAAGCGTGGGAAACCGGAGATCTCATCTGGACCACCTTCGACGGACGATGGTAATATCAGACAACAGACAACAGACAACAGACAACGGACAACGGACAACGGACTACAGACAACAGACAACAGACTACAGACTACAGACAACAGATTTTAACCCTTTAACCTTTAACCCTTAAACTCTTAACCTTTAACCCTTAAACTCTTAACCCTTAACCCTTAACTCATTCATTATTCATTATTCATTATTCATTATTCATTATTCATTCAAATAAGATGCTTTGGGAATCAATCGCCTTCGGGCCAATAAAAAGTAGAAGACTTGGTAGCTCTCTCGGGATAAACCTGCTACCTGTCGTTAAAAAAATATGCTCCTTCGACTGTTTATACTGCGAATGTGGCTGGACATTGGAGTCTAACATGGAAACGCAACACTTCTATCCATTAACGGAAGTGAATGAGGCCATTGAATCGAAACTGATTCAATGCAAAAATGATGCGATTCCAATTGATAGCATCACCTTTTCAGGAAATGGGGAGCCAACATTACATCCTCAGTTTCTAGAAATTATTAATAATCTGATCCTTTTAAGGGATAAATATTACCCTAAAGCGGTGATCACTTGCTTGTCAAATTCTACCCAACTTTTCAGAGAAGATATTAGAGAAGCGCTTTTCAAAATTGAAAATCCAATTCTTAAGTTGGATGCAGCTACGGAAGAGATGTATCAGATTGTAAACAATCCATTGCAAAACTGTTCTGTAAATCAGATCATTGAGTGGTTAAAACTTTTTAAAGGGAATTTTATTCTACAAACCCTGTTCTTCTCTGGAGATTTAGGTGGTGTGCCTTTTGATAATAGCAAAGAACCACATCTCTCCAAATGGCTCGATGTGGTTCAAATGTTGAAACCTAAAAAGGTTATGTTGTACTCTTTGGATAGAGAAACGCCTGCTCAAAACTTAATTAAAATTTCGACAGAAGAGATGGAAAAAATCGCTCAAAAAGTGAGAGCTTTTGGGATCCCTACTCTTGTTTTTTAACTTTTAGTTCCTCTTGGAATTTAATTTTGATAGGTAAAATGTATAAACTTCTAACAATTTTACCATCTTTCTTTGCCGCTTCCCATTTTGGCATCTCTTTGATCACTTTTACGTAGTCATCAAACAAAGGTTGTGATACTTCACCAGCATCTTCTGCAAGTTTGACATCTGTGATAGATCCATCCTTTTCAACAACAAACTCGATTTTGAAACTAACTTCTGTACCAGGTTCACCAAATTTACCTAGGGTAGTTTTTGCTCCTAAGAATTTATGCATTTCTGCCATTCCTCCTGGATAAGAAGCGATTACGTCTACTTCTTTATAAATCTCATTGTCAGAATTGTTGGTAGATGTGGTTGGGTTTTGTGCAAAACTTCCAGCGAAGATGAACAATACACTAAAAAGGATAAATATCTTTTTCATAACTCATTTTTTTTATCTTGCAAAAATACTATTTTTTTGGATTATTTATCCATTTTTTTCAGAAAAACGCAATTGTTGCTCTTTTTCAAATAAAAGATCCCGAAAGTTGTTCAATTTCATGGTGCTTGTTTGCTCTAAATCAATAGATTTTGTCTCCATAATCTTGGAATCTTCAGTAAAAAAATGGTGCAGATTTTCTACAAATGATTGATTGTCATTTTTATTAATACGTTGATTCTCAGATTTTAAATATTGTAAAATTCGAAGTCCATCCGCTTTTTCGTGAAATGCGCGCTCAAATAATCGGAACTCTTTGAAGTTTTTTCTTAACGGACCCCATAAATCGTGCTCTTGGTATTGCTCCTTTAAAAAATCAATGAATGGCGTATCAATATCGGTTTTAAAAAGGGTTTCCAATTGCTCATAGGTGTTTTTTATCTCTTGAAATAGACTAAAATGATAGATTGGATAACTACTCCAATCTCCAGAATCCCCTTTTATCATCGCTGGACCAGTGCCAAAATAGACTCTCGAAGAGAATCGGGTGGCTGGATATACCAACTCACTATTCCAATTCGAAATGGGACCCATCTTCCGAAATTTTTGCAATAAATAGAAGTCCTCTCCACTTTTCATGGGCGTTATTCCCCCAATCTTTCGCAACCCTCTTACCCGCATAGCAATAGCAGACCCAATGGCGGTAAAGTTGAATGGAGAGCCAATCTCGTACATGTTTAGTGCATAATTTCTCATGTACAATTCATAACGTAAAATCGCCCGATTCGCGCGATCATCTTCTGTAAGATTATGATAGTATGGAACGGAGATCATATTGATATTGCTATTTATCAATTGGTCAAAAATTGACTGAAAGTATGTTGCTCCAAATCGAGTGTCTGCATCCAAACTGATGATGATATCCTCGTCGGATGAGGTTTGTAAGATATGGTCAAAGAGTGCTTTCCGGGCCCAACCCACACCATGTTTCTTCCCTTGCCATCCTTTCCCCTTAGTGGAGAAATCAAGCACAACAATTGGGAAGTGAGGGTATTGGATTAAAAATTGGATCAACTCTTGGTTTTGTTCACAAATCCCCCTTTTTTCCTCCTCATCCCACCACTCATCAGGTTGGTTTACACAAACATACACAGTAAATTTGCAGGTGCAGATTTGTTTACTAATATCCTCTAACGTAAATGGGAGATATGCCATTTCATTAATGGCAGGAATAGCAATATGGAGATGTGAATTCATGTGTTATCTTACATGAATGATCTTTGTAACGGTTGTCCCTTCATCATTTGGATCAAAAATTCGTGAATTTTTAAATACCAATGTATCGGTACCCTTTTCTTTAGCTTTAAATGTGAGATACAGATCTACAGATTTTCCAACCATCCCTTCAGGGGCTTTGTTTACCACCCGTTGAGAAACAGAATCTACAATTGTAACCTCTTGCTTGTTAACATATTGCCATGTTGTTCCCAAAGAACCATTGGCAATAAAGTGAATCTCAAAAGTTTCCCCTTTTTTTATACAAAAAGTGTCCCCCTTTGGATTATTTTTTACACTCATCTCTTTCGTTTTACATCCTACAGCTACAACGGCTATCACACAAATAATCGCAATAATGATCTCTTTTTTCATCGTAATAAATTTTGCACAAAAATACAAAAAAAATGGGTTAAAGTTGACTAGAGACAAGGGACTAGATACAAAAGAGATAAAAGTTTAGGATAAATAAGAAAAAAACAGAGAGTTTCACAGTGTTGTATCAGTTTTTTTTTCATTAATAACACTGTGTAACTCTTTTTAACACTGGGTTACTCTGTGATTATTTCTTAATAAATATGCCACGAATTGCTTAATGAAAATTGATACACTATGTTCTACCTTTTCTCTAACCATAAAGAAAAGAATCGATCGTAAACAAAATAATAATCCTCTTCATCCTTTAAGATAAGCGTTTTTTCTATTAATGAATGGAGGGCTAATTTAACACTACTGATTGCACTGAGTTTGTGAAGTCTCATAAAACGAGTCTCATACGGAGATTTTATTCTTTTTTCTTTTGCAATTGCTATTAATAGTTTAAGTTGCCCTTTAGTGATCATTTCACAATATGTTTTATAGGTGGCATTCTCTTCCTCTAATATGGAATCAATCAATAATTCGATATCTGAAATAGTATATTCCAACTGTTGCATGCTATACAACTGGTTTAAAACATATTGGATGTACCAAGTGTGTCCAAACATTTTTGAATAAATGTATTCAAAAACTTCATATGGGAGATTTTTTTTAACAGCCGAGAAAAATTGGGAAGCAAAAATATAATAAGATTCGAGGGGAATCTCTTTTAATCCAATTTTTTGTGTGCTTTGATAAAATGGACGATTAACAGAACTAAACATCTCATCCATTAAATGTTTTTTACTTCCAGAAAAAATAAATTTTACATTGGGAATAAATTGGATATAGGATCGGAGTAAGGCCTCAACCCCTTTTTCTGGATATTCAATAATTTGTTGAAATTCATCAATGGCTATATAACACCGTTTCCCAGTCTCTTCCAAATAACTAAAGATCTCTTTTAAACTATTCTCTTCCTGAAGTGGAATTATGTCAAAATTAATGGTTGGTGTTCCAGTAATGGGATCAAAAGTTAGTGAAGGACGAAATGATTTTAAAAATGAAAATAGTTTCTTAATGGTGCTTTCGGAATAATTATCCAATTTTCCTATAACTGTTTTAGCAAATAAATCAACAAAATCACGCAAATTTTGTGTCGAAAAAATGTCTAAGTAAAAACAGTAAATATCACTGTTTTCAGCTTGAATAAGATGAAAACAGTGGTGAATCAATCCCGTTTTACCCATACGTCTTGGACTAATAAGCGTTAAATTTCGATCATTGGTTAATGCTGAAATGATCTTTGAACTCTCTTCTTCCCGATCACAAAAATAACGAGGTGAGTGGTACCCAGATATTAAAAATGGATTTGATATCATGTCTTACTTTTTTTGAATCACAAAAATATGAAAAAAAATAATACAAAACATAAAATATGAAACATAAAATATGAAACATAAAACATGAAATATTTTTCCCTTAGCCATTAGCCCTTCGCCTTTCGCCTTTTTTTCATACTTTTGCCTTCCAAAACAAAATACGTTATACCATGAATAAAATTGAACAACATACCCTGGACTTTCTTCAAGACTTGGCCAATAATAACAACCGTGACTGGTTCGCTGCGAATAAACCCCGCTATGAAAAAGCAAAGAAGAATTTTGAACTTTTTGCGCAAGATCTGCTTGCCCATCTTCAATCTGTGGATCCATCGCTGGCTTCTATTGAACTGAAACAGTGCCTCTATCGCATCTACCGAGATGTGCGATTTTCAAAAAATAAAGATCCCTATAAAACCCATTTTGGCGTCTATATTGCTAAAAATGGGGGAAGAAACTCTTTGTTTGCTGGCTACTATTTTCACTTGGACCCTAACGAATCTTTTTTTGGTGGCGGTATCTATATGCCACAACCAGAGTATCTTAAAATATTAAGAAAAGAGATCTATTACCAAATTGATGAGTTTAAAGCAATTTTAAATGAACCCAATTTCAAAAAATATTTCCCTGGTATTGATCCTATTGATAAATTGGTGAAAGCTCCCGTTGGCTTCCCAAAAGATTTCCCAGAAATTGATTTATTGAAGAATAAACACTATTTCTCTTCACATATCTTCCCATTTAAAGATGCTGTAAATAAAGATTTTAATGATTTTGTAAATGAGGGAATGACCCATGTTAAATCTTTGGTAGACTTTATCAATTTTTCAATTGAACACTAAAAACTATCTGTTCTGGAAAAAGGGGTGTTCGTTTTTCTCATTTTCTAAATGGAATAAACCCTTCCTTCTTCCACGCATTCCATAATAGAATTTTTGAATCTCTAATAAGTCTTTTTCATAATCTCCAGTAGCATAAAATACAGGACCTAATCCACATTTTCTTGTGTTGTAATCTAAATATCCCAATATCATGGGCACTTCTGCTTTTTCTGCCATCACATAGAATCCCCGTTTCCATTTGTATACTAAGGATCTGGTCCCTTCAGGACATATAATCAACCCCATTCTCTCTCTCTCTTTGATTACATCGGCTACTTGTGTGGTAAAACGACTAAAATTTCCCCGATCTACAGGAATCCCGCCAAAATAACGTAAAATATTCCCTAATGGAAATACAAAAGCTGCTTTTTTGATGAGCACATTCGTCTCAAAACCTAATGCGGTTACTGCTAATTTCCCGATAACAAAATCGCGCCAGCTGGTGTGAGGTGCAAATACCAAAATCGATTTGTGCGCCTCTGGAGGTACATGGGTGAAATCTAGTTTATATCTGAATAATTTTAATAAAAATTTACAAAATAATTTTTTCATTTTTTTACACGCTTACTTATGATTTTTTTTCATGGGAATCTATGATTTCTAACAATCTGCTCCCTTTTTCTGTAACCTCTAATTGAACTGAAACGCCCATTTTTAAAGCCCAGTTCTCTTTAATATGTCCTACAGGAAAACCAAAACAAATAGGATATCCATATGCTTTGCAATGTCTGATTATGATCTCCTCTGCCGTTTCTCCAAATGGGATGGTGTTGTCTCGCATCTCACTCATACCTCCAACAATTAATCCGGAAAGTTTTTCTAATTTCCCAGCCCGCTTCAAGTTAATGATCATGCGGTCAATATGATACAAGTATTCATCAAGGTCTTCTATTACCAATATTTTCCCTGTTGTGTCAATTTCCGAAGGAGAGCCCATTAAGGAGTATAAAATGGAAAGATTTCCACCAATCAATTCTCCCTCTGCTATACCAATGGTGTTGTAGGGATGACAAGGAATCTGATAATCCATAGGTTCCCCATATAGCGATTTTAACAGCGTATTCAAACTTTCAGATTCTGATTCTGAAAACACCATATTGATAGGCATGGTAGCGTGTAACGTGCTTATCCCAAAATTTTGATGTATATGGGCATGGAAAACGGTTACATCACTATACCCGCAAATCCATTTAGGATACTTACAAAACTCTGTAAAATCAAGCTGGTCTATAATCCGAACAGATCCATATCCTCCACGAGCACATAAAATGGCTTTGATATTACGATCATCAAGCATCTTTTGAAATGCATCTCGTCGTATCGTATCCTTTCCCGCAAATTGATGAGATTCTTCAAATAATGAATCTTCATAAACTACTTTAAAGCCCTCATTTTCTAGCCATTTACATGCAAATTCGATCTCAGCGTAACTGATTTTTCGAGCAGGGGCTACAATCCCAATACTATCGCCTTTTTGTAAATAGGGTGGTTTTATCATAATTCAACAGGTAATCGTGATACTAAGTTTTGAGTTATTTTTCTAAGAAGTAATCTATCAGAACTTTGTACTATTTTGTGTGAGATTGGTGCAATTTTTTCATTGGAATAAAGATTCCCAGAATGCGTTATGTTTTCGTTGAGTGCTAAATAAAGTATGGTAGATGCCCCTTTTTTGGGAGATCGTACAAAAGGAGTAAATAATAACCGAGCCAGAAAATCAACAAATTTGTTCCCCATTTTTAGAATAGGTGTGTTAACGATTCCAGGTTCACAACAATTGATGGTGATCCCTTTGGAAGCGCAAAAATCGGCCATATCTATTGTAAAATAGAGCAACGCCAATTTGGATTGCGCATACACTTTAAATTTGTGATAGTTTTTTTCTAACTTCGGCTCAAAAATAGATTCATTTATCTTTCCATATTTGTAAACTATAGATACCACATTGACTATCCTTGCTCCAATATTCATGTGAGGTATTAATAAATGGGTCAACATATAAGCCCCAATATAATTCACCCCGATACAATAATCCGTATTGTAATCGGTAGATTTTGAGTGTGTTGGAATCACACCTGCATTATTAATCAAGAGCTCAATAGAACTATATCTTTTCTTTATTATAGTTACAAAACTTAAAATAGAATCTAAAGATGCTAAATCTAAAGGGAGTAGTTGGATCTCTTTTTTGGTTTCACGCACCAGTTTTTCCCAAATGGGGAGTGCTTTTTGAAGATCTCTACATGCCATCACCACTTCATACCCTGATAATGCAAGAGATTTAGTTAGTTCACTTCCAATACCACCATTGGCCCCAGTAATGATCGCTATTTTTGGCTTCATTAACGTAGTTTTTCAACTCCTTCTTTAATTCTTTTACACGCTTCAATCAAGATCGTTTCATTGGCTGCGTAAGACAAACGGATACATTGGTCATCTCCAAAAGCGATCCCCTGAACCATCGCTACATTGCTGTCGTATAAGAAATACATACATAAATCAGTAGAATCTTCTATGATAGTTTTTCCGTAAGTTTGAGCATATAAAGAATCTTCTGGAGCATGTTTCCCAAACAATGATGATACTACAGGAAAGAAATAGAACGCTCCATGTGGAAGTCTGGTTTCAAATCCTGGAATCTCTTTTAATAAGTCATATACAATATCTCTCCTTTTTTGGAAGATCGATTTCATTCTTTCAATATCTTTCACTACACTTTCAGGAGATTCCATCGCTTTTATTGTCGCTCTTTGCGCAATAGAGCAAGTTCCGGAAGTGATTTGCCCTTGCAATTTCTGACAAGCATTGGCAATCTCTTTGGTAGCCCCTAAAAATCCAATTCTCCAACCGGTCATGGCAAACCCTTTCGCTACACCATTAATGGTAATCACCTGATCTTTAATCTCTTCAAATTGAGCTAAACTTTGGTGTTTCCCCATAAAGTTGATGTGTTCATAAATCTCATCTGCCATCACATGAACATGTGGAAACTCAATGAGTAGATCAGCAATCGCACGCAATTCCTCTTTAGAGTAAAGCATTCCTGTAGGATTCGAAGGACTGCTAAACATGATCAGCTTTGTTTTTGGCGTGATTTGTTCTCTTAATTGAGCAGGGGTAACTTTAAAATCATTTTCCAGTTTTGTTGGAACATAAATGATTTTTCCTTCCGCAAATTTAACGATCTCTTTATAGGAAACCCAGTAAGGTGTAGGAATAATCACTTCATCGCCAGGATTAACCAGAGCTAAAACCAATTGAAAAATGGATTGCTTAGCACCTGTTGAAACTACAATTTGTTCTGGGGTAAAATCTAATCCATTATCTCTTTTAAATTTTTGACATATAGCTTTACGTAATTCAGGATATCCGGGAACGGGTGAGTAGTGAGACCAATTCTCATCGATGGCCATTTTACCAAAATCTTTGATCTCTTCTGGAGTATCAAAATCGGGTTCTCCAATACTTAAACTGATTACATCTTTTCCACTCTCTTTCAATTCTCGCGCAATTCGAGTCATGGCCAGAGTTTCCGATTCAGCCATTGAAGTAATTCTGTTAGCTAATATATTCATATTCAGATATTTTAATAATTTTTAATATTGTAAATTTTAAGCCGCAAACTTATATAAAATATCTTACTTTTTCACCCTTTTCACGAAAAATATTTCTATCATTATCATTCCCCACAAATTCACTATTTAAATAGCCACAAATTCACGAATTAAAAATACAAAAAACCTTCATTCTTCATTCTTCATTCTTCATTCTTCATTCTTCATTCAATTAGCTTATTATCTCATTATCACATTAGCTTATTAACTTGGGCATTCCGGTTGTAGAGACGCAAGCATTGCGTCTCTACAACCGTCGGTCTCCGCCTTCAAGTCCGCACCTATAAAGTGTGGGCTGCATGGTCGTTAAAGTAGCTTCCTTCGGTCGCTCTTTAACTCCCTGCATCCCA
>JBLJBB010000076.1:0-37974 GCA_047638115.1 Bacteroidales bacterium | reverse complement strand
ACGGCTGGCGACCGCGGACTTGAAGGTGGAGGCCGACCCTTTGGCAAGCGATGGTGTTCTTTGAAAATTTTGTGAAACTTTGGTTGAGCGCAGCCAAAGGGGCACGCCCAAGATAATAAGCTAATGTGATAATGAGATAATAAGCTAATAGAATGAAGAATGTAGAAAAAAGAAAAAAGAATGAAAGTCCGTGGTCTGTGGTCTGTTGTCAATAATTAGCTTATTAACTCATTAGCTTATTAGCTCATTATTTCGTATTTTTGCACCTAAATTATTTTTTATGTTTCGAAATCTCTTTTTAGTTTTATTAAGTTCTTTAGCACTCAATTCTTTTTCTCAAAATCGTTTGGACTCCATTCATATAGCTCATTATGATATAAATCTTCAAATTGTGAACCTTTCTCAACATCAGATTACTGGTTTTACTGAACTGAGTCTGGTTCCTCAAATTAATGGTATTCAACAGTTTAGAATTGATTTGCAACAACTAATTGTCGATTCTGTTCTTCTTGATGGTGCTCCTACAACTTTTATACATCAATCTCCTGTCTTAAAAATTAATACCCCTCCTTTACTTTTAAATGATACTTTAACTGTTAAAGTATTTTATCATGGCACTCCACCACAAGATCCTTATTGGGGTGGGTTTTTCTTCACTTCTACCTATGCATATAACATGGGAGTCGGGATGCAAAGTGTGCCTCCCTCTTTTGGCAGATGTTGGTATCCATGTATTGATGATTTTAATGATAAAGCAACCTATTCGTTTAATATTGAAACAGATAGCGATAAAAAAGCGATCTGTGGTGGTTTGCTTACAGATTCATTAACCCTTACAAATGGTAATAAATTATGGAAGTGGAACCTTACGGATCCTATTCCAACATATCTCTCCTCTGTTGCCGTTGGTCCTTATGTGAGTTATTTAGATACAGTTCATCTGAATAATGGAATCATCCCCATCGAAATTTATGGAGCTTCAACTTCAATAAATCTGGTGCCTGGATCTTTTGCCAATCTTAAAAAAGTAGTTCGTGGTTTTGAACAAAAATTTGGAACATATCAATGGCAACGTATTGGTTATGTTTTAGTTCCGTTTAATGCCGGAGCAATGGAACATGCTACAAATATTGGTTATCCTGCCTCTGCAGTTAATGGAAACACCTCTCAAGAAAGTTTATTAATTCATGAATTGTCTCACTCTTGGTTTGGAAATCTATTAACTTGCTCTGAACCACAAACAATGTGGATAAATGAAGGCTTTGCGCGCTATGCTGAATTGATTGCTGATGAGATCCTTGATACATCAGGGGTGACAGCAACACAAAACTTTATCTCTTTACACAGATCGGTTCTTAAAAATGCACATGGTGATGACGGAGATTTTTATGCTTTAGATTCTGTACCTCAATCTGTTACTTATGGAACAACAACCTATGATAAAGGTGGAATTGTTGCCCATTCCTTACGAAGTTATCTGGGTGATTCCCTTTTCTTTTATGGAATTAAAACTCTTTTTGAAGAAAATCTGTTCTCAAATGTAAATTCTCCTCAATTTTTTGATAAACTTTCTGAAATTACTGGAGTAGAACTCAATGATTTCTATTTAGGGTGGGTTCATCAACCAGGTTTTCTCCATTTTTCTTTAGATTCTGTGATTCCAATGGCGCAACAAAATAAATATGCTCTCTCGATGAAACAAAAATTGTATCATGCTGATTATTTTGCGAATCAAAATAGGGTAGATGTTGCTTTTTATTCTGTTTTTGGCGACTATTTCTTAGCTGAAAATGTTACTTTCTCAGGGGAATCTGGTTATCCTCAAGTGATGATTCCTTTCCTGCCAGATTATTGGATTGTTGATCCAAACCACAAATTATCTGATGCCATTATTGATTATAGAATTACTTTGCCAACCACTGGTACAGTTACATGTAATGATGCCTTTTTTAGAGCAAGATCTATCTCAAATGCCGATACAACTTTATTAAATGTTGAGTATAATTTAGTAGCCCCTGATCCTTTGAGAGTCCCTCATCCAAATGTATATAGAATCTCTGATCATCATTATTGGAAATTGGAGTATCCCACTGGAATTCCAATGTACGGAGAATTTCATTTTAAGTACTCCAGTTTAGGAACCACATCACCCGATTATAATTTATTACAGGGATATACAAAAGATGATTTAATACTTTTGTATCGAAGAAACGCGACTGAAAACTGGGCTATTTTTGCTTCAACAGTTCAAGGGAATCAATATACAGGTTATGTGACTACTGCTATTACCATTCCAGGTGAATATATGTTAGCAGTCGGGATCAACAATCATGTTGGAATGAATGAGATTCCAACTCAAAAACCGATTGAAGTGTATCCCAATCCAACTGCTAGAACCCTATTTTGTTATCCCATCTCTCCCGAATGGGAATCTGCAAAAATGGAAATTTTTGACCAAAATGGAAGATTAATAGATTCTAAACAATGTGTTCTCCCTGTTACTTCTTTTGATGTAACTAGTTTTAAATCCGGAATATATTTGTTGGTGTTTATAAATTCCAAGAATCAAAAATACAAAACAAAAATAACGATACTTAATTAATCGGTTTCGTTTAATTCCAATCCCAACATAAACCCAAAACGTCTTTCCATGGAACAGATGCATTGGCTGCAATCTGAGGGTTGCAGATATCCCCAAGAAAACAATATATACTCTTGATTAATTCTGGATTCAGCTGAATCGTTTGCCTTATATTCCTATCATAAGAAAAAGACATAATTACTGATGATACGATAATACCAATGGCAATGCATTTAGCATAGTTTGAAAATGTGTTCGCAATAATTGATGCCATCAAAGGTTCTCCGCGTTTGTCAGTGATGTAGTTAAGCGCTATTCCAGTGATTTTCTTTGAATTTAGTATAAGTGCCATCTCATTTGATATACAATCATCAGATATACAAGATAATAATATCTGGTTGTTTTTCAAAAATTGATACTCTTCTAAAATGAAAGGATCATATTTAATGACAATATTGGATAAATGTATGATACTCTGAACGTCATCAATCAAATCGACACCTCTATTCACATAATCTATATCACTAATACCGTAATCTAAACCATATCCACGTTCAATGTAAACCTTGATGTTACTGTGAACTAATTGGTGAATCTGTTCTAATGATATTAGTAGGGGATGATTTGAATTTTTATTTTTGATTAATCCAATAGAGAAATTTTTCAATTGAGATCCAATGTCAATTGATTGTAATTTTGTTTGATACATCTCTCCAAAAGTAGTTGTCATAATCGTATTATACGTGATTTTTATACAATAATGTTACAATTTATCTCTCTTAAATCTTCAGATATTTTTTCAATGTCAACCTTAACATATCCATTTTGTAAAAAATGTTCCACTTTTTCCGTCCATTCAATGAAACAATATTGTTCACTATCTATATAGTCCCTAAAACCAATCCCATGAACCTCCTCATCAGTTTCAATTCTATAAAAATCAAAATGATATACAGGAAAACCATTGGATCTCCAATATTCATTTACTATTGAAAACGTAGGGCTAGAAGTCTCATTTTCAATCTCAAGGATTTTGCAAAACTCTTTGATTAATGTAGTTTTTCCAGCTCCCATCTCACCATATAACCCAAACACCCTTTCATAAGGGTACTCTTTTAATATTTTTCGAGCGGTATCATTTAAATTTTCTAAGTTTGTGCAGAAAGTACTCATGATTTTTGATGGTTTAAAATGATCTCTTGAAGAGGTGCTTTGATTATTTTTCGAACCTGAAATCCAGATTTCGAAGCTGCTTCTTTGAGTAATTCATCAAAATGGTATCCTATGGAACCTGAAATATTCCATTCAATATGCTCTTTTTGATAATACTCTTGTTGTGCATAAAAGAAGTCACAAAAAGAATCAATTATGATAGCTTTGATCTCTTCAAATTCTAAAAAATGTTCCAGAAAATGGGGTATCATGCCAAAAAATGACTGATGGTTCAATTCTCGATATACTTTCGTATAAACATCAGGAATTGTAATTTTAAACTGGGACTCAAATTGATTTATGATCTCTTTAGGAAGTTTATTTTTTAAATATTGCTGGATAAATTTTTTTCCTATATAAGTGCCACTCCCTTCATCTCCCAAAAAATATCCTAAAGATGGAGCTCTATCTGCAATCTTTACCCCATCATAATAACATGATGCGGATCCTGTTCCTAAAATGGCAATGTACCCGGGCTCCTTTCCACAAAGTGCGTGACAAACCGCCATTAAGTCTGAATGAACTTCAATCTTTTTATCTCTAAAAACGGGTTGCATCAATTGATGCATTCGTGCGCTATTAACTTCAGATATACACCCAGCGCCATAATAAATAATCTCTTCAATGTCTTGAATATTAATAGATTCTAAAGACTGAATAAATTGATCAAAAACATTTATAATGTGTTGATCATCATTATAGTTGGGGTTTATCCCTTTTGTTAAAAAATGGTGAACCTGTGACTCCTCATTCATAAGAATAAATTCACTTTTTGTTGCCCCACTATCAATTAATAATTTCATATAGATTAACGTTTTAACAAAATAGTTCTTTTAATTTCAACGGGATTTTCCCTTTTATAATGGGAAGCGTGATATCTTTTAATAATTGGGTGAGATTCCAAACTAGTATTCCCATTAAAATAGGATTCAAAAATTTTGTCAGCTTCGTAATAGTTGGAAACGCCAAGTTGCTCACAATCACTACTACTTATCCCTAATCCATCTACAGGAGTAGTATCAATACATGCTTGTAGCGCTGCTTTTTGACCTGGAGTACATTCACGAAGTAAATAAGTGGAAACATTAAAAACTTCTGTTTTCCATAGATTCATAATGGGACCATAATCTCCAACATCTCCATGAAGGGTCCAAAACCCAGTCAAAAATTCAGTGTAATTATCGGTAGAGATCACCAACCCTCGATATAATTGTGCTAAATCGTATAGCATCATCATTCTCATTCGGGCTTTCATATTGCCTTGCCGAAGTTTTGAAACCATAGAATCATCAAAATGGATCAGATTTTTTTTGTTTTCAATAAATGTATCAGTTTGATCTAAATGTGCAAAATCATCACAAAAATGAACACCAATTTCTAATGAACGATCAATTTCATCTTTTTTATTTGATTCAATAGTGATCGATCTCCCAATCAATGGAATCCCATTTTTCTTACATATAGGAGATAATAAAGCTGCACATAATGCACTATCTATTCCTCCAGAAATCCCTAAGACCAAGGATTGGAGTTTGTGCGTTTTTATATACTGATCCACATTATCTCTTATCGAAACAATTGCGTTGCTAAGTTCATTTTCACTAGAAATAAAAGGGAAAAAGGAAGAATCCGGAGCTTTCATAACTTTAATATTATTATTATTTGAATAGGTTGCAAAAATACAAAATATTCTCCCACCTCACGCATTAGTACCATCCTAATTTGTAAATTTAATCCATAAAAAATAATTTAATAAATTTTGTAAAACATATTGTAAAAAGATTATCTTTGCATTTGAAAATACAATTTAAAAATAGAATATAATTCAGATTTTTTATCAAATATTTTTTTATGAAAAAACTATCATTGTTTTTTGCTTTTATGCTTTCAATCTTAGCTATTGTTAAAGCGCAATCATGTCAAATTTTTACCATTCAACTTGATTCACAGATAGTTTCACATCCTATTTTGGAATTAAATGAGTTTAAAATCTGTGAAGGGGATACTTTAATCATTGGTGCAATTGCAGATTTCCCGAATAATAATGAGGGTTATGTTCAAACACAATCTAATACAAAATTTATTTGGCAGTTTGAGTCAATGTCAATAGATACAGCAATAATCGTTCATAAACCATTTGATCAACCTATTATAAAAAATTTTATTTTAAGGGCTGTGGATGTTAATGGATGTAATTCCTCAAATCAAATTTATGGGAAGATCCTAACTTCTGGAAACCCCATTGTTGAATTTGAATCAAATATAATTGCCCCAATAAACACCACTGTTTTGCTAAATGCCAGTCAAAATGATAATTCAACTTTGCTTTTCCAACCTATTGAAATACCAAGGCCACCAGTCCCAATTGTTTATGTAAATGATGATACTGTTTTTCTACCTGATGGAAACAATATTTGTTATAATGATGAGATCTCTATAATGAATTTTTCTAATGCTCAAGTTTTAACAAACCCTTTTCAAATTAAAAGTATTGTTTTAAATATGGAACATTCTTATTTAGAGGATTTATCTATACGAATAACCTGTCCTTCAGGTAAAGTTGCCATTTTAAAATCGTATAGTAGTTCCTTCCCAGCCATGTCACCCGGAGGCGTTGTAGCAAATTCTTGTTCTTCAATGGGTGGATCTACGAATTTAGGATGTGCAATAGATGCCCCATCATACAATCTATGCTATCTTTCACCAGGAATTGGTTTTGATTATGAATTTAGACCAGGTGCAACGGGTTGTTTTGGTACTGGGGGTTCAACTGTTGAATGCAATTTTATAGATCAGTGTGGAACTAATTGGACTTTCCAAACATTAAGTCCCTCAACATCAAATGTCTATACAAATACACCTACTACACCCGTTTATTATGGCTCTTTTCAAAATCTATCAGTTCTCATTGGGTGCCCTTTAAACGGGAATTGGAGAATAACTGTATGTGATCATTTAGCTGTTGATAACGGGTATATTTTTAGTTGGGGAATAAATTTTGTGGAATCTTTACAAGCAAATCCAACCCCTTATATTATTGGAGTAGATTCTGTTACATGGACGGGATCAAATCTTACTCCTATAGATTTGTTTTCTGCATCTGTTTACCAAACTAATCCAGGGCTTTATAACTATTCTGTATCTGTTCACGATAAGTTTGGATGCGATTATGATACTGCTTTAACCATTAATACTATGGTAAGTATTGAAAATTTTTCTAATGAACAATCTCCCATTAAATTTTATCCAAATCCAGCAACCTATTTTATAAATGGTTCAACTTCAAATACCGATTGGCATAACAGTACCATCGAATTGATAGACCAAAATGGAAAACTTATACAAACGGTAGTAATGACTGACAGTTCAATTCAAATAGATCTTTCTAATTATGCCGTTGGGCAATATTTTATAAAAAGTACAAACAAGAATAACAGCTCCCATACTGTAAAGATTGTTGTAATTCGGTAATGATTTTTGTTTTTGTTAACATTAAGGTAGGGTTCTTTCTTTAAGTACTCTGCCTTATTGTTATTTTTTTTTTGTATTTTTGCGTGTCATTATTGCTATTATGAAAGAAATTATTGAAAAAGCTTGGGAAGATAGATCTCTTCTTAATGATTTTCTTGTACAGAAAACGATTAGAGAGGTAATTGAAGCTTTAGATAAAGGAAAGTTAAGGGTAGCTGAACCCTTAAATGGGCAATGGATTGTAAATGAATGGATAAAGAAAGCAGTCCTTTTATATTTTCCAATCCAACAAAATCAAACTATAGAGTTGGGTCCTTTCGAATTTCATGATAAAATTCCATTGAAAAATGGGTTTGCAGAACAACAAGTTAGAGTTGTTCCACATGCCATTGCTCGCTACGGCTCCTATTTAGCACCTAATGTAATCTTAATGCCCTCTTATGTAAATATAGGTGCATACGTTGATAGTGGAACAATGGTTGATACTTGGGCAACAGTGGGTTCGTGTGCTCAAATTGGGAAAAATGTTCATTTAAGTGGTGGTGTTGGTATTGGTGGAGTTTTAGAACCCGTTCAAGCAGCCCCAGTGATTATTGAAGATGATTGCTTTATTGGTTCAAGATGTATAGTGGTAGAGGGTGTTCATGTTAAAAAAGGGGCAGTTTTAGGAGCCAATGTTGTGCTTACAAAATCATCAAAAATTATTGATGTTACCCAATCAGAACCTATCGAATGGGAAGGAGTTATTCCAGAAAATTCTGTGGTGATTCCTGGAACCAGAACAAAATTGTTCCCTGCAGGTGAATTTCAAATCTCTTGTGCTCTTATCATTGGAAAAAGAAACGAAAAGACTGATTTGAAAACATCTTTAAATGAAGTGCTTAGAAATTATAATGTATCAATTTAATATTTTTTAATGTTTAGGAACATTTTCAGAAAAATAGCATCTAAATATTATGGGATAATGCTTGCTTATAAATACACTCATAAAAACTCCATTTCTAAAAAAGATCAAACAAATTTTTAATGAGTTCAATTAAAATCTATTTATGAAAAAGATTTTTATAACACTATTTTGTTCCATGTTTTTTGTAGCATATGGGCAACAAAATATTAACATGCCTAATGGTACTGGCTCGGCTACCTATTCCACTTGTAATGCAAATTTTTTTGATGCTGGGGGGGCTGCTGGAAATCATGGTTTATATCAAGCAACAAATGTGAAGTTTTCTCCCACAACCCCTGGAATGGCAGTTAAAATCCAATTTATTAGCTTTGTTCTTGCGGAAGGTGCATCCTTATCGATTTATGATGGCCCAGATAATACATACTCAATTATTGGGACTTATGATCAATATATTAATCCTACAGGATTAGCAATTGTTGCAACTCCTGCAAATCCAGATGGATCTCTTTACATTCAGTTCACCTCTGGTTCAACAAATGGATCTGGATGGTCTGCCTCAGTAACCTGTAGAGCTCCGTGTCAAAGTTTTAATATTCAATTAGATCCAGTAGTAACTTCTAAACCAATAGTAGAAGATATTTATATGAACGTTTGTAGAGATAGTTGTATCACTTTTGGTGCACAAGCTGTTTTTTTACAAAATAATATCAATTATTCTCAAACACAATCAAATACAATGTTTATTTGGAAGTTTGGTCACTCAATTATTGATACAAATCAAATACATGTTCAGTGTTTTGATCAAGTTAGAGGATACGATTATACTTTATATGCTATCGATACAATGGGGTGTTTCCCAAATACTATGTATAAAGGAAGAGTAAGAGTAGCAGATAACCCAATTCGTGGAACTCCTCCGTTGCCAGATGCTTGTTCAGGGGGCTCTTACTCCGTGTATGTTGGAAATGACCCACAAGCAACTATTACAGTTACTACTGTGGGGGCAAATATGACTGGCTCCCTTTCTGAAGCTGAAACTGTATTTCTTCCTGATGGAAATGGTATTTGTTATAACTCTGATATTTTCTTCGATATCTTTAATCCAGGTCAACTTTTGACCAACGTTAATAATATTATTGGAATTAATGTAGTAATGGAACACTCTTATATCGGAGATTTATCGATTCGGCTTCAATGTCCATCAGGTGCATCAACAATTCTTAAAGCTTTTAATGCCGGAAATCCAATGCCTACAGGACCAATTAGTAATCCATGTTCTATTGGTGGTGGAGGAATAGATATTGGCTGTGCCCCTAATGCCTCTCCAGCAAATCCATGCTATGCTACACCTGGAATTGGCTGGGAATACGAATTTAGATCATCCTCACCCGTATGTTTTGGCGCAGGTGGTTCTACAGTTGGATACCATTTTACAGATCCATGTGGACAAATATGGACAGGTCCCTCTTTAATACCAAGTGTTCCAAATACTCACACAAATACAAATACAGCTCCAATATTTTATGGACCTTATGAATCAATTGGTAATTTATTAAATTGTCCCTTAAATGGAAATTGGAGAATCACAGTTTGTGATAATTACCCTTTTGATAATGGCTATATTTTTAGTTGGTCTATTACTTTAGACCAATCAATTGTCCCTGAAGGTTGGTACTATAGTGTAAATATTGATTCTGTTATTTGGCATGGCTCAAATATTACAACAACTTCACCAACATCCGCAACAATTGATATGGGACAAGCCGGTAATTTTGTTTATAATGTTACAATCATTGATGAATATGGATGTGAGTATGATACAAACTTTACTCTTCTAGTTATTCAATCACCTGAACCAAATATCAATAATGGTATCGATACTGCCAGACTTTGTGCAGGCGAAATTATCATCCTTAATGCAAATTATGTTGATACTGCAGCCGTTTATTGGTGGAATACTGGTGCCACAACTGATGAAATAATGGCTCTTGTTGAAGGTCTCTATTTTATTGAAGTAACTGCTTCTACAGAAGACCAATCATTGATTTGCACGGGAAGAGATTCAATCTATGTTTCCATAAACCCCCATCCATTTCCCGAGTTTGATGTTGATAAAAAAGGTGGTTGTGCACCTATTAAAGTGCAGTTTACCAATCAAACGACTCCTTTTGTTATGCCACTCACTTACTCGTGGAGAATTTATAATGAAATTGGTCAGGAAGTGTATTCCTCAAACCAAATTAACCCCTATTTTTTTATAGAAGAACCTGGTGTTTATCACGTTCAACTTATCGCCATTACCGAAAATGGTTGTACTGATTCTATTATGAAATGGAATTATATCGAAGCATTTCCTCAACCTACAGCAGAGTTTTCATTTAATCCCGAAATCTCATTTTTGTCAGAATATGGTGGATTAGTGAACTTTACTAACTATTGTGATTCTGTTTTATTTGCAACAAATCCTAACGCAACTTGGTACTGGGATTTTGGAGATGGAACCATTGACTCTACTGTATGGAATCCAAATCACACATTTCCGAATTGGGGAGATTATAATGTCGGTTTCTATATCACAACAGGAGCAGGATGTAACCAATCAATCGTTCATACAGTCATAATAGAAGAAGATCTGCAATTTCCTAATATTATAACTCCTAATGGAGATGGATTTAACGACGTTTTTGCAATAAAAAATTTGAATACTAATATTAATCCTGAAGATCCAGATCAATATAGAACAAATTCATTGCAAATATATAATAGATGGGGTAAAAAAGTTTACGATGAAGAGAACTATGATACATATATGAAAGATGAACAAATATTTCCTGGAAATAAGGTTTTTGATGGAGATAAACTTCAAGATGGACAATATTACTTCTCATTTAAATATAAAGGAAAAATCAAAACTGTAAACTACAGCGGATCTTTAATCATCATCAGAGAAGCTAAATAAATTTTTAATATTATTAAGGAACATTTTTAATATATATGCGTCTAATCAAATATAAAAACCATTAATAAAACTATAAATTAAAAATAAATAAAATGAAAAAAGTGATTGTTTCCATGTTTTTTTTACTCATTTTGAGTGCTTCATTTGCTCAGAATACAAAAAAACAAATCGTAGCTGATCCTAGAATTATTGAAGTATTTGGACAAGAAACGGTAGATTTCTACTTGTCAAATAATCCATCTACTATTCGTTACTATAATTTTTTCTTAGATAATTCATACTCTATTGCTGAGTTACCACAAGAAAAAATGAGCGGAATTCAAGATATTCCTGAACTTAAATTGAAAGAGAAATTTCAATCAGATGTTGTAGATTATACCGATAAAGGTATTGAAAATCTTAATATTATGAAATATGATTTAAAAATTGATTCTAATGTAGGTCCGATTTATAGACTTGGTAATACTAACAAATTGATTTTTTTCCTTTCAGGAAAAGAGATTCAAAACTTGTATAATAAATATTTAATGGAATCTAAATAGGAGATACTGATATGAAAAAAATATTATTCATTGTTTTTAGCTTTGTTGTTTTTTCAACTTATGCTCAAATTGTAAATATGCCAAGTGGCTCAAATACAACCGTCGTTACAACATGTAATGCTACATTTTATGACACTGGTGGACTAAATGGGAATCATGGTATCAATCAAAATTCTGGTATTAGATTCACTCCAGCTACCCCAGGTATGGCTGTTAAACTTCAATTTAGTATATTTACTGTTGGGACTGGTGCATCTATGGTTATCTATGATGGTCCTGATGCAACGTATAATGAAATTGCAACTTATGATGAGTTTATTAGTCCTTCTGGAATTGCAATCGTTTCTGGTCCGCAACCTAATAATCCTGATGGTTCCATTTATGTTCAATTTACATCTGGAACAGGAAACGAAATTGGCTGGGCAGCTAATGTTTCATGCCGAGCTCCCTGTCAAAGTTTTAATATTCAAATTGATCCAGCTGTTACTACTAAACCAATCGTTGAAGATATTTATATGAACGTCTGCAAAGATAGCTGTGTTACTTTTGGTGCTAAAGCTATTTTCCTTCAAAATAATATCAATTATTCTCAAACACAAGCGAATACTATGTTTATATGGAGGTTTGGATTTACACAAATTGATACAGCTCAAGTTGTTACTCAGTGTTTTGATCAAGTAAGAGGTTGGGATTATACTTTATATGCAGTCGATACGATGGCTTGTTTCCCAAATACAATGTTTAAAGGTAGAATTAGAGTCTCTGATAACCCAATCGTTGGCGCACCATCACTTCCTGATGCTTGCTCTGGTGGTACTTATGATGTTTATGTTGGAAATGATCCTCAAGCTACAGTTCTCGTATCTTCTGTCGGTGCTAGTATTATCGGAACAATTACACATGCTGATACAGTCTTCTTACCTGATGGAAATGATGTTTGTTATTTTTCAGACATTTTGTTTGATATTTTTGATCCAGGCCAAACTTTAACTAATATAAACCATTTATTGGGTGTTAAAATGAGTTTGGAACACTCTTATTTAGGAGACTTATCTATTAGATTAACCTGCCCTTCTGGTCAAGTTGCACTTCTCAAACAACAATTTGCATATGTTCCTCCAATGCCTACAGGTGGGATAGTCTCAAATGCATGTTCTGCTCAAGGTGGTGTAACAAATCTAGGTTGTGCTCCTGACCCTGGAAGTGCAAATGCATGTTATACAGTTCCTGGTATTGGTTGGGATTATGAATTTAGACCTGGTGCTACTGGTTGCTTTGGAACAGGAGGAGGAACTGTTGGGTATAATTATAACGACCAGTGTGGTGGAAATTGGGATGGTCCATCTTTATTACCATCTATTCCTAATGCTTTTACTAATACTCCAACAACACCCGTTTTTTATGGATCTTATCAAGATCTTTCAGCTCTCTTAGGTTGTCCTTTAAATGGAAACTGGAGAGTAACAATTTGTGACCACTGGGGCGCTGATAATGGATATATATTTAATTGGTCTCTCTCTTTAGATCAATCCATTATTCCTGGCGGATGGGATTATAATGTAGATATTGATACTGTAATTTGGCATGGAGCAGATATCGTTCCAACAGGGAAAACATCCGCATATATTAATCTTACAACTGCTGGAATTAATAATTATACACTTACTATTGTTGATGAATATGGTTGTGAATACGATACTACTTTCACTATTGAAGTTGTGCAATCTCCTATCCCTAATATTAATGATGGATTAGATACTGCAAGAATTTGTACAGGTGAAATTATGATTTTAAATGCAAATTATCAAGATCCTGAAGCAGAATATTGGTGGAATACAGGTGCTACTACTGATGAAATTATGACACTTGTTGAAGGATTATACTATGTTGAAGTTACAGCTACAACTGTTGCAGGTAATCTTATTTGTACAGGAAATGATTCAATTTACGTTTCTATAAACCCTCACCCAATTCCAGATTTTGATGTCAATAAAAAAGAGAGCTGCGCTCCTCTTGATCTACAATTTACAAACCTTACAACTCCTCTTGATATCCCACTTACTTATATTTGGAGAATATACAATGTTGCTGGCCAAGAAGTGTTCACATCTGATCAAATTAACCCTAACTTCTTCGTTGAAGAACCAGGTTCCTATTCTGTTCAACTTATTGTAAGTACTGAAAATGGTTGTGTTGATTCAGTTATGAGATGGAATTTCTTTGAAGTTCATCCTCAACCCATTGCAGAGTTTTCATTTAATCCTGAAATCTCACTATTATCTGAAACTGGTGGTGTTATTAACTTTACAAATTATTGCGATTCCATTATTTTTGCAAATAATCCAAATGCAACCTGGTATTGGGATTATGCAGACGGAACCCGTGAATCTGTTCTTTGGAATCCTGTTCATACTTATGCAACTTGGGGAGATTATGACGTAGAATTTAATATTACAACTGCATTTGGCTGCAAAAGTAGTATAAAACATACTGTTGTAATCGAAGAAGATCTTCAATTCCCTAATATTATTACTCCAAATGGTGACGGATTTAATGATGTTTTTGCTGTTAAAAACTTAAATATTGATATTAATCCAGAAGATCCTGACCAATATAGAGCAAACTCATTACAAATTTATGATAGATGGGGTAAAAAAGTATATGACGAAGAAAACTATGATACTTATATGAAAGATGAACAAATTTATGTAGGAAGTAAAGTTTTTGATGCTCATAAACTTCAAGATGGACAATATTATTTTTCATTCAATTATAAAGGGAAAGTAAAATCTGTAAAATATAGTGGCTCACTGTTGATTATTCGCTCGAAATAATAAAACTAAGTAATTCAGTACTTTAAAATACGGATGTAAATTTTTATATCCGTATTTTTTTTGTTTTTTGTTATAAAAATTATTTGTATTTTTGCACTACTTTTGTTCAAAATTTGAAACTCAAAAACTTACTAAGTCAATAAAATAAATAAGAGAGAAAAGTATTAATAAACATGCGACAACTTAAAATTTCAAAACAAGTTACAAATCGTGAAACTGCCTCCTTAGAAAAGTATTTACATGATATTAGTAAAGTTGAACTTATTACCGCCGATGAAGAAGCTGAATTGTCTAGAAAAATCAAAGAAGGTGATCAAGATGCTTTAGACAAATTAACAAAAGCAAATCTAAGATTTGTCGTTTCAGTAGCAAAACAATACCAAAATCAAGGACTTAATTTGCCAGATTTGATTAATGAAGGGAATTTAGGTCTGATGAAAGCTGCTCAACGATTTGATGAAACTAGAGGATTCAAATTTATTTCTTATGCTGTCTGGTGGATTCGTCAATCTATACTTCAAGCTCTTGCTGAACAATCAAGAATCGTTAGATTACCACTTAACAAAATTGGTACTATCAACAGAATCCTTCGAGCATACCCTCTGTTAGAACAAGAGTATCAAAGAGAACCAAAAATTGAAGAAATAGCTAAGCTGCTTGATATTTCCGAATTAGAAGTTTTAGAATCTATTAGAAATTCACCAAGACATATTTCAATGGATGCAACAATTAATGTTGATGATGATAATAATTTGTACGATGTTATTAAATCTGAAACATCTCCAACTCCTGATAAAGAGCTTATCTACGAATCTTTAAAATTAGAAATTAATAGATTGATTTCAATTCTTCCTCAAAGAGAAGCAGATATCATAAAACTCTATTTTGGGCTAGATAGTAAACATCCGCATACATTAGAAGAGATAGGCGAAAAATTGGATTTAACCCGTGAAAGAGTTAGACAAATTAAAGAAAAAGCAATCAGAAGATTAAAACAATCTGCAAAATGTAAAAGATTTTTATCTTATTTATGATAAATTTCTATAATCAAATTTAATTATTTTTGTATAAATTAAAAAATTAATATATATATGTCACGATCAATCATTAAAGATCTTTTAAAAAATCCTGAATCAGTTGGATTTGGAACTAAAGTTACAGTAAAAGGATGGGTAAGAACCAAAAGAGGGAATAATTCAGTAGCATTTGTAGCTCTTAACGATGGTTCTATAGTTCATAATATTCAAATCGTAATCGATTTGGCAAATTTTGAAGATGAAATTATAAAACAGATTTCAACTGGTGCTAGTTTGCATGTGAATGGGATATTGGTTGAGTCACAAGGAAAAGGTCAAACTGTTGAAATTCAAGCTCAAGAGATCATTATACTTGGAACTGCTGATCCAGAGACGTACCCATTGCAAAAAAAAGGACATAGTATGGAGTTTTTAAGAGAAATCGCCCATCTTCGCCCAAGAACTAACTTTTTTGGATGTGTTTTGAGATTAAGACATGCTATGTCTTATGCCATTCATACCTATTTTAATAACCATGGTTATTTCTATATGCATACACCTATTATCACTGGCTCTGATGCTGAAGGTGCAGGTGCTATGTTTAATGTTACTACTTTCGATTTAAATCAAGTTCCGAAAACAGAAAATGGAGATGTAGATTATACTCAAGATTTTTTTGGAAAACCTACTTGTTTAACCGTTTCAGGACAGCTTGAAGGTGAACTTGGAGCACTAGCTTTAGGAAAAATTTATACCTTTGGACCAACTTTTAGAGCAGAAAATAGTAATACACCAAGACATTTGGCTGAGTTTTGGATGATTGAACCAGAAGTCGCTTTTTTTGATATTGTCGATAATATGGATCTCGCTGAAGATTTTATTAAATATCTCGTTAAATATGCTCTTGACAACAATCTAGATGATCTTCAATTTCTAAACGATCTAATTGATAAAGAATTGATTGAAAGACTCCGTTTTGTTGTAGATAATCAGTTTGTTAGATTACCTTATACAGAAGCAATTGAAATACTTTTGAAATCCAATAAAAAATTCGAATTTAAAGTAGAGTGGGGTGTTGATTTACAATCTGAGCATGAAAGATATCTGGTTGAAACTCATTTCAAAAAACCTGTGATTTTAACGGATTATCCTAAAGATATCAAAGCTTTCTACATGAAGCAAAACGAAGATGGTAAAACTGTAAGAGCAATGGATGTTCTTTTTCCAAAAATTGGAGAGATTATTGGTGGCTCTGAAAGAGAAAATGATTATTCAAAATTATTGCAAAGAATAGATGAATTACATATTCCAGAAAAAGATGTTTGGTGGTATCTAGATACTAGAAAATATGGTTCAGTTCCACATTCTGGATTTGGATTAGGTTTTGAACGTCTCATGCTTTTTGTTACTGGTATGCAAAATATCAGAGATGTAATCCCATTTCCAAGAACTCCTCAAAATGCTGAATTTTAAAAGATTAAACTTTTATTCTTAATCTTGCAACAGGAATATTTAACTGCTTTCTATATTTGGAGATTGTCCTCCGTGCAATAATATACCCCTTTTCTTTGAGAATCTCTTTAATCTCCTCATCTTGTAGAGGTTTAAGATGATTCTCTTTTTCAATAATCTCTCTAACAATCTGTTTGATCTCTTTCGAAGATTTTCCATCTTCACCTACAGATTCAGAAAATAGCTGTTTTAAGGAAATAATTCCAAATGGTGTTTGTACATATTTGCTATTAGACACTCTTGAAATCGTTGAAATATCTAAATTCACTCTCTCAGCTATATCTTTTAATATCATAGGTTTGATCTCTTTTTCATCACCACTCATGAAATATGATCGCTGCATGTCCATAATTGAATACATGGTGTTGTATAGTACCAATTCCCTTAAACTTAAAGAATTTATAAACTGATGAGCATTTTCAATATTCTCTTTGATAAATTTTTCAGCTTCTTCTCGCTGTTGCGCATTTAATCTCTTATTATATTTTGAAAAAGTATTTTTAAACTCTTTAGAAATCTGCAATTTAGGTAAGTAGGGATTGAATAATTGAAGCTGTAATTCATCATCTTCATTGGTAATGATAAAGTCGGGAGTAATCTCTTGAGCTCTGTTTTCAGGACTCACTAACTGAAAAATAGGTTTCGGATTTAAATGTGTAATAACTTGTAAAACATTACTTAATTCCTCTTTCGAGATTTTTAGTTTTTTAGAAATTTTATCATATTGCTTTTTAGAAAACTCTTCAAAGTATTGACTGATTACTTGAATAGCAATTTTTTTATCAAAACTATCCTCCTTTTTATTTAATTGAATTAGAAGTGATTCTTGTAGGTTTCTAGACCCAACACCTTCAGGATCCATTTGTTGAATAATCGTAGTTAGAACCCTCTCAACATCCTCTTCAGAAATGAAAATATTATGACTTAATAGAAAATCAGTTGCAATTGTGTATAAATCAGTAAGTAAATACCCTGTTTCATCTATATAACCAATAATATATTGTGCAATCTGTTTATCAAGATCACTTAATAAATAATCTTGTAATTGTTGCGTTAAATATTCTTGAAATGAAGGTGCAGATACAATATAAGGATCAAAACTTTTTCGATCTTTTAAACTTTTTTGTTCATAACGATTGTAATCTAACTCAACACTTGAATATTGATCGTATTCATCTGATTGATAATAATCATCAAAATTGGAATCTTCATATATGTTTTCATTTGTTCCCTCATTTCCATCGATTGAGTTTTCAAAATCTTCTTGAACTTCACTCGATTTATTAGTTAAATTTGAATAATCATCGTCATGTACAATCTCTAGAGCAAGATTTTCTTCAACTTCTTTTAAAATTTCTTGCTCTAAACTATTATTTGAAAGCTCAATCAATCTCATTAATTGAATAGTCTGCTGTGAAATGACTTGTTTGAGCTTATGCTTTTGAGTAAGTTGATGTTTTTGCATAAATTTTATAAAAGATTTTATTCTTAACTGCAAAAATAAAGTATTTTTGCCATTATTACAAATATTTTGAAACTATGACTCATTTTTTTACTGTAAAAATCTTTAAAGATTTACTATTTAATGAATTAAAACATATTTATTCAAAAGATGAGATTATGGCAATTTTTAATATTTTAATCTTAAATAGGTGCAATATTTCAAAAATTGATACAATTTTAAACCCAGATACACCTATTAACAGTGATATATTAATTTCTGATTTAGAAAGATTGAAGAAATCAGAACCCCTTCAATATATTCTACAGGTAACTCCTTTTTTTGATCTGAATTTTAAAGTAACTCCTGCAGTCCTAATCCCGAGGCAAGAAACGGAGGAATTAGTTGATCTAATTATAAAAGAGTTTTATTCTAACACAAATAGCATAAAAATATTAGATGTTGGAACAGGAAGTGGAGCTATTGCAGTTTGTTTAGCTAAAAATTTACCGAATTCACAAGTGTTTGCTTCTGATTTTTCTCAAAATGCAATTCATATTGCCACTGAAAATGCACTCAATAATGAAGTAAAAGTAAATTTTATAAATCATGATATTTTTCATGATCTTATTAAATTATTACCTTATGAATTAGATGTAGTTGTTAGTAATCCTCCCTATATTCCAATCTCAATGTCTGATAAATTGCATGATAATGTAATTAAATATGAACCACATTCAGCACTATTTGTACCAGATGATGATCCACTTCTTTTTTATAGAAAAATCTCGGAAGTAGCATTTGAGCTATTAAAACCTAAAGGGAAATTATTTTTTGAAACTTATGAAGATTTCCATTTTGAATTAATTCAAATATTGAAAAATATGGGATACGAAAAGATTTCTTCAATTCTTGATCTTCAACAAAAACCCCGTTTTATTATTGCTGAAAAAAATGTATCTTTGCCGTAACAATTTTAAAAAACAATTTTAATGAAAAATTTTATAGTTACTATATCTCTTTTATTCTCAATCAGTATCTCATTTGCTGTTACAGCATTCCCTGAGAAAGTTCTTTTTTCCCAGCCAAATGGTGATAAAGTAACCATTCAAATGAAAGGTGATGAGTATGTTAAATTTGCCTATTCAGAAGATGGTTACACATTGTTATATGATCAAAATGGTTTTTTTAATTATGCATATAAAAATTCTGAAGGGAATCTAGTCCCTTCAAATTTTCATGCTAAAGAGATCCCTTTTAGATCACGTGAAGAGATTCAATTTTTGAATTCTATTTCAAAATATCTTTTTTATAGTGATCTTCAAATGAATTCTATGTTGTTTATTAGAAAAACAGTAGAAGATAAAATGGCGCTAAATAGTAACAAATCTTCTAAAGGTAACATGAAGCTCCTCTGTATTTTAATGGAATTTCCTGATAAACCATTTGTTAAAACTAATGCTGATTTTCAAAATTTATTCAATCAAGTAGGTTACAATTATGGAGGAGCTTCTGGAAGTGTTCACGACTTTTACACAGAATGTTCTTATAATTCTTTAAATTTAACTTTTGATGTAGTTGGTCCTTATACAACTTCTGAAAATATGCAATATTATGGTTCAAACTCTTTTGGAGATGCCTCACAAATGGCTAATGAAGCGATTAGTTATGCAAATAGTGTTGTTGACTTTTCAGATTATGATAATGATAATGATGGTACTGTAGATGGGCTCTATATCATTTTTGCAGGAAATGGAGAAGAAGCCGGTGCTGGAGCAGATGCTATTTGGTCTCATGCAGGATGGGTATCTGCATTTTATGATGGTGTAAATATTGATGGATATGCTTGTTCTCCTGAACACAGAGGTGCTGCAACCAATAGTATTACTTATATTGGTGTAATTTGCCATGAATTAGGACACGTTTTGGGAGCTCCAGACTATTATGATACAAACTATGAAACTGGTGGCTCATATGAAGGAACTGGAAGTTGGGATTTGATGGCCTCTGGAAGTTGGAATAACAGTGGAAGAACACCCGCACATCCAAATCCTAGAATTAAAGTGTATACATACCAATGGGCAAGTGTTACTACGTTATCATCTGCACAAACAGTACTATTACCACCTACTCTATATTATCAGAATGGGTTTTATAGAATTAATACAACCACTAATAATGAATATTTTATTTTAGAAAATAGAGTGGCATCAAATTTTGATATTGGAAATCCTGGGTACGGAATGATGATTTATAGATGTGCTTCTAATGTCAATTCTGGTTCAATTAATACTACGCATAAACAAAAATTTTATCCAGTTGCGGCTAATAGTACCCAATCATTACCTACAGCGAACGTATATGGTACAATTAATGCCCAATCTTGCCCCTGGCCAGGAACTTTAAATAAAACAACTTTTACAGACACTACTTTACCATCCATGAAATCATGGGCAAATGCGAATACCAATAAACCTATTACAAATATTTCATTTCTCCCAAATTCAAATATTATAACGTTCGATTTTATGGGAGGAGGAACTCTAGATTCTCACCAAGTATTTATACCTCAAAGGTTTGGCGTTTTTGTTACTCCTACATTATCAACCCCCAATCCAGTTCCGAATAATGGATCTTACTCATTTACAGTTACTTTAGATAATACACATTCTCAATCTAATATTATTGTAAAAGTTGGAAACGATACATTAATCTCTTCCAATAATATATATACAATTCAAAATATCACATCTCCAAAAGTTGTAGAAGTATTAAATGTTGAAATTAACAAGTATCTTATTGTTGCCACAGCTGGAATAAATGGAACAATTTCTCCTTCTGATTCCACATACGTAAATCATAACAATAATGCAACTTTCACTTTTAATCCTGTAGTAGGATATGCCGTTGCAAACGTTATTGTGGATGGGGATTCTCTGGGGGCTTTGAGTTCATATACATTTTCAAATGTTGTTGATAATCACACCATTGAAGTTGTTTTTGGGATTGGATCACCAAATATTATTCAAGTTGCTCAAAATAATTTACATTTTACAACTTTTCAAAATACACCATCAAATTATCAAACATCGTTAATATCTGCAGATCTATCTCAATTAACTATTAACCTCCTTGTGAAAGCTCCTACCCATTTTCAAGTTTCGATAAATGGGACCTCTTGGTTATCACAAGTTGTAATACAGAAATCGAACTTACCTCAACAACTATACGTTAGGTTTAATCCTTCTATTGTTGGAATTGTTTCTGATACTATAAAAATTGCTAGTTCTGGAGCATTAACTTATCTTTTCGTTAGCGGTCAATCTACGGTTTCTGTTACTGATAATATTGAAGAAAATATCTATGTCTATCCAAATCCTGCAACTACTTCTGTAAATATTGAAATTCCAATCTCAATCTTGAATCTAAATACCAAACTAAACTTTTATGACTCTTCTGGGAAGCTAATTTCAAGTGATAAAATTCAAAATCAAAATTTGAAATTCGATATAAATGATTGGAATAGTGGAATTTATTATTTGGAAATCTTTACTGATACACAAAAATATTTAAAAAAACTAGTCATTAAAAAATAATTATTTAATTATATCTCCATCAATCAACGCTTTTTGATATAGAGAATCTTTAAAATGGTTTAGATATTTAGTTTTTTTATGTTGTTTTAACATCAATAATATACTTTCCAACTCATCGGGCGTTTCATTTGGAGCTATCTGATTCTTAAAATCTAAGAAAACAACCAGATAACGATATTGATTATCTGATACATCTATCTGTTTTTTGGATCCTAATACTTGGCTTTTATCGTTGATTTCAAATGGAAAATCATTCTCTAAATAATCTAATAGTAACCACTGTGAATCGTCAATAAAATATTCAATAGAATCACCACATAATTTAATAATGGTGTTTTTTTCATTCACTCTAAGAGCTTCATTAAACAAAATCTCTTTTATCTTGTTGCCTACAGGAGATTTTTTGGGCAATTTGACGTAATTCACTCTCACAACGTTCTTTTGAATGAGTTCAGATTCTTTAAATTCTCTTAAAAAATGATTTAATTCAGAGTTAGTGATATTGAAAAGAGAAGTGTCTTTTGATATTTTCTTATAAAAGGCCTCTAAAGTTAACTTCTCCTTATATTTTTTGATCTCATTATCAAAATTCATCTCTTGGAGAGATAATGTTTTTTCAGCACTTTTTAATAAAACTCTTTCCATTAACCAATGTTCCACATATTTGTTGAAAAAAATTATACTATCTTCAGCGTTAAGGTTAGAGGGGATATTGTCTATTACCTCAGAACGATATAGTTTATAATGATATGCCTCAGCAACAATAGGATCATGATTCTGTTTACAAGAAACAAATAGAAATACAATTAGTATAAGAAAAAATCCGTTTTTCACTTACTTTTTTAATATAGATTGAAATGCTTTTTCATTGATAATAACAGGATAACGGTTTTTTAGGTCATTTATCCAACGTTTTTCTAACTCATTTTGATATTCACTAACGATTATTGCTCTTATTTCATTAAAAGGTTTTCCATACTCATCTTTAACAGTATTGTAGTATTCTTGAATCCCTATAGAATCTCTTAATGCTTCATTCCAAACTTTTATTGTGTTAATTTCAAACAATATCATCCCTTCCCTATATTCAGTAACTAATTCTTGAAACTCGGGATATTTTTTTTCTAAATTCGCATTTTCATATGCCAAAATTTTGTCTTGAACATAATAGGGGAATCTTTCATTGAAAAAATCTTCTAGTTCACCTTTATATTCCATACCTTGAAATTTTGAAATATATTTAGCAAAATCTACAACAGATTCACTTTGATCAGCATAAGTAAAAAGAGGTTTTAATTTTTCAATACCAGGTAATTTTGATAGGTCTGTAGTATCAGGATTTGAAAAATAATTTGCTGGAATATTTTTTGCTAAAAATTTAAAAGCTTTATTTTTATTTTTATCCTTGTATTTATACTCCTTCTTAAGCTTTTCTACTAAAGATTCTTTGCTTTTATGAGAACGTTGATCTCTGCTTATTTTATTTTTAATAATATGAGAATACGTATCTTTGTTTACAACTAATTTTTCAATGTTTTCAACTTTAATTATGTGCCAACCTAAACTAGATGAAATTGGAGTTAATGAGTATGTACCTTGTTCTATATTGATACATCCATTTACGAAATTACCTGGACGACGATTAGGAGCAAATGGTTCGATCTCTCCACCTTTCTCTCTGGTTGCTTTGTCATCTGATAACTCTTTAGCAACAGTTTCAAATGGAATTCCAGCTTTAAGTCTTTTTTGAATCTCTGCAATTTTTTCTTTTGATAAGTCGCTAAATTGATTGTTACGAGCTAATGTATCTTCAACAAAAATTTGTTTTATTACTAGTTTTGTTATTGCAGGAGTTTTATCTTGAACATAAATTAAATGGTACCCATATGCAGATCTTACTGGCATAGAAACCGTACCAACAGGTGTATTATAAGCCCCAGTTTCAAATGGGTAGATTAAATCGAATACTGTAAAATATCCTAACTCACCTTTATTCCCATATTGCCAACGTTTTGTTTGACTGTTATATTGATCCTGAGCTGATTTGTCATCAGAATATTCAACAGCTGCATCAAAAAAGGAGGTACCTTTCATGATTTTTTCTCTAATTTCAAGAGTTTTTTTGAATGCAGCTAATGTATCTGAAGGAGAAGCAGTTGTAGGACAAGAGATCAATATATGTGATGCCCTAATATGATACTTTGCTCTCTCTAATGCCTCATCAATTAATTGATCCGTAACTTCTTTATCAATCAAATATTGTTGAGCAGATTGAGATCTGTATGATGCTAACTCTTTCTGAAAAACGTAAGAAGTATCAATACCTTCAACAAAACCTTGTTTTACTTTTAATTTAAAATTGATATATAAATCTAAATATTCTCTTAGCTCTTGTTCTGTGGCTTTACTTAAATTATTATTTTTCTGAAATGCATGAATAAATTCACTTTTGGTAACTTGGTCATTCCCGTAAGTAAATAATATATTGTCATTTTTTTGGGAGTAACTTATTGATATAAAGCTAATTAATAGTAAAAATAAAATTGACTTTTTCATGGATATATATTTTAATAATTTTCAAATTTCAGTGTGCAAATATACACATTTTTTTCTTAAAAATTCCCAATTTTATTCTAGAAAATATTGATATTTAGAGCATACTTTCTTTGATTATTTTCGATTTATTTAACGATATCAATGAACTAAAATAAGTACCATGCAATCTCGTAATTTATTTTACCTATATATATAAATCATATTATTTTTTTTTGTATTTTTGCGGGCTCAAATTAAATGAGGCTCTTTAATTTGATTTATAATTAGTTATCCTCTATTAAAAACCCTAAAAAAAAATGATTTGTTCGCAAATCGAAACAAAAAATGTCAGAAGAATTATTAAACAATCCAGAATTGGAAGCAAACACCGAGGAACAAGTTGAAGAAACTCAAATTGAAGAAACTCAAGTTGTAGAAGAATCTACACCAGAGGTTGAAACTCCAGCAATTGCTGAAGAGTTACCTCTAGTTGAAAATATTCAAACTCCTAAAAAAGCAAAAAATTTTGAAAATGCTTATGCATCATTAGACGAATTTAGTTGGGATTCAATTGAGAAAAAAGGTTCTAAATATTCAGCTCATGATCAAGAAAGATTTGAAGAACTTTATACTAAATCTTTCAAATCAATCGATGAAAATGAAGTGATTATTGGTTCTATTGTTTCTATTAATCCTCGTGAAATAGTTGTAAACATAGGTTTTAAATCTGATGGTGTTATTTCAGCTAATGAATTACGCTATAATCAAGATATTAAAATTGGTGATACAATTGAAGTTTATGTTGAGAATCAAGAAGATGCAACTGGTCAACTTCAACTTTCACACAAAAAAGCTCGTATACTTCAATCTTGGAATCGTGTAAATCTTGCTTTCGATACTCAAGAGATTATCACTGGTTATGTTAAATGTAGAACTAAAGGTGGTTTAATTGTTGATGTATTTGGAATCGAAGCTTTCTTACCAGGTTCTCAAATAGATGTGAAACCAATTCGTGATTATGATATCTACGTAAATAAAACAATGGAATTTAAAGTGGTTAAGATTAATCACGAATATAAAAACGTTGTTGTATCTCACAAAGCTCTTATCGAAGATGAACTTGAAGCTCAAAAAGCTGAAATTATTGCTCGTCTTGAAAAAGGACAAATTCTTGAAGGAACTGTTAAAAATATTACAAGCTACGGTGTATTTATTGACCTTGGTGGTGTTGACGGTCTTATTCATATTACAGACCTTTCTTGGGGAAGAATTATTCATCCAGAAGAGATCGTTCAATTGGATCAAAAAATCAATGTTGTTATCCTTGATTTTGATGAAAATAAAAAACGTATCGCTCTTGGTCTAAAACAATTAACTCCTCATCCATGGGATGCACTTGATGCAAACCTTGCTATTGGTGACAAAGTTAAAGGTAAAGTAGTTGTTATTGCTGATTATGGTGCATTTATTGAAGTATTACCAGGTGTTGAAGGACTTGTTCATGTTTCAGAAATGTCATGGTCTCAACATTTACGCACTGCACACGATTTCCTTAAAGTTGGTGATGAAATAGAAGCTCTAATTCTTACTCTTGATCGTGACGAAAGAAAAATGTCTCTAGGTATTAAACAATTAATTCCAGATCCTTGGGAAAATATTGTTGGTAGATATCCAGTAGGTTCAAAAAACACTGCTACAGTTCGTAACTTTACAAACTTCGGTATCTTCGTTGAATTAGAAGAAGGCGTTGATGGATTAATCCATATTTCTGATCTATCTTGGTCTAAAAAAATTAAACATCCTGCAGAATTTACTAAAATTGGAGATAAAATCGAGGTTGTAGTTCTTGAAGTTGACGTAGATAATCGTCGTTTAAGTTTAGGACACAAACAATTAGAAGAGAATCCTTGGGATGTGTTTGAAACCATTTTCACGATTGGTTCTGATCATGAAGGAACAATTTTATCTCAAAATGATAAAGGTTATGTAATTGCACTTCCATACGGAATTGAAGGTTTTGCATTCAACCGTGCCTTAGCGAAAGAAGATAAATCTAATCCAAAATTAGAAGAAGTGTTAAATTTCAAAGTAATTGAATTCTCAAAAGAAGCTAAGAAAATTACACTTTCTCATACTAAAACATGGCAAGAATCAAAAGAAGAAGAAGAAAAACGTGTTGTTTCTGAAGATAAGAAAAAACAAAAAGAGATCTCTAAAATCAATGATAATAATGAAAAATCAACTTTAGGTGATTTAAGTGTTCTTCAAAATTTACAAGCTGATCTTAAAAAAAGAGAACAATAGAAAATTGTTCAACTTCATTAAATAAAAAAGGCTGCCTTTAAAAGCAGCCTTTTTTTTATTAAAAAATTGAAGGTTTATAAACTTGGGCCAAATTGAACCAATCTTTTCCCTTCTTCATTCGTTGCAAACATTTCAAAGTTTTTTATAAATGAAGCAGCCAATTGATGAGCAGCTTTTTCAAATCCAGCTTTATCATTCCAGCTATTAGCAGGATTTAAAATAGTTGAATTCACTCCATGAATGTGTTTTGGAATGGTTAAGTTAAATGGTTTTACAACTTCTGTATCAACATCAATTAGCTCACCATTTAAAATTGCTGATATAATTCTGCGAGTGTCTTTTATTGAAATTCTTTTACCTCCTGAGTTGAATCCACCTCCAATCCAACCAGTGTTAACTAAATAAGCAGATGCATTATGTTCTTCCATCTTTTTTCCAAATACTTCTGCATATTTAGTAGGATGTAGCATTAAAAAGGCAGCTCCAAAACAGGAAGAGAAAGTTGGAGTTGGTTCTTTTATACCACGTTCTGTTCCAGCTAATTTTGCAGTATACCCACTTAAAAAATAATACATCATCTGTTCCTTAGTCATGATTGAAACAGGGGGTAACACTCCAAAAGCATCAGCTGATAAGAAAATTACTTTGCTAGGATGAGTTCCTTTTGATTCTGGTTTAACGATATTGTCTATATGATAAATAGGGTATGAAACACGTGTGTTTTCAGTTTTAGCATCTGAATTAAAATCTATATTTCCATCCTGATCAATGACTAAGTTTTCAAGTAATGCATCTCTTCTAATTGCATTATATATCTCAGGTTCATTTTCCTTACTTAGATTGATGCATTTTGCATAACAACCACCTTCAAAGTTAAAAACTCCTTCATCATCCCAGCCATGTTCATCATCCCCGATTAAAGCTCTTTCAGGATCAGTAGATAAGGTTGTTTTTCCTGTTCCAGACAAACCAAAAAATATTGCTGTACTCTTATCTTTCCCTTGATTGGCTGAACAATGCATTGATGCCATCCCTTTTAATGGTAAATAATAGTTCATAACTGAAAAAATCCCTTTTTTCATTTCTCCACCATACCACGAACCACCAATAATACTCATCTTTTCAGTTAAATTGAATGCAATGAATACTTCACTATTTAATCCTTGCTCTTTCCAATTTGGATTTGTAGCTTTACAACAATTTAAAACCACAAATTCAGGAACAAAGTTTTCTAATGCTTCCTGAGGTGGTCGTATAAACATATTTTTTACAAAATGAGCTTGCCAGGCGACCTCAGTAATAAATCTAATGTTTATTCCAGAATCTGCATTGGCACCTACCCATAAATCCATTACATAAATATCTTTGCCTTCTAGTTGTTCCTGTCCAATTTTTTTAAAATGTTCCCAAATTTCTGGAGAAATAGCTTTATTATCGGAACCTTTAGTTCCAGGAACATGCCACCAAATGTTATCTCTTGTTTCATCATCCAATACAACATATTTGTCTTTAGGAGATCTACCTGTGAATATACCTGTATCAACAGATAATGCACCATTTTTTGTATGAAAAGCTCTCTCATAACCCTCTAAATTTGGTTTGGTTTCATGTTTGTAAAGCTCTTCGTAAGATAAATTCAGATAAATGTTTCCAGGATTTTTTATTCCCAGCGCAATCAGTTGTTCTTTAATGTTGTTCATATATGTTTTATGTGTTTAATTTTCAGTTTTATAAAGCATTAATATCGTAACAATTTTGTAACATTTTTAGGTTTGCAAACTTAATGAACATATTTTACATAACAAACTTTAAGACAGTTTTTTAAGAATTTTTAGGAATTTTTTGTTTTTACAATATTTATTCATTAAAAATGGTTATATTTGCTGAAGAATTTTAGTATTAACTTTTAAATATTTTATTATGCTTAACAAAAAAATTGAAGATGCTATCAACTATCAAATTAATGCAGAATTATGGTCTGCTTATTTGTATTTATCTATGTCTTTAGATTGTGCTTCTAAAGGATTACAAGGAGCTGCTAATTGGTTTGAAATTCAATACCAAGAGGAACAAGCTCACGCTATGAAATTTAAAAATTATATCATTGCTAGAGGTGGAAGAGTAGTTCTTCAACCCATTCAAGAGGTTCAAACAGAGTGGAATACGCTCTTAGATATTTTTAAAGATACTTTAGCACATGAACAAAAAGTTACTGCTTTATTAAACAATCTTTACAAAATTGCACTTGAAGAAACTGATGTAGCAACTCAATCTATGTTGAAATGGTTTATTGATGAACAAGTAGAAGAGGAAGAAAATGCAACCAGTATGATTGACGCACTCAAAATGATAGGTGATAATGGATACGGATTATATATGCTTGATAAAGAGTTATCTACAAGAATATTTGTTCCAATTCCTGCTTAACCCTAGAGAAATCTTTGAAAAAAAATAAAAAAAAATCGATTTTTATCCGAGTCGTATTGTTTTTTTAGTATTTTTGCGGCGGAGAGATGGCAGAGTGGTCGATTGCGGCGGTCTTGAAAACCGTTGAGGTGAAAGCCTCCGGGGGTTCGAATCCCTCTTTCTCCGCCAAACGCCTAAAGTGATGATTTTGATTGCTTTAGGCGTTTTTATTTTAATTATTTCACACTTTTTGTTTCATTTTGCTTTTTCTTTTAACCCAACAACCTTGAAAAATTGATTCCAAAATGCATTATTTTTGAGATAGGGTTGCGCTTTTTTTAGTAAAAAACTTCCAAAAAGTACTTTTTCCAGTTTTTTCATTTTTAATTTACCATAATATTCAAAATGTAATCTATTTGTAGTATTAATAAAAATTAATAAAAATTAGTAAAAATTAATATTTATTAACGTTTGTGTAGGTATTTTTTATATATTTGCAGCGTCTCTTATATATAGTGCTACAATTTATACAATATATAAAAATAGTCTATAATATTATTTTATAATGAAAAAAAATCTAATATTTATTGCCTTATTTACTAATCTTTCACTTAATGCTCAAATCTGGGTGGTGGGTAATCCAATCACAGTTTGCAAAGGTGACCCAGTAACCATAACTTCTCCCATTAATAATGCAACTAATTATCTATGGTCTACAGGAGATATTACTCAATCTATAACAGTTACACCGCTGGTGAATACAACTTATACTGTTACTGTTCTTAATCAAGGGAATATCATCGTTGATTCTTCAAAAGTTTATATTCTAACCGTTGATGCAGGTGAAAACGATACCATTTGTGGTGGTGAAACTGTTTTTTTTGTGGCTAGTGGAGGTTTATTTTATAATTGGTATCCAACTGAAGGGTTGTCTAACACGTCAAGTTTTTATACTAGTGTTACTACGGATACAAATGTTACTTATTATTGCGATATCACTTCTGCTGGTCCAAATATTATCTATAATGGAGATTTTCAACTCGGAAATACAGGTTTTATTAGCCAATATACATATAACTCAACGAGTCTTTGGAATGAAAGTACTTATATGGTTGGTGAAAGCCCACAAACTTATCACGCCAATTTCTTACCCTGCCCAGATCATACAACCGGAACTGGAAAACAATTAATCGTTAATGGAGCTGTTACACCTAATAGAACTGTGTGGCAACAAACCATTCAAATTGTTCCTAATACAAATTATATTTTTTCATGTTGGGTTCAAAATGTGGTTACAGATGGAAATGTTGCACAACTTCAGTTTATGATCAATGGAAATCTAATTGGACCAGTTTTCTATTGTTCTGATACTGTTTGCAATTGGACAAAATTCTACACTTTGTGGAATTCAACTAGTTCTAGTAATGCAATTATCTCTATTGTTAATCAAAACGTTGGGGGTGGCGGAAACGACTTTGCTCTTGATGATATTTTCTTTTCAGAATTAAAAGTGTGTACAGATTCTGTTTCTGTTTTTATTGAGAATCCAGTCATGGATCTTGGCCCAGATACCACGATTTGTGAAGGACAATTCATAAATATTCAACCATCAGAATCTTATAATGAATATTATTGGTCCACAGGTGCTACTACAAGTTCAATTATGGTTGTCTCGCAAGGTTTTTATTGGTGTCAAGGAACAAATAATTCTGATTGTATTGCAGTTGATACCATCTATGTGAATTTTAAACCACAACCAAGATTAGAAATAACTTCTAGTAAAAATCCGATTTGTGAAGGAGAAACAGTGGAGCTATATGTTGAATCAAGTACATCACCTATACTTTTATTGTGGGATAATGGACTTTTTGGAGACACCATTAGAGTTAAACCCTCAGAGACAACACTCTATACTGTATACGGGAATGCATTAGATTGCTTAGATACTACAGATTTTGAAATAGAAGTGATTCCACATCAAACCATTTATCTTGGTGAAGATGATTTCCTTTGTACTGGTGAAGAACGTTTTTTTAATTTAGATTCTTTAAATGGTACATTTTTGTGGAGTACCGATGAAATTACAAATAGTATTACTGTTACCGAACCCGGCTTTTATTGGGTTTTTATCGATAATAGAGGATGTACTCTTTCTGATACTATAGAATACAAAGAGTGTTCTGAAATCAAAGTGCCCAATATTTTTACACCAAATAACGATAATATTAACGACTTTTTTGTTCCAATAACAAAAGGTATTGATACTCTAGTAATCTCTATATTCGATAGATGGGGTAAAAAAGTGTTTCAAACGGAAGATTTTGAAATAGGTTGGGATGGGAAAATCGGAGGTAATTTAGCTCCAGAAGGACAATATTATTGATATATTTATTATATTGAAAATAAATCAGGGAACATACGCCTAGAACGGCAACTACATGGCTCATTAATACTCGCAAGATAATTAATTAAAGAGTAGAAATCATGAAAACAATTCGATTTTATTTGCTCCTAACATTGTCAATTATGTTAGGATTCTTTGGGTGTGCTCCAGTGTACATCCCAAATGTAGTAAATACACCTATGCTGAGCAATCAAGGTGAACTGCAAGGGGCTATCTATACAGGAGTATCTGGATTTGATCCTCAATTTGCATATGCTATTACTGACCATCTAGGGGTTATGCTTAATGGAAGCTTCTCTAACAAAACTAATGATTCTCTAAATAACTTTCATAAACATCAATTTGTTGAAACGGGTGTCGGGTATTACACGAAAATTGGTGAAAGTGGTAGATTTGAAACCTTCGGAGGGCTTGGTGTGGCTAAATTAAAATCAGATTATTCTAATAATCTTTGGATCTCATATACTGATTTGTATTCCTACCGAGCGTTTATTCAACCCTCAATTGGAGCTGCTACAGATTTTTTTGATGGAAGTTTCTCCATAAGATTTGTGATGCTTTCAATTTTTCAAAATAATCTGAACTATAATGCCTATTTTATTGAGCCAGTAATTACAGCAAAAGTAGGGTATAAGTACGTTAAAGCTGTGTTTCAATTGGGTTTTTCTTTTCCTGTCAATTCTAATGAATTAATTTTTAGCTATCAACCTCTCTTATTTTCAATTGGTATTCAAGCAAAAATTAATACCAGACCAAAAAAGTAATATTTTTTATATACTTTTGACATTATTAAATATTATGTATCATGAAAAAGATTATATCAATTTTATTATTATTGATGATCTCTTATTATGCAGAATCTCAATGTGTTATGCAACTTTCTGCTGATACTGCAATCCAATGTGGAACGCAATCTATAATACAACTCAAATTACCATGGAGAACAATCCCATCCAATGTTGCAACACACCTTAATGATGTTTATTTTACATCTCAAAATGTTGGTTTTGTCGTGGGTACAAATGGGGTTATTTTAAAAACTACTAATAAAGGAGAAATTTTTTCAACACAGAATAGTGGTACTTCAGAAACGCTTAATGCTGTTTTTTTTAAAAATAGCAACTCTGGCTTTTGTGTTGGAAATAATGGAGTCATTTTATCTACAAATAATGGTGGACAAACATGGAGCAATGTTTCTATTCCTGGATTGTCTAGTCATATAAAATCAATTTTCTTTGTAAATGAATTTATAGGATTTCTTGTTGGTCAAAATGGATGTTTATACAAAACTATAAACGGAGGAGTAAATTGGTTCAATATTGCACCTTTAAACTCCTCTAACGATATCTATAATGGAGTTTGTTTCTTTGATGTAAATAATGGATTAGTAGTTGGAAATAATGGAAAAATATTGAGAACATGGAATGGTGGTGTTGATTGGTATGCTCCGCCTACAACTTTTACGTTTGATTTAACAGATGTTTTTTTTATCAATGCATCAGATTGTTTTGCTGTAGGAGGTAGCCAAATTTTAAGTTCCCATGATGGGGGTACAATGTGGTATACCTATTCTTCTTATCCTACTTTGTACAATGATGTATATTTCCAAAATGATCAAGTTGGGTTTGCAGTTGGGTATTATGGTACTATCATGAAAACAACTGATGGTGGAGAAACTTGGAATAAAGAGATTACATGCACAACCAATGAGTTTAATGCGGTTTGTGCACGCGATTCTTTTTTTATTGCTATAGGGAAGAATGGGTCTATTGAAAAATATGAGATTCCACAACAAATTACCTGGTCTCCAAATACCTCCATAGATCTTTCTGATCCTTTTAATCCCATTGTTTACCCTTTTGTTACTACAAATTATAAAGTGAATATTTTATTTGAAACTACACCAAATGTTTCAGATAGTGTTTTGATCTCGATGGCTCCTTTTGATTATAGTTCTATAGATGATACCTATTTATTTTGTGGTAATAGTATTGAACTTGCGTCTGAAACAGAATGGTTTCCCATCTATAATAAACAGATATATAGTTATTCTGATCTCCATTTTGTAAATACTGATACAGGTTTTGTGACAACAGAGGATGGTCGAATTCTAAAAACGACAAATGGGGCTTATTCTTGGGAAACAATAGCTAGTTTTCCAGGTGTACTCTATAGTCTCGATTTTGTAACATCTCAAACGGCATACGCGTTAGGAGCAAATTCATCATCTCCGTTTTGTTTGAAATCTTCTGATGGAGGAACAACTTGGATCCAAAAACCTATTGTGTCTCCTAGTCTATTAAGTTCAATCAATTTCATTAATACAAACGTTGGTTTTGTATGTGGGGGGACTTCTAATATCTCTAGCTCAAGTAGTGTTATTCTGAAAACCAATGATGGAGGTGATAATTGGGATATTAAATATTTGAATAACAGTTTTATCCTGAATTTTATCTATTTTGTAAATGATACTTTAGGATTTGCTGTAGGAAGCAATGGAACAATTTTAAGAACAATAAACAGTGGTGATAATTGGACTTTGATCCAAACTGGATTTACAGAACATTTTAATGCCATCACTTTTACAAATCCAAACGAGGGTTATATTGTTGGTTCTAATAAAATTATCAAAACTACAAATGGTGGTTTGAACTGGACATCTTGTCAGTTGCCCTATGGCTGGTCTCATTTAAGTAGTGTATGTTTTACAGATTCCTTGACTGGATATGTTATAGGAACAGGAAATAATAGCTTAACAGTGTATAAAACTCTAAATGCTGGTTTAAATTGGACACCATATCCCACAAATTTCCCAAATTATATTCCAAAAACAATACAATTTCCTTCCAAAAAAACGGGCTACTTTGTTGGTTTTATGGGCACAATGGCAAAACTTGAACTTCCAGAAGAAACATGGACACCAGCAAACTATGTGTACCAAAATAATTCAGGTCGCTATTTTGCAAACCCCAATCAAACGGCTACTTTGTCTGTTTCTGCTTTAAACAGATTGGGATGTGTTGCTTCTGATCAAGTAAGTTTGCAGGTATATCCTTTTTATGCAAATTATAACCATAATTATACCCTTTCCTGTGGCTCTGCAGTTACATTAGAATTGATAAGTCATGGCTATACAGGTTCAGATCCCTTACTTATCCAATGGTCCCCCAATATTGGGATTTCTGATACTACCATCTCTTCTCCCGTAGTTTCTCCAATTCAATCACAGTTATACAATGTTCAATTTTCAACTTCTAATGGATGTGTTTTTAACGATAGTATTTTAATCAATATTACCCCTTTAATCATTGATGCTGGCTACGATAAAACCATAAACTGTGGTGAAGAGGTGCAACTTAATGTAAGCTCTACTTGGGCTCCTGTTGCATCCACCTATCACTATTTTAATGATATATTTTTTACTTCTGAAATGGTAGGATATGGCGTTTCAAATGGAGTGTATAAAACTACAAATGGGGGTTATACATGGGAAGTTAAATTTCAAAGTGATCAGCTTAGAAAAATTTTATTTGTAGATTCTTTAAATGGCTATGCTGTAGGGTATGGTGGACTGGTCGCAAAAACTGTAAACGGAAACTATTTTAATATTGCAAATTATCTCTATAACACTGAACCCAGAGATTTGTATTTTATTGATAAAGATACTGGTTATGTTATTTGTGATGGTGGAAAAATTAGAAAAACTATTAATGGTACTACAGATTGGATAAATATTGTTTCTGGCACAACTCAAAACCTTAATTCAATTCATTTCACTTCTCCAGCCAAGGGTTATATCGTAGGGGAGGGTGGAACTATTCTCAAAACCACTAATTATGGTCAAACCTGGACCCCATTGTCTTGTGGAACTACAGATCATTTAAAAACAGTTTATTTTCTAAATGATTCTATTGGATTTATCATTTCAGCACTTCATCAATCTTATAAAACAACAAATGGAGGTGAAACTTGGGCATTACTTTCCCAATTACTTCCTTCAAATTCTATCTATTTTACAGATCATCAAACAGGGTATGCAACAGGAACATTGGGTGCAACAGGTGCCATTGCCAAAACAACAAATGGAGGAAACACATGGGTAGTTACACCATATTTTGGGTATTCCAATTTCTATGGACTCTCATTCCCAAATCCGAATACTGGGTATCTTTTTGCAACGGGTTTCCCTCAAAATGCGCTGCTAAAATTACCTGTTGTACCGTCTCAGATTGTGTGGTCGCCTTCGTTGGGATTAAGTGATTCAACGATTGTGAATCCAATCGCTTCCCCAACACAAACCACTACGTATACTGTATCTACAATTGCTGGGTATTGCCCTGCTCAAGATAATGTTACAGTCAATGTTATCCCTTTTACTATTCAAAATGTCAACTACGATACACAACCACAAATTTGTAAAGCGATTGTCCAAATTGATTCTATTTCAACCAATTATCAAGGTTTTGGATTATTAAATTACCAATGGACGCCTTCGACTTCAATTTCAAATATCAATATTGAAGATCCATCAATAACAACAGATACCTCCTCTTGGTTTTCTGTAACGATTACCACTCCTAATGGCTGTTTAGATAAGGATAGTATATATGTTGTAGTTTCTCCTTTAATGGTTGAAGCTGGTCAGGATAAATATCTATATTGTGGTGAAACCGTTCAATTAGATTCCATAATCTCTAATTATTCGGGAGATTTGCCTCTTACCTATCTTTGGAATCCATCTTATGGATTAAGTGATTCACTCTCTCCAAATCCATACGCAATTCCAACAAATACTATACACTGTTACGGTAACTCTAGATACACTTTGTTCTGCTTCAGATCATGTGGGAGTTTACTATTTAACCATGGAACAACCCTCAATTTGTATTGTTACAGTAGATTCTTCTAATAAAAATGTGATTGTTTTTGAGAAGCCAATCTCCAATGCCATTGACTCATTTTTAATTTATAGGGAAACCAATGTCACAGGGCAATATGAAATTATTGGTTCATTACGATATGATTCTTTAAGTATGTTTGTGGATCAAACTTCTACACCATCAGTGCATTCAAATCAGTATAAAATCTCATTGGTTGATGAATGTGGAATTCAATCTTTTCAAAGTGAGCCGCATAAAACGATGCATTTATCAATAAATCAAGGGGTTGGACAAAGTTACAATTTGATTTGGCAGCCGTATACGGGTTTTACGGTTTCTACGTATAATATTTATCGTGGCACTGATCCAACTCAATTACAACTTTTAGGAACCATTTCTGGGGTGAACACACAATATTCTGATTTGAATCCACCTTCCGGGTATGTATATTATCAGGTTGAGGTGGTGGCTCCCTATTTTTGTGCTCCAACAAAGAAATCTGGTTTTAACAGTTCCAGATCAAACATCGCTTCAAACAATACAATTTCTGTATTAAATTATGAAGAAAATGGAAACTTTGAAATTTATCCTAATCCTACTCAAGGAATGATTAATCTAGATTCTAAAAATGAGACATATGAAAATCTGAAATTTTTGATTTACAACGTGCTTGGAGAATTACTCTTAACGGGTACAGTATCTCAAAATATTGATGTAAGTACTTTAATTAATGGTGTTTATTTATTTCAAATTGAGTACAATGGTCATTTTTATAATAAAAGATTTGTGGTTCAAAAATAATTAACAATACTCTTCACTCTTCATTAATTAGCCACGAATTCACGAATTAAAAACGAATTAATATTTAATTTACGAATTTTCTAATTCTACTCTTAACTCTTCATCAATATCCCTGCACTAAAGTACAGGGCTATTGATTATTAACTCTTATCTCTTAACTCTTAACTCTTATCTCTTAACTCTTAACTCTTATCTCTTAACTCTTATCTCTTAACTCTTATCTTTTTTTGGGCATTCCCCCTCGCTTCGCTCGGGGTCGGGCTTGTTTCGGGGTCCGCTTCGCTCCCGTACTCGCTTCGCTCGTACCGGCTTCGCCGCCCTCCACATCCCTAATGCAAGTTGGGCTCAAGGTTAAGGGCGAATGGCTAAAGGGTTTTCAGCTGTCAGTTTTTTTAATTTTTAACCACAGAGTACACGAAGTTTTAAACACAAAGTGCACAAAGATCCTATGAAATCAACCTCGCAGAGGTTGCAGATTAGTAACCGTAGGTTGCTAAGCTACCTGCGGCTGCATGATGCCCCACGACGATCTACTACCTCGAAGAGGTTGCAGAAATAAATCTTACTACTATG
>JBLJBB010000075.1:0-15038 GCA_047638115.1 Bacteroidales bacterium | reverse complement strand
TTCGGTCAAACCCCTTTTCTATTTTTTACTTTTTTTGTCGGTCAGTAGTGTTTAATTTTATCTCTTAATTGGCCCACAAAAATCATGGTAACTGGGAATATGGCAATGAGAGCTCCAAAAATTATTTGAGATTGAGAAACAGTGAAATTATATTCTTCAATCAATTCAGAAGCAATTATACTCCAAGCATAAACGCTTCCTATGCAAATCATTATAAAAAAAGAGGTTAATAAAGTTAAATATCTTCTCACTTTACCTTACAATTATATATTTTTGATATTTATGGAACACTTTATAACTTGTTCTCTCATTTCCTGTTTATACTCAATAATTTTTTTTAGAACAGATGAATCCTTTACAGATACGATTTGAGCCGCAAGAATACCTGCATTTTTGGCTCCATTTAGCGCAACAGTTGCAACTGGAACTCCACCTGGCATTTGCAAAATGGAAAGCACCGAATCCCAACCATCTATTGAATTACTTGATTTTATGGGCACACCAATCACAGGTAATGGAGATATTGCAGCCACCATGCCAGGTAAATGAGCAGCTCCTCCCGCTCCTGCAATTATAGCTACTATTCCCCGATTATGTGCATTTAAAGCAAATTCATACAACTTTTCTGGTGTTCGGTGAGCTGAAACTATATCAATTTCGTATCCAATATCAAATTTATCAAGCATTTCAGCTGCCTGTTTCATAACTAGTAAATCAGAATCTGATCCCATTACTATACTAATTAGTTTTCTTTCCATGATTTAACTTTAATTAATTGTTTAACTTTTTCTGCTTTTTTTAATGCACATTCTAGTGAAGTTGATAATATGGTTACATGTCCCATTTTTCGAAAAGGTTTTGTTATTGATTTTCCATATAAATGAATTTTTACTCCTTCAATGGCTAAACATTCCGTTAATCCTTCGTAAATTACAGGACCTTCAAATCCTTCTGAACCCATAATATTTATCATTACTGATGGAAGTTTAATTTTTGTGCACCCTAAAGGTAAATTTAAAATAGAGCGCAAATGTTGCTCAAATTGAGAAGTAATAATGCTTTCAATAGTGTGATGACCACTGTTGTGTGGTCGGGGAGCAATCTCGTTTACAATAACTTCACCTTTTGAATTAATAAAAAACTCCACAGCAAGAACTCCTTCCATATTTAAAAGTTCAATTATTTCACTGGCAATATTTATCGCCTTTTCAGATTGTTCAATTGAAATTGATGAAGGGCAAAGTAACTTATCAACTATATTTGCCTTAGAATCAAAAACCATTTCAACTACGGGAAAACTCTTAATTTCTCCATTTTTATTTCTAGCAACTATAACCGAAATCTCTTTTTCTATCTCAACTTTATCCTCAATCAATGAAGCTCCTTTTAATAGTTTTCCAATATCATTCTTATTGTTCAAAACTACTACTCCACGGCCATCATAACCACCTTTCCTTAATTTTTGAACAACAGGAAAAGAGATCTCCTCTGTTTCGATTCCTTTTATAATTGACTCATCAGATTCAAAAAATTTAAATGGAGAAGTGGGAATACCATTCCTTTTATAAAATAATTTTTGCAAACCTTTGTCCTGAATTAATTCTAGTATTTCAGGGTCAGGAACAATTTTGCAACCTTCTGATTTGAGTTTAGTGAGAGCTTCAATATTTACATTTTCAATTTCAAAAGTTAACACATCAACCATTTTACCAAATTGATACACTGAATGGTAATCTACACTATTCCCTTTTATGTAATGTGTTGCAATACTACCTGCAGGACAATTCTCATCAGAGTCTAATACATAAGTGATTATATTCCATTTACTCGCTTCTTGAATAAGCATTTTCCCGAGTTGTCCTCCAGCAATAATACCTAGTTTCAAATTTGAAGTTACTAATCTATCCATGATATTTTATTATGATTGTATTATGATTTAATTGATAAAATTATTAAAAAAAATATTTGTTTATTAAATATTTAATATTATTTAAAAAACTTCCTGAGAACCCATTTTTCGACGCTAATGAGTACAAATATTGCAGAACTTGAAATTAATGCCATCAAAAGGCCTTCTCCATCTAAGGAAGCAGTTCCAAATATTTTTTGCATAAATGGTGTGTAAATTAACAAAGCTTGAAAAACAAGGATTGCACCAATACCCCAAAAAATAAAAACATTACTAAAAACACCAATTTTCAAAAACGAATCTTTGAGTGATCTGCAATTTATCAAATAAAAAATCTGGAAAAATATTATAAAGGTAACAGCAATAGTTTGTGAACGTGCCAAGGCATCATGTTGATCCATCCCTTTAGCCAGAGTATCTGCGTACTCCCACGTAAAAAGGGCTATGGTGCCCAATGTCATTAATATGGAAACAAATAATACCCTAAATGTTACAAATCTTGAAAAAAGTGGTTCGTTAGGTTTACGGGGAGGACGATTCATAACATTTGGCTCTTTTACTTCGAAAGCAAGTGGTAAGGCCAATGCAATAGCTGCAACTAAATTAATCCATAATAGTTGAGTAGGCAACAAAGGAAGTAACAAAACTTTTGTTATAGGATCAAATGGAAAAAATATGATACTAAAAATGAGTATTAATGCAAGACCTAAATTTGTGGGTAATAAAAAAGCTAGTGACTTAAGTAAATTATCATAAACCCTTCGACCCTCTTCGACTGCAGCTGCGATACTTGAAAAATTATCATCTGCAAGAACAATATCAGCAGATTCCTTTGATACAGAAGTCCCAGTTATTCCCATAGCAACACCAACATTCGATTGTTTAAGTGATGGAGCATCATTAACACCATCACCTGTCATGGCAACAATTTCATTGTTTTTTTGTAATGCTTTCACTAAGCGAAGCTTATGTTCTGGTGCTACACGAGCAAAAATGTTGGTACTTTGTATGATTTTATCCAATTCTTCATCGTTCATTTTTGATAAAGCAACTCCTGTTACTACATTTCCATTTTCGGAAAGACCTAATTCAATTCCAATTGCTCGAGCCGTAGCTTGATGATCACCTGTAATCATTTTAACAGTTATTCCAGCATTATGACATGCCTTTATTGATTCAATAGCTTCAATTCTTGGTGGGTCAATCATTGCTATTAATCCAATAAACTCAAAATCCGATTCCATATCACCAATGGAGATCTGATTGCTATTGTTTTTTGTTTTCTGAGCAATAGCAAGGACCCGCATCCCTTTTGAACCCAGTAATTCAATTTGAGAAATAATTTTTTGAATATCCAAACTAATACCACCAATATGTGAAGAACATCGTTTTAAAACAACCTCAGGAGCACCTTTCAGAATCAAATTATCGTTTAACGTTACCATAAATTGATTTTCTGAATCAAAAGGGAATACATCTTTTCTAACAAATTCTTGACGCAAACCATCAATTGAAATCCCCGCTTTTGTAGCTGCTACAACTATAGAAACTTCCGTAGGATCTCCAGAAATACTATAATTATCACCCTCGTAAACTACATTAGCATCACTACAAAGTACGGCTTTTTTTAACAAAAGCAACATCTCATCTGGCAAATTTAAAATTTCAAAACCATCTTGTTTAAATTTTCCTGTCTTATAGTAACCTACGCCACTTACCTGAACATTATAATTAAAGTTCCAAAGTTCATTTACTGTCATCTCATTTCGAGTAAGTGTTCCTGTTTTGTCAGAACAAATTATGGTAGTACTACCTAAAGTTTCTACTGCTGGTAATTTACGAATAATGGCTTTTCTTTTAGCCATTCTTTGTACACCAATGGCAAGAGCTATCGTAACTACTGCAGGTAAACCCTCAGGTATTGCACCAACTGCCAAAGCTATTGCAAATATTATACTCTCCTTTAAAGCATCGAATAAAAGCACTCCTTGCCCCAATGCACGAGATGTCCCAACAATCATAATCACCAATGTAATTGCTATAATTCCCAATGTTAAGTACTTACCTATTACCCCCAGTTTTTGTTTAAGTGGTGTCTCTAAATCTACAGCTTCGTTCAGCATATCAGATATTTTACCAAGCTCCGTATTCATGCCTGTATTTACTACAATAGCAGTAGCTGTACCAGATACTACCAATGTGCCACTATAAACCATACATTTTCTATCACCAATCACTGCATCGGCGTGAACCGATTCCGAATTTTTCTGAGAAGGCACAGATTCTCCAGTTAGAGCTGCTTCTTCAATTTGGAGGTTCTTTTGTTGCAAAATCCTCATGTCGGCAGGGATACGATCTCCAGCTGCAACCTGTACAATATCACCTGGTACAATGTCAGATACTGGTATTGTTACGATAATACCATTACGAATTACCGTAGCATTTTCTGGCACCATACTACTTAATGCTTCTATTGCTTTTCCTGCTTTATATTCCTGTATAAAACCAATTATCGAGTTTATAACAACAACTCCTAGTACAACCATCCCATCGGTTATTTTTCCTAGTGCTGTTGCCAGTGTACTAGAACCAATTAGTACCCATATTAAAGGATTATTAACTTGTCTCCAAAGCACTTTCAAAACACTATCTTTGCTTTTTCTTTTAAGCTCGTTGACACCATAGGTTTTAAGTCTATCTTTTACTTCCTCTGAATTTAATCCATTTGCTGAACTTTTTAAAATGTTCAGAACTTCATTATAATCAATAGAATGCCATTTTCTATTTTCGTTTTTTGTCATTTGTGAGTTAAATAATATATAAAAATAATAAAATATTTACGATATAATAGATTCTAAAAAATGTCTATAAGTTAAAAATATAGTTGAAAAAAATAATCCAAAATAAATACATGTTGCCAAAAAAGAGAAATACCCAAGAATAATTAAAAGTCCATCTTTCTGTAATATTCCAATAGAGAAAAAAAGTATTATCAATGCAGGCAAAGTATTGCTAAATGGCATTAATCCAAATGGTAACATAAGAAAAATTGAACCAAGCAAAATCATCAATCCATTGATTTTGTTGATAATTGTGTTATTTACTAATAAATTAATGCGATGTGGCTTACTTATTTTTTCTAATAAATATACCCATTTTATTCCTTTATTTAAATTTAATCGTAATTTTTCTGCTGATAGAGATTTGTTTTTTATACTTTTAGGTAAAAAAAATCTTTGATTTATCAAATGATTCAATCCTATAATGAATAAAATTAGCCCAAATACTGTACTAAAACCAGGTATTGATACGGGTATTAGAAATATTAGACTAAGTAGAGTGGAAAAAATTAATAATCCATCATTCCCAAATAGATTTACTATTTCATACAAACTAATGTTTTCATCAGGAATTTTGTAGATTATTTTTTTTAACTTCTCAGTTAAAGAATCTTTAAAATAATAATTCTTATCAAAATTAATGAGTAATTCACTATTTTTGCTTTGAGTTTTTTGAGACATATAAAATTGCATTTTTGCAATAATAGAAAAAAAATATGTTGCTGTTAAAAATCAAAAAGCTCACCCAAAAGACCTTTCTTTTTTTTATATCGGTAATCAGTTTCTCTGTTTTGATAATCCTTTCTTTGAAGAATATCTTCAGAATTTTGCTTTTCATGTTGTGGAATGGAACGTTCAATAATTTTATCGAGTTCACCTCGGTCAAGCCAAACCCCACGACAATCTGGACAATAATCAATTTCTATACCGTTCCGATCGGTCATAATTAAGTTAATATCTTTACAAATTGGACATTTCATTTTTTGTTATTTTTAATTGTTATATATTTAGATTCATTGATGCTTTGAAACATTTAACTCACAATAACTCTTTTTATTATATTATGTTACAATTTTTATTTGTATTTCTTTTAAAAGACTTATATTCTGCTTATTACTGTATAGAAATTCTGCTTTTTTATTTTCTTCCTTTTATTTTAAGTAATAAAGTTGAATAAAAAAAATGATCTCTTCACTCTTATCTTATAACTTTTTTGGGCATTCCCCCTCGCTTCGCTCGGGGTCGGGCTTGCTCCAGGGTCCGCTTCGCTCCCGTGCTTCGCTGCACTTCGCTTAAGATAAAATACACGCAAAATCAATATTCTCGCGGCGCTCGTTCCAGCTTGCACCGCCTTCGGCGCCTTCCGCATCCCTAATGCAAAAAACCGCAAATTGATTTCTATTTTTTTAAAAACTTTAATAATGAAACGTTACTCTTAGTTTCTAAATATATATAATAAACTCCTGATGCCAAATCTGAAACATCTATTAATGTACTTTTACTTTTAATATTTATTTTCTTTATTAATTGCCCATGTATATTATATAGTTTACAGCTATTTATTTTTAATATATCAATTTCTACTATCAAATTTATTGTGGTTGATGCTGGATTTGGATACAAATGAATCGCTTTTTCCATTTCATTAATCTCCATTCCTGTAATAAAATCTACATAAATGGTATGGTTAGATTGTACATTAGAAAAAGTATAATAAGTTGATGTATTTGTTTCTAGTGTTCCATCAATCATGATAGAGGAAACTTGACAATTATTATTTGGAATAAATTGGAATGTTTGCGACTCACCGGAAGTAATAGGAATCTCTCCTGAAGGGATGATTACTCCATGCATACTACTACTTGCATTTATTATATATAAAGTAGGATTAATAAATGTTGTTACTAAAATCGGTTGTGAAAAGTCACTTTCTGAGTTTGTACAGATTGCTTTAACTCTGAACAAATAGTAAGAATTATCTTGTAAGTTTTGTATAGTAACATATGGTGTTGTAGTAATTAAAGTAGACCATATGGTATCAGGTAACATCAAATACTCTATTTCCCATTGTGTTTCATAACAACCAGGAGTCCAACTAATTGTTGCTTCATTCTCAGAAATAGTATCGACAGTAATATTTGAAGGTATTAGGCATGGTAAAGGAGTTGCTACAAGATTAATATCATCAATAATCCAATACATAAAATCAAAATGATTCCCATCAATTACAAAGGCAAAATATTGATTTCCAGCTGATACATTTAAAGGGACAACTGCTGTAGTTGGCCCAGTACTTCCACTACCAGAAGAAAATGAAAATGGTTGATCAGTCCAATGAATTTTATCTGCACTAGTTTGAATTTTAAAAACTAGATTGCCAGGATCATCAGAATAATTGTATTTAAAGATTAAATAAGGATTTGAATAACCTGAAAAATTGATTATCGGAGAGATTAATCTCGAAATACCAATCTCATTTTGATAGTTTGCAATCATCTCATTTGGAGTACCCCCACTCCATGATTGAGTATATAGTCTCCAAACGTTGTGAATTAGATTACCTGAATATGTTTGAGACCAACATAAGGGCATTACAGTATCAGAAAAATCTTCAACATAAGGAATGGTATTGATTAAACAGGGTAAACTTATTGTTAATTTATTAGACCATAAACTACTATCTAAAATACTACAAATTGATCTGACATAAAAATCGTAAGATGTTGCACTAACTAAATTATTAATAGAAATTGGATTTGAATTTGCTAAAACAATGGTTCCATTTCCATGAGTAAATCCTGAGGGACCATATTCTATGACCCAATTTGATGCAGAACAATTTTCATTCCAACCCAATAAGATAGAATTTGAATAAATGGCATCTGTCCTTAATTCTGTGGGTTTTCTGCAAACTATGGTATCAGCGACTAATATATTATCAATTCCCAAATCCATATATGTATCCACAAAAGCTTTGGCAACAATTTTAATTTTTATAAATTCATTATTATAATCTGCAAGATCAACTCTGTGAGATTGATAATCAAATGATCCATTAGAAAAAACAGTGTCAACAACAGTATAAGTTTCACCAAAATCTTTAGAAATACTCAAATAAAAACACCCTTTGCCGAATGGAACAGGATAATAAGGAGAATTAAAATATGCAAATTTATAATCTAAAGTTAATTCCATATGATCAGAAAGTGGCCCAATATCAATCGTTTGAAAATAATTTGAAGTCCCGTAAGTTTGAGAAAAATTTGTTTTTAAGTTACAAGGTGGATTACCTCTTACTCCTCTTATTGAATCAATTCCCCACCCATTAAGAACATAATATTCTGGTGCAAAATACCCCATTACGTTAAAAGGTTCAAAATATGGTGCAGGAGTAGCTATTTTTGTTCTAAATGACCCTAATTGGCTCCATAAACTTACTTCTCCACCTGAACAGACTGATCTAACATAACATTTATAGTCTGTAAGTGAAGATAATCCTGTAATAGTGCAAAATGTATCCGATACATTCACTGGAGTTGCTGTATTAGGATTAAAATAATTTAATCCGTATACCAATTGATAAGAGATCGCGTTACCATTTAGATTAGGTGTCCAATGAACTGTGGCACTTGTATTCGTTACTCCAGAAATTTGTATATTAGAGGGTGGTAAACAAGTTGGAGCATAATCTAAAACAAGATCATCAATATGAAAAGTACATTCATTATTTTGATTTCTTAAGTCAGATAGAATGGCAACATAATTTCCATTTCCAGTATAACTTGTAAGAGGAAAAGAAAAATTTTGATAATATAATGCTGAAAAAATAGTAACCGTTAATGTATCTACGGGAATAAAAGTAGATAAATCGTTGGGATTACTCATTACGCCTATGACTAAATTTTCACCAAGAGTACCCCCTCCATACCCCATTCTTCCTTTAAAGGAGATTTGAAGGGTATTAATTGGAATTGTTTGGTTGACTTCAGGTAAAACTATATATGAATAGGTTGTGTCATTATTTGTAAACATTATTGAATTGGGCGCTGAATTAGGCACAGCTCCTGTTATATATGGACTGGGTAAGTTTAAATAGTATCTATTCCAACAATCTGGAAATGAATCTATTCCAGATGTATAAGAATCAAAATTTTCTGTATAAGGAATTTGATTGATCATCCCACATCCTGTTTTAAAAGAAATTGATGCCCATGAACTTGAATCAGAAGGAGAACAAACATTTCTAATTCTGAATTGGTAAGATGTCATAGGATCCAAATTCAGTAATAAATAGTTTGAATTTGTAATATAACCTAATGAATTCCATGTTTGATCTGAAGTTCTTTTATATTCAGCATTCCAAGATGTTTCATTTAAACCTGGTATAAGGTTAAAAGAACAAGAATTTGATCCTATATTTCCAATGATAAGATTGGGAGGATAACATGAAAAAACTTCGCAAGTTGTTGTATATTGAATTGTATTATTGTTATTTGTATTTGTGAGAACAATTTTGAAAAAATCAGGTTGTTCTAAAGGAGTCCAGTGAAGACAAGCAGAATTTCCAATTAAGTTTGTTATTATCAAATTATGGACTGGCAAACAATTATTAGTTTGATTTACTAAATTAATATTGGTATTTACATTGTTATTTTGGCACTCGTGTTGATTATCAGAATGTATATTTATTTTGTTAGAAGCGAATGTTTTGAAAATAGACTGATTGAAAATTAAAAAAATAAAAGAGAAGAGTAATAAATAATTTTTTTTCATAAAAATTGGTGATAGGTAAGATAATAACTTTGCTCAAAATAATCTATGCAAAAATAATTGAAATAAATTAATAATTAACACTTTTTAGAAAAAATATTATCAAATTATCACTTTAATTTGGGCATTCCGGCGATAGCCCACCCACTACCCAACCCACCGCCGTCGGGCTTGCTCCAGGGTCCGCTTCGCTCCCGTGCTTCGCTGTACTTCGCTTAAGATAAAATACACGCAAAATCAATATTCTCGAGGCGCTCGTTCCAGCTCGCACCGCCTTCGGCGCCTTCCGCATCCCTAATGCGAAAAACCTTCGGTTTTAAAAATGTTTTAGATTTTAGATTAATAGCACACAGATGACGCTGATTAAACAGATAACTACAGATTTTTTTTTCTTAAAATCTGTATTTAAAATCACATTTTAAACAGTGATCTCTATGAACACTTAAAGTGGATCCGAAAATTCACATATCTCTCTGACCTTTTCTAATGGAACAGATGTTCTTTGGGATACTTCTTCAAGGTTCATTCCTTGGTTATGAAAACGTTTAACAAAGCAAGGTATCGTTTCTCCAATTTCGATTATATTGTTTTCTGGGTCATAAAATCGGATCGTTTGTTGTCCCCACAACTCTTCACTTACTTCATGTAAGTAATTCAAATTGAGTTTTTTCAAACTCTCAACAACTGCTTCAAAATCATCAGTTTCAAAACAGATTTCAAGATTTTTGTTTCCTGATTGATCGAAAGTGCGACCAAGCTTTTTAGCAATGGGGTACTCCTCTTTAAGTTTCCATAATGAAAGTCCATTTTTAAAACCAATACAATTTCCAAAATCAAACTCTATTTTCTGTTGAAGAATCTCTTGGTAAAAAGATTTCATTTTTTCAAATTGTTCAGTAATAATTACTGTAGATTGAAATTTAATATCCATAATTTTTACTTTAGTATAGAGTTTACAAAACAATTGAATAAAAACCAAAAAGCTGTAATAGAATGAATTAGTTTTTGGTTTATTTTAAAAGAGTTATATAGCTAATTTTTGGCTCACAAATATATAAAATAAAGCTCAATAATTTGCATGTTTTTTTTAGTTTTAGTTTAATAGCACACAGTTGACTCAGATTAAACAGATACCCACAATTTTTTTAATCTTAAAATTAGCAAATTAGCAAATTAGTAAATTAAAAATGAATCTATTCACTAATATCAAAATTCTTTACAAATCACTCTTTACTTTTCATTATTCACTATTTTTGGGGAATCCGGCACCACCTACCCACAAATCCACCCTGCTGCCGTCGGTCTCCGGCAAGTACTCCTCGCATATCCTCTAAGCGTCCCTGCTTGCGGGGTACCTTTGCCTACGCCCTAATGCGAAATTCGTGTGCATGTGTGCTCTTAAAGAATAGTCTATAATTTGTATGGTAAACAGAAAATATTTCTTTAGATAGAATTATGTTTTTTAAAAAACATTTTTCTAAAGAAATAAGTGAAAGATCTTCAAAAAGTTAAAAATTGTAAAACCATACAATTGTTAGACCATAAAATGATAGCCAACAATCCCCAATTTGGAAAGCAATCCCTTCCCATAACAATGTGCTCTGTTTCCTACGAGTTGAGCCAAAATCGCGTGAGGACGGAGGCGGGAAAGCCCGCAAGCGAGAAAGCCGATGTGATGCAGGGAGGAAAAGAGCGACCAGAGGGAGCTCCTTTTACGACCATGCAGTCACACGGCTTTTGAGTGCGGACTTGAAGCCGCAGGCCGACGGTGAGCGTAGCGAACCGGCACGCCCAAAAGAGATAAGAGTTAAGAGTTAAGAGATAAAAGGGAGGGTGAAGTAAAAGGTTGAGCCAATACCTTCTTCGCTTTCAACCCAAATTCTCCCTCCATGTTTTTCAACAAACTCTTTACAAAGTATTAATCCTAAACCTGTGCCTTTTTCGTTTTGAGTGCCTTTAACTGAGAAATTCTCATCAATTCTGAACATTTTTAACTGATTTTCTTTGCTGATGCCAATACCATTGTCACAAATTGAAAAAATAGTTTCATTTTCATTTTTCTCGGAAGATATTGTAATTTTCCCTCCTGGATTAGAAAATTTTATAGCATTTGAAATAATATTTCGTAATACTGTACTAATCATTGATTTATCAGCTTTAACAGAGAGCTCTTTATGAATATTATTAAAAATCTGAATCTTTTTTTGAGAAGCAGTATCATTCAATAAATCAATAGTATCTGTTAATAAATCATGAATAAAAAAATCAACAGCTTTAAACTCTATAATGCCAGTTTGTAATCGAGCCCAATCTAAAAGATTTTGCAATAAATCCATAGTTCTTTGAGATGAGTTTTGAATTATAACAGCGTACTCTTCAATATTTTCGTAGTTTTTTTTTCGGATTTGGTCAGTTAATATCTCACTAAAACCAATAATTGCATTAAACGGAGTTCTTAAATCATGAGCGATAATGGAAAAGAATTTATCTTTCGTATTGTTAAGATGGTTTAATTTATGATTAAGTTTATAAATCTCTTCACTTTTATGCATCAATTGAATGTTCGTTTTTGATTTTAACTTATAAAATGAAAACAAAATTATGGAAACAACAATCATTAATATGGCTATTAATATTGCAATTTTTGTAATCAAATTTGAAACTTTAATTTCATTCTCTTTTTTTAAATTCAATGCCTTTAGTTGATTATCATATTCAAATTTTGCTTCTATGTATGCAATTGATTTTATGTTACTTTCATTTCGCATAGTATTGGATAATTCAAAGAATTTACTTCTATATTTCAAGGCATTTTCATAATCTTTAATACCAAGATATGCATTTGCAATCAAGTCAGATGCTTCCAATATCAAGTAATTATTTCCAATTGATTCGCCGATTTTATGTGCCATGTTGGCATATTCAAGTGCCTTAGAATAATTTTTAGTCTCAATAAAAAAATTAGCATATTGATTATATGCAATGGCTATATAATTCGGATTGTTAAGTTCTTTGAAAATTTCTATACTTTCTTGAATTTTCACTTTGGCACTATCAAGTTTATTGAGCTTTAGAAAACATTTTCCAATAGATAAATAATTATAACCCATTAACATTAAATTGTTTTCTATTTGTGAAAAATAATAACTTTTATAGTGATATTGAAGAGCTTTATCAAAATCAGAATTCTCATATTCAATCAATCCCAGATTATGTAATATTCTCGATTTTTCTGTATTATTATTTATTTCGTTAGCAATTTTTAAACCTTGTAGCATATAACTTTTTGCTTTCGAATATTCAATTCTGGCAAAATAGACTAATCCCGTATTATTATAAGATTTACATAATAATAATGGTTCATTTAATTCTTTAAATATCGATATCGCTTTCAAGTTATTATCTAAAGAAGCATCATAAATCCCCATTCGATAATATATAACACCCATTGCTTTATGAGCTTCACCTACACCATACTTATATTGTAATTTCTGTGCTAAAACTAAAGCTTTATTTGCATAAAAGAGCCCTTTTTCAGTATCAAAATCTCGAAATTCATCAGCTATTTTATTAATTAAATTAACTTTAGCTGTATCATCTGGCATCGATTTGATTTTGAGAGTATCACTCAATATTTCAGATTTCACCTCAAAACACAAAAAAACTGCAAATACAGTCAATAAAAAACACCATTTTCTTTTAAGTTTCATAGGGTTTTGTAGTATCTATTTTTGATTGCAAATATACAAATAATAATGAAGAATGAAAAATGAATAATGAAGAATGATTAGTGAATAGTGAAAAATGGGTCTGTAGTCTGTAGTCTGTTGACTGTTGTCTTTTTTATAGTATATTTGCAGATGAATCAGGTGGATACAAATCCGTGTTTACTTGGTTTAAAAACATTAAAATTCAAATTGTTATGGAACCCGTTGTTTTAATTACTTGTCAGGATGCTATTGAAGCAAACATTTTTAAAGGAGTTCTTGATAATGCTGGTATCGAATGTTATCTAGCTGGAGAAAACTTTTCAGCACTTATGCCTACAAACATTGGAGAGTTAGGTGGTGGTGTACAAGTTTTAGTAAATGAAAATGATCTTGAAAAAGCTAAACTTCTAATAAAAGAGTAGCCCATTGCGTTCATTCGAATCATTTATGTAATATATTTCTTGATTTATGAAATGTATTCACTTTTTTTATTGTAACAATTTCAAATATAATAATACTAATTAGAAAAACAAAAAAAATATGATTTCAATTACAGCCATTTTAATCGGAGTAGCAGCAGTAGTTGCAGTAAACAAATAGTACCTTAACATCTTGAGCAGAAAGTAGAATTTTTAAGTGGAATTGACTCACTAGATGGAAAAAGAGAAACAATTTTTAATGCTTCTGGAGAAACACAAAGGTATTTTATACAAAATATCCAGAATGTATGAAGATAACGAAGAGAACCAAGAGGAACTTCGTCAGGAGATTGTATACCATTTATGGAAGTCATACGGAGATTTTGAAGGGAGAAGTAGTTTTTCTACTTGGATGTACAGAGTGGCCTTAAATACGGCACTTACTCAGTTCAAAAAAGAGAGTAAAAAATCTCAAATTGAAGTATCACTTAACGAAGAAGCATTTCAACTGAAAAACGACACCTCACTAGCGGAAGAGAAAGAGAACCAACTGGCACACTTTTACAAAGCTGTTCAAGAATTGAACAAAGTAGATAAAGCTCTTATATTCCTTTACTTAGAAGGACTTCCTCATCGAGAAATTGCTGCTAGTTTGGGCATCACCGAAGGAAATACGCGGGTTAAATTGAATCGAATTAAAGACAAATTACAAGAAATTATTATTAGAAATGGATATGAATAACGAAAAATTTAATTTTGAAGATTTAAAAAAGGAGTGGAAAGATCAAGATTCTACCGTAGAGATTCCTCAAGATTTGAATAGAATCAAAGCGGCACAAACACCCATCGATAAAATTAGAAAAAACATAAAATTTGAAATGATCGGGATGGTAATTGCTATACTCTTTTTGTTGATAGTCCCTTTTTTATCAGTCTACAATATTTCAGGAATTTCAGAACTGATTTATTACATCGTTCTTTTCTTAATGATTGTTAGTGCAATACCGTATTACAAAAATTTTTACTCTTACTATAAAAAAACAGGACATATTCAATTCAATACATATCGCTCAATATCAGCTATATATTATGAATTAAAAAATACAATCAGACTCTATAAAACCATAAATTATATTTTAATTCCTTACAGTTTAATCTTATTTTTTATTGTTCTTTCTAAAGGAAAATCTGAGAAGATCTTTCAGTGTATCATGGATTTACCAAATAGTTTTGTAAAAGAAAACTATGGATATTTTGCAGCTCTTGCCTTAGTTGTTCTTTTCACACTATTATCGATTCTTTTTATAGGATTTTGGGTGAATCAATTTTATGGAAAACCTCTACACGAACTCGAAAAAATACTGGACCAGTTTGAAGAGGAACATGAATA
>JBLJBB010000074.1:0-10638 GCA_047638115.1 Bacteroidales bacterium | reverse complement strand
TTCAGAGCACTATTTTTTCAACTCCCCCAATAACTTCTTCAAGAGAATACAGAGCATTGATTATTCAAGTTCCCCTTTTCCGTCCCCTGCATTAGGGATGTGGAGGGCGCCGAAGGCGGTGCGAACCAGAACGAGCGCCGCGATACATATTTTTTTGGAGGAAGTGCTTTCTTAAGCGAAGTGTGGTGAGCACGGGAGCGAAGCGAACCCCGGAACAAGCCCGACGGTTGTAGAGAAGCAACGCTTTATCCAAAAATTATCATTTTGGGATACAAACTTCCAATAAAGCGTTGCTTGATACAACCGGAATGCCCAAATAAAAATATTAAATAAATTGCTGTATATTAACCAAAAACAATTATAATTTTTGATTTTTACTACTAAATTGGTACAAAAGAATACCTGCAGCAATAGAAGCATTTAAAGATTCAGCACCATTTACTGCCTGATGATAGTTTGGAATATGAATTTTTTGATTGATAAATGGGATAATCTCTTCAGAAATCCCATGACTTTCACTGCCAATAATCAAAATCTCATCTCCTTCAAATTTAATAGTTTCTATAGCTGTCCCCTCCATAAACATTCCCAATTTTTTGCGATTTTGGTTCTCATGGAGAAATTTTAAAAGGTTTCCATAAACAATTTTAACTCTTGTGAATGAGCCCATGGTTGCTTGTATCACCTTTGGATTTGTGAATTCAACACATTGTTCAGAACAAAAAACTTGATCGATTCCAAACCAATCTGCTGTACGTATGATGGTGCCTAAATTCCCAGGATCTCGCACATTGTCTAAGGCAATAATCGGTTTATCAACCTTAAAATTGCTCAAAGTGTAGGAGGGAGTTTTAACTATCGATAATATTTCAGGTGCTGTTGCCAAACAACTGATGCTCTCCATCTCTTTATGAGAAATAACCTCAAATTTACTAGAGATTGGAGTTAAATTTCTATTTTCATCAAGCCATTTTTGAGTCACAAAAGTTTCAAAGAGTTCAAGTTTTGATTGATATACTTCTAAAACCGATTTTGTACCCTCAACAATAAACTTCTGTTCAATGTCACGATGCTTTTTTTGATGAAGCAATTTTATACTCCCAATTTTACTTTTTGAGATCATGATTGTTTTTTAATTTGATTTTTAAAAAAGATACCTCGCTCTTCAAAATTTTTAAACTGATCGTAACTGGCAGCGGCAGGGGAGAGGAGACATTTTCCATTTTTAGGAGTTTGGAATCTGCAAAATTCTAATATTTGGTTGTAATTATTCGTGAAAAGGAGATTTTTAATCGATTTTTTGTGGTTTTTCCACTCTACCATCATTCTTTCTCCGGCTGGTCCTGTAAAAGCAATGTTTTCAACAGGATTGTTTTCGAGAAATTCATAGAGTTTTGAATAATCTATTCCCCTATCAAAACCTCCTAAAATCAGAGTTTTAACATTTTCCAATGCTTTTAAAGCAGAAATGGTTGCCTCAGGAATTGTGGAAATAGAATCGTTATAATAGTGCACATCATCAAATATTCCCACAAACTCAATTCGATGTTCTAAGCCAGAAAAAGATTGTATATGTTTTTCGATTTCTACAAGTGTGATTCCAAAACTATAACAGGTTAAGATGGCCGCCATAATATTGTTTAAATTGTGGTTTCCCGGCAAATGAGATAAATTTTGAATTGGAATTCTGAATTTTATATTATTATTTGATTTTATAATTATTTGATTCTGATCAATATATGCGCCATTATCAATAATCTTTGTCTGACTGAACCCTAAATATGTAGTGTTTATATTCCAATTCTGATTATGTTTAATGGTAAGGTCATCATCATTGAAAATAAAAAGATCACCTTGGTTTTGAAATTTATTTATGTTCCATTTGGCATTAAAATAGTTTTCAATGGAATTAAAATGATCAAGGTGTTCCTGAAAAAGATTTAATAATACACTGATATGTGGTGACTTATGAATGAATTCTAATTGGTGGGCAGATAGTTCTGAAACGATTATAGTATCTGGATTAATGGATGGTATTAAATCAAAGAGCGGAATTCCAATATTGCCACCAAATACAACATCTCTATTAGCTTCTTTTAAAATATGAAAAATTAAAGATGAAGTAGTGCTTTTCCCTTTAGTGCCTGTAACTCCAATGGTTTGATTACCATACCATTGTAAGAATAAATCGGTTTGTGAAGTGATTTTTGAACAATCAATACTATTTGTTAAATTTTTAAAAGTTACTCCTGGAGTTTTAAATATCAGATCATATTGATTCAAATGTTTCAGGTAATCCACTCCACTAATGATTGTAAGATAAGGATCTATGATGGAAATCTTATTTTTATCAGCAATGGTAATATGTTTTTCAGGTAAATGTTTTCTGATAAAGTTATAGGTAGAGTTCCCTTCTCGTCCGAAACCAACAATCAGAACAGATTTATTTTTTATATGTTGAACAATGTCAGGAATATGGTTCATTGAAAATTATTCTATAAAGAAGGTTTGATAAATCAAAGGGCAAAAATAATAAAAAACAGCGAACAAAGTCGCTGTTTAATTTGGAAAGAATATGATGACCCCTTTTTAGGGAGGATATCCAAAAATTAAAGTTTATCATTATCAATTAAAGCAAAACTTAACTTTCCAGAGGAGCATAAATCTCCATCAACATAAGCAGATGCTTCAACAAAGAACATAAGTCCTCTTTGGTTAGTCAGTGTAGCTGTAACTTCAACAGTGTCGTGAGGTTGAACAGGTCTTTTAAATCTTGCACCATCAATTCCTGTGAAGAAAGGGGTTCTACCTTGTAAAATATCTAAAAGTAAAATGGAACTAGTTTGTCCCATTATTTCGCATAGGATCACACCTGGAACAACAGGATGGGATGGAAAATGTCCTTCAAGAAAATGCTCATAGCCAGTAACATGATATTTTCCTTTAGCGATTTTTTTGCCATTTTCATCTTCAAATAGTGACATTTCATCTACTAAAAGCATGGGTTCACGATGGGGCAAATATTCTTTAATCTCTTCTTTGTTTAATGTAATAATATTTGTCATAAAGATCTTGTATTTTGGTTTCTACAGTTTTCGATTTACAAAGATAGTAAATTTTTATGAATTAAACTTTTCTAAAGGCGATCGTTGCATTATGTCCACCAAATCCTAAAGAATTTGAAAGTGCCAGTGAGATATTAACTTTTCTAGCAACATGAGGAACATAATCAAGATCACATTCAGGATCTGGTTCATTAAGATTTATGGTTGGGTGTACAACTCCTTCTGCGATACTAAGAGCACAAGCAATAGCTTCAAATCCACCAGCAGCACCTAATCCGTGTCCAGTCATTGATTTAGTAGAACTTATAAGAATTTGGCGAGCTCTTTCTTCCCCAAATGCAACTTTAATGGCTGCAGTTTCAGTTTTATCGTTCAAAGGTGTACCTGTACCATGCGCATTGATGTAGATAAGATCGTTATCTGTTAAATTTGCCTCTTTAGCAGCATTTTTCATAGATTTTGCAGCACACTCTCCTCCAGGCATTGGAGCAGTTAAGTGGTGCGCATCACAAGTGTTTCCATACCCACAAATTTCAGCATAAATTTTTGCACCTCTTGCTTTTGCATGTTCATATTCTTCAAGAATAATGATTCCAGCACCTTCAGCCAATACGAAACCTTGTCTTCTTTTATCGAATGGAATTGATGCTGCTTTTAGATCTACAGATTTAGATAACGCTTTCATATTTGCAAATCCACTGATTGCCAATGGGTGCACAGAAGCTTCAGCACCACCAGCTATGATAGCATCAGCATATCCATGTTTAATAGCTCTATAAGCTTCTCCAATAGCATGCGTAGCTGTAGCACAAGCTGTAACAATAGGTAATGTTGGTCCTTGAGCATTATGATTTATAGCAATATTCCCCGCAGCAATATTTGAGATTACCATTGGAATAAATAAGGGGGAAACCCATTTTGGTCCCTCTTGGTACATTTTATTACATTGCGATGCAAAAGTATCCATTCCACCAATACCTGATCCAACATATACACCTAAACGTTCAGGATCAACAACAATTTTGCTATCTTCCATTGCTTGTTTTGCTGCAATCATAGCATATTGAGTGAATTTGTCAGATCTTCTGGCTGAAGAAGCATCAAGTCCAAGGGTAACAGCATCAAAATCTTTAACTTCTCCTGCAACTTTAACTTCTATGTTTGATGTATCAATAGATTTGATAAAATCAATACCTGAAACACCATTTTTAAGGTTGTTCCAATAAGTTTCTACGTCATTTCCTATTGGAGATAAAACGCCCATTCCTGTAATAACTACTCTTTTCATATATAAATATATTGTTTTGTTTACTAATTAATTATTTACCATTTTAAAATGCAAGCCCCAGTACAAAAACCTGCACCAAAAGCACTCATGACAATCAAATCGCCCTCTTTTAATTTATTTTCTTTATTTAACTCATCAAGTAAGATAGGTATCGTAGCTGAAGAAGTGTTCCCGTATTTTTCAATATTTCTTGGAAATTTTTCTATAGGTTCACCTAAGAAATCTCTAATTGTTTCTAAAATTCTGGTGTTCGCTTGATGTAATAAATAATATGTAATATCATGTGGAGTAACACTTGAACTATCAAAAACTTTCTTAATATCAGCTATTGAAGATGATACAGCTAATTTATAAACCTCTTTTCCATTCATAACTAATGGATTAGAGATTGCAGGTTGTTGATTAAATGGATTGAATTCCATAGCTCTTTGATAATATAGTGGTTCAGTTGCGCACGTCGTATTCAAATGCATGGCTAATAAATTTTCTTTTTTATCAGCAGATATTACAACTGCACCGGCACCATCCCCAAAAAGGATACTAGCGTCTCTTTCTTTCCAATTTACAAACTTAGAAGGTTCTTCTGCACAGATTATGAGAATATTTTTGTATCGTCCAGTTGCAAAATAAGCATCAGCCATATCTAATGCAAAAACAAAACCTGTACAAGCTACGTTAATATCAATGCAAGGACAATTTGCATGGATTTTTCCTTGTACGATAGAACTCAAAGAAGGAGTTATGTAATTATTTGCAACATTTGAACAAATAATAAAATCGATATCACTGGCTTTCATATTTGCACTTTCTAGTGCTCTTTCACCTGCCAAAACTGCTAAGTCTATGAGTGTCTCTTCTGATAAAATTCTGCGCTCTTTTATACCAGTCCTTGTAATGATCCATTCATCACTAGTGTCTAGAAATTGGGATAGCATTTCATTAGTTACAACTAACGATGGTAATGCACTTCCGGTTCCGAGTATTTTCATATTGTTGTTTTTTAAATAAAAATTTTTGAAAATTGTTAATGAATCCCTTTTTAATTTTTTAGATTGCAAAAAAAATACAAATAATACTATTTTAATAATAATATGACGTTTTAAGTAGTTTCAATATGTTAAATAGTAAATATGGGGACAAAATAGATAAATATGGGGTGAAATATTTGAATCATTCGTTTTTTTGATAAATATTTTATCGTTTTTGGGGTTAAAAAATGTTAAATTCATTTTTTTTTCAAAAATTATAAGTTGCAAATGGTTCATTTTATCATAAAAACAGATCATAGTGTGTGTTTTATGATTCCATTTATTGAATAAAATATTGGTGTTTGAAATCTATTAAATTGATTTTGAAAAGAAATTATTTTATAAAAATTAAAATCGTAATTTTGCATAGTGTTTAAAGAAAGATAAAATTTATAAATGAAAACTAATAATCAGCAGAAATATAATCAATTAAGAGTTCAATATCCTGTATTCTATTATGATTCATTTCAATACAATATCAATAAAACTTCAATAGATATTCAATTTAATTTTCATTCAAATGAAATTCATTTTGAACCAAAAATTTCAATACACTTTGGATCTTATAAAATCCAGAATTTATCAAAAGAATATATTGATGGCTTCGTTTTTCATATAGGTTTAATAGAATTAATTAGTTATTGGAAATCTGTGGCCTCTCCAATAATTCATATTCATAAGTTTTCATTATCAAAAGATCAAGAAAATTGGTGGAGAAAGTTGTATTGGAAAGGATTGGGAGAGTTTTTTTATCAAAATGGGATACAATCTTCTGAAAATTTATTTTTTAATTTTGAATATGATAATGATTCAATCCCAATTTCTCAGTTCAATTATTTGCAAATTGAGAAATCTGATCGAATTATCGTACCTATTGGTGGAGGAAAAGATTCTGTAGTTACACTCGAGAAACTTAAAGAGAACCATAAAGTTATACCATTTATAATAAATCCTAGAGGTGCAACCCTAGATTGTGCTAGAATTGCTGGGTTTGAACATGTAAATGATATTTTTATAATTCAAAGAGAGATCGATATACAATTATTAGAGTTAAATAAAAAGGGATATTTAAATGGACACACACCTTTCTCTGCCATGTTAGCATTTTATTCTTTATTAGTAAGTTATGTTACTAATAATAGAGAAATTGCACTCTCAAACGAATCAAGTGCCAATGAAGCAACCATTCCAAATACAGATATCAATCACCAATACTCTAAATCTTTAGAGTTTGAATTAGATTTTCAACACTATGTTAAAGAAAATATGAATCATTGTGCGAGCTATTTTAGTTATCTGCGCACTTTTTCTGAATTACAAATTGCAGAAATGTTTTCTCAATATACAGAATACCACAAAGTATTTAAGAGTTGTAATGCGGGTAGTAAAGAGAATAAATGGTGTTGTAATTGTTCTAAATGCTTGTTTGCGTATATCATATTATCACCATTTATAGAAGATCATAAAATGATTGATATTTTCGGGGAAGATCTTTTGGATAAAAGTGACATGATACCATATTTTGATGAACTTATAGGTACTGCTCCTAATAAACCCTTTGAATGTGTTGGAACCATAGATGAAGTGAACGAAGCTGTACAATTAATATCAAAATCAAGAAAAGATAAACTATTAATAAAAAGATATCAATCAATTAAAAAATAATATTTAAAACATGGTAAAACCTACTCTTTTAATTCTGGCTGCTGGAATGGGAAGTCGCTACGGTGGCTTGAAACAATTGGATCAATTGGGTCCTAATGGTGAAACAATTATGGATTATTCTGTTGATTATGCCATATCAGCAGGTTTTGGTAAAGTTGTTTTTGTCATAAGAAAAAACATGCTTGAACAATTTAATCAATATATTTTGGTTAAATATCAACATAAAATTATCGTTGAAACAGTATTTCAAGAACTGGATATTCTTCCTGATGGGTTTAAACAAAATCCTGAAAGGGTAAAACCCTACGGAACAGCTCATGCCATTTTGATGGCTAAAGACACAATTAAAGAACCTTTTGCCGTTATCAATGCTGATGATTTTTATGGACAAGAATCTTTTCAAACGATGGCTGATTTTTTAGTATCTCCACAAAATAGTGAGACCCCAGTTTTCTCTATGATCGGTTTCAAATTAAAAAATACACTTTCTGAATTTGGAACCGTTTCCAGAGGTGTTTGTGTAACCAATCAGCAAAATGAACTTATTTCTATTACAGAAATGACTAAAATCCAACGTTTTGATGATGGAATTAAAAATATTGAAAATGAAAATCAAATTGTAAATCTTACGGGTGAAGAACCTGTTTCTATGAATTTCTGGGGATTTACATCTGATTTCTTTTCATCTCTTGAAAAACAGTTTGTCGACTTTTTAATGGTTAATAATCAAAATCCAAAATCGGAATTTCCTATACCTGCTGTTGTGGATCATTTTATACAATCCCGTAAAGCAAAAGTATGGGTATTAGATTGTTCATCTTCTTGGTTTGGAGTTACTTATCAAGAAGATAAACCTTTTGTTATGCAAAAATTGAGAGAACTTTAATGAGGTATTTTGTAAAATTGGCTTTTAATGGAACCCGTTTTGTTGGTTGGCAAATTCAACCAAATGGAGATTCTATTCAATCGATACTTCAAAATGCTATGACACTTTTGTTTAAAGAGAACATTGAATTAACAGGTTGTGGAAGAACAGATGCTGGTGTTCATGCTACAAACTTTTATGCTCACTTTGATATTCAAAAAGAGTTTACCCAAAAAGAATTAGATTTTCTTACGAATAAGCTCAACTCTTTTCTTCCTAAAGAGATTGTAATCTATAAAATTTTAAAAGTTTCCGATGATCTCCATGCACGTTTTAGCGCACAAAGTCGTACATATAGATACTATATAGATACATCAAAAGATCCATTTTCCTTTCAAAATTCATATAGAGTTTTTGAACCATTACATCTAGATGCCATGAACCAAGCAGCTCTATATCTGCTACAAATTCAAGATTTTACGAGTTTTTCAAAATTACACACTCAAGTTAATAACAATAATTGTACCGTTACTTTTGCTCAATGGGAACAAATAAATCATCAGCTCGTATTTACCATAACTGCTAATAGATTTCTAAGAAATATGGTGAGAGCTATCGTTGGAACCCTACTATTGGTTGGTAAAGGTAAAATCAGTTTTGAAGAGTTTCAGAAAATTGTTTTAGAAAAAAATCGCTCCAAAGCAGGCACTTCTGTTCCTGCTCATGCACTTTTTTTAGAAAATGTACGTTATGATGAAATTAATGATTTATAATAAATGATCCATGAATAAATTTTTTTTTATATTCTTCACACTTACCATATCATCGTTTTTCTTTGCTTGTGATCCTGAAGAGCTAAATAATAATTCAACTTTAAATTTTTCTGAAAATCAAATCACTTTTGATACAGTTTTTACAACATTGGGTTCTACAACAAAGTTCGTAACGATCCATAATACCTCCAATGCACCACTTAAAACTAAAATTAGACTAGCCAGTGGAAGTCAATCTTATTATAGTATCAATGTTGATGGCGTTGCAGGTGTTAGCTTTGATAATGTTGAAATTCCTGCAAAAGATTCAATTTTTATTTTTGTTAAGGTAACTATTAACCCAGGAAATCAAAATACACCATTCCTTGTTAAAGATTCCATAGAATTTATTACCGGGAATACAAAACAAGACATTGATTTAATTGCCTACGGTCAAGATGCAAATTTTATAGTTGCCGATTCAGGTCCAGCTAACTTACGGTATAAAATTGTTGCAGGTGCAAATGAAACGACTGTTTGGACGAATGAGAAACCTTATGTAGTATTTGGATGGGCTGTTGTGGATTCTTTAGGTACACTTCAAATACAACCAGGAACAAAGATCTATTTTCATGCTAATTCTGGATTATGGGTATATCGTTATGGACATTTACAAGCAGTTGGAAATAAAGATAATCCAATATTGTTCAGAAGTGACAGACTAGATGAGTGGTACGATACAGACTTTACGCAATGGAATAGAATTTGGATTATGGAGGGGACAAAAGATAATATTATAGATTATGCCATAGTAACAAATTCCTTTGTGGGTATACAAATGGAAGCTTTTTCTGAATATACAGGTAATAAAACAATCATATCTAATACGATCATAAAAAACAATCAAAACAGTTCTGTAATTGCAAGATGGGCTGATTTTGATATGACCAATTGTGTAGTAACCAATAGTGGAGGGTGTAGTTTACAATTGGAAGTTGGGGAGTGGAATATTAAAAACTCAACTTTTGCCAATTATTCAACCTTAGGAAGAGATTCCACATATCCTGTAGTATATGTGAGCAATAAAAGTTCATTTGATAATACAACATACAATAGTAAAGTTGATATTGAAAATTCAATTATATATGGAAACTTCACCAGGGAACTTATTGAATATAAATATACGGGTGTTGATTTAACAACAAGTTATAAAAATTGCATCATTAAAACGTATCAAGTTTTGCCCTCATTTGTATCTTGTTTAAGAAATACTGATCCACAATTTGTTGATAAAACAGAATTAGATTTTCGACTAAAAAGCACATCTCCAGCGATTAATGCAGGAATATCGAATGGTGTTTTATTTGATATTTTAGGAAATCCAAGAACTGGAAATCCCGATATTGGTGCCTACGAGTATTCAAAATAGAAAACTCTTCATTCTTCACTCTTCATTCTTCACTAATTTTGGCGTTCCGGCTCAAGACAACGCATGAGTTGTCTCAACGATAAACAAAATGTATTGCGTGCGTTGTCTTTCGCCGTCGGTCTCCGGCCTGTACTCCTCGTTTCGCTGTAAAGTGGTGCAACGGCCGTGCAGGAGCTCCTTCGTCGCTCTGCCCGTCTCGTGCACCACTAAACAGCTCAACTTGCGGGGTACTTGGCCTTCGCCCTAACGCAATAAAAACCTTTGGTTTTTGTTTAACGCTTCGCTGTTTAAGAGTTAAATGATTAATGGTTAATGGTTAAGGGTTAAGTGGTTAAGGGTTAAGTGGTTAAAGGTTAAAAGGTTAAAGGGATAAGGGTTAAAATGTTTAAAAGGATGTATGAACAAGATTGAAGATAGTGTGAATTTTGAAAGAAAGTTCTTTGGAAATAGAATTCATCTGATAGATTAGGAGGATATGAAAATTTCGGAGAAACTTGCAAATTGAACCAAAGTCTATCCTTTGTATGGTGTTTGCAATTTTATACC
>JBLJBB010000073.1:0-11420 GCA_047638115.1 Bacteroidales bacterium | reverse complement strand
ATAGAAAAAGAGTTCTTTGATTGTGAGATTGTTAATCCTTAACTTAATGACATTGAGCCCGACCCCGAGCGAAGCGAGGGGGAATGCCCAAAAAATAAAAAAAATAATTAGTTCTTTAAAAAAACAAAGTAATCCCATTCCAACGGATCACCTCCACCAACACTAGGAGTATAAAGAAACATATTCACTTTTTGATTAGGGTTAGTATGGAGGTATTGTCGCACTTTTTCTATGTGTTGAACATTTAACCAGATGTTAAAAAAATCGAGATTACCGTTAGAATTTTGATGTGGGCAAATGAATCCATTTATTGGAAAAACTACATCATCAGTGGAAACAGATTCAAGATTATCTGGAGCATCCAAAGAGGTCGGAAAAATCATTTCCCCTAGTCCATCCCACCAGATGGTTCCATAGAAAAGTTGTTGGTTCAACTCTTTGTAAATTAGACGAATATAACCAAAATCGCCAGCAGGAAGATATTCATTAATAATTGTAAATGAATCTGTTTGTTGTGAAAAAACCATCTCTTTGTATCCTTCAAAATTAAAAGTATTATAATCAATTTTCAATATCAATACTTTATTTGTAGAATTATCGAGATCGCAATCGGTGTCATGATCATCACATCCAATAAAAATTGTGAGAGATATTATAACTAAAAAATATAGAATCTTTTTCATGATTTATGTATAATTTTAATTTTGAATAAAAATGAAAAATTTGGAAAGATAATTTCCATAAGGAGTATTTGTATAAGGACCGTTAGGGGAATAAATAAATATTTTTATTTTTTGTTCAGGATTTGAACGAAGAAAATTGCGTACTTTTTTCAATCTTTGAACACTTAACCAAACATTAAATGCTTCAAAATTTACAGATTGACTTGACACTGATAGCATTGTAAATCCATTTTTTGGAAATAAAATATCTTCTGTGTCAATTGTTTCGAAATATTCGGGAGTATGCATAGATGTTGGACTTAAAATTTCACCAGGTGAAAACAAACTAATTGTCCCAAACAAAATTGTTTCATTTATTTCTTTGTAGTTAATTAAAAATGTTCCGGAAGTTGAATCCCAGTCCAATATTACATCCAAAGTAAAACTATCGGTTTTTTGATCAAAAACATATTCGATTCCCTCTTCAAATTGATTGGTTGCATAATCAACTTTGAGCATTAACACTCTATTTTTAGATTGGTTGCAATCGTCGTCACAATCGCAATCATTACATCCTGAAAAGATAATCAGGGGCATTAAAACTAAAAAGAATAGATTTTTTTTCATGGTTTTATTTTTAGTTTAATTTTGAATAAAAATGTAGTAATCTGAATTTGAATCAGCATAGCCACTTCTGGGAGTGTAAACAAAAACTTTTATTCGTTGCAATGGATTTGATCTTAAATATTTACGCACTTTTTCCAAGTGTTGAATACTCATCCAAACGTTATAAAATTCAACATCATAATTATATAAAAAAGTATACAGTGGAGTAAACCCTCTGGAAGGGAAAATAACATCATCTGTAGAGACCGATTCAAAATAATCAGGAGAGTGTAATGATTGCGGAGTGGTCATTTCACCCACTCCATTCCATATAAGAGTTCCAGAAAAAAGTGTTTCGTTGAGTTCTCTATTAGTGAGCGTAATTGTCTCTGGATCAGTATAGTAGATATAATTTACATCAATGTTAAAGCTATCTGTTTTTTGGTCAAAAGTGTATTCAATTCCTCCTTCAAAATTATAAGTTTGATAGTCCACTTTAAGCATCAACACCTTGTTTTTAGTATTGTCGTCACAATCAGAATCATCACAACTGGTAAAGATAATCAAGGGCATTACAAGTAAAAAATAGAGGATCTTTCTCATGTGTTCAATTATTTTTTATGGGTGCAAATATACACAAAAAATGATACAAAATGAACTGTGGTGAACCGTTCAATCTGTGTCATCCGTGTGCTATTAACAAATGAAATATTTAGCCACGAATTCACGAATTAATAACAAATAAACTTATAGCTAAAACCCAAAACCTATTTGCAAATTTTATCTATCTCCCCCGCGACCTCGAGCGCCCCATTGCGACCGCTATCCTCAAAAATGATTTGATTGGTTTTTAGGTGGATCAGCTTGACCTCAATGACAGCGTTCATGCTCTCTTCAATTTTCCCTTCCATGTGCCCCAAAATGGGGGAAGCCAGCGTGGTGGCATGATCCCGGTGTGCTGTTATCTCAATGCGATATCTTTTATTTTGCATAATCAGCTCCACCTTTTCAGTATCTGCATAAGATTTGATCAGTTTTGTCCCGTTATAGGTAGTAAATTGAATCAATTTATCTTGTAATTGTAACCCACAGATAAATCCTGTAAATTGACTGTTAAACCAAGGGATTCTGGCAACCGAACATTTGATAGAGTTTCCAGGTTCAGTGAAATGGTTGCATTGCATCCAGAAATAGGCACTGGGGAACGACTTGCCCCAATCTTTCTCCATGTAGCCGCGACCATGATCAAAGTTAATCACTTCACCGTTATAGGTAATAGATCCCATCAGTTCATGATCCATACTTACAATGCCATGGTAACACTCCATAAAAGGGATAAAGGCAAAGGGACCCATTATGCCCGGGGAATAGAATGGTTTTGGCCATGGTTTGGTGTTTATTAACTGGATATTCCCTTGAATTTCAGGTAATTGAATCGAAAAATGATCTTCTGTAAATTCGTTGTTCTCAATTGTGACGTGCAATTTCCCTGGAGTCACAGCAAAGGTGTCTATCTCAAACCGATGATATTGAGAAGTGAACTTTTTGCCATCCAACACCTGAATAAACGCATGTTTATTTCCCTTTGAATCAAAACTAACCGCTGGGATAATTGCAAAAGCATATTTCTCAGTAGCATCAATAATTTTGTAATACCAACCTTCAAAATAACTATTTTTTTTGTGTCTTCCTTGAAAACGTTCCGGATTAAAAAATGTGGAGATCCTCTCTATCATAAGCGAAATTTAATCAATACTAAAAATGGAAACATGAGTTTTGTATCTCTTCCACATAACTGGTGTCATATTGCCTAATGGGATCCATGTTTGAGGAGGATTGAGAATATTGAGATGGGGGTTCAAGAAAAATGAGAAAACTCTGTGTAAAGTTATCAACATCCCCAAATTCAAATTTGTTATTGTATTCGAGATAAATAGTATCGACAATATATCCCCGATAATTGATATCTTCTACCTTTTGTAGGATCCCTTTTTCGTTCATCATCAATCCAAAAGGTAATACTTGCCCCTTTGTAAAATTGGAGAATAGCAGAAACAGAATGAGCAATTTGGATTTATGCATAAGAATTTGTTTATATTCATCCTGCAAATATAGGTAAAAGAATTAGAATTAGCAAATTTGTAAATTAGCATATTAGCAAATTAAAATGGAGGTGAGAGAATTTTTAAATAGGCCACAGTGGAACACAATGGACCCACAATGGAACACAGTGTTTCAATTTTGGAGCTCTTATACTCCCGCTATTAACTATCAACTTTTGATATCTTAAAGTTAAGGGCTAAGATCACCGTGTTCCACTGTGCATTCCACGGTGTTCCACTGTGAAATTTATTAAGTCAAAGGACAAAAGATTAAAGACTATGGATAAAAGATGGCTAAAAATTACAAGGGAACTCTGTGATCATTTCTGTTCAACAAACTACTATTACCTTAAACGCAAAGGACGCAAAGAACTTTCGCAAAGTTCGCAAAGAAAATAGCCGCGAATGCGCTATGTACCTAAAACCTCTATTGAGTACAACAGAAAAAATGTGTATCTTTGTACTCTAATTCTCATATTATGAAAAAAATACTTATAATCAGAACTTTAATGGCTTCATTTATGGTTTTGGTAGGATTGAATCTCACCGCTCAAACCAGCATCTATTCTACGAAAGCTTGTACTACTAAAGTTAACCTACACCAACTGACCATTGAGATTCGCAATTTTAAAGATGTTAAGAATTTTGCGGCTTTCACTTGTAAAGGGGAAGTTGAAGTGTTCCATAATACCCAATCTTTGTCTAAAACAGCTTTTGAGAAAATTACTCAAGAGGGGGCATACGGACTCTTTTTACACCATAATGTGTTACCAAATCATGTGATTATTACAAAACATGGTGATTTTGATGATAAAACCATCATCATCAATAAAAAAGGGAATATTTTTACCCTGAATGGAGCCACCATTTTTATCGATTCTATCCAACATCTGGTTTTTGTTTTGAATTTTACTGAAAAAGGGGAGATCACCATTTTTGATCTGTTAAGTGATGAAAAGATGGCCCATTTTGAGAACTTAGAACAGATACCAGAACGAATTTTTAAAGATAGAGGAAACTATTGGGTTCAATTTGGAAGTTTTAATAGTTCAAAAAAAATCTATTCAAGAATTCAATTAAGTACCCCTTTGTTGACAAAAATGAAATTGAAAAAAAGAGGACTATACCTGGATATTCAATCGCTACAAAATAGTAAGTCAGAAAATTTTAAGTGTCAGTGTGACTGTGAGTACCTTCCGGTTACAAATCCTTAAAGTGACCACTTATTAAGGTAATAATCGTAACAAATATTTAACTTTTATTAACCTATTCTCATTTTTTTTTCGTATCTTTGCACGCTTTTTATAAGACGTATATAAAATTAAGATATAACTTAAAATCAATTGAAAATGAGTAATGTAAAGTATGTTTACACCTTTGGAGGAAAAACTGCCGAAGGAAAAGCCGACATGAAAAATTTGTTGGGCGGTAAAGGAGCAAATCTTGCCGAAATGTGCCACTTAGGACTTCCAGTTCCTGCTGGTCTTACAGTAACTACAGAATGTTGTACTGCCTATTATGAAAACAACTGTCAACTTCCTGCTAGCTTAATGCCAGAAGTTTGGGAAGGTATGAAAAGTGTTGAATCAAATATGGGTATGAAATATGATGATCCAGAAAACCCATTGTTATTGTCTTGCCGTTCAGGTTCTCGCAGCTCAATGCCAGGTATGATGGACACCGTTTTAAATATCGGATTAAGTTCAAAAACAATCCCTGGTTTGATCAAAAAAACCAATAATCCTCGTTTCGTTTATGACTCTTATCGTCGTTTAATTATGATGTATGCTGATGTTGTAATGGAAAAAGCTGAAGGTTTAGATCCTGCTGAAGGTGTGGGTATCCGTAAAGTGTTAGATGAAAAATTAGACCAATTTAAACATCAACGTGGATACAAATCTGATACGGAAATCACTGCTGAAGAGTTAGAACAACTAGCTAACGAATTCAAAGCGATTATTAAAAAATCGCTTGGAGTTGAATTTCCTGATGATGCACGCGCTCAGTTAGAGGGTGGTATCAAAGCGGTTTTCAAAAGTTGGAATGGTAAAAAAGCGGTTTCTTACCGTCGTATCGAAGGTATTCCAGATGATTGGGGTACTGCGGTAAACGTTCAAGCTATGGTTTTTGGAAATATGGGCGATTCATCTGCTACAGGTGTTGCTTTTACCCGTGACCCAGCAGTTGGAACAAACGTTTTCTACGGAGAATGGTTGGTGAATGCGCAAGGAGAAGATGTGGTTGCTGGGATCCGTACCCCAAACCCATTAAATGATGATACTAAAAATGAACAAAATAAGCATTTACACTCTATGGAAGAGTTGATGCCTGAAACTTATAAAGAACTTTTCGATATTCGTTGCAAACTTGAGGATGCATACAAAGATATGTTAGATATTGAGTTTACAATTCAAGAGGGTGTTCTTTATATGCTTCAATGCCGTGTTGGTAAAAGAACAGGTGTGGCTGCTTTAAATATGGCTCTAGATATGCTTCATGAAGGTCGTATTGATGAACAAGAAGTGGTAATGAGAGTAGATCCTGTTCAATTAGATGAACTTCTTCACCCAATTCTTGACCCTCGTAGCGAAGGAAAATTCCCAGTGATCGCTAAAGGTCTTCCTGCTGGTCCTGGTGGTTCTGTAGGTATCATAGCGCTTACCAGCGAAAAAGCTATCGAATATAACCGTGCTAATAAAAAATGTATCTTGGTTCGTGAAGAGACTAACCCAGAAGACGTGGAAGGTATGCGCGCTGCGGATGGTATCCTTACTGCTCGTGGTGGTATGACTTCTCACGCTGCTCTTGTAGCTCGTGGATGGGGTAAATGTTGTATCGTAGGTTGCGATGCAATTCATATCAACGTTGAAGAAGGTACACTTAAAATTGCTGGAAAAGATTTCAAAGAAGGAGATCTTTTAAGCTTGAATGGTACAAAAGGTTGGGTATATGACCAACCTATCGAAATGATGGATGCTACTGAAAATCCACGTTTCCAAGAGTTTATGAACATCGTTGATGACTTCAGAGTGATGGGCGTTCGTACCAATGCGGATACTCCTGAAGATGCTCAAAATGCGATCAACTTTGGTGCAGAAGGTATCGGTCTTTTCCGTATCGAACACATGTTCTATGGCAAAAATAGTGAAGCTCCTCTTGCTAAACTTCGTAATATGATCTTAGCTTCTAATACAGAAGAGCGTAAAATCGCTTTGAATGAACTAGAACCTTATATCAAAGAAGCTGCTAAAGGAACACTTAAAGTTATGGATGCTAAACCATTAACTTTCCGTTTAATGGACCCACCTTTACACGAGTTTGTTCCTCAAACTGAAGATAAACAACGCGAATTAGCTGCTGAAAAAGGGATGCCTTTCGAAGAAATCAAAAAACGTATAGATGCACTTCACGAAGTGAATCCTATGATGGGATTACGTGGTGTTCGTTTAGGTATCGTTTATCCTGAAGTTACTGAAACACAATTCCGTGCATTGTTCCAAGCTACTGCTGAATTGATGGTGGAAGGTTTCAAACCAATGTTAGAAATCATGGTTCCTCTTACTATTTCAGTGAATGAGTTGAAACACCAAAAAGAGATCGCTAATGTTGTGAAAGCTGAAGTGGAAGCTAAATTTGGCGTTGAAATTAAATATTTATATGGTACCATGATTGAGATCCCTCGCGCTACAATCGTGGCAAACGAGATTGCTGAAGTTGCTGAGTTCTTCTCTTTCGGTACTAACGACTTAACTCAAATGACATTAGGGTTCTCTCGTGATGACGTTAATGCAATCATTCACAACTATGTTGATAACAAAATTATCACTGCAGACCCATTCAACACATTAGACCAAGCAGGTGTTGGTCAATTGGTGAAAATTGGTGTATCTTTAGGTAGATCAACCAGACCAAACCTAAAAGTGGGTGTTTGCGGTGAGCACGGTGGTGATCCAGCATCTGTAGAGTTCTTCTTCAAAGCAGGAATGAATTATGTATCATGTTCTCCATTCCGCGTACCGGTTGCACGTTTAGCTGCTGCTCAAGCTGCTATCAAACAATCTAGTTGCGGATGTGGTTGCGGATGCTAATCCTAAAACACTTATAATCAATCAAAAAGGGCTTCTCGGAGCCCTTTTTTTATTAATAAGCCACAAATTCACGAATTAAATACAAATTATTTACGAATTATTCTTCATTATTCACTATTCATTATTCACTATTCATTATTAATTCCTCAAAAGGGATATTCATTAGCGGGTATTTTTCCCAACCGATATAATCGAAGTGCCACCATTCATCAGGATAGATCGCAAATCCAAATGCTTGCATCACCCCAGCTAAAAGGGTTCGGTTTTGGATCACTTCTTTTGGTAAGTTCATATAAGTTGCACCTGCTTTCTCTGAAAAATCATCAAATTCAGTAGGCATGGGAAGTGGTTTTCCTGTTTTTAGATCGTACAAGGCAACATCAACCGCACACCCTCGGTTATGTTTTGAACCAACTTTAGGATCAGCAACATAACGAGTATCTTTAATAATATCGTAAAATTTTACAGTCGCAGCATAGGGTCGATAAGCATCATAGATGATAAGTCCTAGCCCATGAGTCTTCAGAGAATCCTGAACTTTATTTAAAGCAATTGCTACAGGCATCCTGATAAATGCATCAGCAGACTCATACACTTTCTGATTGGTGAAGTTGTTAGTGCTAGCATACCGAATATCAAACAATGCGTCATTAATAAAATTTATTAAATTTACTAATTTCATAGATGAATCCAATACAACTTGATTTTTATACTCTTCGATGGAGGAGACTACATATATTTTTGGAGTAGGATCAGTTTGGCATAGTGTGCTAGATGTTGCTAGCCATAGTGTGAGAACACAGCAAAATATGAGAGATCGATAAAAGTATTTTTTAATCATTGTTGTATTTTTTTTTAATTATTTCTCGTAATTATTTTTGATTGCAAATGTAATAATTTTTTTCATATAAAAAAAGAAAGCCGTTCTCGGGGAGAGAACAGCTTTCAAACACATTTAAAAACCTTGTTATTATAAACAGCTAGTTTGGGTGAGTTGTTTATTTCTTTAATACTGTTTCTAAAACAGTATCTTTATCTAATTTTTTAGTACAGAAGAACCAATCGTAACATGTAGTGGTGTCATCTTTGCTTTCCATTCTCTCTTTGGCAACGCCGCAAGAACCTGCAGTTGGTACAATTACGTCATCTCCTGGCTGCCAATCAGCTGGAGTTGCTACTCCAAATGCATCAGCAGTTTGTAAAGCGATCACTACGCGATATAATTCGTCAAAATTTCTACCTAAACTTAGTGGATAGTATATTATTGTTCTGATAACACCTTTTGGATCAATAACAAATACTGCACGAACCGCTTTTGTATTGCTTTCTCCTGGCATCATCATTCCATATTTTTGAGCAACTTCCATCGTGATGTCTTCAATTAATGGAAATTTTACTTCCACATCTTTCATCCCTTTGTACTCAATTTTTTCTTTAATTGTTCTTAACCATGCAATATGGCTATATAATCCGTCAACAGATAAACCTACTAGTTTGCAATTAGCATCGTTAAATTTCGATTCTAAGGACGCAAAAGTCATGAATTCTGAAGTACATACAGGGGTAAAATCTGCAGGATGACTGAATAAAATCACCCAACTACCATTATAATCTGATGGGAAGTTGATCTCACCTTGAGTGGTAACCGCTTTAAATTCTGGAGCTTTCTCGCCAATTCTTGGCATTACTGGTCTTTCTGATTGTAAATTTTCCATGTTTGTTTTTGTTTTTTTTATGATTGTTTTTTATCGTTTGTTTCGTGATGCAAAAATATAACGAAAAATCGTATAGACAAAACAAATTTTTTCTATCTTTGCCATTGATTTTATCAATACATTAAAAACCCTTGCCTTATGAACATTCAACAATTAGAGTACATCGTTGCCGTAGATCAATTTAAAAACTTTAGTAAAGCAGCTGACCATTGTTATATTACTCAAGCTACGCTGAGCACCATGATTAAAAAGCTTGAAGATGAACTAAATGTGGTGATTTTTGATCGTAAAAACAACCCAGTTCTTACCACAGATGAAGGGAAAGTTATTGTAGCGCAGGCAGTAAAAGTGCTTCAGGAGACCTATTATTTGAAGGAGATCGCCAAAAATAACAGCAATGACATCACCGGAACGATTAAAATTGGGATTATTCCCACCATCGCCAATTCATTATTGCCGATCGTTTTGATGCCTATATTGAAGAAATTTCCCGATTTGATGATAGAAATGAGTGAAATTACGACTAATAATATCATCAAACAGCTCAAGGAGGGCTCCATCGATATGGGAATTTTGGCAACACCTCTCGAAACTGAAGAGATTGAAGAGGAGATTTTGTATTACGAAACCCTTATGGTTTATGGAAATTTCGATAAAGATACTCAATATGTGATACCTGAAGATATCCGCAAACATAAAATCTGGTTGCTCGAAGAGGGGAATTGTTTAAGAAATCAATTTATAAACTTGTGTTCTTTAAAGAAAAAAGAGGATATGCCGATAAATTTAAAATTTGATGCACATAGCTTTGATACATTGCTTAATATGGTGGATCAATTGGGAGGATTAACGTTGATTCCAGAATTGTACTATCAATCATTGTCGGAACAGCGTAAAGAGAAAGTGATCCATTTTAAATCACCGATTCCGGTTCGTGAAGTAAGCATAGTCTTCTACCGTCCTTTTGCGAAGAAAAGTACGATAGAAGCTATAGCTAAAGAGATTAAGGTATTAATTCAGCCTAAATTGAGTACAGGCCAATATAAAAACAGTGAGTTAGATATTGTAAAAATCTAACCATTACACCTCTTGATTGTTTTTTTCAAAGATTTTTATAGCCCATTTTATGGCTCTATAGGTTAGAAAAATCGTTATAGGTAGACTAATCAGCCATAATATTGAAGTTAAATGTTCCATGTTTGTTAATTTTTAATAAATGTGGTCATCATCTGGATCGTTGGTAATATCTTTTTCAGACATTTTGTGTTTGTCAATCGCTTTCCAGGCAGCATACATATACCAAAGAATAATCGGTAATAGTAGCGACATGTAGCTCATGATGGTGAGGGTAAACTTACTGGAGGAAGCGTTTTCAATAGTTAAGGAACTTTGAATGTCTGCATATGAAGGATAGAAACAGGTATTGTTATATCCTAAAACGATAAACACAGCCAATACAGTTAAGAAAGACCCTAATCCGGTAAACCAGATCCCATAGATACTTTTCTTAAAGATGGCAATAAAGATTCCCCATAAAACGGCAACAACACCCAATAATAGTAGGATGATAGACACAGGCATCTCTAAGAAGTTGTGAAGATATTTATATGCTTCAAGAGATACAATTTTAGTTTGAGGGTCGTAAGCATATCCATCGATGGTTAATACTTTCACTAAGAAAAAGAGGAAGAATGGTAAAAACAACAAGGTGTTGATGATCACTTGTTTTCTACTTCTCTCACGGATCATGTCATGTTCCACATTATTGATGATATATAAAGCACCTAAAATACGAGCTAAAAACATAATCGCAAAACCAAGTGCCAGGTTGGTAAAGTTAAAAAGGATCTCAATGCCATAAAATGCAGTTTGCCATTCAGTAAGGTTGTAAGAGTTCCTTACGAAGTTAGCCCCAGTAAAGAAGGTTGCCACAACAGCTCCAAGCAAGAAAGTTCCTAAGAATCCGTTGATGTATAAGAAATATTCGTAGGTTCTGGCGCCCAATAGGTTCCCTTTTTTTCTTCTGAATTCAAAAGCAACAGATTGAAGAACAAAACACAATAGGAATATTTTCCAGGCATAGTAAGCGCCCCCAAAGGAGGTGGAGTAGAATAGTGGGAATGAGGCAAACATCCCTGCAGCAAAGACGATCAGAGTAGTAAAAGTAAATTTCCATTTTCTCCCGATAGAGGTGATAATGAGTGATTTTTCGGTTTCTGTTTTACCCACCACATCGATGAGGGTTTG
>JBLJBB010000072.1:0-42970 GCA_047638115.1 Bacteroidales bacterium | reverse complement strand
CATCGTAACTGTCTGTATCAAAGTAGGCAATCCTCCCCCAAATCTGAAGTTTTGGTTTCTCCCAGCTTATACCAATATCCTGATACACCAATATCCCTTTTTGGAAGGTTTCTTGATCTAAGAGCTCAAAAATAGGCGTTTGATAAATAGAGATGTTCACTTCTGTTTTCAGTCGGATCATGGGATGAGGTTGAGATTGGATGACACATTTTACTCTATGAGATACCTTTTTTTGAATCTCATTATAATACCCGTTTGTTTCATTTTGTGCAACAGTTTTATATCGGTATTGCAATAAAAGTACACCATTTCTGCTGATGTTCCATTTGAATTTGGATCCAATATCCAATTGTGGCTCAGGCTTATCCAGCAAATATTTCAACCATTCAATATGATAACAATCTGAAAACAATTCCCATTCTGTATTTCTACTAACGACAATATTGCTAGCAAGATAGATCCCTTGTTCGTTTTGTAAAGTGCTGTTTTTTGAGAACCCATTCCCTGCTATCGAATGAAAATTGGCGCTATATTTTCGGTACATGAGCACCATTTTCACCGTGGGATGAATCGGAAAGATGAGTCCTTGAATCAATCCATACCCGCCACTTTGGCTCACTCCTAGCTCTCCAAACAGAATGGCGTGTCCTAAAATGTATCGGTAGTCAAAACCATAATTGGTGTTTTTAATACCATGAAAATGAAACAGTTGATACCACTTTTCTGAGGGTAGAATAGTGTCACTGTATTTCATTTGGATAAAACGAAAACCCATTTTGAGTAAACGGGTTTGAAATTGCACTTCAGACCCATAAAGGTGCCCTTGAATCCCTTCAATATCATATCGAGATCCCCAAAAGAGTGTTCCGGAGATCTTGTGATTTCCAATCTCGGCAACGATTCCACGATTTAGAGGAGATTCGTTCATCGCAGTCACAGGTTGGATGGCCGATTGAATTTTCCGAATCGCAATACCGCTTCCTTGAAGGTAGCCACTACCCATAATAACCCCTTGAGCCATTTGCATCCGATAATCTCCAATGATTACCTTTTTCAAGAGCCCCATCTTTTTAATCTGAAAATGAAACGAGTACCAATCAAATCCGCTTTTCTGTTCCCCGCTGAAAAACTGCTCTCCTGCATCTTTCTCCCCAGCAATTCCAAAACTGATCCGATCTTTTGATTGATAAACATACTTGAAACAAAGCCGGTCGGGTGAACCAGCATACCCATTTGAGGTTTCTGGAAGATACCCTTTTTTCTCCTCCAAAACCCTACTGTTTCTAATCAGTAATTGATGATTGGAATGGGTGAAAAGCTCTTTGATTTTGAATCTCCCCTTTTTGATAGGACCCACTTTTAGATAGGGGAGCCACTTCACAATTTCCTGATAATGAAATCCTTCAATGGCTGCCAATTCATAAATGGTGACTAATGGACCACATTGATCGATGTACTTTAATAGTTGATAGTATTGATAATCCGTCATCTCCAGTGTTCCAATAGCCCTATCAACAGAAAGATCATTGATGTTAAATTGTTCTCCATCAGTATACAGAAATTGCTCCTCAGAGAGATCAATCTCTTCACCATTTTGCTCTGTTATGTTTTCGTAATCGATGAGGTTGAGAACTTCCAAATCCTTCTCAAAAGCTAATGAATCGATCTGTCCATATAGTGTTAAGTGACAATGTAAGAGTGTAATTAGAAACACTCCAATCTGTTTCAGGAATTTCATAATTTTGAAGATTTGGGAAGAAAGTAGGAGAGTTGCAACGTGGGAGAGATCCCAAGTTGGTAGTCGTATTTTGTATCCAAATGAAACAAAAATTGCTTATAAAAAAATCCTAATCCCATTCCAATCCCCTTTAATGATAATGAGTTTGAGATTTGAAAATCGTTGACGGAAATGGCTGTGTTTACCCCAATATTTAAATTACCAGGAAACGTTTTGGTTACTTCTGGAATTAACAATACTTTTTCGTTTATGGCATAAACCATTAATAAATGCACCTTTACAGGGATCAACTCTTCACTCAATCCACCATATTTTAAATGTGCCGGATTATATACTGAGACACCAAAACTGCATTTTGAATTTAGCTTTCCCCAGAGCGAACACCTAAATGTAAGTGAATGTCTTGAATCATATCCACTTACATGATTGAAAAGATAGAGAAAGTCTAAACTAAACGATACGCTTTTACCAAATTTACGGGCATATCCAATACTCGATTCCAACATTCCAAATTTTGAATACCCTAAATGGTTCAATCGAAGTATAAAACTGTTGTCTTTAAATTTTAAATGTGAAAAGCATACTTTTTGGTTGATCTCTGGTACCAGAAATCTATTCTCAACCTGACATTGTACAAAATTTTGATTGATAAAAGGGAGAATACTCAGAAAATCCTTGATGTATGAAAATAAAAATAAATTCTCCTTTTTAGGATCATTTTGCGATTGAAAAAGATGGGATGTCAAGGGGGCTGAAAAGGAAAGGTTACTTACAGCCAAAAGGAAAAGCAGCAGTGTAGTTTTTGTAGTCATTGGAGTAATTATTAGACTACAAAGATAGTAATTTTATGCTACGATCAGCAAAAAGTAAGAAATTTATAACATTCCATGTAAAGCAAGCAATTCATAGCGAGCTTTAAGTAGTTGCATCTTATGAACTTCTTGATTTATAAGCGATTGTAACTCATCATTTTGCTGTTTAATATACTCATAAGCAGTTATGCTCCCATTGGCCAATTGCATTTTAAAACTTTGAGTGATCTCCGCTTGTTTAAAAGCAATCTCTTTATCTAAACGAAGCAGTTGTTCAAGCTTTTGAATCTCATTCCATTTTTCCTGAATCTCAATTTGGTTATATTTTTGAAAATCTGCCTTTTTGCTCTCCACAATCCGTTTTTGAAGATTGATAATATCTCCCATTCCTGCTGTTTTTGCCCATGAAATGACAGGAACATTCACTTTCAATCCCACCCTATAAAACCAATCAAACTGATTCTCAAAGATGTTGTAAGTTGGTCTGCCATATCCGCCAGTTGCAAATAAAGATACTTTTGGTAAACTTTTAGAAACAGATAATTTTCTTTGATACTCTAAGCCAGATTTTGTGGTTTCAAAGATAGCAAACTCTAATCTTTTTGAAATTAGTTCACGTCCAAATTGAGGAATTTGGGGAGTTTCAAAAGTGCAATTTTCCAATTTTTCGCCAGTTAAAATGCTTAAGGATTGAATTAAAGATTGTTGAATGCTAAACAATTCCCCTTTTTGTTGTTCCATTTTTAACTTTTCGAGTTCCAGTTGGGAGATGATATTTCCTGAAATAACACCCTCTTTGAGCAACGTTTTATGTTTTTCAAGTTGCTCATTGATCGTGGTTTCCACTACAGAGAGCAAGGCAACTTTTTTCTCAATAATTAGTAAATTGAGATAAATTGAAACAATCTGCTCTTTAATTTTGTTTAGTGTCAGATCGAGTTGATAGAGCTCATTTTGATTCATCATCCGTTCGTACTGACGATTATATAAAAATTGATTCCCATCATACACCATTTGAGCAAAATCTAAAGAGATGGCATACTGATCTTTAGAAAGCACATCAACACCCATATTGAGGGGAAGTTGAGGCACATGAGATTGGTAACTCACGATCCCATTCATTTCTAATGTAGGATAAAGATGAGAAGAGACATCTTTTAATTTAACTTTGAGAAGCTGTTCATTGAGGTTTTTTTGCACATTTTCCGAAGAATGACCCACTGCCCAATCCATACAATTTTGCAAAGTTACTTGGCGTTGTGCTTCTAAATTAAAATGTAAGGAATTGAATAATAATACAATACAAAAAAATGCAAAAGTTCTCATAACCATCATATTAAAACAAAATTTAACTAACTATTTCTATATTGTTTTGTTGTGCAAAATGAGTAAAATCAGCTTTTAACTCTTGCACTATTGCAAAAGTTATAGGAGCGTAATTAATTTTATGGATTTCATCATTTTTAGTTGTAATTTTTATTCCATTTGATTGAAATTCAATATTTTTAAGCTCTTTCCAAGTAATCACAATTCCTTTAGCGAGTACTCCGTTTTTTAATATAAAATATTCAGATTCAAAATTGATAAACGATCTAAATCTTTTAAAAAAGAATCCAATTTCTATAATAAAGTAAAAAATACCCCATATTAACAGTGTGATAATTAAATAGATAGAATTTTTATGAATATAATCATTTTGTAAACTGTTTTGAAGAATTGGATCAGGAATTTCACTATGTTGAAGTTTGAAAATCTGATAAATTAAGTAAAAAGCATACATAAAGAGGATAATCCCCAATAGAATTCGCAATTTACTGAATGTTTTGCTTTGATTTAAAGAGATCGTTTTGCTCATGGTATTTATTTTTTAAAAATTGGTTAATGATATGAAGTTTTTATTTTGAATTTCTTTAATAGTTAGTTTTATCTATTTTAGTCATCCATTCATAGAATAGATCATTTCCTTCTGAAAGATCGATTTTATCTATATATAATGATCGCTGCTCTTTTGGAAGTGCGAACTCGTCATAGATAAATTTATCACTAAAACCGATCTTTTCAACTTGAAATTTGTCAGTACAGTAAAAAACGTTTTTAATATTTGCCCAGTATATAGCTGACAGGCACATTGGACAAGGTTCTGAAGTGGCATAAATTGTGGCTTCTGGGAGATGAAAGACGCCTAAAGTTTGACAAGCATTTCGAATAGCTACTACTTCAGCGTGTGCAGTTGGGTCGTTTGAAGAGGTAACTATATTATGTCCTCGTCCAATTATTTTACCATTGATCACAACAACAGCTCCAAAAGGGCCACCTTCGTTATTTCTCATTCCTTGAAATGCTTCCTTAAAAGCTTCTTTCATGTAATCTTCGTGTGTCATAAGAATATGTTATTTTTGATGAGTTAATGCATCTAAGTTAAAATTGAGTGTTAATAATTGCTGATTTCCAATGGGATCACCTTTTGTGAAATGAAGATTCCATGAAAATTGGCATAGTACAAACGGTTTCTGAATCAGATAAAGGATAAAAGAGGTTCTGTTGTATCGTGTTGCTTGGTAAAACGGATCCCCTAAATGGAGCCCACTATGATATTTTTGATAAAAAGGAAGGAGGTTCTCTCCAAGATAAAAACTGTTTTGAATCGCTAAAAATTTCCACTTCACAAAACAATCCCATTCTATCCCATGCCCCACTTTTTTGGTATCTGTAATCCTCTCATTTGTGGAAGTATATATATAATTTATTACAAATGAGACGGAGTCAATATTCTTGAATTTACCCCAATGTAAACCCAAAGAGGGACTTATCATATAGTCATCGCAAACCCCCAATTTGGGTTCACTTGGAGCTTTATTTGCTAAATGGTTTAAAAATGAGACTCCACCGAAAGAGTAGTGTTTCCAATAATGTCTCCCTTGAATAATAATCCGAAATGCCTCTCTCGTAGTCGTGCTTTGAGCACCACGCCAATCACAAAAAAATTCTATAAAACTTTTCCCTTTTTGAAACTGAAATAAAGCACCTTGAATGTTAGGATAGAGATATGAAAGTGAGTCTGACATTACATACATGGGAAGTTTTTGGATCAATTCAGAATAAGGAACAATCCCAAAATGTAGATTGTACCACTTTTTGGAGTATTTGTAGTATAAAAAAGGATTTAATTGTGCTTGATTTAGTTGGGATCCAATAGGTTGTAAATAATGAATCCCGCTTATTAGTTTATGAATCGATCCATTAGATTCTATATATTTTAATCCAACTTCTGGTGATAATCTGATCCCAAAAAGGGTTTGAGGATTAGAAAAAGTGTTTTTATATTCTCTATAGTCAAAATAGTAATCTAATTTAACATTATAAAGAAAGCTTTGTGCCTGTAATGAAATGGCTGAAGAGCAGTACAATATTAAGATTATAATTATATTTCTCATTTTTAAGGTTTTCTTTATTTAATGGTTATATTTACTACTTGAATTCTTCTTTCGATTGAAGCAGAGATACTAAACACTGAATTTCTTTTATCATGTATGTTGGCATTGATGTTTTTTGCAATTGCCTCCTGACTTCCCAGAGGTTTTTCTATGATTTTTATTTGGTTTGGTTTTGTGCCATCTAAGAAAGGTATGAGTATGCCATTATCAAATTCTTTGAGGTAGTTTACTAAACTCGAGATTCTTCGAGAAGAGAGTTTGAAATTGTAATCTGTTTTGTGTAAAGCACTTGCATATCCATGTACAGTTATAGTTACACTTTTTCCACTTTCTAAAATGGAGTATAATATTTTTGAGAACTGAATTAATTGAGCATACCCTTTTTGAACAGAATCTGTAAAAAATAGCTCAATATTTTGAACAGCTTCTTCTTTTTCAATGGGTGATAAACCTTTACTATACTCTTTTTTGAAAATCTCTTTATTGGCGATATAATTGGCTAGCGTTAAACGATAGTTATTTTGAGTGGTGAGTGAGGTAGATTTTGGATCAGGTTCATCATTATTGAAGTACAAAGTTAAGGGGATCAATTGAGTTATCTGTTTTTCCAAGTTAACTGTATCCACTATAGGAGTAGGAATAAGGGAATCTTTGGGAGGAATCCAAGAATATGCATAAAGGTCGTTACAACATTCTCTATGGGAGTATTTGCTGTTGGGTCTGTTGGAAGAGAAATATCCATTATTATCATTCATATTAACCGTAAGATATACATCATTAAACTCTGAATTGAAAGGTACACCCATATTGCTTGGCTCTGCCCAGTCGCTTAATGCTCCACGTGAGTAATGTATGTCGTATCCTCCAATACCTAAATGTTCATCAGAACTGAAATATAATGTACTGTTTTTTGAATTATAAAAAGGGGTCACTTCATTTCCTGGTGTATTAATAATTGGACCTAAGTTGGTGGCTTCCTCAAATTTCCCGTTTTTGTAAATTGAGAACCAAATATCCAATTCTCCAAATCCATCTATGCGGTTTGAAACAAAGTATAAAACACTATAATTTTCATATTCTACCCAGTAAGGTTGAGTATTGTTACCATGAGGTGCATTTACAGTAGTGGGGAGTTTGGTTGGTTTTTGCCAAAACCCATTTTTATTTTCAGATTTCCAGATGTCACATCTTAAATGGGGATATGCAGATTTAGAACAACGGGTAAAAAAAAGAATGTTTCTCGCTTCATTGAAACAAAAATTGATATTGTAGTAGTTTTTATTGTTGATAACATCATCTAAGGGTTCAGGAGTAGAATAACCGCTAAAGGTAAGTTTACTTTTATAAATTTTCCCCATCCAATATGCTTCGAAAATATCTTCATGATCATCATCACTCACCGAAACAAAAGATGAAAAAATAAAAGTGGAGTCAGGAAGTAATTCCCCTCGATATTCAGAATAATCTGTATTTATTTCACGAGGGAGCCACTCTATTTCTACTGGGAGTTTGTTGTTTTTAATAAATTTTATCTGTTCTAACCTAAATGCAACATCCTTAGGAATAATCTGTGAAAAGATTGATCCCGTAAAAAGAAATAACATTATAATTAGTACATATTTTTTCATCACAAAGGTTACATAATATCATAAGGACAAGGTTCTCTGCCCGTTTTTTTTATGGAGGATTTTTTATAAATATAAATTATAGAGAGTTCAAAGCCACCCCTAACTCTTGTAGCAGGTACGAATGAAGAGATGTTTAAATCGTAACTAAACCCTAACCTAACATTTTGAATATCCATCAATACATTTACTATGAGAGCATCATTCCATCGATAAAAAACTCCAAAACCAAAGGTTGCTAAAGTCGTGTATGCATTTTTTTTAACAATATACTCCATATTACTTCCAAAGGTAAATTCACTAAATTTTCCTTGAAAAGTGGTAAATGCTGAAGGAGTAAAAGCCAGAAAATCAAGCCATTGAATTCTACTCATTACATATCCAGTAAAACGCATGGGTAATACCATATTTCCATTTTCAAAAGTTAGTTTGGGATTTGTTATATGATATGCACTTGCACCTATAGTTAAAATGTTGTTTTTTCTGGGAGCATAACTCCATAATCCTCCAACACCTAAATCGAAATAATTGATTTTTGAATCTCCGAAAGTCTCTGTAATAGGATTGTTGGGATCATAAAATCCGTACTGAAACTGTTCGTCAAAATGAAGAGCAGCGTAGTTTAATGAGCGTTGAACAAATCCACCCATTACACCAATTCCAACTTTATGATTGTTTTTTCTTCCCAAACTTTTAACAAATGATGCGGCTAAGTTGATATCTAAAGATCTAAATTCAGAATCTCCAGCTTTGTCTGAGTTGAGATTTAATCCTAAACCAACCAATTGTCTGAGTTTATTACTTTTATATATCGGGGCGTCCATACTTCCAGATACCGAAACAAAAGGTTTTGTGACAGACATCCATTGAGTTTTTTGGTTAAGATTAGCACGATATACACCATCAAAAGCACCTGTCATGGCAGGATTTAAAAGATAGTGAGCAGTGTAAAATTGTGAATAGTGGATATCCTGGGCAGCGAGTTGAGTTAATGAGAGAAAACCAACTAAAAAGAGTATAATATATCTGTATTTTTCTTTCCAACAGTTTTTTAAGTATTTTCTGAGTTCATTTTCCCTCGCATTATTTTGAGGTTCATAGAACTTTTTACCACTAATAGATTCTGGGAGAAACTCTTGTTCCACAAAGTTTTGCTCAAATGAATGGGCATATTTATAATCTTTTCCATAATTCAAATCTTTCATGAGAGATGTGGGAGCATTTCTGATATGAAGTGGTACTGGTAAATCTCCGGTTTTATGAACCCATTCAATCGCTTCATCTATAGCACAATAAGAGGCGTTGCTTTTTGCAGAAGAGGCCAGATAAATGGCAGTTTGTGAAAGGACTATTCTGGCTTCTGGCATTCCAATTTGGTGCACTGATTGGAAACAACTATTGGCTAGTAAAAGTGCATTTGGATTTGCATTTCCAATATCTTCTGAGGCCAAAATGATCATCCGGCGGGCAATAAACAGAGGATCCTCACCAGCAACCAACATTCTAGCCATCCAATATACAGCAGCGTTTGGATCTGACCCTCTTATCGATTTGATAAAAGCAGAGATGATATCGTAATGATTCTCTCCAGCTTTATCATAGATCACCAAATTTTTTTGAATACATTTGGTAACGGTTTCGTTATTGATGATTAAAACTCCTTCGACGGGTTTTACATATTTTACCACTAACTCGATGGCATTTATCAACTTTCGAGCGTCTCCACCTGAAATTCTATATAAAGCTTCGGTTTCTTCAACTTTTATTTGGTATTGTAAGTCGTTTTCTAAGTAGGAGATACACGATTTGAAAATCTGCTCTAGGTCAATTACTTCTAAAGAGTTTAAAACATAAACCTGACAACGAGATAAGAGTGGGGAGATCACTTCAAATGAGGGGTTTTCAGTAGTTGCTCCAATTAATGTAACGATTCCTCTCTCTACTGCCCCTAATAATGAGTCTTGTTGAGCTTTGCTAAATCGATGAATTTCATCAATAAATAATATTGAAAGCGATTCACTTTTTTCTGCTTGGTCGATTACTGCACGAATATCCTTTACTCCTGAACTAATAGCGCTGAGCATAAAAAATTGAGCATCAACTAATTCTGCTATTAGTAATGCTAAAGTTGTTTTCCCAACACCAGGGGGCCCCCATAAAATCATGGAGTGCAATTGTTTGTTCTCAACAGCAATTCGCAAAACTCCCCCTTCTCCAATCAGATGTTTTTGTCCGACATAGGAGTCTAGAGTTTTTGGTCTTAAGATTTCTGCTAATGGTTGCATTTTATTTTTTTGTGTGTATGTTACCAAACGCTGTTGAAATCCTCACGTTCTCTTACTTTGGAATCTCTTTGATACTCAAGAAGTTTTGCATATTTCAGATAACTATTTGTAGCGATTGAGAGTGCCAGTGTAAATCCGTCAATCCCTTCTAAAATAGCCCCTTTAATGAAAAGATTAACAAATAATGAACTGAAGCCATGTAAAAATGGAGTAAAAGCAGTTGCCTTTTTCCCATTAAGATATAATATTTTAGCACCTCTAGTACTATAATTTCTAGCAGGTTTTGCGAAGAGTTCTCCTAAGTTATGATATCTGAAATGGAGAATATCACCTTTAAGTTTTTGCGTTTTTTTTGTAGGAACAGAAGCATGTTGTTTCACTTCTCTAAAACGAATATGTTTGTGATTGAATAAACGCACTAAATAGTCAGGATACCAACCACAACTTTTTACCCATCTACTGCCAATCATATTTCTTCTACGAATAGCATATCCATGAAAACATGTGTTCTTAAAATCAATGTTGTTGATCAAAAGTGCTAATTCTGGAGTGATTCTTTCGTCAGCATCCATACTGAAAATCCAATCATTTGAAGCATATTGTATCCCAATATTTTTTTGAAATCCGTCTCCTAAATAGGTTTGTAAATAGGTTTTAGCCCCCATAGTTTGAGCTAAAGAAACAGTTTGGTCAGTACTATTAGAATCAATTACAATAATTTCATTACAAATAAGTTGAAGAGATTTTATAGCTTCAATAATATTGTGTTCTTCATTTAGTGTTGTAATTATTCCAGTGATTTTAGCCATTATAATCGATTTTTTAAACGTAACTGCAAAGTTACATTTTTTTCAATAAAATATGACGAATATCTGTAAATTAAATAATTTATTAAAATTAAGTATTTATTGTTCAGATATGATTTTCTTAAGAAGAGCAACATTCATCACTCTGAAATATTTACGATCTGATTGAACAACCCCCATTTCAATCAATTGAGAAAGAGCTTTCGCTACAGCGGGTCTTGTAACTCCGAATATATCAGCGAGATCCTGTTGTGAATGTGGTATCTGAAAAATAGTGTCGTTATTGATTTGAATTTGTTCTAAAAGATAATTTGCCCATTTAGATTTTATAGTACCAAATCGAAATGTTCTAATTTTTTCTGAAAGAAAATAAGCACGATTAGCTACTATGGTGAGATAATTATTCAATACTATCTTCTCTCTTTGCATCATTTCGGTTAATTTTTCAATTGAGATGCGAATAATAAGAGTTTCAGTTCGTGCAATTACATCGACAGGAACACGATTTTTGGTAGCAAAAAGAAAAGCAGGGGCAATAATTCGTGATGGTTCGAGTTCTTCAATGGTGGTGTTTCTTCCCATAGCATCTAGCATCTCAGCACTTACTTTGCCCTTCTTTATGATATAAAGGTGTGAAAATTGTTCCCCTTGTGAAAGAATTAAATCTCCATTTTTAAATGAAAATATCTTATATTGCCCATTTAAAAGTTCTAAAATTTGATCCATCGAAAGTCCTAAAAAGAGTGGACATCTTTCAAGTATTTCTAGAGGTGAGTGTTCCATACAAGTAAATGTTTTTTTGATTTGCAAAGTAAAACTAAAAAAATATTAGATACAAAAATTATATAATAATACCACTTCCATAACACAATTTCTGTGTTTTATCATAAATAACTCCAAATTGTCCGGAAGCAATTGCTGAAACTTTTTGATCTGCAGTGATGCGGTATATATCTCCAATTTTTGTTAATTTCCCTGATGTGAAATATGGAGTGTGCCTGATCTTAAAAGTGATATCTAATTGATCCAAATTTTGTAATGTATCTTCAGTAATAAATTGAAATCCAGATAAATTTATAACATCGCCATATTGAGTAGCAGGGTCATATCCACAAGAAACATAGATAATGTTCTCTTCAATATTTTTTTGAATTACAAACCATGGACCACCACTCAATTTTAAACCTCGTCTTTGGCCAATAGTGTGAAACCAGTACCCATCGTGTTCCCCTAAAATTTTCCCCGTTTCGAAATCAACAATTTTCCCCTTTTTTACGCCTAAATACCTTTTAATAAAATCGTTGTAATGAATTTTTCCTAAAAAACATATCCCTTGACTATCTTTTCTTGTTGCAGTGGGTAAATTCTCTTTAATGGCAATTTCACGAACTTCACTTTTAAGTAAATGACCAATGGGAAACATCAGTTTGGATAGTTGTAAATAGTTGATTTGCGCAAGAAAATAGGTTTGATCTTTAACTTTATCTTTAGCAGTTGAGAGAAAAAGTTTTTGATCAAATTCAGTCGTTGTTGCATAATGACCTGATGCAATTTTATCAAATTCTTTTCCCCATTTTTGTTCAAAATAGCCAAATTTAATCCATCTATTACACATCATATCTGGATTTGGAGTTAGCCCTCTTTTTACACTTTCAATTGTGTATGTAATCACATTATCCCAATACTCCTGTTGTAAACTGACAACTTCCATTTTTAGCCCATATTTTTTGGCCAGAAATTTTACGATAAAAAGATCATCTTCTGTGGTACATTGAACGTTCCCCTGTTCATCTTCCATTCCAATTTTGATATAGAAAATAGTAGGGTTGTATCCTTGTTCTTTGAGATTATATAAGATAACAGAACTATCAACTCCTCCTGAAACTAACGCAGCAATATTCATTTTTAATAAACTATTATTTTTATCTTTTTTAACACTATTTATTTTTGATCAAATAAGATTTTTTGAATTAAATTTTTATAAACTTGAATTCCCTTTTCTAAACTTTCTATAGAGATTCTTTCATTGATATTATGAATTGAAAACATTGCCTCACTTGAAAGGAAAATGGGCAATATGCCATAGGTTGGAATCCCTTTTGCTCTAAAAAAAGTATTATCATTTGAAGCTGGAACCATTATGCTAATCACTTCTATATCAGAATAAGTGTCTCTTAAAGCCCTCTCCATTTTATAAAAAAACTTATCAGGAATCGTATAAGGTGAAGGGATGTTTTCACTTATAATGTTAATTTTTATAGAATCATTCATCAACCATTTTTTCATTTTTTTTAAAAAATCATCAGTGTTAACGTCTGGAAGCAAACGACAATCCAAAATAGCTTTTGTTTGACTTGGAATAACGTTTGGTGCCCCTGGAGTAGTATATACACAAGTGATCGTAATAGTATTGCTTAGTAATGAATAAATAGCATCATTTTGTTTTAAAAAGGGTGATATAAAAGGTGAAAATGTTTTTATGTTTTTGAAAGCAGTACGACGAAACCCAGTTTCTATTTCTCCGACATCTTTAAACATTCGTAGTGAAGGTTCACAAAATTGTAAAGGTCTGTATCTATTTATTGTTAACACCCTTTCCAATGCATTAATTTTTTGTTGTATCGAATAATTTTGAGGAGGTACTGAACCATGTCCAGACGACTTTACATTTAATGTAAGTTCAAGCCATAAACTTCGTTTTGCAGCAATACAAATGCCATAAATATGTTTTTTAGGATTCTTACTAAGCAATCCATCAAATCCTAATCCACCTTCACCATAAACAACAACAGGATTTAGATATTCTAAATATTGATTTGCAATGATTTGAGCTCCTTTTTCTCCCCCAATCTCTTCAGATGAAACAGCAACTATGGTTATATTGTATGGTAAATCTGTAGTTTTAGCAATCTCTACAAATTGTGCTAAAGCAAGCAACTGCATGATCCCCATTCCTTTGTTGTCTAATGAACCGCGCCCCCATATAAATCCCTCCTCAATAGCTCCAGAAAATGGATGATATTTGTTTAGGGAAGGGTCTTGAATATCTACTACATCAATATGTGTCAGCAATATGATATTTGGTTTTTTTAATGATAAAGGATAGAGTGAAGCGGTAAAGTTATAACTATCAAGAGCGTCAGTTAGAACTTCTACATAAAGCCCTTTTTGAGTTGCTACATTTGCAAAAAACTCTCCAGCTTCCTTTTCATTTCCAGTAACTGACTTTTTTTGAATATATTCGCTTAAAAGATATGCAGAATAAGGAATTGAATCCGTTGGAACTCCAAATGAATTTGGAATTCCAATAGTTATACTCCAGAAAAGAGATACTAGAAGGATTATTCTATGATACATTTTCTTTTTTGAATATTAATCAGCAAAGATACAAAAAAATACCTGATAGTTCAATATTTGAATTATCAGGTATCTCTTACTTTTTTATAGATTTATATTCCAGTCCCCCCTTCAAAGACGGGCTCTTTTTCAGGTTCAGCAGCTACTCTTCTTTTGTAATTATTAAATTTATAGGTGATGTTTAAAACGAGAATAGGATAGTTGTTTTTCATATAAAAAGTGGATTTCAATTGAGGTGTGTCCGTAACGATTTTAAAGTTTGCCGTTCTGAAAATATCTCGAGCAGTCATGTTTATACTTAATTTTTGGTTAAAGAACTCTTTCCCTACTGAAATGTTTACCCCATACATTTCTGCAATTTTCCCTTGAGAAGTAGCTTTTGGGGCGTTATAAAAACCAACCAACTGTATTTTAAAGTTTTTGGGCAACCTGAATGTATTGTTTAATGCAAAATCACTATTGTAACTTCTATTGTTGACAATTTGATTGCCAGCAATTTGACTTACATTATAACTATATAAGGAAACACTTGCATATAGGTTATACCATTTTGTAAATCTGAGATTGGTAGAGAGCTCACTCCCGTAAGCAAATACTTTGTCCAGATTTTCAACAATAACCAGAATCACTCCATTACTATCTAAATTCATATTTCTTGAGAAAGCATTGTTGGTTTGTCTATAAAAACACTCTAAGGAGACAAATCCCTTCTTCAATTGCTTCATTAAATTGATCTCATATGAGTCTGTAACCTCAGGCATTAAATTTGGATTCCCAACTTGGGAAATGTATCTATCTGAGTAAACAGGAAATGGATAAAGATTCCACTCCCTGGGTCTGTTTACTCTTCTGCTGTAACTAACTTGTAGTTGATAATTCTTTTTAAACTGTTTACTAATGTGAATAGTAGGGAATAAATTATAAACGCTAATAGGATACTTAATATCATTATCAAGAATGGTTAAGTTTCTACCATAATACTCACCTCTTAAGCCGAATAAGAACTCAAAACTTTTCCAATGGGTGTTAAAAGTGGCATAAATTGCCTGAATATTTTGCGAATATTTCATTTTATGATGATTGTAGGGTAAATCTTCCCATTGTTGGGTGTCAAAGTCTTGAAACTTTATCGAATACCCAGAATAAACATCACGTAAGTTTCCTTGATAACCTACTTCTAACATGCTGCTTTTATTTATTGGCAAACTATAATCCAATTTAAGTTGGTACGCTTTTGTTTGATCATCTCTTTTAGAAATATGATGAATCCCATCTGTTACAGTTTCAAAATCCTCTTTAGTGATGAAATCATTAACATCAGTGATATTCTCTCCATTCCACGTAGCAACAACAAAAGAAGTTTTTAAGTTTTGTCCTGAAGTGTCAATCTTCAAATCGTGTACAATGCTTGCATTGTGATAAAACCCACCAATCTCTAATTTTGAATCAGTTATTGAGTAATTGGTAGGAGTTTCTGTACTGAATGTTTCAGTTGTATATGTTGGAATATAAAGATTCATACCCCAAAAGCCCCAGTTATATTCAAGAAAAAGTGTGCTATTTGGATTTATATACCAATCGAGCCCCGCTTTAAATGAATAAGGGGTAACTTTTTGAGATCGTGATTCCGTTTGAGATGTATGACGGGAACTATCTCCTAAGATAAAAGTGGATTCCATTGTGTTATAAGGATATGATCCATTGTAAGCACCATTCCCATTCAAAAATAGGTTGATTTTTGATGTTCTGTGATTGAGATTGAAATCACCTGAATAATTGTGAAATGTGCCTATAGATCCGTTAATTAGTGCACTTGTACTCTTTTGAAAGTTCTTTTTCATGATAATGTTTATAATCCCTGAGGTTCCAGCTGGGTCATATTTTGCAGATGGATTGGTGATAATCTCAACATTTTCTACTGTATTGGCAGGAATCTGCTTTAAAACATCGTTTCCAGAAAGTGAAGTTGGTTTTCCATCAACCAAAACAGTGAAATTTTCACTCCCTCTTAATAAAACATTTCCTTCAATATCAATTTGAATAGAGGGTGTATTTTCTAATAAATTTACAACACTCCCCCCCTTAGCATCCATTTTTTGGGATGCACTGATCACCTTTTTATCAAGTTTATATTCTACAAAATTCTTTTGTTCTACTATATCAACATCCTCTAATGTTATATTAATTCCTTCTAAAATAATTGTACCACAATCAACAACCTGTGTTTTAGTATCAATTTTTAGAGTTGAGATCATTTTTTTTTGAAATCCCATGAAATAGGCCACTAAATAGTAGTTCCCTTTCGATAGCTTTTCAATTCTGAAACTACCATCTGGTAGAGTTAGTGTACCGGTAATTAAAAGCGAATCAGGTAATGAATACACCATGATGCTTGCATATTCTATCGGTTTTTTGTCTGCCTTAGATTCAATTTTTCCCTTAATAGTGCCACTCCCAGCCAGATTTGACTCTCCACTGATTGTAGAATTGGCAAGGGTAAAATTGAAGCTTAAGAGCAAAGATAAATAAATGAGAACTCTTTTCATAGTGATAATTTTTAAATGATGATTTTTTTTTGAATTTTTAAACAATATTTATTCACTCCATTTTATAAATGAATAATGGAATTAGCAAATTAGCAAATTAATGAATAATGAAAAATGAATAATGAAAAATGAAAAATGAAGAATGTGCTGAAAATTAGCCCTTTACCCTTAGCCCTTAGCCCTTAGCCCTTTACCCTTAGCCCTTAGCCCTTAGCCCTTAGCCCTTTTCTAACATTTAGATAATCAAGGTAATATAAAAATTTTATGGATATACTATGAGACTTTGGCATGTTGAAAGTCTCCTCTAAATTTCTAAAATAATTTGTTTCAGTGAGTGCCTTATCTGATTCAATAGCATTTTTATAAACTACTGATAATGTGCTTCCAGGGGCAAATTGCCACGAATAAACAAAATCAACAAAAAATACATTGTAACTGAAGTTTTTATCTCTTTGGTATGTGTTGTTGATCTCAATACCTCCATCAGATTGTAAAGTATAATATTGAAGATACTCCCCAGTGTACCAATAGTGACGCCCGACCAAGCTCAAACTCATGTCATTTTTAATTACATATTGGATGGAAAAGTTATTTTCAGTAGTTACTAAACGACGACCTCCGAAGATGATCTCATCATTTGATACAATATCCACAAATCCAATGTTATATGTGTTGTCAAAATATCTAAAAGAGTAGTCGAATTGAAAGTTGTTTTTTAATCTATATTTGATACTAGGAGTAATCCCATAAGCTGGCCCATCATAAACTTCTGAAAAATCTCCAAAACTGATATCAATTCCGTAGGAAAATGGCTTTCTTTCATCGGAAGAATAGGAGGCAGAAAGATTGTAATTTTTATATTTTCTAAAGATTTTTCCAGTAACTCTGGGCTCATAATAATCGAATGCCTTAAATAGCATCCCATAAATATTTAAATTTAAATATGCATAATTTTTGAGAAGAAAAGTGGAATTGATATTTAATGAGTTTCCAATCGATTTTAGTGTTTCAGGATTGGTTGAATAGGTGAAAGAAGCAGAATGATAAGACTCCCTGAATATTTTATTAGGTTTGTATGTATCATAACTTACATACACTTTTTCAGTTTGTTTATTTCCAATAACATAGTATCCCATGTCGCGAGAATCGTAAGTCTTCCCAATATAAGTGTGAGATAATCCAAATTGAAAGTTTCCTGATGCTTTTCTAAATCCACCAAAATAACGATGCCCAACAATTGTGTTGAAATTGTTCTCTATGGAATCTATACTGCTGTATTTCTGACTAATAGCGTAGTTTCCATCTATCGCCCAAACACTCTTCTTGTCCATGAATACAAATCCAGTCCCAGTTACATTCGCCGTTTTGTGTTGATTTGGTCGAATAACATTGGTGTTTATGAAGTAAATATTTGAATTGTTTTTTAATTTTTGGTCGAAAACAATAACATTATAATTTGCTAGTGGCTCAGTTTGAACTTTGCGTTTTTCCCCTAAAGAATCTTCAATAACAGCATACATATTGTCGGTGATACCATTAAATAATCCAATCCCTAAACCGTTGTTGTTTCTTCCAGTAAGTTTTATGGCATTAATGAGCTTAACAGTGGAAGGATTCTCTAATAATGTTTCTCCTTCTTGAAGTTCAGATCCAATACTATTGTGTTTTTCAGGTGTTTTCCCGATCCTTCGAGAATAAAAAAGTTGATTTTTATTGAATAATTCAGTTCCCTCTTTGAAAAAAGGGCGGTTTTCATTAAAAACCACTTCATCATAACCTAATGTTTTCACTTTATTATCCGATTGAACTTGACTAAAATCGGGCATCAATGTTACATCAATGGTGTATTTTTCATCAATTCCATATTTTAAATCTGCTCCAAAATTATATGAAAATGCTCCAGAATAACTTACAGTTTGATCACTATGAGTCATAGGAACACTTTGATAGAAAAGATTAACAAAAGGACTAATAGATAATCTTACTGGAGGTTTTATGTTATTCATTCCTTTTATAGTTCCCCAAAGTGATCTAGAACTTGTAACATGTTTGGGAACTAATGCCCACTGAATCGTTTCATTGTTTCTTTTGATCTCCCTTACCACTTGAAAACCCCATTCCTGAATTTCTGTACTAGGAAATCTAATTGCAGAGTAGGGGATACGCATCTCAACAACCCAGCCACTATCGGTAATTTTAGTTGCACTTTGCCATACTGCATCGTATGTAAAATCAGAATCCCGATAGTCAAATTGAACACCAGATGCTGAAACTCCAAATACATAAGCATCTAATCTTTTGTAGGTATCAAACCCAATATAAAACATATCTGAAACAATATCATGATCATCTCTGGAACCTAGTTGCGCTAAAATGCTATCAGGTGAATGATCAAATAAATAAGCAGCAATATAAATAGAATAATTATCATAAGTAATTTTAATTTCAGATTTTTGTGATGGCTCTGCGTTAAAATTTGGAAATTGTTGTTTAAAACTGTTTATAGATAGGCAATGATCCCAACATGGATCATCTAAAATCCCATCAATCTTTGGGGCAGTTTGGGTTCTTGAAATGGTATGTTCTTTTAAATTTTCTTGAGCGTTTATTGAAGTGATATTTAGTAATAGTAAGAACATTAAATTAAGAATAACACGCTTTCCCATAGATAGTTTAAAGATTATAGTTTGTATTTTTGTTTAATCAACTTGTAATAGTTTCTGGAAATTGATAAAACAGTGTCCGATCCTTGCATCGATACATCTGCGGTCCCCATAATATTTGGAGTGATTTTCTTAATAAAATCAAAATTGATAATGTATGATCGGTGAATTCTGCAAAAATGTTGATCCGGGAGTCTGTTTTCCCACTCTCCGATACTATACGATGTTAAATATTCATTGCCATCATTTGTATTGATATATGTGTACTCCCTTGATGCAGAAATTGATACTATCGTGTCAATTTTAATAAAATGTACAGATTTTTTCAAGGAAACCATTAATCGATCATGATAATCTAATGTAATTTCAGCTTGATGCCCTTTTGATTCATCCTCTTGTTGTAAACGTTCAATGGCAGATTGTAATCTCCTGTCTGAAACTGGCTTCATGATATAATCCAAAGCATTGATGTTAAAGGCACGAATGGCGTACTCATCATAAGCCGTAACAAAAATGATTTTTCCGTTATAATCCACTTTGTTAAGTAAGTCAAATCCAGTGCCATCTGCTAATTGGATGTCTAAAAATAGAAGTGTGGGTTTTAATTCTTTGATCTTCTCAACACCCTCTTTTACAGATGCTGCCGTTCCCACAATGTTTATATTGGAATAATCCGACAACTTATTCTTAAGGGTGAATTGTGCCAAAGATTCATCATCAATAATTAAGGCATTAAAACTATTCATGGTAAGGAATTTTTAATTCAATACTTACTTGATTTTTATCATGGAAAATGTTAACAGAACAGTTATCTCCGTAAGCATTCTGTAGTCGTTCCTTAATGTTTTGAATTCCTGTTCCTTTCTCCTCTTTTTCAATCCAATGCCCCGTATTATGTACAACAATGATTAACATAGTGCTCTCTTTACGAGCTGCTATGGTTATCGTTGCTTCATTATTGGGACTGGTTTTCATCCCATATTTTACGCTGTTTTCGATCAATGGTTGAGTAAGAAATGACAAGATTTTGCCATTTTCCACCTCTTTGGGTACATCAATAATGTAATGTAATTTGTCGGAGAATCTTATTTTTTCAACAAACAGATACTTCTCAATAATTTCTATCTCCTCTTTTAAAGGGATAAAAATGTCGTTGTTATGTTTTAATGAATATCTTAAAAATTCTGATAGTTCAGTGAGCATTAGATCCGCTTTTTTCACATCACTATACATTAATCCTTGAATGGAATTTAAAGAGTTAAACAAAAAATGGGGATTCAGTTGATAACGTAACATTTTTAATTGAGCTTTAACTGTTTGAAGTTGAAGCATTTTTGATTTTTGAATCTCACATTGCAACTCTTGCCAATATCTAATTACAAAGTAGAGAGCACTCCAAACAAAAGGAAGCCATGCACTTAAAAATATAGCGCCAAAATATTTGGTATCTCTGGGTCTATCTATCCAGCTTGGAATGCAATCAAATAAAAATGGTTCGATCATCATTAACATCTCTCGCATAATGAAAGAGGAGAGTAATGAAATGAATGAGATTAGCAAAATATAAAAAATGGGCGATTTTCTTAAATTATAGAAATAACGATACAAATATCTTAAGCCAATCGTGATCCCAAAAAATATGGCAAAAGCAATTAAAATATATGGAAATGCATTTTTTGCTTTAGTGAAAAAATCAATCCCAGTTACAAATTCATTGATAATATAAATACTCCAACCTAATAGCTGATAGTGCCAGAAATTAAATTTAAATTGTTTTAAAAAAGCTCTAATTGTCATGATTGTTTTTGTTGATGCAAAGATACTATAAAGGTACAATATGTTTGCCATTGATTTCAAAATTTATTGAGCAGGAGAGTGCATCAATAGCCACCTGAATTCGGTGTTTATTTTTGTACTCTATAATCTCACCACAAAACCCTTTCATAGGACCACAAACCACTTTAATACGTTGAAAGGTTTTAAAAGGCGTTGACGTTACATCAAATGTAAATTGTTCATTAACAAGTATTTTGATAATATCAATTTGGTCTTGTGGGATAGTAGCTGCTTTTCCACAGAAACATACATAAGAGATCACTGAGGGAATCTCCAGTACTTTCTGGTACTCTTTGGGGCTTACATAAACGAATAGATATGGCCTAAATAGGGGTTCCTCAATCCATCTTTTACGATCTGACCACTGGTGTAAAACCCTCTTTTTGGGAAGGTAAACTTCGATGTTTTTTTGTAATAGTTCATTTTCAATTTTTTTTTCGTGATTAATTCGTGCATATATGGCATGCCATTGGTAACGGATTTCTGTTAATGTATTACATAGCTTCGCCATATCAGTCACATTTTTAGGTGTTGTGTTATTGATTTAACAATGCAAAGATGCAACCGTTTTAAAACGTATGCAAATAAATATTTCGAATGGATGTTCTGACGTACCAGTTGCAGATTTTGGCTACTAAATACATTTTAAATCCTGTTTTTATCCTATTTTTAGTCAAAAAAACCGATAAAAAGTCCCCTTTTTTACCTCACAAAAACAAAAAAAAAGGAGAAATTTCCTCTTCTTCCTCAATTTCATTAATTATTTAACCTTAAACTTAGGGTTTTAGTTATTGTTATTATAAAAAAATAAATTAACCACAGAGTATCACAGAGTTATAAAAGAGTATCACAGAGTTTATATGTTATGAATTTTCCAATTTCAAAAACTGTGGAACACCTTTTTTACACTGTGTGCCTCTGTGATCTTTTCCATTTAAAAAATACTAAAACCCTAACCGCAAAGTGCACAAAGTAATTTCGCAAAGACCGCAAAGAACATTCGCAAAGATCACAAAGAATAATTTGACTACGGTCCACAGACTTCAGACAACAGTCACTAAATCAACAAAATACAAAAACTGATAGCTGACAGCTGATAGCTTTTAGCCATTGACCATTGGCCTTGCGCCCCTTTGCATTAGGGCGGAGCCGAGAAAGCCCGCAAAGCTAGAAAGTGATGGGATGCAGGGAGTTAAAGAGCGACCAACGGAAGCTACTTTAACGACTATGCAGACCACACTTTATAGCTGCGGACGTGAAGGCGTAGACCGACCCCGAGCGAAGCGAGGGGGAATGCCCAAAACTAGTGAATAATGAATAGTGAATAATGAATAGTGAATAGTGAATAGTGAATAGTGATGTAAGTACTTAGTCTGTAGACTGTTGTCCGTAGTCCGTAGTCCGTAGTCCGAGCACGGCTTTTATTGTAATTTAAAATTGATCGGAATTTGATACATGGAGTTGACTTTCTTACCGTTAAGTTCTGCGGGTTCCCATTTAGGCATTTTGGAAATTACTCTTTTCGCTTCTGCATCTAGAGCAGGATCTACAGGAAATAAAACTTTAACTTTCTCAATTTTTCCTTTTTTTGTGATGACAAATTCAACCAATACAATCCCTTGAATCCCCTTTTCTCTGCAAACTGCGGGGTATTGGATGTTGTTTTTTAAATATTCCATCATTTTATCCATCCCTCCTGGAAATGAAGCTGGTTTATCTACTTCATTAAATCTAAGGATTTTTTTGGGAATTGTGTCTTTTGGTTGCTCAGAAGTTACAATAATCGTTTTTGATTCTGTAGTAACTTTTGGTGTGTTCGAATTTACAATGATCCCATTTTCTGTAGTTGTTGGAACAATTACATCTGTTTCCATTTTAAATAGATCTGGAATAGCTTTTGCACTCATCTCTCGGATGGAAAATACAAGTATTAATCCAAATAATAACGGAATGGCTAACATCACTTTTAAAGTGGAAGCCCAATTTGATGGTTTTTTGGTCATCATTTTCATACGTTTAAGAATTAAAGGTTTATTGAAATTGTTGCTTATTTCAAGCGGATACCCCGTTGATTTACTTAATAAAAACATGTATGATTCTATATTTTTTTGAGCGTTTTTTATGTACTGATCTGCTGCAAATTCATGTACTTCTTTAAGCGCTTTTTGAATCATTATTAGAAATGGATTGAACCAAAAAATCACTTTTAAAAACTCTATGAAAATAATATCAATGGTGTGATAATGTTTCATGTGAATCGATTCATGTTTGATAATTATGTCAATCTCTTCTGCTTCTAGCAAATCAGGATTTAAGTAAATCGATTTCCAAAATGAAAATGGGGAGATCTTCTCCTTTGATACCTTAACTACAGCACCGCGAATCAGCTGAGGTTCAGTTTTGATTGTAACGCTTATCAAATGAATGAAGTTTATGGTTAACTTTATTGTAAATAAAAGAAATCCAACAAGATAAACAATAATTAGGAGATTCCAGATTGATATATGAGATTCAACAATATTTGTATTTCCACTGATTTGAATGGTGTCTAAAATTTGTACAAAAGGGGTTTCTGTTGCATCTTTTAAGAATGGATTTTTAATCAAAGGGATCAACAACGGGATTATGAGTGACCCTATTAAGAACCCTCTATTTAATCTGAAATGGGTCTCTTTCATTAAAAATAGTTGGTAAAACAGATACATTAGGGCTGTTCCAACTGATACTTTTCCCAAATATAAAATAAAATCAATCATCTTGTTTTTGTCTTTTAATTTCTTGTTCAATAAAAATTTTCATCTCTTCCAGTTCTTGAATGCTTAACTGTTCTTCATGGGTGAAAAATGAGACTAATTTTTTATAAGAGTGGTTGAAATAGTTTCCCACAAAATGACTTAAATAGGTTTTTGTATATTCCTGTTTCGAAATAAGGGGAAAATATTGGTGCGTATTGCCCATTGAAGTGTACCCAACAACCCCTTTTTTCACTAAAATGCGCACAAATGTGGAAACCGTATTATAAGCAGGTTTTGGTTCTGGAAACTGATCCACAATCTCCTTAATGTATGCACGATCTAAGGACCACAGAATCTGCATGATTTGCTCTTCTGCTTTTGTTAACTCTTTGATTTTTGGTTTCATAACATTTTTTATTTTATATAACTAAAAACTTAGTTGAATTATTGTGCAAAGTAACAACTAATTTTTTAGTTTTGCAACTAAAAAATTAGTTAAAAATAAAAATAATTTGTAATTATCTGAAAATCAGCAAGAAAAAATTTACAAATTAGCAAATTAGTATAAATTCACCATTCACTATTCACTATTCACTATTCACTATTCACTATTCACTATTCACTATTCACTCATTAGTTTCCTACGTCGGACATATATTTGATTCTCATTACCCGAATCTCTTCAAGAGTGAACTCATCTTCACCAAGTTCTCTGTGACATTTTTCCACGGAATCTGTTTCAGCTTCTGCAAAATAATCCAAGATATCATCTTGATGGTATGGTTCAATAAATTCTTCGATGTAATAATTGATATCTAACTTTGTTCCAGAGGCCACAATACTTTCGATTTCTGTTAAAAGTTCCTCAAAATCAAGCCCTTTGGCAATGGCAATATCTTCAAAACTTAATTTTCTATCGATAGCTTGAATAATAAACACTTTTATAGCAGATTTTTTTACAACCGATTTTACGATATAATCTTGTGGTCGTTCAATCTCATTTTCATCAACATATTTTTTGATGAGGTCTGCAAAAGGTTTTCCATATTTTTGAGCTTTTCCTGCTCCAACACCACTAATATTGGTCATTTCGTCAATAGTGGTAGGATATTGGATACACATATCCTCAAGAGAAGGGTCTTGGAAAATGATGAAAGGTGGCAAATTCTCTTTTTGAGAGATTGTTTTTCTTAAATCCTTTAGAAGAGCAAATAGTGCTTTATCAATAGCTTCCCCTTTATTGATAATGATATCATCAGAGATCTCTTCATCTTCGTCAGATTCTTTTTTGGAAGGTTTCTGAACATTAATGGTGTAAGGATTATCAAGATATTTTAAACCTTTAGGGGTTATTTTTAAGATTCCATAGTTTTCAACATCTTTATAGATTAGTTCTTCAAAAATTGCGGCGCGAATAACACTACCCCAAAATTTTTCGTCGTAATCTTCCCCTTCTCCAAATTGTTTAAGTTTATTATGTTTAAATTTAAGGATTGATGTTGATTTATTCCCTGTCAAGATTTCAATAATATGATTTTCATGAAATTCTTGTTTTACGGTTTGTATGACTTCAAGAGCCATTTGAATTTGTTCTGATGCGTTCATTTTTGGTTTAGGATGTAAGCAAATATCACAACTTTGACAGTTTTCGGGTTCATAAGTTTCTCCAAAATAATGGAGTAAATGTTTTCTTCTACAATTTGTTGATTCTGCATATGATGCAGTTTCAGCTACGAGTTGCTTTACAATTTCTTGCTCAGCAACAGTTTTTTTGGTTGAGAATTTTTCTAATTTCCAAAGGTCTTTGATATCATAAAATGCTATACAAATTCCTTCTCCATCATCTCTACCTGATCTCCCAGTTTCTTGATAATACCCTTCCAAACTTTTAGGCATATCATAGTGAATTACAAATCGAACATCTGGTTTATCAATTCCCATACCAAACGCAATTGTGGCAACAATTATTTCACAGTTTTCCATTAAAAATGCATCTTGGTGTTCAACTCTTGTATGTGAGTCTAATCCAGCATGATAAGGGAGGGCTTTAATTTTGTTTGCTTGTAGGATTTCGGCGAGTTCTTCAACTTTTTTTCTACTTAAACAATAAATTATACCTGATTTTCCAGGATGTTGTTTGATAAATTTAACAATATCTTTATCAACATCTTTTGTTTTTTCTCGAACTTCGTAGTATAAATTTGGTCGATTAAATGAAGAGATAAAAACATCTGCTTTTTCAATATGTAAGTTTTTTTGAATATCACTTTGTACTTTAGGGGTAGCTGTTGCTGTTAAAGCGATTAAAGGAACTTTTTTGTCAATACAATCTATGATACTTCTAATTCTTCTATACTCAGGTCTAAAATCGTGACCCCATTCAGAAATACAGTGGGCTTCATCAATGGCAAAAAAGGAGATGTTAATATCGCGAAAGAACTCAATATTTTCCTCTTTGGTTAAAGTTTCTGGGGCTACATAAAGAAGTTTCGTTTTTTTAGATAAAAGATCATCTTTAACAATTTTGATATCACTTTTACTAAGTGATGAATTTAAAAAATGAGCAATTCCTAGATCAGTTCCAAAATTTCGAAAAGCATCAACTTGATTTTTCATCAAGGCAATTAATGGAGAAATGATGATTGCAGTTCCGTCAACCAGTAAAGCAGGAAGTTGATAACATAAAGATTTTCCTCCACCTGTAGGCATTATAACAAAACAATCACGACCTTTTAAAAGCGTTTTTATCACTTTTAATTGGTCACCTTTAAAATGACTAAAACCAAAAAACTTTTTTAGCATTTTTTGGATATCTTTGTCAGATATGTTTTGCATTTCCTTGTTGATAATTTTCGTCTTTAAATTTATAATATAGATTGACCCGTTGAAGTACTTCAATTAATTAAACAAAAGTACAAAATTTAAAATATCTAGCACTACTAATTTTGAATTTTTTTTAAAAATATTTCTAAATGTCTGATAATGAGTGAGAATAAATTACCAAATCTTATTTTTTACTAAATGTTGCCCCACATAATCCTTTACAGACAACTCTAATGGCTTAAATGGTTTTTTCAATCCAACACTTTTGGCTTTACGCATTTCAGCTTGAGTATAATACTGATATTTATCTCTGATATCTATAGGTATATCAATAAATTCAATATTTGGTGTGCTTTTTAATGCTTTAAAAGTGGCATAAGTTAGTGCAAGAAAAGACCTGGCATATCCTGTACCTAAATTATAAATTCCATTTTGAGGTTTATAATTCATAAACCAACTTAAAACATTTACAAGATCTTTAACGTAGATGAAGTCGCGAATCTGTTCCCCATTTTTATAATCTGCATGATGCGATTTGAACAATTTTGCTTTTCCAGTTGCATCAATTTGATGAAATGAATGAAAAACAACCGATGCCATTCTCCCTTTATGAAATTCATTGGGGCCAAAAACATTGAAAAACTTAAACCCAACCCAAAATGGGGGAGTTGAACTCTGTTTAAGCACCCATTTATCAAACTCATTTTTTGACTTCCCATAAGGATTTAAGGGTTCAAGTTTTGGAATCAGTGCATGATCATCAGAATATCCATATTTCCCATCTCCATAAGTGGCAGCTGATGATGCATAAATTAATGGAATCCCATTTTTGGTACAAAAACTCCAAATTCTTTGTGAATAATCCACATTCAATGCTTCCAAAATGGAATAATCAAACTCAGTTGTGTCAGTTCTTGCACCCAAATGGATGATAAAATCAATTTTTGGAATATTTTGATCGGCCCACTTGAAAAAATCATTACGATCAATCTTGTCAATATATGATTTATTGATCCAATTTTGTATTTTTGCTTCTTTAGTAAAATCATCTACAAGAATGAGGTTTTTCATTCCTAGATTGTTTAGTTTCTGAACCATACAGCTTCCTATAAAACCTGCTGCTCCTGTAATAATTATCATAGTAGTTAAATTTAGAATGCAAATATACTTAACTTTTCAATTTTAAATAGTCTATATCAATAAAAAATGTAATTTCGCAAAAAAAAATATCTTATGAAAAAATTTAGCTTACTTTTAATTGCATTAATATCTTTTTGGTTTGTTAATGCTCAATCAGATACAACATCTTCAACTATGGATACCATTCCACCTTATATTGTGGATGAATATTTAGATGATCCTTTTCCAAACGACTCTATTAATAAAGATGACAAAGATTTCTTTGGAGATAAATACTTTACTCCAGATTTTAAAGAAAAAATGAAACGAAACTTTAAACGTCGCCATTATAAAGCTCATATAACTGGTTTTTATTTTGGGTTTTCAAATTTAGCTACTCAAGATCTTCAAATTGGCAATTCAACTAATGCAGAACTCAAATTGAATTCATATGAAATTGGGTGGACTATGTTTAGTAAAGATTTTCGTTTATCAAAACGTTCCAGAAACTATGGATTGATTTTATCGACAGGATTAGGTTTTAGATATCATGAATATAATGCGGATAAAAACACCCATTTTGCGCCCATTAACAATTATGTAACTCAACTTCAAGCTCCCGTTGGTGTTAAATATACTGAGAGTTATTTATCAGTTTGGTATATGAATATTCCTGTAGTATTGGAATGGCAAAAGAAACGTGGAAACTCAAGTTTCTTTATTCAAGCAGGTGCTGAGGCAGGAGTTAAACTTTCTGGAAGATCTAAATTTAATTATTCCCCAGAAGAGGATTTTGTGATTTCTCAAAATATTGACAAAATTGATATCAATCCACTTACTTTGGATGCTAAATTCCAAATTGGGTTTAATGATGTTTCCTTATATGTAAGATATGGTTTAATAAACTTTTTCCGATCAAATAGAGGTACACCAGTTATTCCTGTTGCAGCTGGGATAAATCTACATTTCTAAAACGGAATTTTTCTGTTTTTTTAGTATCTTTGCGCCTCAATTTTTAAACTTATAATTGTATGGCAAAAAGACACTTAATCACAACCGCATTACCGTATGCAAACGGTCCTTTACACATTGGTCACCTAGCTGGAGTTTATATTCCTGCTGATATCTATTGCAGATATATGCGTGCTATGGGGGAAGAGGTGTTGATGATTGGTGGCTCTGATGAACATGGCGTTCCAATTACTATTAAAGCTAAAAATGAAAACACAACCCCACAAGCAGTGGTTGACAAATACCATGGTATTATCAAAAATTCTTTTGAAGAACTAGGGATCACTTTCGATATTTATTCCAGAACCTCCAACGAGATTCACCATCAAACTGCGTCTGAGTTTTTCACAAAATTGTATAATGATGGAAAACTTGTGGAAAAAGTTACCCAACAATATTTTGATGTGGAAGCCAATCAGTTTCTTGCTGATCGTTATATCACAGGGGGATGCCCTCACTGCAATAATGAAAAAGCTTATGGAGATCAATGTGAAGCGTGTGGTACAACCCTTAATGCTACCGATTTAATCAACCCTAAATCTACCCTAAGTGGGAACGAACCCATTATGAAAGAGACCAAGCACTGGTATCTTCCTCTGGATCAGTATGAAACATGGTTAAGAGAGTGGATTCTGAAAGGGCATCATGACGATTGGAAAGTGAATGTTTATGGCCAGTGTAAATCTTGGATTGAGAGTGGGCTCCAACCTCGTGCTGTTACTAGAGACTTAGATTGGGGTGTGAAAGTTCCTCTTCAAGAAGCAGAAGGGAAAGTACTCTATGTTTGGTTTGATGCACCTATTGGCTATATTTCTGCTACTAAAGAGTGGTGTTTGCAAAATAACCAACCTTATGAAAAATGGTGGAAAGATGAAGAAACAAGAATGCTTCATTTCATTGGGAAAGATAATATCGTTTTCCATTGTATTATTTTCCCTGCTATGTTAAAAGCTGAGGGTTCTTTTATACTTCCTGAGAATGTTCCGGCTAACGAATTTTTAAATCTGGAAAATGATAAAATTTCAACCTCCAGAAACTGGGCAGTTTGGCTGCATGAGTATTTAGAAGAGTTTAAAGGGAAACAAGATGTTTTAAGATATACGCTCACCTCTATTACCCCAGAAACCAAAGATGCTGATTTTACATGGGCAGATTTTCAATCGAAGAACAATAACGAGTTATTGGCCATTTTTGGCAATTTTGTTAACAGAACGGTTGTTTTAACCCATAAATACTACGAAGGCGTTGTTCCTCCAATGGGAACACTTACTACTGAAGAGAAAGAGTTGATCATAAAGATTGCTGAATTTCCTCAAATTATTGGCTCCTCCATCGAGAAATACCGTTTCCGCGAAGCACTTGGTGAATTTATGAATTTAGCACGTTTAGGAAACAAATATCTTACCGATACGGAACCTTGGAAAAAGATTAAAGATCAACCGGATGAGGTGCAAAAGATTTTGCATATCTCCCTTCAAATATGTGCAGCACTCTCCGTACTTGGGGAACCATTCCTCCCTTTTACTGCTAAAAAACTGCAAAATATGTTGAATATTGATCTCCACAACTGGAAAGAGGGTGGAAGAATCAATATCTTAAAAGCGGGTGACAAAATCAATCCTGCGGAATACTTATTTGATAAAATTGAAGATGATGTGATCCAAGCGCAAGTGCAAAAGTTGCTGGATGCAAAAGCTGCAAATATGGTAAATCAAGTGCCTGTTGAGCCAGCTAAAGAGGATGTTGCTTTCGACGATTTTGCAAAAATGGATCTTAGAGTTTGCAAAGTTTTAGAAGCTGAAAAAGTGGCTAAAACAAAGAAATTGATGAAGCTTAAAGTGAACACTGGTGTAGATACTCGTGAAATTATCTCCGGTATCGCTGAATATTACGAACCTTCAGATCTAATTGGTAAACAAGTGTTGATGTTGATCAATCTTGCCCCTAAAGAGATTAAAGGTGTATTATCTCATGGTATGGTGTTACTCGCTGAAAATGCAGATGGGAAGTTGTCTTTGATGCACCCTGACCAAGAGGTTAAACCAGGAAGTTCTGTTAAATAACCAACAAATTACACCCTCTTATTTGAGCGGAATCCAATCTGCCTAATAGTTCGATCGAACCATTTTCATGAATTCGTCCTAAATCTTCAGTAGCGATAAAGGAACAGGAATAGATGTTGGCAAAATCGATGATATTGATTACCCCTGTTTTGGGTGGGGCTCCTATAGGTTTTTGCATTTTTTGACTAGGAATGGGCTCTTTTTCGTCCCTAAGTACCATTTTCATCCAGGGAGGTGTAAAAAATAGGTTGTTCCCTGCACTATATGCCTGGGATAACAACTCACACATTCCATACTCTGAATGTATAGTATTAACCCCAAACCCTTTTTGGAGGATTTGATGTAACTCCTCTTTAACCAACTCTTTACGACGACCTTTCATCCCTCCTGTTTCAAAAACGATCAATTCTGGAAAATCAAGTTGATATTTTTCAATGAAATCTAACAGCGCATACGTGACTCCAAAAAGGATCGTTTTTTGACCTTTGGTTTTTAGATCAATAAGTTTTTCAAACAACTCCTCATGGTTGTACAAATAGTATCCACTATCAGAGTGGGAGGAATGGGAAATAAAATGATCCATCATATAGATCAACGAAGAGTCGTTTCTTTCAAGATAATTTGGCAAAAGTGCTAAGAAAGTGTAGCTGGAAAAGTCACCATAAAAATGATTAAAACTAGATGTAAATGCTTGTTTGTAAATGTTTAAATCTTTTACATAATGTTGAGAAAACTCCATTCCTGTTGTACCGCTGCTGGTAAAGATTTTCTCCTCAATGAAAGAAGTCGTCTTTATTTGATGTGATTTGAAAAAGGAGATGGGGAGAAAAGGGATCAAATCTATGGTGGATAAATTTTCAACTTGGATATGAATTCCATCACAAAATGCACGATACACCTCGTTGTGCTCATATTGAAATCTGAAAAGTTTAACGGCATAATCATTAAACTCTTGATCTGTAAAGGTATGAAATGGATTTTCAAAAAACATGAGGGTAACATTTTATAATTGCAAAAATACGAAAAAAGCTGTCAGCTATCAGTTTTTAGCTATCAGTTTTTCTACCAAAACACAAGAACCATCTTTTTTTTCATTTAAATTTATCTTATCAAACATTCCTGAGTCTAAATAGATTATTTATTTTACTATGACAAACTATAAAAGTATTGAAGTGAAGAATTTCACAAAGAAATTTGGTGATTTTGTGGCAGTGGATAATATTTCGTTTGATGTGCAACATGGTTCCATTTTTGCCTTTTTAGGTCCTAATGGCGCTGGTAAAAGTACGACGATCAATACATTATGCACTATTCAAGATAAAACTTCAGGAGATCTGAAATTGAATGGTTACGACGTTTCTCGCCAGAAAGATAAGGTGCGTAATGATATTGGCATTGTTTTTCAGGAATCAACTATGGATGAAAAACTGACCATCAAAGAGAATATCAAACTCCATTGCGATTTTTATAATGTTCCTAAAAAAGAAGTTGATGAGAGGATTAACTTTGTATTGCATTTGGTGGATCTTGAAAACAGAAAAAATTCCCCGGTGGAGAGTCTCTCTGGTGGGATGAAAAGAAGAGCAGAAATAGCCCGAGGATTAGTCCATTTTCCTAAAATCCTCTTCTTAGATGAACCCACTACCGGATTAGATCCTCAAACTAGAGCCAATGTGTGGGATTATATCCTAAAACTTCAAAAACAAAAGGATATTACCATCTTTTTAACGACACACTATATGGATGAAGCGGAGATTTGTGATAAAGTAGCTATTATTGACAAAGGGAAAATCGTGGCTCATGATACGCCAAATAATCTGAAAAAACTGTACACCTCAACCCGTATGGAAATGGAGAGTTCTGATCAGGAGAAACTGATTGCCTATTTAGATCATTTGGAAATCAAACATCAAACTGTGGATAATAAAGTGATTGCCTTTGTTCATGATCCTAAACAGACGATTACTATACTTAACGACAATCAACACATCATTATCGATCTGGAAGTGAAAAAAGGATCGCTTAATGATGTTTTTATTGCCATTACGGGAAAGGAGATTAGAGAATGAGACCCATCATTGCCCTTTTAAAAAGAAATTTGCTCAAATTATTGAGAAATAGAATGAGATTGTTTATGAACTTGTTCATCTCCGGTATTTTTCTGTTTATCTTTTCGTTCATCATGAAATCGACAGGTATTGCCATGGAGAATCCTATGAATTATTTGATTGCAGGGATCATCATCATGACCGTATTTCAAAGTGCCATGAACAATTCTATGAATATTCTGGATGATATCACCAGTGGTTTTATGAAAGAGATTTTGGTAGCCCCCATCTCTCGTTGGCAAATTGCTATTGGACACGTTCTTTCTGCTACAGTTGTTGCTGTAATTCAGGGACTTATAATTGTTTTTATTGGTGTTTTTATTGGTTTAGAGATCGGTTTTTTAAGTACCTTAGGGATGATTGTGGTGATGATTCTGGTTGGGTTAACGTTCAGTTCCATGGGGCTGTTTCTGGCTACCATCACGAAGGAATCAACCAATTTCCAGATGTTGGTTTCCATTGTGTCGTTTCCATTAACCTTTTTATCTGGGGCTTACATTCCAACCATTGCGTTACCAAAAATTTTACTACCCATTGTGTATGTGAATCCTCTAACGTATGCCACTTCCATGTTTAGATATGTAACATTAAAAATGGATGGGATGTCAGAAGAGCAACTTGTGAACTTGGGTGTCTCTTTTAGAATTCATAATTTTGTTATTTCTCCTTGGTTGAGTGCCGTTTTTATTATGGTTATCTGCGTGGTTTTCTTCTATTTATGTGTGAATAGATTCTCAAAAGCAGATTTCTCAAATGTAAAAACGTTCAAGCATAAATAGTTGACTAAAAGGAAATAAGAAAAATATAATTGTTAAGCTTTGGGACGTTTTTTCTTAAAGAATTTATCCACAGCGATTTTATAATTTTGAGTTCCAGATGGGGTAGGGTAGATCCCTTTGGTACACCCTTGGCACAAAATCATCTCTTTCTCAGCACACAGAACCATCTCATCGAAAGTAAGATAGCGTAAAGATTCCACAGAAAACTCTTTGGAGATTGCATTTGTGTCGGTTGAAACAGGTTTATCCCCTTCATAATTGGAATAATTGGGAGCTATCAACTCACTCACTGTGGGCATGTTGATTCCATAAAAACAGGGAGCTACAATAGGTGGACTCATAATGCGCAGGTGAACACTTTTAGCTCCGGCATCTCTAAGTTTGTAGATCAACCCTTTTAAAGTGGAACCTCTAACAATCGAATCATCAATAAGATAAATATCTTTTCCTGCAACGATCTCAGGGAGAACTTTAAATTTCAGGTCTATGGTATCTTTTCTATCATTGGAGTCATTAATAAATGTTCTTCCCACATACCGATTTCTGATGATCCCTTCCATACAAGGGATCCCCAATGTGTAAGCGAATGAATCGGCCGCTGCCTTAGATGAATCTGGGATGGGTATAACCAAAGCATTGTTTTTATCCACTATGTTTTCTTTCTGAGCCATAATATGCCCTGAATTGGATCTAAAACAATATACTGATACTCCATCAAAGGTACTTGCAGCATTAGAAAAATAGACTAATTCAAGTAAACATAAAGATTTTGAAGGGGTTTCAGTATGATTGAAAAATTGGATCTCACCATTAATGCATGAAACGATCTCTCCAGGTTGTACATCTTTGATAGATCCAAAACCAATACTGTCCAAAGCAATAGTTTCACTGGAGAAGCCGAACAGATGACTATTAATAGCATAAGTGAGCGGTCTTATTCCATGTTTATCGCGGGTAGCAGCAAACTCCCCTTTGGCATTCATGATTACAATGGAAAACCCTCCATCGAGTTGAGATAAGGCAAAAGTAAGTGCATCCACTAATGAGTATGTTGGGCTTTTTTGGATCCCTAATGCCAGAATGTGCATCAGGATTTCGGTATCGTTGTCATAAATAAAACTGTACCCATATTGCTCCATTAACATCTTTTTGAGTTCAGGAGCATTGGCGATATTGCCATTAAAGGCAAAACTAAACCAATTGGAAAGGATGGGATGGCGCATTTCGTAGGGTTGCACAAAATCAATCTGATTTACCCCAGAAGTGGCATAACGGGTATGTCCCAAAATCATATCCGCACTGGATGGAATCTTATCTGCTGAACTAAAAACAGAGGATACCAATCCATTATTTTTAAAAATTTTTATTTTTGTGGCTAATGCATTGTTGAAAAAAGAGAGTCCAGCAGCTAACTGCCCACGGTGTTGTAATTGATACAGCATATTGACTGAATATTCTGGTAAAAGATTACCGGTGTCTTGATCATCAGGATCACGGTTAATTAAGGCAATGACACCACATTCGTGAAAACATTCGGTTGCAATATCTGACATAAAAGAAATTTTTACAAAATTACAATTTTTTTGTGAGTTGTGTTAGTAGCTGGACTGAATCTTTTTTAAAATGTTTTAAAGAACCCCTTCATCATAAGCTTTCTCGCCATGAAGCGCCTCATCAAGGCCAACTCTTTCAGTATTTTCATCCACTTTTACTGGTGTAATCCAATTGATTACAATAAGCATAATGTATGTAAAGATGAATGCATAAATGGAAGCAGCAGCAACAGCAACCACTTGTTTAACTAATAAAGAAGCACCACCTCCAAAAAGTAAACCGTCAGCTCCTACACTATTAACTGCTTTAGAGGCGAACACTCCAAGTAAAATTGATCCAAGTACACCACCAACACCGTGAACACCCCATACATCAAGGGCATCATCCCATTTCATTTTATTTTTAAAGTGAACAGCAAAATAACAAACTGCCCCTGCCGCAATTCCAATGAATGGAGAGGTCCAAACAGGAACAAATCCCGCACAAGGAGTTATAGTGGCTAAACCAGCAATACCTCCAGTTAATAATCCCACTAATTTTGGTTTCTTTTCCCTCGACCATTCAATAATCAACCAAGTAATTGTGGCAAAAGAGGCAGCTATATCTGTATTTAAAAATGCAGTGGATGTAATAAAGTCAACGGCAACTTCACTACCCGCGTTAAACCCGTACCAGCCAAACCATAATAAACCACTACCAATGGCAACTAAAGGAATGGAGTTTGGTGTAGAGGTTCTGTCAACCCTTGCTTTAACATAAAAAACGGAAGCCAACGCTGCAAATCCAGCAGTAGCATGTACGACGATACCACCTGCGAAGTCTAAAACTCCCCATTGTGCTAATAATCCACCACCCCAAATCATGTGTACAAATGGATAATACACAAATATTTGCCATACTGTTAAATAGATCATATACGCTTTGAAATTGATACGATTCACAAATGCTCCAGTAATTAAAGCAGGGGTGATAATCGCAAACATCATTTGATAAGCAAAAAATACAAATTCAGGGATTTTCCCATTGGTGTACATGGAATTTGAGTTGATCCCTTGTAAAAATGCCTTAGAAAAATCACCAATAATGGCACCTTCACCTCCGCTAAAACATAAAGAGTACCCAAAAAGTACCCATAGTACAGTTGTCCATCCCAAAGAAACAAAACTTTGGATCATAATCCCTAAAATGTTGCGCTTGCTTGCTAACCCGCCATAGAAAAATGCTAATCCTGGGGTCATAAGCATAACCAAACTAGTTGCTAATAGCATAAAGCCGGTTGAACCAGTGTCTATCATAATTTTTAATTTAATTGGTTAATATATTTGTTAATTGTTGCTAGTTACAATGAAATTCCAAAAGCAAAATGAGCTGCAGAAGTTTGCGGATTGAAAATTAAAGATGCTTTTACAGGAAGTGAAAACTCATCAGTGATTTTAATCTTTTTATATCCAGTTACTCCTATATTTACAAATCCTAGTTTGCTGCCATAAGCACCACCATAAGGAGTAAAGCCAACGAAAACATCTGCACTATTCTCTTTTTTAGTAAAAGTATACCCCACCTCTACATAAGAGCTATAATAGGTTCTCTCTGTACTATCTTTTCCAGCATCGTATCCCCATCTTTTATCATTTCCGTAAAAGAAAACACCACCTGTTACCCATAAAGGAAATTTTTCACCCGCTTTATATTGAAGGGATGCCTCTAAGGTATGAGCCGTTTTTTTATTGCCATACACAAAATATCTGTTGTCTGGTGAAGATGCTACCCCATTAGCAAAAGGGATGTAGTAGTCGGTTAAGGTGATTGAGAATTTTTTAAGGGTGTATTTTGCATATACATCGATCTCTTTGTAATTATTGTTGGTGGCAATGGCACTCCAACAGCCAAATTCAAAGTCGTTGATGGTTACAGCTAATGTGGGTTGGATGCTAGGTGAATCACCGTAATCAGTTCCCCTCCAGATATAACGGCTCATGATATCTACGCCAACAACGATGTTGATGTCACATTTTTTCTTCGGAGTCGTACCTGCATTGATCTCTTGTGCTTTTAAAGAGGAAAAGGTTACTGCTACTAAAACAAAAATAGTTAAAACTTTGCGTAAATTTGATTTCATAAATGATATAATTTTAAATTTAGGCAAAAGTAGCCCTCTTCAAATGGAGATACCATCAGATTAAACCTAAAAGTAAATAGGGGAAATGATTATTCTATAGGTAAATTACCTATAATATTTTCTAAACTTCTATAATTTTGTTCTTAACCGCATATATCACCATCTCGGCGGTATTCTTTAGTTTGAGCTTTTGCATGATGTGGTTCTTGTGAGCATCAACCGTTTTAACACTGATAAGCAGTTGATTGGCAATCTCTTTATTGCAACAACCAATGGCTGCAAGTTTCAAAATTTCGATCTCTCTTTTGGTGAGTTCATCATTCTGTTTTAAGGTTTGCTCTACACGAACCCGTTTTACATAATTTTTCATAAAACTCTCAGATACACATTTACTGTAGTATTCTCCCCCTTCAAAAACAGTCTCTATGGCATACAACAACTCCTCTTTTGAGGTATCTTTGGGCAAATACCCTTGTGCCCCCGCTTTTATAGAATTGATGACAAACTCTTCATTCGTGTGCATCGATAATATGATCACTTTAATGTCTGGATATTGACTCTTTAGCTGCTTTGCTACATCAATCCCAGATATTTTGGGCATCGATATATCCATAATGACAATATCGGGAACCATCACTTGTAAAAGATCCATCAACTCACTCCCACTGGAGGCTTCTCCAATGATCAATAAATGGTCATGTTCTGAAAGTAACGATTTGATCCCATCTCGGAAGATGCGATGATCATCGGTTAGTATGATTTTAATAGGAGTATTCATAACTGCCTGGTATTTGGATATCTATTGTAGTTCCTTCGTTTATTTTTGATTCAATATCACATATCCCATTTAACAACTCGACACGCTGTTTGATGTTGATGATTCCATTTCCTTTGTTCCCTAAAGAATTCATTACAAACCCTTTTCCATTGTCTGTAATTAATAAGTGGATCCGATTAGGTTCAAATGTGAGTTCAACGGTGGCTTGTGTGGCTTGTGCATGTTTTGCAATATTGTTGATCGCTTCTTGGGTAATGCGGTATATGTAGATTTGGGTTGTTGGATCTAATTGATCAGGGATTTGACTACAACAAAAAGAGATCTTTATACCCGTGTTTTGTGCACTTTCATGGCACAGATTGTTCATCCCCTCCCGGATTCCAAATGCTTCTAAAACGGCTGGCATTAGGTCGTTGGAAACATTCCGAATCTCTTGAATCGCCTCTTTTAATAATCCTTTCGTTTCGTTGATTAATTGCAAATTTTTTTCACTGTTCTCTTTGGTGGTTTGTTCTAATTTGATTTTTACTGCCAGCAATGATTGCCCCAATCCATCGTGTAAATCACGCGATAGTCTTTGTCGCTCCATCTCTTGCCCGTCAATTAAGGAGGTCATCCTCCTTTTTTTCTCTAATTGGATCTCTTCACTCTGCTTTTTCAGCTGCTGGGTCATCTGGTTAAAGGTCTCTGTCAACACCCCAATCTCATCTAAAGAGTTGACTGGTAACACAATCTCGTAGTTCCCTTTACCAATTTGTTCACTGGCACGTTTCAACTTCTTGATGGGAGAGGTTATTTGTCGGGACATAAAGAAGGCAAATATAAAAACCAATGAAACGATGATAATACTAATCAACAAAATACTGTTTCGGATGGCAAAAATGGGGATCATTGCTTCTCTCTCATCAATTTCAGCCAAAATAACCCAATTTAACCCTTTAATGATCACTTTACTAAAGGAACTTAATACGGAAATACCTCGATAATCTTTTACAATCCCAATTCCATCTCCATTTCGAAATGCTTTTTGAACAGCATCAGTTTCCACTTTAATATTGGACACTGCATTATCCTTAAAACGTGAATTACTCCGCATTAAAAGATCATTCCCAACCAAATAGGTCTCTCCTGTCTTTCCCAAGCCACTATTTTCAGGATCTTCAAACATGATATTGTTGATCGCTTCAAAAGGGATCTCTAAAACAACCGCTCCCACAATCTGATTTTCCAGATTATAAATTGGAGCTCCAATGTACAAGAAAAGTCGGTTTTTAGACAAATCTTGAATCAATGTACTCTTTTCTGTGAGCACACTTTGATAAAATGAGTTTAAAAGGGATTCAGATAATGTGTCAATAATAGAATGATGATTATCAATCTGCTTGATCGAATCAAAAACTATATAATTTTGGTATTGGTCAATGATATATAACTTCTGGTAATATCCGTAGGATGATAAATGTTTACTAATATAAGAATTCTTTTCAATTTTGCTAATCTCAACTTGAGATTTATCAAAATTACCTAAAAGTTGAATAACCTTTTGAATTTCCGGAGATTTTGAGATTAGTGAGATCTCTCGATCCCTATCTTCAAAAAACTGTTCAATCCGATTTTTCTTTTCGATACGCAACGAAATCAGTTGATCATAAGTACGATTTAATAAAGCTTGTTTAGAAAAATGGTACGAATAGGTACCCACTACAAAAATAACGATTACGCCCAGCAGGACAAAATATAAAATCAGTTTTTCTGTAATGGAGATGCTTTTCATAATTCACTATTCACTATCTTTTGTTTACCACTTAATATAAACTCCAGCTGTACCAGAGTTGAAATTTCCTAGATTGAATTTTCCAAATACCCCAATATTAGGTTGAAATGAATAACGAAATCCAACTACAACAAAGTATTTCAAAAGATCATCAACATCATAAGTAGGGCGTAATGGAGTGCCCGTTATTTGATCCAAAAATTTGTCTAAACCCCATCCTGCATTAAAACCTGCTAAAATATCAAAATTATCTAACAATGAGTAATGAAATGTGGGACCAACCCCAATCATCAAAGCATTTGAACTTGTAATGGCTAAAAGGTTATAAGAGCCCATCGCTTCAATCCCAAATTTCATGTTTGGTAACCCAAAAACATTGTCAAAGGTTCCATAAGTTACCGATAACTCTACAGGTAAACCTTTCGTTTGATATCCTGCTCCAACTGAAATTAAAAAATGTCCTTTCTCTAATACTCCACTATTTTGAGCAAAAAGATTAGTGAAAATTAAAGTTACAATTAAAAATGTAGTTATTTTTTTCATAAGATTTTTTTAATGTTAATAATTGCAAAAGTAATAAAAAAATTGATCTATTTCTATTTTTTACCTCAAATTTTATACAGGACAAATTAGCACATTAGCACATTAGCACATTAGCACATTAGCAAATTAACTTGGGCATTCCGGCTCGCTGCGCTCGCCGTCGGGCTTGTTCCGGGGTACGCTTCGCTCCCGTACTCCATTCCGCTTCGCTACATTCCGTACCGCCTTCGGCGCCCTCCACATCCCTAATGCAAGTCGGGCTCAAGGACAAGGTCCAATGGCTAAAGAGCTATCAGCTGTCGGGTTTTTTATTTTTAACCACAAAGTGCACAAAGTTTTAACACAAAGTTCACAAAGAAAATCAGACTACGGACAACAGTCACTAAATCAGCAAAATACACACGAGCAAACTAGTTTTACCTCGAAGAGGTTTCATGTGAATAACCGTATGCAAGCGCAGCGCAGCTTACGGATGAATGAATCGGAACACAATCCCCAACCCCGGATGGGGTTGCAGATTAGTATCCGTAGGTTGCGAAGCTACCTGCGGATGAATGATACCCCACGACGATCTACTACCTCGAAGAGGTTACAGAAAAAAATGAAAAATGAAAAATTAAAAATGGAAAAGAGTTCGCTGCAGCGCAGCGTTATATTTGTAGCAAACGATTATACATGCCCTCATTTTCACTACGTAGTAGTGATTCATTTTTTGATTTCAAATTAACACTTTATTCCAATAAAAGCGTGGTGTTTTATTTTGTAAGTATAAGATATTTAGAAGTTTGAAAATTTTGCCTTTTTGTAAAATTGTTTCATGTGTGCACAAAGTTCATACACTGCATATTGCACCATTTTCATTTTTTTGGCACCCCACCTTAACTAGAATAGTGTTTTTTGTAGCTGATTGTGAGCTATTTGAAAAAGAGACACTCCTTAAAGTTGTTACCGCCTACATCCGAGATTTTAAAGCTAAACAAAATTATGCAAGGTAAACAATCCTTTTAATCCTCATCAACGCCTTTATCACTAAAGGTAAAATTAAAAAAATGATGCTATAAAAAAAGAGAGCTGGGATAAGCTCTCTTAAAAATGTGATTTTGCAATTGAATCAAAAAATTGGAAAATCATGGAATACTTTAATGATGTCTGTATTGTATACAAAAATCTGAATCAATAGTTGGTGAATAACAAATTATTCCATGGCTAAAATAAAATCCTGGTAATTTTATAGGTTTTTTATAAATATATAATCTTAAATCATTGTTAGATATTATTTGATTTGAGCCAAAAATATATTTAATTTCTAATGAATATATTCTTCCAGTTTCTAATCTCTGCTTATATACTTTACACTTACATTTCTTTGAATTTGAAACAATTAAATATCTTTCATTTGTTTCAATATTAACTGCATTTATAAAAAATATTGAATCTTTTTTAGAATATTCTATTTTAGCGATTTTAACCTTACAAATATTTACAGAATCTTTTAAAAAATATGTAAAATTATTCGAAAATAGTAAATTTGAATTTACCATCAATATCAACAAAAAAAATGTTATATTTATAATTAATTTTTTTTTCATATATGATTAAATTTTATCTACCAATAGGTATCTTAAATTGACTATTATTTAATATAGTTTTAATTTCCCCCCTATTCTGAATTTGTTCATCTGAACACCAAGATTGTGGTGTAACTCTTTTATCAGCTTTATTATACCCAGTCCTATCAAATATAGGAATAGGTAATGCTTTATTTTTTTTAATTGACAGCTACATGCTTCAAAACCTTCATTAATTTCATGAATTAAATTTGTTCCGACAGTTCCACATTCTTTTGTATCTAAATTTGCGAGAAGATTGGGCTCAACCATATTTGTTGAAGAAGCTTTAACATCTGATTCTGATTCAATTAAAGTTGTCCCCATAAATGAACCACCATAACTTTCCATACCACCATCAATCTCAAAAGTTGTTTCACCTTGATCTGCTTTTACAGTCTGAATTTTAACTATTGAGTTTTTATCATTTATTGCTTTTAACAAATGTTTTTCAGTTTTTGAAAGTTTTGCTCCTTCTTTTACATCTGCAGAAATTTTACCAGTTTTTTCATCAAAAGAAAAATTTAAATTTTTTGCACGATTTACAAGTTGATTATATGCAACGTTAGCTAATTCACCTAGTAAAAACACTTCCCTCCCATCCGGATCCACCAAAATCACCGGATTATTCGCACAATAGTTGTACGGCGACATGCTGGGGTACTTATCACTCATCGGGTCAACAGAGAGCCATATGCTTAAACCGCTGTCGTAATAGCGTGCCCCAAAATAACCATAGCCGGTTTCAACATCTTTCTCTTTGCCAGAGAAGGTGTAAGGAGCGTTCCAAGAGAAGTTGTGTTGGTTTGTATTTCTCGTTAGGGCCATGGTTTTCAATGAATGGTGGTGCAAAGA
>JBLJBB010000071.1:0-15072 GCA_047638115.1 Bacteroidales bacterium | reverse complement strand
GAATTATACAAACACTTAACTGTTAAAAGATTGTCCTCTTAACTTAATGACATTGAGCCCGACCCCGAGCGTAGCGAGGGGGAACGCCCAAAAAGAGATAAGAGATAAGAGTTAAGAGATAAGAATGAAGAATGAAGAATGAAGAATGAAGAATACTGAAAGCTGATAGCTGATAGCTGATAGCTGAAACCTGAAGCCTCTATTGAATCCATCAATACCTTTCTTTCAAAAAATGAATTGAAAAATTATACGAAAGTATCAGAATTTCAATTACTTTTGCATCGTAAAACTTAATTGGAAAGAGTACAAAATGAAATCAAAAATAATTATAATAGTGTTGGGAATTTTGCTCGTTTCTGTAGCAGGATGCTCAAATTTAAAACAACAAAAAAATATGAATAGCGAATTTTATAACTTCTCGGCGCTTTCGATAGATGGTAAAGAGATCAAAATGGATGCCTATAAAGGGAAATATGTGCTTATCGTGAATACTGCAAGTAAATGTGGATTTACTCCTCAATATGCTGGATTAGAAGTACTTCATCAACAATACAAAGATAAAGGATTGGTGATTTTGGGATTTCCTTGTAACCAGTTTGGAGGTCAGGAACCTGGCGATGAGAAATCGATTGCTGAAGGGTGTATGTTGAACTATGGTGTAACTTTTCAAATGTTCTCTAAAGTGGACGTAAACGGGAAAAATGCACACCCCCTTTTCAAATATCTGAAATCTGAATTAAAAGGTATTCTAGGTGGAAGAATTAAATGGAACTTTACCAAATTCTTAGTGGATCCAAACGGAAATCCAGTGAAAAGATTCCCATCCACAGAAACTCCTGAAGAGATTGGCGAATATTTAAAAACAATCATTAAATAAGTTTTTGTTAATTTTTATTAAATGGGATTAGATCTTGAGTGATGTAATCCCATTTTTTTTATCTTTGCCGATCATATTTAAAACAAGTTAAAATGAAATCTATCGTTGTCTATTTTTCCAGAGGTGGAAATAACAAATTCTTAGCTCAGAAAATGGGAAAATCATTACAATGTGAAGTGGTTCCAATTGAACCAAGAATCACTGTTTTCCCTTTGATGTTGCTGCGTTTCACACTTGGAAATAAAAAGATAGCCCGCAATTTTGAAAATTATGATCGCGTATATCTTGTTGGACCCATTTGGATGGGGACAATTGTAAAACCCTTACACGATTTTATGACAAAACATATCTCAAAAATATCTTCACTCGTTTTTGTTACCTGTTGTGGAAGCAACTATAAAATGAAAGAGGAGAAATTTGGACATGGTATTGTTTTTCAAAAAGTTAAACAATTGATTGGGGAAAAATGCTCCCATTGTGAAGCGATTCCAATCACCTTAGTGCTCCCAGAAGAACAACGAGAAAATGGAGAACAAGTAATGAAAACCAGATTAAACGACGAAACTTTTGGCGGTGAATTTGCTGAAATCTATGATCAATTTATAGCAAAAATGAAATCTTAATTGACTTTACGTTTAAATTAAGAAATATTAAAACTAAAGCACTCTATTTTTATATAATTTTGCGCGTTGAAAGGATAAACCTTTAACGCGTTTTTTAATTTATCTAATATGTCTATAAAAATTGGAATCAATGGGTTTGGGAGAATTGGGAAGTTCGTTTCCAGACTGGTTTTAGAATCTACAGAGCTTGAGTTAGTACACATCAATGACAAAATGAGCCCGGAGATGATTGCTCATTTGTTAAAATATGATAGTTTACATGGCAAATTTGACCTGGATGTCACTTATGATGACCGTTACCTCTATGTAAACAATCATAATGTGTTAATTACAAATCATTTAAATCATGAGGATATCCCATGGGGGAAAAACAAAGTTTCCGTTGTTGTTGAATCGAGTGGAAAATTTAAAACCAAAGCATTACTTGAAAAACATCTTAAAGATAGTGTAAAACACGTGATTTTAAGTTGTCCCCCCGATGATGACTCTGTTGATAAGATGATTGTTTTGGGGTGTAATGAAGAGTTGTTGCTGGAAGATGATCAAATTATTTCAAATTCATCTTGTACTACAAATTGTGTGGGGCTCATGCTGAAAGTGTTAGAAGATAGTTTTGGTATTGAACGTGCTTTTATGAACACGGTTCATCCCATTACAAACAATCAGAACTTACAGGATGGATATCATGGAGATTTTAGAAGAGCACGTTGTGCAGTAAATAACATCATTCCTACCACTACTAGTGCCATTGAAGCAGTACACCGGATATTTCCCAATTTGAAAGATAAATTTGATGGTTTTGCTACGCGTGTGCCCATTGCAGATTGCTCCTTTGTTGAATTAACCGCTACCCTTAAGAACAACTGTTCCGTTGCAAGCATCAATGATGCATTTTTAGATGCCTCACTGGGATATCTAAAACCGTATCTGGATTACACCGAAGATCCGATTGTGAGTAGTGATATCAAAAGTGATCCCCATTCCGCTATTTTTGATGCGCTGTCTACAAAAGTGATCGGAAATAATTTTATTCAGATTTTGGCCTGGTACGATAATGAGAGTGGCTATTCTCATAGAATTTATGATTTAATCCTTTACATATCTAGAAAGTAATTATTTAAAGATTTTAAAATGAATCAAAAATCGCAACCAATCATTAGTTTAGAGAACTTATTTGTTTTACAAAATTCGGCAGAAAATCTCGTTCTCATTGATGTAAGAAGTGGAGTAAATGGTACAAATCAATACAAAGCTGCACATATAGAGGGAGCAATTTATGTCAATTTAGAATCAGATTTATCAGACATTCAAGAGGATACGGCCAATGGAGGAAGACATCCTTTACCTTCATTACATCAATTTTCACACTTCTTAGGACAATTGGGGATCTCTCCGAACACCCATGTGGTTGTTTATGATGATTCTTTTGCCGGGAATGGTGCAGCCCGTTTTTGGTGGATGTTACGAGCTGTGGGTCACAAAAAAGTGCAGGTATTAGATGGAGGTTTAAAATATGCGTTGCTATATGGTTATCCAATGAGCAAGACTCCTACCCTACCCGTGGGCACATCTGATTATCCTGTTACGCACTGGAGATTAGGTATTGTAACCATTGATCAAGTGAAAGAGGCAACACAAAATCCTCAAAAAGTGATAGTTGATGTAAGAGCAGAAGAGCGCTATCTTGGAATCAAAGAACCGATTGATTTGGTTGCAGGACACATCCCCAATGCGATTAACATGCCCTATTTTGAAAACATGGATGATGAGGGTCTATTTCTTTCAAAAGAGATTTTAAGAGAAAAGTATAATAAACTATTCCATCATCACACAAAAGATGAAATTATCTTCCATTGTGGATCAGGAGTAACAGCATGCCACTCTTTGTTGGCTATAGATTTTTCAGGGCTTCCCATTCCTCAGTTATATGTGGGATCTTGGAGTGAATGGTACAAGAATAGTGAATAGTGAATAGTGAATAGTGAATAATGAAGAATGAAGAATCAATAGTAGCAAATAAATAATCTGCACGTTTACTCAGCCCAATCAGATTCTTCCAATTCAAAAATATCATCCACTTTTGTTTCAAATATAGAAGCAATTTTCAATGCTAAAGCTGTAGATAGGTTATATTTTCCAGCTTCAATAGCATTGATTGTTTGCCTACTTACTTGCACCAATGTTGCTAAATCAGCTTGTGTTAAATCCTTCTTAGCGCGTTCCACTTTAATTTTATTCTTCATTTTTGTTTTGTTTTTTGAATTTATACAACATCCAATTGAATCTGATAATAAAGACAAATAAAATAGTAAACATATTAGAAACCAAAACCCAAAAGAATGAAAAGCCATATAGGAAGAAAATGGTAAGCAATAAAACGATGTAATTGATATAGGTTGCCCACAATAATGAATCTAATCTAATTTTAGCAATAAATTCATCTTCATATTTCTCTTTAGAAAATGCAACAAAAAGTGCCCCTAACAATAGAGAAAAAGCTGTAATTTCATCCGTTAAATTATTGTTAATTAATTCAAACAATTTATGATCTGAAAAGATTTCCAGATCCGATAGTGCAAAAACTTTACAATCTAAAAATGAAAGTTCAGTACTTACAAAAATGTAAATAAAGGCCATAACAAATGCTGGAATTAAAATAGCCCATCCTATAAATTTAAACCGATACGGTAAAAGATAATTTGATTTCATAATGATGTAGATTAAAGTGCAAAAATAATAAAAAAATCAATATGTAATGTATAGTTTACATTTTATCATTTATATTTTACTATTTGATAACTATTCTTTACTTTTCAAAGATATCCTTATATATATTCATTATTCACTATTTATTATTTACTATTTTTGGCTATCAGCTTTCAGTTTTTAATACGCAAAAATTCTCCGACGAAGCTATAAACTATATTCTAATTAAAATCGGGTTATTATTTCTGTAATCATTTAATCCACACATTCAAAAAAAAATGGCTTTTTTTAAACCTGTTTTGTAACCCATATTTATTAGAATATAAAATGAAAGATATTCTGCCCTGAGCCCTAAGCCTTTAGCCCTTGGCCTTTCGCCCTTAGCCCTATGCCTTTAGCCCTTGGCCTTTCGCCCTTAGCCCTTTGCCTTTAGCCCGGAATGCCCAAATTAATAAGCTAATGTGGTAATGTGATAATAAGCTAATTAAATGATTAATTAATAGTTTATAATGAATAATATAAATAAAATTGAAAAATTAATTTGCATACAATTCGTGAATTCGTGGCTAAATATTTTATTTATCACATTTGCTTATTAGCTTATTTGCTTATTAGCTTATTTTTTTTGTATATTTGCATCGTGATAAATTCACATTCAACTATTTATCAACCAAAATTAAATAGCCATGATAACACCATTGTGGGAGTTGCAACAACCATCAAAAATGCTGGATTTGCAGTAAGATGTGTTAAAGATCATTAATCTAAATATTTAATTATGAATGAATTAAAAAAATATATCGTTCTACTGTTTTGTCTCTTTGTAATTTTTCAAGCAACAGCCCAATATAAACTCACTTCCCATTTTGATGTTGGAAAAACGAATATCTCAAATGGATTATTCATTTCCAATTCCACTTTTTTTGATTATCAATACAAAAATAGTACCGTCAAGTTTGGTATTCAATTTAATATACTGGATCAATCTTATTTCCCTAGCTTTTTTACAGGGATTCATGCATCGCTTACGCAAAAAATTAATATAAAAAAATTAAATTTTAATTTGCAAGCGATCTATTTTTCTAATTTATTCTCCAATTTAATCTATGAACACAATTATGCTCTTGTGGAAGGGTTGGAACTGAAGCATTTTTCACATAAACTGGGTGTCCATTTTCGAAATATCAGATTTACACAAGTGGGTGTTGATCAGTTTGGGATACTTGAGAGTAGATCAATTTATGAACTCTTTAACTTAGTTTATCTATTGAAATACAACATCATGCCCAAAGAACATCCATGGAATATTGGAATAGCATTAACTAATATTGATCATTTTGTGATCAATCAGGCGAGTAATCCGATGTTATATTTAGATGGCAAATTTAAAATTAAAGAAAAGATCACTTTATATATGGAAACATGGCTTCTAAGAGCTGGAGTGATGAATATTAGTGCAAATCATTATGGATTTTATATCAGAACAGGAGTATTATGGGACATAAAATAGGTAAAATAGCAGCATTTCTCGTGCTTTTAATAGGAATGATCGGTTGTGATTATTTCGAAATGAGAGGATTTATCTTGTCGTATGAAACAGCAGATGAAAGATTTGAGCAATCAATGACCTGGAATAATGATCATCCATTTAAAATTTTTAATTTGAGTAGTGATGATTATATATTATATGTAATGGGAGATTCACACTTAGGAACAGCAAATAATCTGAATATGTTTTTCAATGCAGCTAAAAATGACCAGGCAATTGCAGCTGTAATGGTTGGTGATTTATCAACTGGAAATAAGGAAGATTACGATTTTTTAGAACAAAACATTCCTGATCCTGATAGTTTACAAACTTTTAAACTGGTAGGTAATCATGATTTATATTTTGATGGATGGAAACAATTTTATCAAAAGTTTGGTTCATCTGTCTATTATTTCACCGTTCAAACACCAAATGCAAAAGACTTATTTATCTGTTTAGATTCTGGTGGTGGAACGTTGGGTGAGAAACAATTAAAATGGTTTAAAGAATTGCTTAATGAGCATAGAGATGAGTATCGATTCTGTGTCGTTTTCAGTCATGTTAATATTTTTAGAATCCGGAACACCTTAAGTACAAACCCCTACCCTGGTGAAGTGTTAACTTTATCTCAACTATGTGCTGAACATAATGTTAATTTAGTGTTTAATGGCCATGATCATATACAAAATGTAGAAACTTTTGGAACAACCACCTACATTACCATGGATGCTTTACAAGATGGTTTAGAGATCACCGGGTACTCGAAATTAAAATGCAACACCGGAATGTTAACCTATGAAAATGTGAATTTTTGATTGTCTAAAGTCTAAAGTCTAAAGACGAAGTAGTTATGGCTTATGATTATTTCTTTGCGAGCTTTGCGAAAGTTCTTTTCGTCCTTTGCGGTTAGGGTTTTTGGAATTTGTTAAAAAGAAATGATCACAGAGGAACACAGTGTAAAAAAGGTGTTCCACAATGTTGTGAAATTGAAAAATAAGACACATGAACACTGTGAAACTCTATTAAAACCCTGTGGAACAATGTGTTATATTCAAAATTTACATCAAATATCTATTTTATTTGCTAATTTTTAATTCGTGAATTCGTGGCTATTTAATATTTTTTGAATATAAACAAATTTTATCTAACAGATATTCAGATATTTAGAATTTTTTTTCATTTTTTTTCAAAAAAGTGTTGCATTTTAAATTTTTTGTATTACTTTTGCAGTGTCTTAGTACATTAATACACCAATACAATAATAAACAAAAAAAAGTATGAATAGAACAACATTTTTATCAATTTCAATATTAATAGTGCTCCTTTTGGCTGCCATTTATTCCGTAATTGCTCAACCCGTTAGCGGGATCACTAAAAATGATCTCACTAACAAACCCGTTGATTATGTCAACATTGGACTTATGGGCAAAGAGATTGGGACTGTTAGTAGTGCTGATGGCTCCTTTTCACTTGATATCCCGTCAAATTATAACAACGACACCCTATATTTCTCCAGAGTGGGTTTCGAAAAAAAAGGGATAAAAGTTTCAGATTTAAGATCAGAAAAGTGTAATTCAATCTTTTTAGTGGAGAAAAGATATGCTATTGATGAAGTATCAATAATTCCTAAAAAATTTAAAAAGAAAACATTGGGTGTAACTACTGACTTTAAAGGTGTTGTTGCTGGTTTTAACAACTATCATCTTGGCTACGAATTGGGATTACTCATGAAAGTTAAAAAATCAACATACATTCATCAAGTAAAAATCAATTTTGCTTCTTCCACTTATGACACTGTATTTTTACGTCTCAATATTTATAAAACTACAGGAGAGTTATCCTTTGAAAACATTCTAAAAGAACCTATATATATTAAAGTAGCTAAAAGTGACATTGAAAAACCAATCATTATCGATTTAAAAAACCAATATCTTCATGTTACAGGTGATTTTCTGGTTACCTTAGAATATGTGAAAGATTTGTGGGAAGGACAATTAATGTTTTGTGCTTCATTGATATCTCAACCTACCTATTACAGAGATATTAGTCAAGGTGCATGGAGAAAGCTTCCTGCACCTATAGGTATAAGCATGAGTGTTGATGTAGAAACCGAAAAATAAATATAACTATAAACTTATAAATCAAAATATTATGGTAAAAATTGAAACAATTAAATTTGGGTATCGTAAAGGGAGACCTTTATTTGACAACCTCTCACTGTCCCTTGAAAAAGGGAGCGTTTACGGGCTATTTGGTGTAAATGGTGCTGGGAAAACCACCCTTATTCGTCAAATTGCTGGACTACTTTTCCCTGAAGAGGGTTCTGTTACCGTTGATGGTAGAATCAGTGGAAGAAGAGATGTAGAGATGATGCAAAAGCTTTTCATTATCCCTGAAGAGTTCTGGTTGCCTTCAGTAACTATTGAAAAATACATCGAAATGCAAAGTGTATTTTATCCTACATTTAATTTGGATACTATGAGACAAATTTTAAAAGAGTTTGAAATAAATGGAAATCCAAAACTAGATACCATGTCTTATGGTCAAAAGAAAAAATTTATGATCGCATTTGGGATTGCTACCAATTGTAGTTTAATCTTGATGGATGAACCTACCAATGGTTTAGATATCCCATCTAAAAGTCAGTTTAGAAAAATTATGGCATCTTTTATCAATGAAGAACATTGTGTGATGATCTCTACACATCAAGTGCGCGATTTATCGAGCATTATCGATAATGTTATTGTGTTAGATAATGGGAAAATCAGATTTCATGAATCCATTGAAACTATTACTAACAGTTTTAACTTCGGAATTGTAAACGCAGATCACACTTCTGAAATTATCTATAGTGAAGATATATTCGGAGGCAAAGCAGCCATTACAAAAAATGGAGGTAAAGATACTGAAATCGATTTTGAATTGCTTTTCAACGGAGTGATTAAAAATGGAGAAATTATTAACAATGCAATCATTAGGAGGTAATTATGACAACAGAATTTTTTAATTTTAATAGATTTATCTCGTTAGTAAACAGACAAATCACCCTTAATCTCAAAACCTGGATGATCGCCATTGGGTCAATTGGTGGAGCTTTAATTTTTGTTTCAACCATGATGATGCTTGGTGGTGCCGAACATAACATTATTAACATGTATAAAACATTTGGAGTTGTTTCTTTTTTTATTACTGGATTAGTTTTCAGTTCTATGTCATTTTCCGAAATGGGAACTTACTCCAAGAGTTTACAATTTATCACCTTACCTGCTACCAGATTTGAAAAATATTTCACTTCTTGGTTTATATCATCTGTTTTATTTTTCTTACTATCATTGATCTCATTAGTTGTTTTTTCAATGATAAGTAGTTTATTATCAGTATCCATATTTCATGGAACTTTTGAAGTTTTAAATCCTTTTACTCGAGAACTAGGAGAAATAATGTTAGGATACTTCGTAGCACATTCAGCTTTCTTTGTAGGGAGTGTCTGGTTTAAAAAGGCAGCATTTTTCAAAACATTATTGACTGGGTTTATCCTTCAAACTGTGGCAAATTTCTGGGGACTAATCTGGGGATTCGCTATTTTGAAACCTCACCAATTTGAAAATTTTCAGGAATCAGAATTCTCTAATTTTGTGATTCAATTGGATGGGAATGGTGCTATTGAAAAATATGTGATTGCATTTTTTGTTCTTATTGCTGTAATACTATTGATAGCCGGATGGGAAAGATTTAAAGAGAGGGAGGTTTAATATGAATTTTATTGATAACCAAGCGATCTACTTACAGATTGCAGACAAAGTTTGTGAAAACATCTTAACTCAAAAATGGGTTAACGGGGAAAGAATACCTCCTGTTCGTGAAATTGCTGTGAGTATGGAAGTGAACCCAAACACGGCAAACAGAGCATACGATTATTTACAAAGTTATGGCATCATCTTTAACAAAAGAGGTATCGGGTACTTTGTTGCTGATGACGGATATGAAAAAGCTGTGGAATACAGAAAAAAGCAATTTATTGAACATGAAGTACCCCAATTTTTAAAAACCATGAAATTAGTGGGCGTTTCCTGTTCAGAATTAGAAAACTATTATCAAACCTTAAAGTAAATTGACATGAAAAAAATAAAAAATAGCTCTAAAATATTAATGATAACCTATGGGGTTTTCTTAATTTTAATCGTTGTTTTAATCATTTTATTTAAAGTAAAATTTTTAAGCTAATCAACTATTTACGAATCTCATTCAAAAGCAACAAGTTAACTCTTGTTGCTTTTTTTTTGTTATTTAAAAAATTTTCAGTATTATTGCAAAGGAATATAAGGACATTTTAACTCATAAAGAATGCATAAAAAATACGATATCATCATTGTTGGGGCAGGGCCAGCAGGCATCTTCTGTGCCTACGAACTCATTCATCACAACCCATCTTTACAAATACTCATGCTTGAAAAAGGAAATGGAATCCTTAAAAGGAGATGCCCCAAGCATACCAATGGGGGGATTTGTGTGCATTGTAAACCTTGCAATATCACTACAGGTTGGGCCGGTGCAGGCGCTTTTTCAGATGGAAAACTTTCTCTCTCTTACGAAGTGGGTGGCACTATTTCCGAATATATTGGGATTGACGCTGCTATGGAAATGATCAAATATACTGATCAAATATACTTGAAATTTGGAGCTGATCCCCAAATTCATGGTGCCGATTTTACCCCTGCTATGAGAGAAATTCAAGCGAAATCTATTGAAGCGAACCTCCGGCTTGTGCATTGTCCTGTGAGACACCTCGGCACAGAAAAAGCACAAGAACTCTATACTGCTCTTTACAAAGATGTTACCAGTTGCGGTGTGGAAGTGCAATTTCGAACCCCTGTTTCTGAATTTATTTTTGAAGGAGATACCGTTGTGGGTGTTCAAATGTCAGAAAATCAATATTTTGCGAATAAAGTGGTGGTTACAGTTGGGCGGGAAGGTTCTGACTGGTTGCTGCAAAAATGTGAAAAACACAAAATTACTACTCAAGTGGGTGTCGTTGATATCGGTGTTCGTGTGGAGTGTAGAAACGAGATTATGCAAGAGATCAACGACAATTTCTATGAAGCCAAATTAGTTCACTACACCAAAACTTTTGATGATAAAGTGCGCACTTTTTGCTCCAATCCAGGTGGATTTGTCTCTTCAGAGTATTACGACAACAATTTAGCCGTCGTAAATGGTCACAGCTACAAAGATTTGAAAAGCAATAACACCAATTTTGCACTGTTGGTGTCTCAAGAGTTTACAGAACCCTTCAAAGCACCTATTCAATTTGGAAAACATGTAGCAGATATGGCCAATATGTTAACTGAAAATAAAATTTTAGTGCAACGTTTTGGAGATCTTATGCGCGGAAGAAGAACCACTCCCAGCAGATTGATCAGAAATAACATCATTCCAACCCTCAAAGATGCGGTTCCCGGAGATCTGGGATTGGTTCTCCCCTACCGCATCATGACAGACATTATTGAAATGATTTACGCCCTAGATAAAGTGAGTCCAGGGCTTGCAAGTGATGAAACACTGCTCTACGGAATTGAAGTAAAATTCTATTCCAACAAAATCAAAGTAAATCCTAATTTTCAAACTAAAACCATTAAAAACTTGTATGTAGGTGGAGATGGTGCTGGCATAACCCGTGGTTTGATGCAAGCTTCTGTGAATGGAGTTTTGATTGCTCAAGAGATATTAAAAGAATTATATAATTAACAATTCATTATTAACCAAATGTTTAACTAAATTAATTACGCATGAAAAAATTTATTATTTCAATTTGTATGCTGGCATTTATAGGGATTATAAATGCTCAAAACCTTCAGTTACACTATGATTTCGGTGAAGGGAGACAATATTTAACCTCTACAGTAGAACTTTTTAAACCTGACAAAATCGGAAGTACTTTCTTTTTTATTGACATGGATTACGATCTCAATAATGCACAAGTAAAATTGGCTTATTGGGAGATTGCAAGAGATTTCAAATTCAAAAAATGTCCAATCATGTTTCATACTGAATATAATGGCGGTTTCGGATTATCAGCTCCTGGCGTTGGGTATGGGATCAATAGTGCTTTCTTGAACGGTCTCTCCTATTCTTGGAATAGCAAAGATTTTTCTATAGGGATCACATTCATTGCTGCTCATAAATTCATTACCCAAAAAGAGAAAGCTTCATTCCAACTTACAGCTGTGTGGTATCTTAAATTCTGGAAAAACAGACTTTATTTTACAGGTTTTGCAGATTTCTGGAAAGAGAAAAACGATTTCTTTACAAATGCAGATCCAGGGACAGTCACAAAGTTTGTTTTCTTATCTGAACCACAACTTTGGTATAATGTTACTAAAAAATTTGCAGTTGGTACTGAGATTGAGATCGCTTCTAACTTTGCATTACATAAAGGATTGAAAGTGTGTCCAACTATAGGAGTAAAATATGTTTTTAACGATTAATACTACACATTATGTTTGAAAAATACTTTAAATTAAAAGAGAATAACACTTCTATTAAAACAGAAGTTATCGCTGGTATTACCACTTTTATGACGATGGCCTACATTTTGGCCGTTAACCCTGACATTTTAAGTGCAACGGGTATGGACAAACACGCTTTGTTCACAACCACTGCATTATCTGCAATCATTGCAACGCTGGTGATGGCTTTAGTGGCTAAATTACCTTTTGCATTAGCTCCAGGTATGGGTCTCAATGCATTTTTTGCTTTCACTATTGTTTTAGGAATGGGGCACTCTTGGCAATTCGCTTTAACCGCAGTTTTAATTGAAGGGATCATCTTCATTTTACTCACCGCCTTCAACATCCGAGAGATGATTGTCAATGCGATCCCTATGTCACTAAAACATGCCATTTCTGCAGGTATTGGGTTATTTATTGCATTGATTGGTCTAAAAAATGCAGGTATTGTAGTTACAAATCCAGCAACTTTAGTTTCTTTGGGCGATATGGCTTCTCCACAAGTATTACTTGCCTTTGGAGGGATCGCTCTTTGTGCTATTTTATTGATTCTAAGAGTAAAAGGTGCATTATTGATTGGCATTTTTGTGGTTACCATCGCTGGTTTATTTGTTGATGTTACCCATTATGCAGGTGGAAGTCCTGTGAGTTTACCCCCTTCTATCAAACCGATCTTTATGCAATTTGAATTTCATAACATACTCACTATGGACATGTTAATTGCTGTTTTTACACTACTTTTTGTGGATATGTTTGATACTGTTGGAACCCTTGTTGGTGTATCCAGTAAAGCGAATATGTTAGATGAAAAAGGGCGTGTTCCTAGAGTGAAACAAGCTCTTTTTGCAGATGCTATTGGAACCACTGCTGGGGCAATTTTAGGAACTAGTACAGTTACTACTTATGTGGAAAGTGCTGCAGGTGTGTCAGAAGGTGGAAGAACTGGATTAACCTCTTTAACAACAGCGGGAATGTTTTTCTTAGCTCTCTTTTTTGCACCAATATTCACGATGGTACCTGCTGCCGCTACTACTCCTGCGCTAGTATTAGTTGGGTTCTTTATGATGTCACCACTTTTAAAAGTGGATTTTGAAGACTTTAGCGAAGCAATCCCTGCATTCATCGCCATCATCATGATGCCACTCACTTTCAGCATCGCTGAAGGGATCGTTTTCGGTATGCTCTCCTACATACTTCTCAAAGTTTTAACAGGTAAACATAAAGACGTAACTCCTGTAATGTACGTTTTAGGGGTGTTGTTTATCTTGAAGTTCTTTATTTAGGGCGAAGGGCGAAGGGCGAAGGGCAAAGGGCCAAGGGCTAAAGGCTAAGGGCTAAGGGCTAAAGGCTAAGGGCTTAGGGTGAAATGGTTTATTGTGAGATCCTTACAATTTCCTTTTCACCCTTTTTATTATTCATTCTTTACCATTCTCCATTCATTCTTCATAATTCATTATTATCATTTCATAAATATCCCTGCACTAAAGTACAGGTCTATTGATTTTTCTTTCTTCATTCTTCATTCTTCATTATTCATTATTCATTATTCATTATTCATTATTCACTATTAATTATTCATTATTTTGCTAAATAAGATCTTTGGCTTTTTTTATTTAGAAAAATTTATTTTTAATCTTTTACGCAGCGAACAGAAAACCCATAAGCTTTAGCATTAAAAGAATCACTAAATAAACTTATATTAGTGTAAGAATAGTTTAAGTGAGGAGTCCATGCTCTTGTTGGATTTATCTCAGTTGCACTCCACCAATTGCCATAATATCCAAGATCGTAAAAATTATTTTGAACATTTCCACCTGGTAAGGCTGTAAAGCCAGTTTCGTTGGTTGCACCTTCATTTGGAGCTATCCAATGAGAAATTCCTCTTTCTTTAAGTTTACCTCCAGCAACATTTAACCCACCAAGATTGGTTCCTAAATCTCTCCACTCCATTTCACTTGGCAAATGCCAGCCTTTCGGACAAACACCTTGCACACCACTTGGATTTTCTGAACTACTTGATGCACCATTCATTGCTGCAGGCCAGTTGTATAAAACGCCATAAGTGTTGTAATTGGCTGTCGATTTGGCATCAGATACACTTGACCCATTATAGCCATAAACATAATAGCATGGATCTGTTAAACTATATGCATAAGAGCCCATCACGCTAGGCAAATAGCGCAAATTTTCAATCATCCAAACTTGAGAACCTATAGTAACTGATTTATATCGATTTCCATCACGTGAATCGACAAAACTACTTCCTAGTGTTGTAAATGAGATTTCATTTCCATAACCTGTCCCATGACTATTTGTCGCAAAAGCCCTTAAGTAATACGTTGTAAACGGTGCTAAACCAGAAATAGAACACACAAAATCTATAGCTCCCAACCCGTCTAATGTTTTGTTATCTGATATTGTTGGGTTTGGTGATGTACTCCAACACACCCCATAAGTAAAAATCTGTTCTCCACCATCAAAAGTGATATTTCCTCCACTTTTAGCAGTAGTATGAGAAACTTCACTAATTGGTGATGTCGTCAAAGTTGGAATCTGATCTTTTTTGCAACTACTCACAAAAACAAATAATACTCCCATTAAAAGATAAGGAGAAGTTAAAATTTTCACTTTATTTTTCATTTTCATAAAATTGAATGTGTTTTAAATGTTTATTTTATTCTGTTTGCAAATATATTAAAATTATTTGATAAAACAATCAAAAATTTCCCCATATATATTTTCTGCTCTCCATAATACCATTATTCATTTTCAAATTTACAAATTTGCTTTTAGTTTTGCAAAGTAACTTTTCTATATAAAAAACGTGTTAGA
>JBLJBB010000070.1:0-2972 GCA_047638115.1 Bacteroidales bacterium | reverse complement strand
TGTATGGTGATTCAATTTTTAAATCGCTTATTTTCATGTTGTTGAATTATCGATTTCTTTTTTCTTAGAACAAAGCTGATTTTTATCATACAAATGATAGACTTGGTTTTTTTTTATTCTACAAACTTTTAATTTCTATACAGTTCTTAATTTTTGAGCACAATAATATACTAAATTGTTTTGACTTCCAATTCACTCAGGGAAAAAATTGTATGAAATTATCAATACTCTAAAATGAGAGTGATAAAAGTTGGCATTCTTCTAGTAAATCTAAATTATAGCTTGTTGTTTATCACCTCAATAAAATTGCTAATGCCATAAAGAGGTAAATTTGTAATTTTTTCTTCCTCTTTAAAGGGTGACATTGAACATCTGACTGCTTTTAGCTTTGGATTTTTTTCTAAAAAATATTTTAATGATTTTGATTTTAAATTTTCTTCTGCCTTTACTTCAATGGGTGCTATTTTATTATTCGATTGAATTATAAAATCAATTTCAAGAGTTGATTTTTCATTTGAATAATAGTAGATTAATAGTTCAGTCATTGTTTTAAGTTGTTGTAAAACATAAACTTCTGTAAATGAACCTTTATATTCAATGAATACAGAATTCCCGATAAGGATCTCTTCTTCCGGAGTACTACATAGCGCTCCCATTAAACCACAATCTAGTAAGTAAAGTTTGAATGAGTTGTCGTCTTCATAATATTTTAATGGGAGTTCCGCTTTGGTTATTTTGTGAATTTTATAAACCATTCCAGAATCTACCAACCATTGAATAGCATTTTCATATTGTGTTCCTCTAGCACCTTTATGTAATGAGCTAAATATAAATTTCCTATTCTCTTTTGCCAATTGAGCTGGTATTGCATTCCATACTTTATTTATTTTTGGAATATCGTTATTGGGAGCATGTTTGGAAATGTCGAGGATGTAATTTTTTAAAAGTTCATTTTGAATTTCACGAACTTGTTTTGAATCTTTTGTTGTTATATAACTTAAAACGGCTTCTGGCATACCCCCTACAAAATAGTATTGGCGTAATAGATCAATAAAACTGACTCTAAATGAATCAATTTCGTTCCATAAATTTGATTTTAATAATTCATGTTTAGAATTTTCACTCATTGCAAGTAAAAATTCTTCAAAGTTCATAGGATATAGATGGAGACTATTTGTTTTTCCAACAGGAAATGAACTGTTGTTATGGATCGATATTCCCAACAATGAACCAGCAACAACAAGATAGTATTCTGGACAGTTTTCGTAAAAGTATTTTAAGGAACTTAGAGCTTTAGGAATTTCTTGAATTTCATCAAAAAAAATGAGCGTTTCTGCCGGAATTATGTTTTGTCCACTAATGATTTCTATACTTCTAATGATCCTTTTAACATCAAAATCAAAAAAAATCTCGTTCATTTGTAAATTGTTTTCACAATTAATATACACCATATTCTTAAATTCATTTTGTCCAAATTCTTTAAGAATATATGTTTTTCCAACTTGGCGAGCCCCTTGAAGAATCAAAGGTTTCCTATTACTCCTGTTTTTCCATTGGATAAGATCCTGATATATTTTACGATACATATTATTTTTGTGTTAAATTAAAGTGCAAATATACACTTTTTCCCACGAATAATTGTAAGTAGCAACACTTTTTCCCACGAATAATTGTAAATAGTAACAATTTTTCCCACGAATAGTAAATTTTAACTACATTTGTCCTTCGCCCTATTTAATTATTGATATTTTATAAACCAAATTGAAATTTTTGGCTTCCAAAAAATATAATCCCGCCGGGAAATGTTTGATGTTGAGGGTGATCTTTTCAGATTCAAAAACGCCACTCCAAACCATTTGTTTCATACTGTTGAATATTTTGAATGGGGTTCCAATCATTTTAGCAGGAACCTCAATATACAATAGCTCAGAAGTTGGATTTGGATAGATTTTTAACGTCGGTTGTTTCAGGTTGTTTTCAATCCCAGCTGAAGCACCCCAGATCATGTCTACAAACTCTGGGTGATCTATGAACGGATTTCTATTGTGCTGAAATTGATAATAGATGATGTCGTTTCTCCTTCTTTCTTTCTCATCTACAGTGTCTTGCAAATGCCAAAGCAATAAGTCAGATAGTTTAGCCATTACCCCTGAAGGTTCATTGTTATTACTAGGGATTGTATCAATAATTTCCAGATCTGGTTCCCCATTTTCCCCTTCATACCTTACTGCCATATAAAAAATCATGCGCGCTACATCCCCTTTATCTTCGTCTCTGGGTTCCCATACATATTCTGTAGTGCTCGTAAATGAACCAGTTGGAATGGTTCCTCCCATCAGGTATGGAGTAGTACAATGTGCAAAATAACGACTGTTTCTGGCTGAATTTACATTTCCATTGATCGGACGAATATGATGAACATCTGTTCCTGCTGGAGGATCAGTTCCAAATCCTCCATGCACTTTTGCCCACACATGTTCACGTTCCCAGCCATTCCCATTATTGTACTCTTGTGCGGCATTTGTTGACCAATTCGTGTAAATAAGTAGAACGTTATCTGGATTGTTCGGATCTTGATCTGTAATTTTTAATATATCCCAAACATCTGTACTTGAAGATGTGTAAGGGAATTCTTTGTGATCTTTGATGGTTAAATAAAGCGCATTTTTCAGCGAAGATCCAGATAACCCGTTAGCTAAATTGTAATAATCTGGAGGTATCTGTGCATAAGAATATGAAGATAACAACAGAAAATAAATGAAAATGTGTTTAATCTTATCCATTTTTTTGGCAATATATAATGATTTTGTTTCGGTAAAAATACCAAAAAATCATGATAAAATGCAAAAAAGCTAGGAAAAAATGTAGAAAATTAATCTAACCACAAAGATCACAAAGAATTAACCACAAAGAACACAAAGAAAAATGCCGCGAATGCGCGAAATCAAATTCGTAAATTAGCAAATTAGCAA
>JBLJBB010000069.1:0-2615 GCA_047638115.1 Bacteroidales bacterium | reverse complement strand
TCTATCGTTACATTTGATGCAACATACAGCCTGCTAAGACAAGCATTGATTAGGCGATTCTTCGACTAAAAGGAAAAAGTACATTTTTCTATTTTTTCCTATAGTTCTGAGTCCCAATAGTTCCAGCAATAAATTAGTCTTCTTTATCTAATACTATGTTAATTGGGATTAGGAATGCGTACGCTGCTAATAGAGCATTAAATCGATTTTCAGAATTTATATCTTCTTCCTCAAACGCATAGAGTAGCAAAGCTGGTATTAGTACAAATACTCCTGCCGATATTTAGTTGTCATAGAATAGGTCGATGGCATTCTTAAGAGTAAATAAATTTCTTGGTAAATAATCGCTCATCGTATCAGAATGAGAATCCCAAACAGACTCGGGTACACCTTTTAATACTTCTTACATCTAATGTTTATCAAATACCTACTTGACCACACTTGAATCTTGATTCATATCAAGATGTTCATTTTTCTTCATATCAATAAAGAATGAGAGAATTCGAGCAGCTTCAAAGTCGCCAAGTTCTATTAATCTCGTTCGTAGGTTCTTCAATAAATGGAGCAAATCTGGGAAGAACTGGTATACTTAGTTAGCAGAAACACAATCAACAATTTTTCTTGGATCATATGAGGCTCCTTCCTTTTTAATTTTCTTCATAAAGAGCTCATAAAGTGGCCCGATAAATTAAGTGAAATATTATCTGTCTCCGTCTGAGGAAAATCCAAAAACATTCAATCTTTCTTTTTACAGTATAGCTTTAAGTTCAATCAAAACTAACGCTATAGGTATTGTGCATGCACCACTAGTATGCCACAGTACATGAACGGGGAATGGGGGATACTTACCAGTTTCTTCTTAAAACAAAAATATGAAAGCAGCCTTAGCAATGTTATCTTTGTGTTGTTATACATACTGTTTAAGTTCTGCTGCATTCGATATTTTTTGTTAAGGCTCTCTAAGCAATCCTTTAAAACCAGTTTTAGTATTACCATAAACTTTTTCATCTACTGCAATCGCGTCAACAGTAAGAGTGCCAGTTAATAAATCATGTTTGGTAAATCCATAACAATGACGTATATATTCGAGGTTATGCACGAGCAGTTTTAGATCTTACAAAAATTTTTGATTAACATGGCATTTGTCTCTCTTTTGTTTAATCTAAGAACGGTAAGTGTTAGCGCAGTGACCGCCCGGTAGATATTTATAGATCTTTTCCCACAATGTTGGGTATGAGACAAATATGAATGAATAGATTTCTTGAAGGTTTTCATCAGATTATTTCTACTTTTCGTTGTCAATTTTTGGCTCTTCTTTGACATATAAGTGATTTATGATGGCATCTTTTTCATTGCACTATTCTTATAGTGTTTTTATCAAATAGTATTACTCTTCAATTATACTATCTTAGTCAGAAATCATTTTCTCACATTTTTTCAAGTCATTCAATAGAGACTATGCATATTTTTAGCAATTAATTGAACTACAATCAATCTTTTCATCAGCGATCATGTATTTAAATTCCATAATTTGGTGTGGTTTTAATAAAAAATATTCTTGTTCTAAATATAAAAGACATAAATATAAAATAAAATTCCAATTTGGAAAAGAAAAATTCACTTGAAGTAGGTATGTTTAAGTTTAAAATTAAACTATAGCGCAAGTTTAAACCCCGCAAGTTTAAACCACTTCAATAATTCCAATATCAGGTTTGCAATTAGAAAATTAAAAGTTAAATAAACAAAAGCAAGCTTTGCAGGAACAAAACCAACAACAGTACCTTGAAATTCAAGAACTTAAGTTGAAGTTGGCGGAGTAGCAACAATAAATTCAATAACTTCAAAACTAACTTTAAAAGTCAAAAGAAATTGAGGATCCAAAAGAAGAAATAGATGATGAAGAAAAATGGTTCTATGAACTTGATGGTACCGAATATGGTCCTTATGGCACTCAATAGATCAAAGGCTGGAAGAATTAGGATATACTTCCAAACGACTTATTGGTGAGAACTGAAGGAGAAAACTGTTATAGCTAACTGTGTGACAGAAGTGAACTTATCAGTGATGAAAAGATGACCGAATAATTACAGGTAAAAATCACTTAACCAAATGAATAGAACAAACAAGAGTTTAGTAAGAAATAAACTAATTAATAACAGATTTAAATTAAATACACCTCTTCAGACAAGGAATTAAAATGGATCTACAAGATTGATGATATTGAATATGGTCCTTTTAACACAGAACAAATAACTTAGTAGAAATCGTAACTTCCTTCAGATTTGCTAATTAGGAGAGAAAATGAGAAAGAATTTGATTAACTGTGCGATGTGGACTTCATGTTTGTTTCCTAAGAAGAAGCGTAAAATGAAACATACAAAGAAAAAAGTATTTTAGATATCAAAAACCTTCATGAATTGAAAAAGATAAAATAGAGTAACATAATAGAATTTTTATATGAATAACTGAAACCCAAAAATATGGTAGGAAAAACATTTTTTAGTATTGTATATAAAATCAACTATTGTGGGAATGAGCTTGCTATTAAACAAATTATAAAATACAGTTATGATTAAAAAATTAATTAATAGACTGATTAAGAAATCTAATATTTA
>JBLJBB010000068.1:0-60829 GCA_047638115.1 Bacteroidales bacterium | reverse complement strand
AATAACTTAAAAGATATTTTGCAATTTTTTTCAATTTAGTCGGTTGATAGTGATATGCAATGTAATATTGTTTCTAGATGTTTGGAATAAATCAGCCATTTGTGCTTGAGTTAGCCACACAGTATCTTCCTCAATTCTCACTTCAAGTCGTGTAGATGCTTCGTCTGCCTGGTAGATAATAATTTCGTCTTTCATCGTGTAGTAGTTTTAGTCTATTGGAGTGCAAAAATAAAACAAAAAATCTATTCTTCACACATTCCACGAAGCTTCATTTGTTGGCCACGTATAAAAAGGGCAAGTGGGGTTTAGCGGTTTGTTATGGGTAGTTTTTATTTACACATTTTTTATAATATACTCTTCTAGAGTTCCCTTGTCTTTCATTTTGATATACTTCTCAACATTTTTATCTTTCTTCAAGTATTCTCTATTCTTGTTATAAAAATCAATAACTGTTTCTATACCTTTTTGATTACCAATGATTTTATTATTATAATCCTTTGTCTCAATGGAATATTTTGTCCAACCGCACATAAAAATCATTAGCAATTGCGGATTTGGGTCCATGAAGTTAACTATTTCCGTTTTTATTTCGATTGAAACATTTGGACTTCCTGTCAGCCATACCAGCACAAAATCATTGATTTCTTTTCTCTTTTTGGGCTGATTTTGAATAGGTGTATTTGTTAACCAATCAATACTTTTTAAAATATCAGCTTCATATTTTGTAAAATCTTCATCATTTGAAAACTCATAATTCTTTGGTACTTCAAAATCCTGTGAAAATAGATTCATAGCTAAAATTGTCAACATTAGAATTCCAATTAATTTTTTCATAATTTATTCGTTTTAAGGTTTATAATTGTGTCATTTTACGGTTTTTCAAGAATTATGGCTAAGGGTTGGTGATAAAGCTAGGTGGGCTTTCACTTCACCTCCAGAACAAGTTGGTTTATTTTAAGTTTTTAATTGAAGGACTAAGTGCGTTTTCGAATTTAGTAAGAAAAGTAACAAAAAAATCATTCATTCTATCCCAATGTGCGTCGTTGAACACGTTGACATTTTGCAATTCAAATTTTATTCTACTCATTTTATCGTCAGCCAATTCTTCCCATACTAATTCATTTCCAAACAATTGCTCAATATCTTCTTTGTTTTTAAATAGCTTCTTGAAATACAATTTATTTTTCTCTTTGCTTGAAGTAGAAATACCTAACTCAATTCTAATGTGATTCTTTGTAATAATTAAAGTATATGTCAACCCACCAATACCAGCACCAGTGCTTAACCAATGGCCTTTTGAAGGATTTACATTGTCAAACAGATTTGTATTATTTAAAAGCGGCAATAATTGTTGCCAATATTTTTTTCTAACAATAAAGCGATTAGGTTCTGATGTATTTTCTCCATTTGATAAGTATTTTATCAAAAGTTCATCTTCCATTTCGAACAAGGAGAGCAACCTCTTTAAAATAGCGAATTTTGAATTACTGTCTATGTTTGATTCAATATACCAACCATTAACAACTTCCTGAGCTACTCTGAAGTCTGAAACGTTTCTTGTTATTTTAAAAACATCCTGATTGCTTAATAGCAACTGAGAATTTTTTTCGTAAAGATTTCTAATCACATATAAATACATTTGAGCGATCGTCTCTTCTTCAACTTTTGTGTTTTCAAAAATGAAATACTCAAGTTTTTTATGTGTAGGGCTTTCAGCATCATAAATATTTTGCTCTTCTGATTCGTCTACTTCTGTCATTTCTACCTCAGGTAACTCCCAAATTTTCAAGAAGCGTTCATAAATGATATTTAATCTTTCCTCATATTTTGATACATCCCAAGTGTCAATTGATTTTAAAAATGAATTTAACCACAATCTACTATATTGGTAGCCCTGTTCATTACCGTTAACATTCATCTCTTTTTTAGCTATAAATGATTTGTTGCTTAAAGCTCCGTTGTTTCCAGAAAGTGTGAGATTTCCAATAGTGTTTAAATACTTTTCTTTAAAAGCAAAATAATCTTCTTGGGATAAATCGGTGTTCCAGTTTTCATTTGGATTTCTGGGGAAAATATGTTCTATGGTAATATGTTCGTTAGTGGTATTCACATATTCACGGTTGTTGTAATTTTCCAACATTTCAAATAGATAATTTCTATTTTTGGGTAGTGTGTTATACAAATCTTTATCCTTCAAAGCCGTTTTTAAATCTTCATTGCTAGGGAATTTTGCACTGCCCTTCTTTTTAAGTAAAGCTCTAGCTATGGAATCATAATACTCTTCAGGATCTACTTCAGAATAGAGCGTCATAAAAATCTTGTTCAAAGCACTAGTTGGCAAACCTACTATAAATCTTCTCCATGTATAGCTTTGTATAAGTTTTAAAACTTTAATCAATTCATCTTTTGAAAGCAAACCGTTTTCAGTATCTTCAAACACTTGTAACAAAAAAGGATAAGCCACATTAATTTCCAAGCGATTAATGTAATTCAATTCCTTTTTGATGTTTTCTTCTCTAACTGTTGAAGGGTTAATAAACTTTTTATAATGAATGGATAAGGATTTTATGTTTTCAAGTTCCTGATGATAGGCTTCATCTTTTTTGTTTGCGTAAAGACTTTTAAACTCTGCGTAAACTTTATTCTTATTGGGTATTTTTTTGTTACGAAGTGTCAGGTAATCCCTAATGTAATCAGAGACTAAAGAACTTTGTTTTATTATATCTTTTGCATTTTCTTCAATAGGATTCCAAATGGTTTCAAATATTCTGTTTTGGTCTTTAGGTGGCAAGTCCATCAAAATATAATTCCTTATTAAATCCGATTGTGATAAATCTAAACCTGTTGAATTTAAACTTTCAAAGATGCGTTGTGGGTCATCTTTATCTCTTTCTAACGATATTTCAACAAAAATCAAACGATTCAACCCTCTTAAAATCAAATCAAAATTGTTTTCATTGATTATACTTCTAAAGTAGTTGTAGTTTTCTGTAACATTTGAAAATAGATTTGAATCATTATAAGTGCCCAGCATAATTGATTTAAAAGCCAGTGAATTGAAATCTGTTTGTTTTAGCTTTAACTTGCTTGATTCATTCTTAACATACTGATTGGTTAAAAACATATTGTAAAGACGTTCTGCTTCCTGTGCATTGCCATTTTCTTTAGCAAAGCGATAAAGAGCCACATATAAAATATTTATAGTAGTTAAACGCTGTTGACCATCTATGATTACTAATTCTTTAACTTCGCTGGTGCTGTATGTGCCTTCGTGAACAAACACAATGCTGCCTATAAAATGAGTTCCTCTATTCTCTTTTTCTACAGAAATAATATCGTTAAGTAGTTCTCTACATTCAGTATTTGTCCAATCATAATTCCGTTGATAAACAGGTATTACAAACTGTACATTAGGTGCTTGTAAAAAAATATTTATCTGTAATTCGTTTGCTTTCATCTATTATATTTTGTGTTATTTTCTATTATAGAAATCTCTTCTTCTGTCAAGTCGTAAAGCTGGTAAACCAATTGGTCGATTTGGGATTCGAGGACAGAAGTGTCGGCTGAAGAATTTTGTTTTTTTACTTCTATTATATTACTAACAATCTCTATTAATTGTTTTGATTCTAAAATTTGTTGATTTATTGGCAACTTAAGCAAGTGAATTATTTTTGTTTCAATAAAAGTATCTCCAAGTGAAGGAGCAATAATTTTTCGTATATAATAATTTGCAAATTTTGAATTTAATAAACCCAATATTGGAATTAATTTTTCAAAACTATTTTCATTATAATCTTTAAACTGAACAGAAAAAAAATTATTCGATGCATAATTTGATTTGTCAATAAATGCTTTTAACGGGTTTCCTGTTCTAGTTATATATATTTTGGGTTGATTAAAAATATTCTCGTCTCTTAGTGATGCATATTCATTTTTATTTTTATCAATTATTTCAGTTCTGTAATCAACAACCCAACCAGACATGTAGGAAATGAAATTCTCAATTTTATCACCATTTCTGCCTCCTAAGAACATTGGTTTTTCATTTCCTGTTATACTCTTTTTTAAAAATAATTTTTCTCTAATATTGCCAGAATGAATACCTTCATGGCATTGAAGATAATTTTCAAGTATTTCAAATTTTCTTAATTTGTTTAATATTGAAACGTCATATTCATTCAATAATATATTATAAGTATTATCATATTCTGTTAATATAATATTTGACTTATTTGAAACCCATTTATTTTCAGCAACAAAAGAATTACTATAAAATCTAGTAGAAATATTAATCTCTTTAAAATTAATTTGTTTGTTTAAAAATAATGCACAAACATCATGTTCTACATCAATGAATGGTCTATATGAATCTGGTATTGCAGTATTTTGAAACCAAGATAAATTGTAAAGACCAAAAGAACATAAAGCTCTAGTTTTTGAAAAATCTTTTACTAAAATACTATCTGGAAGAATTTGAGTTATGAAACAATGGGATATTTCATATGAAAGACCCATAAAGTAAGCAAATGTATTTGGTGTTGAACTATCAATATTCTTATATTTAGCTTTCAATAAATCTTTTTGTTCTGTCGTTAAACCTGCTCCCCATGGCGGATTTCCAATCACCACATCAAAACCTACAAAGTCGCCATCATCATTGAGCACTTCGGGAAACTCAAAACGCCACTCAAAGGCGTTTTGATAGATTTTATTGTCTTGTATCTCTTTCAATTTTTTTGTTAGTGAATTGATCTCCAATTCCAGTTTTTCCTTTTCCTTTTTCCTTTTAAGCTCTAAATCTTTCTGGTTTTTACTATATGGGGTATCTGGTTCAAATATGAAATTACCTGTAAATCTATTGTAAAGCTCTTGTAGTAACTTATCCAGTCTTGTTTTATGTGGGTCATTGTAACGTATTTCAAAAGTAAAATCCTGTTTTATTTTCAAGATCAAATTTTCCAGATCCCTCTTTTCCTCTTTGCTTTTAGCATTGCGATATGATGAAACAGCAATTTTATAGGTGTTTATCGTCCATTTACTTTTTTTCAATGCCTGCTTTAAATCGGCATCGAGGGCAAAACGGCTAACCAAAGAGTTTCCACATTTGATATTAATATCAATGTTTGGAAGCGTTTCCAATTCGGTAGCATTTTTGTAATATGCATTCTTTAATAGTTCGATCCATAAACGTAAACGACAAATCTTTACTGAATTGGGATTTATGTCAACACCAAACAAACAATTTTCAATGATGGTCTGTTTTTCATGGAAAAGCGTTTCCTGTATCCGTTGGCTCTCTTTGTTTGTTGGGTTGTACTCAAAAAGTTCTCCGTCCTCGTCGGTTACAATCAACTCATCGTTTACCACTTCAAAATGGTACTCTTTTAACCGTTTCCCTTCTCGGTCTTGTAATATTTTGAGGTCGCTTTTAATAGCAATCATCTCGTTGAGTGCAGAAACCAAAAAGTGACCAGAACCCACAGCAGGATCGCAAATTTTTAAGCTATTGATTATTTTATTGGCCTCGTTACGGTCTTCAATTTTATCGTAAAGTGAATGAATGTCTGTACAATTCCAGTTTTTAGTTTCGTTGAATTTTTGAACTACCGCTTTTCGGATCGTTTCACGACACATGTACATGGTTATAAAACCAGGAGTAAAGAATGACCCATCTTTGTACCCGTTAATTTTCTCAAAAATCAAACCAAGAACAGAGGCATTGATCAGGGTTTTGTTATCTTCTTGAATCTCTTCGCTCCCCTCGCTGGTAAAATCATAAGCATTCAGAAAATCGAAAAGATATTCCAATGGATTGATATTTCCTGTTCGTTTTTTACCTGTGGTATCTTTTAAAACGGTTTGAGAATAAATCGGCAACGTTTTATCGTCGTGTAACTGGCTAATAAAAAGTGTGGAATGTTCTATTTCAGTTGGTTCAAAGAGCGAACTGTTCAAATAGGGAACTTTGGCGAATAACGCTTTTATATCTTCATTGCGTTCGTTTTGCTTGCGCGCCAACACTTGAAAAAAGAGGATGTTTAAATCATCGTAATCTTTGATTTTATCAAAACTTAAAAACTCATATGATTTATCGCCTTTGTGATACGTAATTAATTGTGCTTCTAAGAGTTTTAAAAACAAAATACGATTAATCCAAGTAATACTCAATTCAAGTCCAACATTAAAAAGTTTCTCCTGCAAATTTGAACCAAATTGGCTCCCATTCTCTAAACGAGAAATCTTATCAAGACTCTCTAATTGAATGATTGCATTTTCAATAAATGAGCCCGTATTTCGATCGCCCACTTTGTTTCTTTCAATCAGCTTTTTACTTCTTTCTTTGGTTTCGGTTAATCCTATAATATGAAGTAATTCACCGTAAAAACGTTTATCAAGCGTATTGCTATCATTCACAAAAGGAAGTTTCAGAAGATGCTCTGGTGAAAGCAATTTGAATAATGCTATGAGTTTATTATCGTCCTCTTTATCATGGTTTCGAATAGTTTTATTATAGTCGCGAATATCAAAATAGGTAAATTCAATATCGTGTTTTAATTCAGCAATAAAGGGTTCTGCAATTTGTTTGTAGAAAAAATCGGTCTTTATTTCTGCCAATCTACCCTCTTCAAAATCAACAAACTGTTTAACAAGGGTTTTGTTTTGGGCAAATAAACGATCAAAAAGTGTTGCATCAAAAATGAACCATTGGTTAATATTTGTAGCAATGAGGTATTTAACTTCAATATTTTTATGGGTAATTCGCTCACGTAAATAATACAAAACCAATTCTTGAAATGCTTTTACATTGATTTTATCAAGCGACAACATCTCCGATTTTTGGGTTGGTTTTTTAGCTTCAATAATAACACCCACTGGGCTCGATGCACTGTTTGTGTTATGAATAACAAGGTCGTTCCGACCTTTTGTATTTATGAAGTGATTTTGTTTATAGTATGTATCTTTCAGAAAATCAGAAACCAAATTTTTATGAAATTCTTCCGATTCCTTGTCATTAATCGTGTCGAGCAACTTAATTAAATTAGTCTTAAAACATTCGATTTCAGTTCTGTTCGGTTTTACTTTAAGGAAAGCTTTATTAAGTGCCTTGCGAGGTTTCAAGATTCGTAACTCCATGATTCAAAAACTTTTTTACTATTTATTTTAATTGAATATTCCTCTTAAAGTGAGCGAGTATTTCTCCTCAAATAGATCCCCAAATCTCACCCGATCACGCCTCTAGAACCATCCAACGACTGTTTTCTATTTGATTTGCAAATATAGTAAAACGTTTCTAATAACATTCATATGAATATCATTTATTTTTAATGAAAATGTGGATTATTAAATTTTTTTTATTTGTGTACCTCCCAATAAAGATCTCATTTGTGTGATTGCAATTTGATTTAATTGATATATTCTTTCAGAGGCAGATAATTTATTGTGTATCAAAACAGCATTGATACTCTCCAAATTACTAAGTACAACTAATTGCTCAATAGTGGCCATATCTCTAATATTTCCCTCTTTCTGGGGGTTCTCTGATCTCCATTGTTGAGCTGTTTTTCCAAATAAGGCCATGTTTAACATATCAGCTTCATTGGCATATATCAAATTAATTTCATATTTTGACAATTCTTTCGGTATTAAATTCTCTTTAATAGCATCTGTATGAATTCTATAATTAATTTTAGATAACGTTCTTTGTAGATTCCATTCTAATTTTAAACGGTCATTTTCTTCTAGTTTAAGTCTTTGAAATTCTTTTACAAGGAGCAATTGAAATTTTGCACTGATCCACATTCCGAAATGAAAAGCAATATCTTTGTGAGCATAAGTACCTCCATAACGTCCTGTTTTTGCAATTATTCCAATTGCATTAGTGCTTTCAATCCAATTTTTTGTAGATAAAACAAAGTTATTGTTACCAGCTTCATTTTTAATTATACCGAATTCGGTATAATTAAAGGTTGGATTATATAACAATTCCCACTCTCCAAGATAATCGATTGTACTTTTAAGACTCATCCATTTAAAAATTACAATTTCTTGATGTTGGCTTTTTGCCATATCCGTTAGAGAAATATAATCTTCATTATTAAAATTAATGATATTAATTTGAGAACCTTCGATTTTTATTTCTTTACTTTTAGACATAATAAAAAAGAGTTTAAAATGAGTAATAAGAGAATTTTAATTAAAGCTTTGTTTTAATACAATTTGTGGGTTATATACATAGATTTATTTTACTCATATTAGTAATTTCAACATGCCTAAAATTATGCTTCTGTAAGCTAGGCTAATTGAAATTAAGAGTGCAAAGATATAAAAAACATTTTTTGTTTTTTATGTATTGAAAGAAAAATTTATCTCTTGGAATTTGTTAAAATTTATTCGTATGACAATAAAATATTAATCAAATCTTCAATACTATAATCCATACCTTAATCCTGAAAGTTTCTCTGAAAGTACAAAAAATGAGACTTTTGATAATATTAAAACTACAGCTAAACACTCCTCTGGAGTGATGAGGAAGGGGTGGTGGTGGGGATTCATTTGCTGTAGATAAAACACTCCTCTGGAGTGTGGGGTTGTTCATCAAATCGTGACTTTAATGCGAGAATTAAATAGTTAAAAAGCCCTAACAGCTCGAACTCTATTAGGGTAGTCCTTATTGCCGTAGAGCTGGTTGCTATAGTCGAAATCCTGATACCATGCGAGGAAGTTATTGTTCTCTGTAGAACTCCAATAAAATGCACTTGCAAAACTAGTACCTCCGTTAGCTGTAGCAGTAGTGTTAATAGCTGTACGATTTATATACATTAAGTTTAATTCTTCTTTTGAAGGCAAATACCAATCACCGTAGGTTTTACCTCCTTCTGTTATCATTAATTCATTACAAATACGAGCTGCATAAGTACTGCCGTCATCGCCAATAGCTACATGTGCTGCAATAATAATGTTGGTATTGGCTTTACCTGATAGGGGTCCATCTCCGTATGCCCGTGTATTGCCATTCGTGCCAGCATACCATCTTACCCCTGTGCTTTGGTCTGTTTTGGCACATACAAGTCCATGCTGCCCTGTAGCATCAACCCAAAAAACAATACCTCCATGAGCAAAGTTGCCAATTGCATAAGTTTTTGCTGCAATGGTGGGGTTTCCATTTACGCCATCTCCATTGGTAACTATTATACCGGTTCCGGAAGTTATGGTACGAGCTGCAACGGTTCCTGCACCGGTTCGGGTAATTATGCCGTTAGTGCCAAGATTATGCAATGCCAATGCCTGCCCTGTTAAACCCAAGGTACCAGTTGTGGTTATGATACCTCCGCTTATGCCGTTGCTCGCGGAAATGTTGGTTACCGTACCGGTGCCTGCTCCAATAGCGGTGCGGAAAACAGTTGCATTTAGTGCACTTACACTATTATCGGCATTAACACGTAAAAAACTTATTGCTGAAGGATTGATAAGAGTAAGTAAGTTACCTCCTACCGTGGTTGCGCCATGTACCGAGCCTGTAGTTGTGGTGCTATGGGTATATGCGGAAGTCCAGTCGGTAATGTTACCAGCAGTAATTCCATAAGTAGGACTTGCAGAAAAAATAGGGTCGATTTCTGTTATTTCACTTGTTACTGTTTCTGCCGTCTTTGCATGCAAAGCATATGGTACGCTTAACAATTGGTTAACGCCTGTTATTGTGTAATTTGTGCCACCTGTGGGGTCTATTTCTGTCTTAATAAAATATGGACCATTAGACCAGTTAATGCTTACAAAGGTTCCTGATAGAGGGACTCCTCCGCCAATCTCAACTGTTACAAGTCCATTCGCATTAGTGCTTGGATTTGGATTGAAAATTTCTGCATAAACTATAGTTCCATTAATTGAATCTTGCAATATGCTAATTCTAATGCCAACAGGCTGGTTTGTGACTAAGTTATTACTCAGGTCTCTTACAACTGCCTGATAGCTCATTTTTTCGGGGCTTTGTGCCCAAACGCTTGCAGTCAATAGTAAGGCCGCAAAAATTGTAATTATTCGTTTCATGATTTCTTTATGATTTTAAACGTTTTTACTTCTTTACATCCCTGAATTACTTTTACAAAATATGTTGCTGGTACAAGATTGTTCATAACAATGCGTGTTTGGTTGCTTATGATTTTTTCGCTTAGTAAAAGTCTCCCACTTATATCATACAGTTGGAATGATAAATTTGAAATTTCAAACTCATCAATACGCAATGTAAGATAATCGGTTGTAGGGTTTGGATAAACCGAAACCGAAAGGTTGATGTCGTTGGCTTCTTCAAGCCCTGATACTTCTGAAATTTCGAAGGGTTGCTGTACTCCTTGTGCCACAGAACCATTTGTTCCAGTGTTGGTGTTGTAAACAACTTGTCCAACGGAATAACTCGCTGAGCCTCCGCCTCCCGAAGCATTACCGCCTGTGGCGTTACCGCTTGATTGTGCTTGTAGTCCTGTCAGTCCGAGACCTAACAAGAGTACAGTACTTAATTTTAACTTTTTGTGACGCATTTTTAATCTCCAATTTTTAATTGAGAATACTTATTTTAATTGTCTGTTTATATTCTTATTTCGTGTTTATGTTTTTTTACCACTAAATGCTAACGTTTCACTATATACACCTCAATCCTAAAAAGTGAATAAACCCTCTTGTATGTATGGAGTTATCGAGTGTCTTTATATTTTTCTGAGCAGTGTTTTATTCGTTTGCAAATATAAAAAAAAATAATTAGCAAATTTTTGAATTAACAAATTATTTAGACAAAAGACTTAAGAATGAATAATGAAAAATGAAAAATGAAAAAGGACGCAGGACGAGGGACTAAAGAAAAATAATAAATATGGAACGCGGATGACACTGATTTTCAAACGCGGATTCAAACGGATCCGTTTTATCTGTTATGCATAGCATCCGTTTAATCAGCGTTCCAATATTAAAAAAATAATGAAAAAATAACAATGGGGACTTTGGTCCTTTGGTCCTTTGTCTTAGAATAGCACACAGATGACACTGATTAAACAGATGACCACAGATCTATTTGTTCTAAATTTTTTAATTCATTTTTGAATATATTAATTTTATTTCTGTTTTATTCTGATTTTTTAGAGAAATCCCATTTTATATAATTTCAAATCTAGTTAAAAATTTTATTATTTTGACTAAATTAATCTGTGTAAATCAGTTAAATCTGTGTCATCAGTGTGCTATAAAAAACTAAACTTTAGTGATGAAAATAAAGCTAAACTAAAATGATTTTTTTAATATTGTGCCAATAAAAACACGATTATTAAGAATAAGGTACTAAAACCCAAAAGAGATAAGAGATAAAAAGTTTATGGGGAAATGGGAGGTTAATTTATGACTGAAAATTGAAGTAATTTTTATATTTGTTAAAATATCTTAAATATTTATATTATCCCCTTTTTTTCTCTATCTTTGCGCTTTCAATTTTTAAACCTTTAAACACATTTATTTATCAGATTATGAACATATTAGTATTGAACTGTGGAAGTTCATCCATCAAGTATCAGTTGATTCACATGAACGACAATGCCGAACTTAAAGCAAAAGGGATTGTAGAAAGAATTGGATTAGAGATGGGAGAGTTTTCTCATAAACCTACAGGCAAAGACAAATTCGCATTGAAAACGCCTATCAAAGATCATAATGTTGGAATTAAACTTGTACTTGACGCATTAACAGATCCAAATCATGGCGTAATTTCATCTTTAGATGAGATTAAAGCAGTTGGACACAGAGTTGCTCATGGTGGAGAATTTTTCAAAGGGAGTGCTATTATCGACAAACAAGCACTTATTGATATTAAGAAATGTTGTGAATTAGCACCTCTCCATAATCCTGCTAACGTAATGGGGATTGAAGTGATGATTGAAATGTTGCCAAATGTGAAACAAGTGGGTGTTTTTGATACCTCTTTTCACCAAACTATGCCAGTAGAAGCTTTCTTATATGCTCTTCCATTTAAATATTATACAGAAAATAAAATTAGAAGATACGGTTTTCATGGTACAAGTCATAAATTTGTAGCTCCTAAAGCGGCTGCCATTTTAGGGAAAAACTATGAAGACATGAAAATCATTGTTTGTCACTTAGGAAACGGTGCTTCAATTTGTGCTATCAAAAATGGTCATTCTGTGGATACATCTATGGGATTTACTCCAGTTGAAGGACTCATTATGGGAACTCGTTCTGGTGACTTAGATATTGGGGCTCTTTTATATATCGCTGAAAAAGAGGGTCTTGATTATCAAGGAATGAATGCATTGGTAAATAAAAAATCTGGTTTGGCTGGTATTACAGGTGGTAGTTCAGACATGAGAGATATCAATGCTGGTGTTGCTGCTGGAGATGAACGTAGTACTTACGCTTTCAAATGTTTCTGCTATAGAGTGAAAAAATATATTGGTGCTTATGCCGCAGCTATGGATGGTGTTGATTTGATTATCTTTACTGGTGGAATTGGAGAGAATGGTATCGAAGAGAGAACAGAGATCCTAAAAGATCTTACCTTCTTTGGTGTTGATTTTGACGCGGTTGCAAATAATGTTAAAGGGGAAGATACTATAATTACTAAACCAGGTAGTCGCACTACTGCAATGATTGTTACAACTAACGAAGAATTAGTGATTGCAACAGATACTTACAATTTAGTAAAATAATTTTTAAGGAATATTCATAAATTTGTGGCTCTGAAGCGAGATTCTCCATTTCGGATGAGCCAATACATACTCCACAATTTTTGACATCATTTTAGGGGAATTGCTCCATTCAGGTTGTAACAACAGATGGCAATTCTCCTTTACTTTTTGTGCGTTCTCCTCTGCCCAAGCAAAATCTTTTTCGTCAAAGATTACCACTTTAAGTTCGTTAGCGAGATCAAAAAACTCTTCTCTTGGAGGATGATTATGTTTAGGGGAGAGACAGATCCAATCCCAAGTACCACTCAATTTTTCAGAACCAGAAGTTTCCAAAAAAAGAGCTACCCCATTTTGTTTCAATTGATCACAGAGATAGTTTAAATCGTACAACATGGGCTCTCCACCAGTTACAACCACTGCCTTGGAAACATTGGCAACGATTCTTTCAATAACCTCATCTGTTTTAGTAAGGGTATGTTTAGAAGCATCCCACGATTCTTTCACATCACAAAAAAAACAGCCCACGTCACAACCACCGATTCGAAGAAAATAGGCAGGTTTACCCGTATGAAATCCTTCCCCTTGTAAAGAATAAAACTCCTCCATTATGGGTAATAAAAATGGTGAATGTTGGGTTATTTTTGAATGTATCATGAAAACAAATTATTTTTTAAAATTTTTGGCAAAAATAGGGAAAAACATTGTTATACTCAAAAATAATTCATATTTTTGCAAGTTACACGAATCTGATTTTTTGTAACATTCAAATTATAAACAGCAACTACAGACCACTTATGGAAAATTTTATTGTCTCCGCTCGTAAATATAGACCCTCAACATTTAATACCGTTGTAGGACAAGATGCGATAGTATCCACACTCAAAAATGCCATTAAAACACAACAAGTTGCACAAGCTTTTTTGTTTTGCGGTCCTCGTGGTGTTGGTAAAACAACCTGTGCCAGAATATTTGCCAAAGCACTAAATTGTGAACATTTAACTTCAGATTTTGAACCCTGTAATGAGTGTCCGTCATGCAAATCATTTAATGATTCAGCTTCATTTAACGTTTATGAATTAGATGCAGCTTCAAATAACTCAGTAGAAGACATTCGATCTTTAGTAGAACAGGTGAGGATCAGTCCTCAAGGGGCAAAATTCAAAGTGTATATCATAGATGAGGTTCACATGTTATCTAATCAAGCTTTTAATGCCTTTTTAAAAACTTTGGAAGAGCCACCACCCTATGCTAAATTTATACTTGCCACCACTGAAAAACATAAAATTATCCCAACCATTCTTTCCCGTTGTCAAGTGTATGACTTCAAAAGAATCAACGAGAACGATATCATTAAACATCTACATTTTGTAGCATCAAGTGAGATGGTGGTTGCTGAAGAGGAGGCATTAAGAGTGATTGCATCCAAAGCAGATGGAGCTTTACGTGATGCTTTATCAATCTTTGACCAATTGGTTAGTTTTTCTGGAAATCATTTGACATATCAATCTGCCATCCAACATTTGAATGTTTTGGATGTTGATAATTATTTCAAAATGACTGATTTTCTATTTAGCGAAGATCAATCTCAAGCTTTGCTTTTATTTGATGAAATCTTAGCCAGAGGATTTGATGGTCAACATTTTATCTCAGGACTTGCTGGTCATTTTAGAAATCTTTTATTATCTCAAACTCCTGGTACCGTTAAATTGATGGAGGTTTCAGATTCTATCAAACAAAAATTTACAATTCAAGCACAAAATGTTGATAAAACTTTATTAATTAGATCTTTAGAATTATGTAATACATGTGATTTCAATTATAAATTGTCTAATAATAAAAGACTTTCCATAGAGATTTGTTTGTTACAGATCAATGCTAACTATATTTTTAAATTAAAAAATGTAGTCAGGCAATCACGGGAGAAATAATATTCAACCCACACCTTTGGAAACAAATACTTTGACGGTTGGTTCTCCTCAACAATCGACGAAAAGTTTTACCTCTCCCGTAGGTGTACCGATTAAAAAAACGCCACCCATTACAGATATTATCCATGATAAGGTTGTATCAGAACCCAAAAATAGTGTTCAAGAAACTATTCAGACCGAGGTAAAAGAAGTACAAGAAATAAAAGAGGAAATTACTGTAAAAGAAGAAAATGAGGTCAATGACATAACAGAGGTTAAAGAGACTGAAACTTCTGAAGATACGATCACTTTTGCACAACATTGGGAGACTTTGTTTGAGGATTTGTTTAAACATATACCGATTTTATATTTTCCTTTAAAGGGGTATATTCCTGAAATTATGGATAACAAAATCCACTTAAACTTAAAAAATCAGATTCAAAAAGAGCATTTTGAACCCAAAATTAGAGAGGTTCTCGCTTATTTAAGAACCCATTATAGTGATCTCATTGAAGATGTAATAATAAATGTAGATGAAACTGTTGTGACCCGAAAAATCATCTATGATACCGTTGATAAATTAAAAAATTTAAATGAACAAAACCAAAATTTTGAAGAGTTTAATTCTATTTTAAACCTGAAAATAAAAGATTAAATTATGAAGAGAGTACATATATTATTGATGTTATGTTTTATTACTTTTGTCGTAAAAAGTCAAACATTAAATGTAAACGGAATTGAATTAAACAAAGCAGTTCCAGATGGGCGGGTTGACAGTGTTTGGTCTGGTTTTGGACTTCCATCTGGCTTTTCTGGAAAAGATGTGATCATTGGTTTCACAGATTGGGGTTTTGATTATTCACATCCTGTGTTTTATGACACTTCAATGGTAAATTATAGAGTTTTACGTGCTTGGGATCAATTTAAAAAGGGGGGTCCGGCACCAAATGGATTTACTTATGGTAGAGAATATGTTGGACAAACAGATCTATTAGAAGCTGCATGTGACACCTCCAATGTATACCAATATGCTTATCATGGTACTCATGTTGCTGGGATTGCAGGTGGAGCTGGAGCGGGAACCATTTACAGGGGAGTTGCTTTTGATGCTGATCTCATTTTTGCTACTTTTTTAGTAGATGAACAAGCTGTCATAGATGCATTTCAATGGATGTATGATGTTTCACAAATAGAGCAAAAGAGGTTGGTTATTAATATGAGTTGGGGATTATATTATATTGATAACTTTACAGGTACTGGCAGAATTGGACAAAAAATGGAAGAGTTGTCAGATTTAGGCGTTGTTTTTGTTACCAGTGGTGGAAATAATGGAGATACTGATTTTCACATCAGTCATAATTTTGATACAGAACAAGATACATTAAAAACCCAATTTAATTTTGCTGGAGGAAGTACACTTCAATATGGGCAATCTATCAGTATGACGAACTCTCCACAACAACCATTTTCTTTTGCAATTCAAGTGTTAACAAGCACTTACCAACCTATTTCTATCACACCTTTTTACAATACTGCAGATAGTTCTGGTTATTTTGAAACATTTTTTGTTGTCAATAATGATACTATTTTTTATACTGTAGAGATTGATCAAGAAGATGCGAATAATGGAAGACCTGAAGTGCGGCTTAGGGTAAAGAAACCTGTATCAACTTATAAATTAGGACTTTTTGTTACAGCAGAATCAGGGGTTTTTCATGCATGGAATGTAATTGAACTCACAAATAATGTTGGTAATTGGGGAGGAACTTTTATTGCACCTTCATCACTTCAAGGATGGAAAGCTGGAGATCCCAATTATGGATTAGGTTCACCTGCCAATGTTGATTGTGCTATAACTGTTGCAGCTCATAAATCCAGAGTTGTTACCCCAAATTTTACAATTGGAGGTGAAATAACGGACTTCTCAAGTTATGGTCCAACCATTGACGGAGCTATCAAACCTGAAGTATCCGCACCCGGGAATAATGTTGTATCGGCTATCTCTAGTTATACAAATCAATATTCAGGAACATATACCAAAACAATTACATTTCAGGGAAGAGCGTACAAATTTGCGGCTTTATCTGGCACATCTATGTCCTCTCCTTTTACAGCAGGTGTTGTAGCTTTAATACTACAAGCAAACCCATATTTATCAGCAGCTCAAGTCAAAGATATTTTAATTCAAACAGCAAGAGAGGATCAATTTACATTAGCATCAGGACAAGAAAGGTTTGGTTATGGAAAAGTAGATGCCTATCACGCAGTTATGCTAGCCCTCCAAACTATTGGTGTTTTAGAATATAGTGTAAATGAGCTCACGTGTAATCTATACCCTAATCCATCCAATGGCTTGTTATATGTTACCATTCAAAGTAATCAGGACAAAATATTTATGGATTTGTATGATATAAATGGGAGATTAATGCATAAACAATCCTTAGAACCAGGTGTAAATTCTATGAATTTTGATGATCTACCTTCTGGTTGTTATTTTATCAAAATATCAGATCAAACACAGAAAATGGTGAAAAAATGGATTAAGTTTTAAATGCTCATAAACTGAAATAACTATGAATACTTATATACCCAACGAAAGATTAGAAGGTATTACAATACTCAGAAAATACCGAGTATTGTTGAATACCATGAAAGAGAAAACTTCTAAAGAGGAAAGAAAAAAATTTAGAAAAGCGTTTGCTTTGGCTGTTGATGCTCATAAGGATATGAGGAGGAAAAGTGGAGAACCTTATATTTATCATCCAATTGCTGTAGCAGAAATTGTAGCTAAAGAGATCAATTTGGGAACAACCTCAATGATTGCGGCTTTACTACATGATGTTGTTGAAGACACAGATTACACCAATGAGGATATCAAAGATATGTTTGGTGAAGAGGTTGCTAATATAGTATATGGACTTACCAAAATTGAAGATATTGTTATGGATGATAATCAATCCATACAAGCAGAAAATTTCAAAAAAATATTGCTTTATACAGTTGGCGATGTTAGAGTAATCTTGATCAAACTCGCAGATAGGCTCCATAATATGAGAACTTTAAGTTCGATGCCTCCTGAAAAACAATGGAAAATCTCATCTGAAACCCAATACTTTTTTGTTCCAATTGCCCATAGATTAGGACTCTATTCATTAAAAAGTCAATTGGAAGACTTGGCCATGAAGTATTACGATCCTGTGATGTATGGAAATATTTCAAAACACTTAAAGAGTAGTGAGTCAATAAGAAAAACTTTAATTGATGATTTTGCAAAACCGATAAAAGAAAAATTAAAATTAGCCGGTATTGAAGCAGAAATGACCAGTAGAGAAAAGTCAATCTATTCCATTTATCAGAAAATGACCAAAAAAAAGATTGACTTTGAGAATATCTACGATATTTTTGCTGTTAGGTTTGTATTTGACTCTCCTCCTGAAATGGAAAAAGATATCTGCTGGAGAATCCACACAATTATCACAGGGCTTTACAAAACAAATGCCAGTCGCGAAAGAAATTACTTGACAAATCCTAAAGCTAATGGATATCAATCATTACATGTTACCGCTATGAGTAGTGCAGGTAAATGGATTGAAGTTCAGATAAGATCAAAACGGATGGATGAAATTTCTGAAAAAGGGTTTGCTGCACATTTTAAATATAAAGAAGAGAATAAAACACCTGCGGAATACGAAAATAGAGTTGAAGATTGGTTAACAAAAATTAGAGAAATGCTCAAAAATGATGAGACCAATGCTCTTGAATTTTTGAATGAAGTTAAAATGAATTTAGAGTTAAAAGAGGTTGTTATTTTTACACCCAAAGGTGACCGGAAATTGATGCCTTTTGGTGCAACAGTTCTGGATTTTGCCTATCAACTTCATACCAACCTAGGAAATCACTGTATTGGTGCTAAAGTTAATTACAATATTGTCTCTCTAAATTACGTGCTTAAAAGTGGAGATCAAGTTGAAATCATCACTTCAAAAAAACAATTTCCAAAAGCAGAATGGGTCTCTTATGTAAAAACTTCACACGCTAAAGAGAATATTAAAGAAGCCATTAGAAATAAACAAAAAAAATTGGCAGGTAAAGGTCAAGAAGTTTTAAAAGAGATCTTTGCAAAATTAAATATTGACTATAATCAACAAAATATCAGCAAAATCCAAACCGATACAAAAATTACATCTATTGCTGAGTTTTGGAGTCATATTGCTGAAGGAATTATTACAGTAGAAAGAATTGATAAAATTTTTAAAAGTAAAAAGTTCTCAGATTATAAGCTATTTAGGAAAAAAGTAACCGATGAAATCAACGAAAAATCAATAGATAAACTCATTGATGAACAATTAGATCAAAAGCCTGAGATTTTTTTATTGGATGAAACCTCAGATACCATAAGACACGTCATTGCCTCTTGTTGTAATCCACTCCCAGGAGATCAAGTAGTGGGATTTCAAATTTCAAACGAAGTTATTGAAGTACACATGACCCAATGCCCAAGAGCTATTGAACAAATGTCAAAATTTGGCAATAGAATTATCAAAGCAAAATGGCAAAAAGAACAGGATATTGCATTTTTAACAGGAATCAAGTTTACAGGGTTTGATAGAAAAGGGATCATAAAGGAGATCATTGATATAATATCACTACAATTAGACTTGAATATTCGTTCACTTGATATGTCCACAAAAGGAGATGTTTTTAATGGTAAATTAATGCTATATGTCAAAAATGTAAAAGCTCTCAACGAACTCATTGAAAATTTATCAAAAATTGAGAGAATGGAAAAAATTGAGAGAATTGCTCCAGATATTCATTAAGATTAAACAAAATTAAATACCCAATCATACTACTTTTAGTTAATTTGTTAATGTTTGTTAATTTTTATGAGTCTGATAATCAGCAATGTAAATTTTAAAAAATAAAAAAATTAAAAAATTCTTATCAATTCTAAAAAAAGGAGTATTTTTGCAACATAATTTAAAACATTAAAACTATGGCAGAAATTATTGAAAGAGTACAAGGAATCATTGCAGAAAAACTAAGTGTTAATCCAGCAGATGTAACTCCTGAGAAGAGTTTTACAAATGATTTAGGAGCAGATTCATTAGACACTGTTGAATTAATTATGGAGTTTGAAAAAGAATTTGGTATTTCAATTCCAGATGATCAAGCTGAAAAAATATCTACAGTTGGTGATGCAATAACCTATATTCAAGCAAACGTTTAAAAAAACTTAACACTCCTTTTCCATTTATGAGAATAAAGAGAGTTGTTATTACTGGATTAGGGGCACTTACTCCTATTGGCAACACAGTTCCAGAGTACTGGTCTGCGTTACTTGAAGGAGTAAGTGGCACAACTCCAATCACAAGATTCAATACAGAGCAATACAAAACAAAATTTGCATGTGAAGTTAAAAACTTCGATCCACTAGCATTTATTGACCGCAAGGAGGTACGTAAAATGGATTTAGTGAGTCAATATGCAATAGTAACTGCCATGGAAGCAGTTTCAGATAGTAAAATTGATTTAGATATCATTAACAAAGATCGTATTGGTGTTATTTATGGCACTGGTATTGGTGGCTTTACAAGTTTGTCTGAAAGTTTTGAAACCTTTTTCGAAGGTGGAAGAACTTCAAGATTGAGTCCATTTTTTATCCCAAAGATATTAGGGGATATGATTGCAGGCAATATTGCCCTTTACTTTGATTTTAAAGGGCCAAGTTATATAACCACATCTGCATGTGCTTCATCTGCGAATGCTATCATAGATGCTTTTCACTTGATTCAATTGGGAAAAGCAGATATTATTTTAGCAGGTGGTTCCGAAGGTGTAATACTCGAAACACCTATTGCTGGGTTTAATGCTATGAATGCATTATCCACGCGTAATGATGAGTATCAAATTGCTTCCAGTCCATTTGATAAAAACCGAGATGGTTTTGTAATGGGAGAAGGAGCAGCAACACTTATCCTTGAAGAGTACGAACATGCTATTGCCCGTGGTGCTAAAATTTATGCAGAAATTGGTGGTTGTGGGATGACAACCGACACACACCACATCACATCACCTCATCCTGACGGAGAAGCAGCCATTCAAGCCATGAAACTCGCTGTTGAAGACTCTGGTCTCCCTCTCTCTTCTGTTGACCATATCAACACTCATGGAACATCCACACCCGCAGGAGATATATCTGAATGTATTGCCATTGAAACATTATTTGGTAAACATGCCTATGAAATACTTGTAAACTCTACCAAATCTATGACAGGTCATCTTTTAGGTGCTGCAGGTGGAGTTGAAGCAATTGCAACTATATTGGCCATATATTATGGTAAAATCCCTCCAACAATCAATCTTAAAGAGAGAGATCCTGAAATTCCTGAACTAAATTTCGTCCAAGATAAAATGATCGAAAGAGAAATTCAAGTTGCTTTAACAAATTCTTTCGGTTTTGGAGGACATAATTGCTCCATCCTTTTTAAAAAGTTTGAAAAATAAAAAATCCATTGGCTTTATTTAAAAAAAACAACAGACCCACTTCCGAAGTAACTTTAACTGATTTCCTTCAAAATATTTTAGGTGTTAAGCCCAAAAATATTGAACTCTATAAAATGGCTCTAATTCATAGATCGGCATCTTCTATGAATCCTGTTTTAGGAACTTTAAATAATGAAAGATTGGAATATTTAGGCGACGCAATGCTTAGTGCTATTGTAGCTGATTTCTTATTTAAGAAATTTCCCCTTCACCCCGAAGGACCTCTCACTGAAATGAGATCTAAACTGGTTTGTAGAGATCGATTAAATGCTTTATCCAGAAAAATGGGTTTAAATCTATTTATAAATATGGAAAGTGGAATTGGAGCAAAATCAGCGGATGGAGATGCTTTTGAAGCACTAATAGGGGCTTTATATCTTGATAAAGGGTACGAAAAAACTAAAAAAATTATCTTAAAAAAAATATTACTCACTCATTTAGATATTAATGCCATTTTATTAGAAGATAAAAATTTTAAAGGAAAACTTCTCAATTGGGGACAAAAAAGTAATAAAATTGTAAAATTTGAAAACCAAATGTTTTTTGATGATGCAAACAAAAAATTACATCGCTCTTCCGTTTACATTGATGGCGTACTTAGTGGAGAAGGGATTGACTTTACCATTAAAAAAGCAGAACAAACTGCATCAAGCAAAGCATTAGAAAATTTATCAGATATTGATGATGAAGGGTAAACATGAATATAATAAGCAATTAGATGTTTTTTTTGGAACCAAAAATGAATACAAAATTTTTGCTGTTAAATCTGATCTTTCTTTAATACCCTTTGCAGCAAAATTTGAAAAAAAAATAGATTCACAATTTTCATTTTTAACTACTATTGAAACTATACAAAATGGATATAATGCTCAATTTAGTGTTATGTACTCTTTAGTTTCAGAGGAAGATAATTTACATTGCTCTATTATCGAAAATAAAACGACACAATTTAGTAGTGAAAATTTAAAATCTTCTTCCGTTGAAAAAAATCTACCTTTTCAATCATTATCACTATTTAATGATACACTATATATTCTAAATAACGAAGGATTAAAAATCTTTAAATCCCAATTTTCCTATTATGATTATCTCATTTTTATTCATGTTGATAAAGAGAGAAATATTGATTCGTTAATTCAAAAAATTAGTGCGTTAAAAGAATATAAACTAATTGAAATAACATCTTTAATTGAAAAACCCGAGAACAATAAGGAAGCGTTAGTTGAAGTTTTTCTTAAAAATATTTTTTGTACTCTAGAAGTGTTCATAAATAAGTTTCATCAAAACAAAATTCAATCATACTTAGGTTCATGTATTAAGATCCCTGAATCTAATATCGTAAACCCTTTAAAATTAGAAATTGAATCGGAAATAACTGAAAAAATGACATTTAACGTGAATCCAGAATATGTTAAAATTTTAACCCATGAAGTAGATTCATTGTAAAAAATTTAACTCAATTTCCTTTTTTTGGTGTATCTTTGCCAGAGTATTTATTTTATTTACAACTAATAATAAATGTTTATCTATTGTATTCATGAACCTATTTTCATTATCTACTCAATTATTACAAACTAAAAATCAAAAATACTCTCGTCCAATTATTAAATTAACAGTTGCAGGAGTTGCTTTAGGACTAATAATTATGATTTTAGCGCTGGTTATCACCAGTGGATACAAAAAAGAGATCAGAGAAAAAGTTGTGGGAATGGGGTCTCATATTAGAATTTCAAATTACGATCAAAATTACTCCTTTGACCCAATCCCCTTTAACCGTAATCAATCTTTTATTAAAGAATTAAACAACAATCCCAATATTAAAAATATTCAGTATTATTCTACTAAAGTTGGAATTCTCAAAACAGAAAACCAAGTAGAAGGGATCGTCCTTAAAGGGATAGATTCTACTTTTGCTTGGAATCTCTTTAGTAGAAATCTTCTCGAAGGAACTCAAAATAAATTTAATGGAAGTTCATTAAGTAACGATATTTTTATCTCAAAAAAGATAGCTCAAAAGCTCCAATTAAAATTGGGAGATAAAGTGTCCACCTATTTTGTTCAAGATCCCCCTAAACAAAGAAGTTTTGTAATTGCTGGGGTTTATGAGACTGGACTTCCAGATTATGACGATCGTTTTGTTTTAGTAGATTTAAGACATGTTCAAAAACTAAACAACTGGGACTCCTCTCAGGTTGGAGGTATTGAACTTCTTATAAATGAGTACGACAACATTGATGAAGTTGGCAATCAAGTTAACTTAACCATTGGATATCAGTTAAAAGCAGAAACAATAAAACAAATATATCCCAATATTTTTAAATGGTTAGATCTATTTAATACAAATGTAATTGTATTATTAATCATTACACTTTTTGTTTGTATCATCACAATGATCTCCACTTTTTTTATTATTGTTCTAGAACAAACGAAAACTATTGGGATCTTGAAAACCATTGGAATGAATACAAAATCTATTTTCAGATTATTTATCATTTTGGCTATTAGACTCATCCTAAAAGGGATGCTCTGGGGAAATGGGATTGCATTAAGTATAGGATTGATTCAAAAATATTTTAAAATATTTAAATTAGATCCTGAAACATACTACGTTTCATCTGTACCCATAGATTTTGATCCCCTAATAATTATAATACTAAATATTGGAGTCCTTCTGATTTGTTTAGCATCATTAGCACTCCCTGCTCTTTTTGTTTCCAAAAGAATTTCACCTGTAAGTGCTATTCGATTTGACTAAAAAATAAATCCTATGAAAAAACTTTTCCTATTAGATGCCATGGCCCTCATTTACAGAGCTTATTATGCTATGGTTAGATCCCCTAGAATAACTTCCAAAGGGGTTAATACATCCGCAATATATGGTTTTACAAATACACTCTATGATATTATCAAAAATGAGAAACCAACCCATTTAGGGATCTCTTTTGATACGGGTGCTCCCACTTTTAGACATACTGAATTTGAAGCATATAAAGCGCACCGTGAATCAACTCCAGATGATATCATTAAAGCAATACCCTATATTTATGAGATTCTACATGCTTTTAAAATCCCAATAATCACAAAAGATGGGTATGAGGCGGATGATATCATTGGAACACTGGCTAAAAAAGCGGAGATTGAAGGATTTCAAGTGTATATGATGACTTCAGATAAAGATTATGGTCAACTGGTCTCTGATAATATTTTTATGTATAAACCTGCAAAGTTTGGACAAAAAGCTGAAATTGTAGGCGTTAAAGAGATATGTGAAAAATATGGCATCACTCAACCTGAAGAACTTATTGATATTTTAGGTTTATGGGGGGATGCATCCGATAATATTCCTGGTGTTCCTAATATTGGTGAAGTTAAAGCTAAAAAACTAATTGGTCAATTTCATACTATTGAAAACCTCTATAAAAATATAGATCAGGTTGAAAATCAAAAACTTAGAGAAACATTAATTGAAAATCAAGATAAAGCTATGATGTCCAAATCGTTAGCAACGATCATGATTGATGTTCCTGTCGATTTTAATTTGGATGATATGATTCTTGAAAATCCAGATTTTGATAGACTGAAAATGGTTTTTAATGAATTAGAATTTAGAACTTTATCCCAAAGAATCTTTGCAGATTTTTCGCAAACTCCTAAACCCAAACAAATTGTAAGAGACCTATTTTCATCTACCGAAGAGGAAGAGAGTTCAACGGAAATAATTCAATCCCCTTTTATCCAGTTTCAAGAAAAAAAACATCAATTTATTGAAATTAAAAAAAGTTCAGATGTTGATTTCAATATTACGACTGCTGATTCTTTACTTTTTGACTGGATCTTAATCAATGAAAAAATAGCTGGTTTTTCATTTGCACAAAATAGTGAAATTATTTATTACCATTTATTGGAAAATGTTGACAAGCATTATCTTACACTTCTAAAAGAGATTTTTGAAACCCCTAAACTGATCATTTCATACCAAGTTAAATCTACGTTTAAGTATTTCAAACTTCTTCATATAAAATCGGTTGTTACTTTTTTTGATATTCAAATTGCACACTATTTGGTACAACCAGAAAATTCGCATCAATTGGAGCGATTAACAGAGAATTATTTAGATTATCAACTCCTTCCCACGGAAGCTAATACAACATTACATAAAATTATTGAAGCTACTTGCGAAAAAATTGAATTATACTTACCCCTCTATACCATTTTAAATGAAGAACTTCAAAAATCTCAACTAGAAAACCTTTTCTACAAACTAGAGATGCCTTTAGCTGAAGTGTTAGCCGACATGGAGCTTACTGGAATCAAACTTGATACAAAAGTACTTGCCGAGAGTTCTGAAATTATGAGTGTTGAACTCAAAGAGATTGAAGCTTTAATATATGAATATGCAGGATTCCCATTCAATATTGGATCTCCCAAACAACTCGGTGAGATCCTCTTTGAAAAACTAAAAATTATTGATAATGCAAAGCTCACTAAAACCAAACAATATCAAACCGGTGAAGAGATTCTTGTTAAATTAGTTCATAAACACCCTATAGTTCAATTAGTTTTGGATTGGAGGTCTCTCTCTAAATTAAAATCTACCTATATTGATGCCTTGCCTCAATTAGTTGGTCCGAAAACAGGTAAAATTCATACCACTTTTCAACAAACGGTAACTTCAACAGGGAGACTCAGTTCCAATAATCCCAACATTCAAAATATCCCTATTCGAACTGACAGGGGAAAAGAGATTCGTAAAGCTTTCATTGCCTCTTCGGAAAACAATCTTCTTGTATCTGCAGATTATTCTCAGATTGAACTTCGAGTGGTAGCATCAGTTTCTGAAGATGAAAATATGATTCAAGCTTTTTTAAACAAAATCGATATTCATACAGCTACTGCCGCTCAGGTTTTTCATGTTCCAACATCCGAGGTAACCAGTGAACAAAGAAGATATGCTAAAACTGTAAATTTTGGCATTCTATATGGAATCTCTGCTTTTGGACTATCAGAAAGATTACACATTCCTCAATTTGAAGCCAGATTGTTAATCTCAGACTATAACAAAAGTTTTCCTAAAATTGAAGCATATATGGAAAATGTACTTCAATTTGCGAGAAAAAATGGATACGTGGAAACCCTCTTGGGTAGAAGAAGATATATTAGAGATATCACTTCCTCAAATGGAATTCTAAGAAAAGCGGCTGAAAGAAATGCCATTAATGCCCCCATTCAAGGAACTGCCGCCGATATTATTAAATTGGCTATGCTGAATATTTATAAAGAATTAGACCGCTTACAACTTAAAACAAAAATGGTATTGCAGGTTCATGATGAGTTGATCTTTGATGTTCCTAAAGAGGAAATTCCTACAATCATGGAACTTGTACCCCGCCTTATGGGTAGTGCTATGAATTTAAAAGTTCCACTTGATGTCGAAATTAGTAGTGGAATCAATTGGTTTGATGCTCATTAATATCGAACACCTATGAAAGAGATCATCACAATGCTTGGTCCTACTGCCACAGGGAAAACACATATTGCTGCACTTTTAGCTAAAAAATTGGGTGCAGAAATTGTGAGTGCTGATTCCAGACAAGTTTACAGAAATATGGACATTGGTACTGGAAAAGACCTTTTAGATTATCATGTTGATGGATCTCAAATCCCCTTTCATCTGATAGATGTGGTTGAACCTGGTGTCGAATACAATGTATTTCAATATCAACAAGCTGCGAGTAAGGCAATTAAAGAGATTCAAAGTAGAGAAACTCCAGTAATTCTTTGTGGGGGTAGTGGAATGTATTTAGAGGCACTATTAAAAGGGTATAAACTATTTCCAGTTCCTACAAATATTGACCTAAGAAATCAATTCCAAAAACAATCTTTTGATGATCTTTCTAAACTCCTAGCCACATATAGACCTCTTCACAATAATACAGATATTGAAATTCCTGACCGGTTATATCGAGCTTTAGAGATTGAAATCTATTACCAAAACCATCCTGAATTGCAAGAGATCTCCACTCCCATCCCTTCAATTATTTTTGGACTTCACGGGGATCGGGATGCCATTAGAAAAAAAATCACCAAACGACTCAAAGAAAGGTTAGAGGGAGGGATGATTGAAGAGATTCAGAACCTCATCGAAAAGGGTGTAGATCAGAATCAACTCATTCGTTATGGGTTAGAGTATAAATTTGTTACACTTTATCTTCAAGGTGAGCTCAATTATAACACCATGTTTGAAAAACTCAATATTGCCATTCATCAATTTTCCAAGCGGCAAATGACATGGTTCAGAAAAATGGAACGTGAAGGGTTTCTCATCGATTGGATTGATATTTCACTATCTGATACTGAAAAACTGGAATATATGCATCAAAAATTATTGACAAAAAAGGTGTAATTTTGCACCCTAAAACTTCAAAAGTATGAAAATTATAAATGGAACTGCTTTAGCAAAAAAAATAAAATCAATACTTGCCATTGAAATTGAGTATCTTGTTGAAAAATATAAACGTGCTCCTAAGTTGGATCTTGTTTTAGTGGGTGATGATCCCGCTAGTGTTTCATACGTAAACAGCAAGAAGAAATCGTGCAATGCCATTGGCATGGAGTGTGATTTACACGTTTTACCTTGTCATACTTCTCAAAATGAACTTTTGCAATTAATAGACAAACTTAATAAAGAGGCGACTGTTGACGCTATTTTAGTGCAACTCCCTCTTCCTAAACATATTGACAAAAACACCATTATTAATGCCATCGATTACAGAAAAGATGTTGATGGATTACATCCCATGAATGTTGGACTATTAACTACTTCTGATGAAGCAATTATCCCTTGTACACCCAGAGGAATTTTATCTTTACTCAAAGAAGAAGATATTGAAATAACCGGAAAACATTGTGTAGTTATTGGAAGAAGCAACTTAGTAGGCAATCCAATGGCGCAACTGATGCTTAAAAACAATGCATCTGTTACAATTTGTCACTCAAAAACCAGAGATTTGGCACACTTAACTCGTCAAGCTGAAATTTTAATCATCGCAATTGGATGTCCTAACCTTGTACATGCTGATATGTTAAAACCGGGCGCCGTTGTAATCGATGTTGGTATTAACAGTGTTGATGGTAAACTGGTTGGTGATATTTATAACAGCATTGACGTTCCCAGTATTGAAAAATTAGCATCTGCGATAACTCCTGTACCTGGTGGTGTTGGCCCGATGACTATCGCCTCTTTATTACAAAATACTTTTGATATATACAAAAGAAATATCTTGAAATAGAAACCTTTTTTATCAAATTTAAGATATTCCGTATACTGTTTTATAAATAGATTTTACAGATCTTATGAATTGTTCTTGTGTGAGTTGTTTGGGATAACTCAACAGATGAAGCGGAATTGGGGGTTCTCCATCTCTGAATGAGGGTTGAGCGTAAGGGAATGGGTTGATTTTAAAGGATAGCTTTTCGTAAAAACTGATCCTCTTAAGGTTTATTTCTGTTTGTTCTGGCTCCACTTCTAATAAAACGGGCTCCTCAGATAATGAAACAAACTCTTTGATCAACTGTGTTCCAATTCCTTGATTTCTAATATTTTGATGAATAGCAAAATGTTCTATAAATCGAAAAGATTCAATCTCCCACCAAAAGAGAAGGGCTATGAGATGCTCATTTTGCAGGATAATATCGCAGTGGTATTCTGGCTTCTTCAGCGTCCATTTTTGAACAAAAAGGGGCCTTTGTTCATGTGGTGGAAAAGAGGTTTGGTAGAGCTCCCAAGCTTCTTCAAATCTTGGATCTTGGGAACTCTTAATTCTTAGCTTTGACGAGTTTATAATCATTGAACTACCACTTGTTTATCCTTTGGATATTTCACTGAATATTTTATGAAAATGGTTTTGGTTTCGTTAGGTTTTAGATTTATTTTCCACTCCACTTTACCATTCTCTTTATCCAAACTACCTTCATTGATATCGATCACATCCACTTCAATCTCTTTGTTGAGGGAGATCGGAATCTGATCATAAACGGAGGTTGTACACTCATAAGACTTGTTGTTTCTTATAGTAATTTTATAGCCAATACTCTCTTTTCTTTTAGAGCCAATAAAAGATTTTTGTGAAAATTCACTCACTTTTTCCCTTTTCACGGTGATGTTGTTATCTACACCAAAAGAGAGATCCAAGGTGTCTTTATATTGTGTAGTATTCAAAAAAGATTTTCCTACATAACTGTTTTCAAGATACAGTTTTGCTACTCCGTTATTTAACTCAGCTTTTCCCCAATTAGGAAGTTTTGCAATGAGATACACGTTTTCACCCAATTTTGGAATGGTTTGATAATCGTAAGTAGCTTCTAACGTTCCACTACCATACGTTACGGTTGTAATGGTACTTTTAGAGGAGATCGATTGTTTTGATTCCACAATATACTCCTTGATAGTTTCTAAAGCTGGAGTATATGCTTCATTATTCGTAGGATTTGAAGAACCTCTTACTCTTACTCCATCAACAATGGTAATTTCTCCATCAGATCTGTTTCCCCTAACTGTTGTATTTCCTGCTGCATCCTGAGAAACTCCTTCAGCAACACTAACTTTATCATCAACACTATACATTTTGGATTGAGTAGTAGTAACAGGTCGATAAAATCCTAAAAAATAAGGATATAAATATGGAATTTGAGCAGAAACTTTTGTTTTAGCGGTTGAAAGCATGATCTCCACATCGGTCCAGTCAATATCGGTTGTTTGTTTAATGTTGGCAAAATAGGTGATCTCTAATGGTTTGTTGAATCCCATAAAGCGAATATCATAGGTTGGAAACCAGGAAGCATCCCACACGAAGTAGGTGAAAACCATTTTCCCTGTGGTGTTTTGTTTTCCATCAATGGTCACATCAATAACGCCTGAGGGGGTTCCTTGGTGGGTATTTACTTTTTCTAACTGAGCTGTAAGCGCCATTAATTGTTCCCGATATTTGCGGATAAGTCTGTCTCGTTTCAATGCATCTAAGGAGAGGGTCTCCATATTGGATCCATAAAACTGAGTCATGGTAGCAAAAGTTTCTGGATTTACAGCTTCGTTCTTGCCGGAGACTTGTTTATTTACAGAAAGATACTCCATTTTATCTCTGATGATTTTCAACCAAACCTCTTCCTCTTCAATTTTAGATTTGATCTCATCCATTTGAGTAATGATTTTTTGAGTTTCCACATTTTTATCTAACTGATTGAGATAATCCACTTTATATTGAACATTCAATATGGTAAAAGATCCATCACTCACAATACGGATACTCTCTTGATTGATTTTGGAAGTGAGTCCGGGAAGTGTAATTTTCATCTGACCTTTTTGAATGGGGATCGAAACTTCACTCTCAATTTGTGCACCAATCGGATACACTATCACTTTTTTCACTTTTGAGGGGATCGATTGTTCCACTTGTGCCCATAAAAACATGGGAACAGAGCATAAAATGAATAGGAATAGTTTGAAATTTTTCATAAGATTATATTTTTATTTTATTGTACAACGACTTGTTTTTCTTTAGGATATTTCACAGAGTATTTGATCAGAATAGTTTTGGTTTCATTCGGTTTTAGTTCCAATTTCCACTCCACTTTTCCGGTCTCTTTTTCTAATGTGCCTCCGTTAAGATCCAAAACATCCACTTGAATCTCTTCCAAAATTGAAATAGGAATTTGATCATAAATGGTGGTCGTTACCCCATACGATTTATTGTTTCTAACGGTAATTTTATACCCGATAGTCTCTTTTCTGCTGGAACCAGTAAATGTTTTTTCAGAAAACTCTTTCACTTTTTCCCTTTTAACGGTGATGTTGTTGTCCACACCAAAAGAGAGATCAATGGTATCTTTAAATTGAGCCGTATTGATGAATGATTTCCCCACATAGCTGTTTTCTAAGTACAGTTTTGCGGTTCCATTATTCAAATCGGCCTTCATCCAGTCGTTCACTTTAGCGATCAGATACACATGTTCAGAGAGTTTAGGAATCGATTGATAATCGTAGGTTGCGTCAATAGTGCCTTCTCCGTAGGAAACGGAAGTAGTTGTGTTGCTGGAGAGGATCGTTTGTTTATTTTTAACGATGTACTCTTTCACCGTTTCGTTTTGAGAAACTGCAGTGGTTTGGGGGGAGAAAGATTCCTCAAAAGCTATTGAATTTTCAACTACATCTAAAGACACACTTTTAATCTCAGCTCTAGGAGGAGCTGCACCTTTAGCTTTATCATATAATACTTGTGGTTGGAAGAAAGTCAGATAATAGGGTTGTAAGAAAGGGATTTGGGCAGACACTTGAGTTGGGGAGGTTGAGAGTACCAATTCTACATTTTTCCAATCAATTTGGGTAGATTGTTGAATATTTGCAAAATAGGTGATCTCCAGCGGTTTGTTAAATCCCATAAAGCGGATATCGTAAGTTGGTGTCCAGGAGGCACCCCAAGTAAAATAGGTGAATCTCATTTTTGCGGTTTTGGCTTGTTTACCATCAATAAGAACAGTGATTGTTCCAGAGGGTGTTCCCGTTTGATAGGTAACATTTTCCAGCTGTGCATTCAGATTATTCACCTCTTCACGATATGATTTCACCAAACGTTGCCTTTTCATGGCATCCAGAGCCAATGTTTCATAATTGGTGCTATAGATTTGATTCATCAATTTGAAGTTCTCAGGAGAGATCGCTTCATTTTTACCAGAAACCTGTTTGTTGGCAGTTAAAAAATCGATTTTCTCTTTAATGATCTTCAACCAGGTTTCCTCTTCTTCAATTTTGAGGTTTAAATCTTTAATTTTTGCAATAATCTTGGCAGACTCAGCATCTTTATCAAGCACATTGAGATAATCCACTGCATACTGAACATTTAAGATCGTAAAACTACCATCACTAATGATGCGAATACTCTCTTCATTCAAAACAGAGGAGAGACCAGGGAGCTTAATTTTCATTTGTCCTTTTTGGACTTGAAACTCCACTTCACTTTCCACTTGGGCCCCTTGGGTATAAACAATCACTTTATCGATGGTTGAGGGGATTGACTTTTCCACTTGTGCCCGAACCATTGAAGGGGATACAAGAATAATTAGAAGTGCCAGAAAAATTTTATTCATAAGTTTATTTTTTTAATTTTGTGAATTATGCAAAAGAGTTCACTTTTGCGATCCATTGATTTTTAATTTTTTCCTCCATAAAACTTGCAGAAAAACCATTTTTTATTAATGTAAGAATCTCTTTTTTTGATAGTTGCAAGTTTTCAATAATGGCAAAGTAGTTTTCATTCAAATAGCCACCAAAATAAGCCGGGTCATCAGAATTTATGGTTGCCTTTATTCCTAGATCGAGCATTTTCTTAATGGGGTGTTTGGTAAGATCTGGCACTACTTTAAGTTTCTGATTGGAGAGTGGACAAACTGTAAGCGCCATCTCTTTTTGAACGATCTCTTTTACCAGTGTTGGATTATCTAAAGCGTTGTTTCCATGATCGATTCTGTCAATATTGAGAAGATGTATAGCATCATAGACATATTCAGCGGGGCCCTCTTCACCGGCATGTGCAACGGTTTTAAACCCCTCTTTTTTAGCCATTTGGAACACTTTTTCAAATTTTTGAGGTGGATTCCCTTTCTCTGAGGAGTCTAAGCCAATTCCTTTGATTAAATTTTTAAAAGGAAGAGCTTCATGAAAAGTATTAATGGCATCTTGTTCCGATAAATGACGCAAAAAACACATGATTAAATGGGATGATATGCCCAGTTCCTTTTCAGCTTTGAGTAGTGCATTGTGAATGCCCGTAACTACAGTTTCAAATGGGATACCACGGTGGGTATGGGTTTGAGGATCAAAAAAGATCTCTACATGTACAATATGTTGACTGTGAGCTTTTTGAAGATAGGCCCAGGTGAGATCAAAAAAATCTTGTTCAGTAATCAAAACATTTGCCCCAGCATAGTAAATGTTCAAAAAATCTTGAAGATTTTGAAATTGATACGCATTTTTAACCTCACCAACAGAATGGTAAGGGATTTCTACTTCGTTTTTTTGAGCTAACATAAACATGAGCTCAGGTTCTAGCGTTCCCTCAATATGCAGATGGAGTTCCGCTTTTGGAACATTTTCAATCAATTGTAATAGAGATGGGTAGATCATGTAATGTTTATATGTTAAGGTAAAAACGAATTTTTAAAAAAATAATTGCATTAAACTCATTCAATCAGAACCTTTAGTTTTAGAAAATAATGATAAAAGATATTCTTTAAATATTGTGCAAATATATATGAAATAATTAAAAAAATTATATATTTTTGTCAAACAATAGATTAATAATTAAACCCCTTACACAATGAAAAATTTATTATTTAAAGCATTTTTGCTAATTTGCTTAGGTCTCATTACTTTCTCTTGTACTGATGATCCAGATGACACTGATTTAACCCCCACAATTCCTACAAGTTATTTAAAGTATGATGGTAAATATTACGAACTATCAAAAGGATTTTTATCATTATCAGAGAGTTATTTTAGTACATATAATGTGGAATTAACAGGACCATTAGTTAGTTACAACACTTGGATGGAGGAGTTGATGGGCGTTGATCAAGGTATTAAAATTAATCTAAGATTAGCAGAAAATTCAATTTCATTACCTGTAGGGACTTTTTTACATTGCGGTGAAACTGTTGAATTTAACGAATATTCTTATATAAGATTTGATACCAATCATAGCTTTACCAGTTTTGAAGAAATGCCATATATTGATAACAAAAACGATTCCATTTTTGTTACAAAAACTGGTCCAACATACAACATTCGTTACAAAGGTTTCGATCAAGAATCTAACCCTTTTGAGATAAAATATGTTGGAACTTTAGATTATGTAACTATGTTTAAATAGTTACTACATAAAATTCTAAAAAATAATTTATTTTTGAGTTAACTGATTTAGAATCTGACGAATTTCAGATGATGAAGGTCTTGGTGCTGCTGAATTTATAAAATTCCCATTCTGATCTATCAGCATATACGTTGGAATCCCTTTGATTTGAAAGGCATCAGTTAACTCTTTCATTTTATCTTTTGTGATTCTTAAGTGAAGGATATTTTTATCCTCTTTGATAAAATTTTTCCACTCTTCAAGATTTTTTTCATCATCTATTGAAATACTAACAAACTGTATCCCTTTTCCTTTAAACTCATCACTTAAGAGGGTGTTAAAAGGGGCTTCTGCTTTACAAGGTTTACACCAGGTTGCCCAAAAATCTAAATAAACGATTTTTCCATTGAGTTCTTTCAATTGTACCTCTTTCCCATTTTTATCAATTCCTGTAAAATTAAAAGCAGGTTTCCCTTTTGAGATCAATAGTTTTTTATTCAAAATAATTTGAATATAATCTCTATATTTATCTTGTTTAACAAAATCATCATAATATGATTTAACTTTTTTAAACCCTTCAACTCCTTCGTATTCAATAATTTGCTTCAATGAAGAAAACATTAGATACTCTTTGATAATTTTATTTTCATAATTCTTAATCACTTCAAATTTTGCAATCATTCTTGTCTCCTCTTGATCTCTTTTAATAGAATCCATTTTTAACAAACTCTCTTCTAATAGATACTCTGTATGATAATCTAAAAACCATCTAAAAACAGGAATCCCCAGACACTGTCCATTATTCAAATCTAAATCATCTACAAATTTGAAATAGGAGGGATCTTTATTCTCACTTTGAAGTCCAAAATATGTTTTTAACATAGCACTATTATAGTCAAAATATTTCTTTTGAAAATTAACAAATATGGGGTCAATTTTTTTATGTTTAACAGAATCAGAAAAATTATTTTTAAAAGCATTAAAAAGGGAATCAATATACTTATTTCTACTATTAAAAGGGATCGATTCAATTTGATTAAAGCTTAATTTATCTAACTCTTTATTAATTTTTTGCAATGTGTTGTTTTCCAAATCTCCTTTTCCTAAAAATGTATAATTTGTAGTAGAATCTGTAGCTTGAATGGCAATATTCAAGTCATATCCCGGCGCTAAAAAGATCATTTTTACTTCCTCTCCATAAATAAAATAGTAGTACCCTGGATGTTCAATGTTAATTTTGTGACTAAATTTTCCATCTTTAACTACAATTGTATCTGGAGTATCTGAGATGATAAAGTCCGAAATAGCAACTATAGTGCTATCTGATCCTTCTACACTACCCGTAAGGAAGATCTCATTTTGTTGACAAGAATTGAACAAAAAGATCATCATCAAGGTAATCGGTGCTAAAATATATTTTTTCATGGTTGTAATGTTTAAAATCATTTATATTATTGATTTATAGATACAAAAATTCCCCCATGGTTAAGTGGGGGAAGGATATTATTTACGAAAATCTGCAATCTCTTTAATGGCTTGAATGGCTGCATTGATTTCATGTTCTTGGGTAAATGGTCCAATACTTAAACGAACAGTTCCATGAATTTTGTCGGTGCCTAAGTGTTCATGTACTAACGGAGCACATTGTAATCCAGTTCTACAGGCAATGTTATAATCTACATCTAACATGGTTCCTACATCTCCTGACTCAAAGTTATTGATATTTAAACTTAATACAGGATTCTTATTCTCTCTGTTTACAGCGCAATAGGTTGTAACGTTTTCAATCTCTTGAACTCCTTTTCTTAATTTGTCCCAAAGATCCATTTCTGCTGTATGAATTTTTTCGATTCCTTGTTCTGTAATCCATTTTACCCCAGCATGTAACCCTGCAACACCAAGCAGATTTAATGTTCCACACTCTAATCTGTAAGGGAACTCTGTTAAGTGCGTTCTTTGTGCTGAACGAACCCCCGTTCCTCCAAAACGTGTATATCTTACAGGAAGATCTTTCATTACATAAGAGCCACCAATACCAGTGGGTCCCATCAAACATTTATGTCCCGTGAAAATATAAGCATCTATTCCCATCGCTTGCATATCCACTTTTACAGCTCCTGCACTCTGACTTCCATCCACAACAAAAAGAACACCCGCTTCTTTACAGATTTTTCCAATCTCTGCTACGGGCTGAACCGTCCCTAATACATTGGAACAATGGTTAACCACCACCATTTTGGTGTTTTTCTTAATTTTCTTTTTGATATCTTCTGGATCAACATAGCCCGTTATTTTATCAAATGGCACTAAATCAACTTCAATGGTGCCATCTTGTTCCAAATGATAAAGTGGTCTGAGTACAGAATTGTGTTCCACCATTGTTGAAATCACATGATCTCCCTTCTCAGCCAATCCAGTAATGATCATATTTAAAGAATCACTCGCATTATAACTGAAAGTAAGGCGATTATAATCCCCATCTCCATTAAACAACTCCATCAACATTTTTCTGGTCTCCGTAACCATCTCTTCTGTTTCAATGGCAGCATCAAAACCGGTTCTTCCAGGACTAACCCCTTTAGTTCTGTAGAAATTGCACATAAAATCGTACACAACATCTGGTTTAGGGAATGATGTTGCAGAATTGTCTAAGTAGATTATTTTGTTCATATAATTATAAAAATTTAAAATATTTAAGATTAATCTAAGATAAGGGCATCAGCAACGATCTCTGCTAATGTTTTAATTTGGACATTTAGTTTATAATGAGCATTCAATTGCATTAGTTGATCCACACAATTGTGACAAGGAGTGACCACAATTTTGGCCCCAGTGTTTCTAATTTGATCCGCTTTTAGTTTTCCAATACTCATTCTCCGTTCATTATACTCACTCATAGCCAACTGACCACCCCCACCACCACAGCAATAGTTATCAATTCCGTAAGGTGTCATCTCAACAAAATCTGACACACATTGTGATAAAACATACCGTTGTTCGTTTACTATCCCTCCGTTACGAACCAAATTGCAAGGGTCATGAAGCGTCACTTTTTGTTTGATGATGGATTTATCCACCTTAATTCTTCCAGATTGGATATACTCAGCTAAAAGCTCCACAGAGGTTCTGATTTTAAAATCGAAATGTAATTTCAAATAGTTTGGAGCTTCCCATCTGAAAGCTCTATCTCCATGACCACATTCAGCTAAAATCAACTCTTTTGCCTTTAAATGGTGCACTTCCTCTAACATTCTGTTAGCAATGATTTGTGCTTCTGCTAAATTACCAGAAAAAAAGGCATAGTTGGTCACATCATACATCTGAGTTGAGAGGGTCCAGCTCTCTTTTGCCGCATAAAAAACTTTAGCCATGGCAGAGATTGAGAGTGGAAAAAACTTCGGTTCTCTAGGATTGAGCGTGTACATGATCTCCTTTCCTGACTGATTCAAAGGGATTGCCGCATTAGGGTCGTTCACCTCATCTTGCAGATCCTCCTCTAACCATTGAAGGGTATCCACAAATTCATCGGTGGTGATCCCCATGTTGTTTCCCGTTGTAATGGCAGCATTCACGGTTGACTGTAACGTGGCTGGGATCAATCCCATTTCTGCCAACATCATTCTCCCGGTTCTCACCAAAAACGCGATATCTAATCCGATGGAACAGTGTATGTTGCAACGGCTACACATGGTGCAGGCGCCATAAAATTTGTCGATCAATTCTGGTACCAACTCCTCATTTAGATCGGTGGCTCCTGTTAAATATGGGAAATTTTTACCTAAAAAAGTGTGATATCTTTTATAAATAGAAACAATCAGATCCACTTTTTTTGCCGGTGTAAGGGTAGGATCTTTTTCTGCTAAGTAATAGATACAACTGGTTGAGCATAAACCGCAATGCACACAACTATTGAGATGTGTGATCAGTTTACTATCATCCAGTTTTTGAAGTATTGCTAACCCTTTTTCAAGTTGTTTTGGTGAAATAGTGCTCATAAACTAATTGTTTTTGGGAGGCCATGTTCCTCTCCAACCATAAAAAAATCCTAAATGATACCTTGCTGCAAAAAAGTAAACTACGTGTTTCAGTTTTCCAAAAGGGAGATAAAAAAGCAATAAACTAACGAAAACGAAATAGATCATTTTGATCTCAAAATGGAGCATTAAAATCGTTAGAATTTGAAAAGTGGTCACCAAGAAATTTGAAATATAATCATCTGGATTAGAGATCTGTTGTTGCACTTTATTAAAGATTCTTGCAACCAAAATATATAATCCACAAATGGAAGTAACCGATAATAAACCTGTTAACAACCAGATCATAATGGATAAGTTAAAATAGATTCCTATAAGATTCATCACAAAAAGGAGTAATGAAACAAAGGCGCCAATGTGAAAAAGGATCCCGGCAGAATACTCTGGCAAGTGCAAATAGGCAGACTCTTTATGAGAGGGCATCATTGCTTTTGTGAAAGAATATTTGACGGCATCTTTAATTTCTCCAGCGGGAGCAGAAAAATCTTTAGGTTTACCCAATTTAATAAGTTTCAAAAAATGGGATAAACATCCTACAACACAAACAAAAAGTGCAATAGAAGCTAAAATTGTGTACCAAGTCATGTTGATAGGATTAAACGCAACCATCTGGCTTAGGTAATCCGGCAACTCTACAAGCGCCGCGCGCAGGACCTAAAGGAAAAAGTTCATAAATTTCACGTAATTTAACACCTGTTTCTTGACAAATACTACGAATCATGGGGGCATTTCCTTTCTCTTCAAAGTTTTTGCGAATAAATTTCACAATAGCCCAATGTTTCTCAGTAAGCTCTGTAAGTCCGTCATACTTAGCAAAAAGGGTTGCTACTTCTTCATTCCAGATCTCTGGGGTTGATAAAAAACCATCTCCATCAACTTCAAAAACTCTGCCATCAATTTCAAGTGTTGCCATAAAAATTTAAGATATTTTAAATGTATTTTAGATAAAAAACTACGCCTAATTTAAGCGGTGCAAATATAAACAAAAAAAGATAATAAAAGATAATAAAAGATAATAAAAGTTAAGAAATCTCAATAGAAATAATTATAGGGTTTTGGGTTTTGGGTTTTGGGTTTTAGTTCTTTTGCTAATTTGCAAATTTAATTATTAAGCCACGAATTCACGAATTAAAAACGAATTAATTTTTCATTTACTAATTTCACTCTTCATTCTTCATTCTTCATTCTTCATTCTTCATTCTTAACTATTCATTATTCACTATTTTTGGGCATTCCCCCTCGCTTCGCTCGGGGTCGGTCTACGCCTTCAAGTCCGCAGCCATCAAGTGTGGTCTGCATGGTCGTTAAAGGAGCTTCCTTCGGTCGCTCTTTAACTCCCTGCATCCCATCACTTTCTGGCTTTGCGGGCTTTCTCGGCTCCGCCCTAATGCTTCCTTCGTGTGCTCATGTGCCCGAATGCTCGTGTGCTCGTTTCTATTTTGTTGAATTATTGCAAATTGCATCTTTCTTGTCTCTGGTCTATAGTCAAATTTTTCTTTGCGAAATCTCTTTGTGTTCATTGCGGTTAGGATTTTATGAATTTGTTAGTAAGAAATGATCACAGAGTTATTAGAAGTTAAAATGAGTTCCACAGAGTTTGTATTTTAAAATTCAAACTGCAATAACTCTGTGAAACTCTTATTGAAACACTGTGAAACTCTGTGTTCCATTTTTTATAAATGCCGCGATTTCGCGAATAAATAACGAATGATTTATTGTTGTATTTTGTTGATCTATTGTAAATTGTGATTTATAATTTGCTAATTCACAAATTTGCTAATTTCCATTCGCGCATTCGCGGCTTATTAATTAAAATCCCCCATTCCCTCTAGTCCCTAGTCCATAGTCCCTCGTCCATTTTTCATTTTTCATTTTTCATTTTTTTGTCAGTAATTGTCAAATTACGATTTTATTTTTGCATCATAATATTAAAATTAAAAACAGATGAAAAGTGATAAAACAATATTTCAAAAAATACACGATTTTTGGTATGTTAAATCGGACACTCCTGACAAAAATAATTGCCTTGATTCAAAAGGAGAATTCAACCAAAAATATTATAACGAAATAGCTGAAAGTTACAAAAAGGACGCCTTAGAACAACAAGGGAGAAATAGATTGGCTTTTTTTATGAGCATCGGACTATTTTTAGTTGGAATATTTACAATTATATACTTTGTTCCGATCCTCATTTGTATCGGTCTGTTTTTTGGATTAGTTGGAAAGCTATTATCATAGTTCGTGTAATGCGAAGGATTCAAGTTCCAATTTCGCTGCAGCGCAGCGTTATATTTGTAGCGAACAAACCCAGACCAAACCACCCCGCTCCAGAGGAGCGTTATATTTTTTCATTTTCCATTATTAATTATTCATTATTTTGTCAGTAACTGTCAAACGACCAAATTATCTTTGCCCCGTTAACACAATTAATCACTTTAAAATAAAATAGTATGAAAAAAATGATGTTTTTAATGATCTTAGGTTCAGTAATTTTAATGAACTCATGCAAAAAGCCGGCCACTGTTGTGGTTCAAAACAACATAACGCCCGTAGATTATGGTTATGGTCTAAACTCAACTTTATATGACGCTAAATTGATGTTGTATAATGGCTCCGATTTTGTAGGAGAGATTGCATTGGGTGATATTTCACCAGGAGGTGGAAGATCGCAATACGTTGAACTCGAAGATCACATAGAAAAAGTAAAGGTACGGTTTAGATTTCTCCCCTCTTCTCAAACTCAATTTGACAATCCAATATATTACACTTCTCAATTCTTTTTAATCAACACCAATGAAGAGAATGAAATTAAGCTCAATGATGAAACACTGGTTTCAAACTCTCCTGATAAAAAAGGAGAAGGTAAAGTTGGGGATTTAGTTAAGATGGAAAAATCAAAAATGGATAAATTATATAGATGAAATGAAAATTTTTAACTCCGTTTTAGACATTCGTAATGAATTGATAATGATGCATATAAAAACATAATTCATCTAAAGTTCATCTAAAAATGTCTAAAGTTTGTCTAATTTATAGACTTTTAGATGAACTTTAGACATTTATTTATTTTTTTTGGATGGAGAATGATTTGTTAAAATTATACGCCAAATTGGGTGAAATAAAACAATATTTGGTAAATCAACCTCGCAGAGGTTTCAGATTAATAACCGTAGGTTGCGAAGCTACCTGCGGATGAACGAAGCCCCCACGATAATTTACTACCTCGAAGAGGTTGCAGAAATAATGAGTATTCAAGCTAAAAGCTTAATCCCGGAGGGATTACATGTCTATAAAAATTAGTTTCAAAATTCACCCAAATAAACCCGCTCCGGAGGAGCGTTATATTGGTAGCAAATGAATATACGATTTACTAACCCCGCTCCGGAGGAGCGTTATATTTGAAAAAAAACCTAATGAAAATACAAAAAAAATAGTAACCCTTTAAAGGGCTGATACCCTAAAGTCGCAAACGACAATAGGGTATCAGGTCATGCCTTGAAAGATTCGCAGCAATTGGCAGCAAAGATAATAAAAAAATGGTGTTATAAAGGTTTTTTTCATCATTTTTCATTCATCAATTTTCATTTTTCATTCTATTGTCAGTAACTGTCAAAACACCAAACTATCTTTGCCTCGTTAACACAATTAATCACTTTAAATATAATGGCAATCAAATATTTATTTACTTTTGTCAATCAAAAATTGTTAAAAATATGAAAACAGGATTTTATATCATCATTTTTTTCTTAGGCTTTGTTATGATATGCCAAATGTGTATGAATTGTTCTGAAGATAATGAAGAGTACGTATATATACCCACTTATGAGTCAAAATATGAAAATGAATGTGATTCATTACAACAACAAAAAATAGTTTCATTATCGCTTTTGAATTTCACTTTATGTGATTCTATTACAAAAAATGATTTAAAATCTAATACAGAAAGATTGATTAAAAATCTTAAAATGACAAAAGTTGAAGATAAAATTATTTACAATTTTGATTCAAAAATGGAAATCAATGAGAAAAAGTATAAAATCAAATGTACTTTAATCACATTTAGGGATGAAATTGCATGGATAGATGTATATTTTGATCAGGATGTCTATATCGAATTAATTCAATTGTTTAAGTCAAAATATGCTTACTGTCTTCACGATCGTTGGTATTATAAGAATCAATCCATAGATATTGATTATGAAAATCCTCAAAGAAAAATTTATAGTTCTTTTAGGAAAAGCTATATTTATTTAAATTCCTACGATTTCAAATACTTAAGAATTAAATACTATGACCATCAATTGCTTCAGGAAGTTGAGAAAATTGAACATCGTCAAGAAATGATCAAATTACAATATGATAGTATCAGACATGCAAAAGCTGTCGAAATCCAAAAAGAGATTGATCGAAAGAAAAAAATAGAAGAGGACGCCAAAATATCAAAAGAAACTAAGCAGATATAATTAATATCAAACTTTTTGATATTAATCCTTTAATACCAGAGGAATTTGATATCTATAGAAACTGTACAATTCCAATTTTTGATGCAAAAAATGAAAAATAAATCAAATTATAAAGTAATGTATTATATTTGCCATCAATTTTCAATTAATAAACTTACAATAAATCTTGCTATTATGAAAAAAACTATTTTTGCTATTTGTTTGTTAGGAGTTATTTTTTTTAATTCTTGTGACAAACAAGAACCCCAAATGTTTGAAGAACCATATTTTTCATGGAGTTCAAACAAAAATGACATTTTAAATAATGTAAATCTTACCCTTATTGAAAACAATGCAGCTTCAGATATTGTTTATCTTTCACCCCCGTTCACTTCTAAAGGTGATGGTTCATTGAAATATTCTTCTAATAACTTTTTTAAAGAAATTTCATACGGATTCTATAATTCTAATAAAACTTTAGAAGTCGTTTATTGTATAGTTAAAGATTATTGTGAATATGATCGAACTCAAATTTTGGAATACATGAAGAAAACTTATGGTGGGTACAACGAATATATAAATACTTCTGTATGGACTGGCTATGAAAGTCATAGTTATGAATTTCAACATGAAAAAGGTATAGTTGTCTTAAATTATTATTCTGCATCAACTACAAGAATTATTTTTGCACCTATTCAATACCAAGGCGAATTTTAATTTATTTAACAAAAATGAGTAAAATGTTAAATCGCTTACAATTTTAAAATACTGATATTAAGCCTCATAAAAGAATAAACTAGAGTTTGATATGTTAAAATGTGTAGTTATTAATGATCCTGACATGCCAACCACTGAAGAATAAAGATTATAAAAGTAAGGTATATGGATTTATCTAAAGAACAAAATGTTTTTTTAGCATGGAATTTATCAATTTTAATCCAATTTTCTTTTTATACATTTTTGTAACAGTTACAAATAATGATATGTAAAAAGTTCTTTTTACTAATTTCATTAAACAGTTTAATCATTCTTTTTTATCAATTAGGAATCTTTCACCTTCAATTGTAAAAGTAATCATTTGATTTTTTTTTTTTTTTTTGAGATGATAAATCAAAATAGTGAAAATTTTTCAATCCTTCATAATTTTTATTAAGGTCAAATGACATTGGATGAATAAATGGGATTGCAGACAACTCAATTCCAGTTTTTTCATTTTTGCTAAATGGAATACAAGTCTGAAATGCAAAATTGTGATATGAAAGAAAAAAAATTGAATGAGGTACATTTCTTTTACAATTATCTTTTCTTACAAGAATTGAAGATACAATCTCATTTGTTTGAATTTGAAATGGATATATGGAAAAAAGCATAAATGGGTTCATATTTGATTTAATCTTCACATTCATTAACCAAACAATTGTCTCTTTATATATATCTAAATTTTCTTCTTTCAATATAGTTAATCCTATTTTCACTAAACATCTATAAATATATTCAGGTATAAAAGATGGGGTATTTACTTTAATATCTATACTATCTATTTTGGAACTATCAATTATTGAATGAGATACATTTTTAAACAAAACTTGATCTGTTTCATTAGTTATTTGAAGTTGATTCGTTTGTTTATATTTTGGAATTCTATTTTTTTTAGATTTTGTACCTGCTAATACATTAAGAGGCAACATAAAATTTGCAAATTCATTTTCAAAAACACTGAAATATTGATTACAATCATCACATTCAAATAAAGAAAATAAACTTTTATTTCCGATAAATTCAGGGATTGAATGTGCTTCCTTTTTAAATGTAACATTTGGATATGTTTTTCCACAAAATCTACATTTTTTAGAAGTTAAATCTTTTAAAAACTCAATATTTGAATTGTTGTTAAATCGTTTAGATTCAAGAATGTAAAAATCCTCTGTAATTTCTGAATTTTTTTTTAAAACATCAAAATTTATTGGGTAATTTGAATTAATTTTCATCATAATATCCTATTCGTTTAATAACAAAAGCTTTGCGTCAAATTGTCCACCAACTTGGTGGACAATTTCAAATATTCCTAAATGGTGCTTCAGATTTAATAATCTCAACATCTTTTTTTGCTATTCCGGCACTTTGCAATGCAACTTCAATAGTGTTTTTGGTTAAATCTAAGTCTTTACATGGGCCAATAACGATCTCTTTTAGTGCTGTTATTGGAATTTTATTTTCAATATAAGGCTTAGATAATCCAATTTCTTTTAAATTCTTAGGTCTTCGACTTGTCCTGATTAATCTATACTCTTTTTCAAATTTATATGTAGGATCTTTATATTGACATAATGCTTTAAATATTCCTAACCTACTTATATTGTCAGGAAAACTTGTAATATTCTTGTTATTATCAAAAATTTTGTATAAAATTTCACCTATGTTATTTATCTCTTTAAGTTTTTTTGCAAAATCATTTTTATCATACTTACATTTTACTTTCATTACAGTACTATTAGGATAACTTTTTATTTTTTTAAATTTATTTGTTTCAATACCTATAGAAATTCCCTTCCCATAATCACCATACATATACCACATGGGAAGGTTATCTTTGTGAGATGAAAAAGATGTTATAAATGTGTTGGACTTTCTGAAAATATCTGGATGAGAAAAATTTAGCCAATTTTTTTCAGAAATTTTATCAGATTTTATTTCAACTTCTGGATTTTGATTTTCATATTCTTTTATTAAATCGTTTAAAACTTCTGTTCCATAAGAAAACTCTGTCTCATCATTCAAAAATTCTATCTGGGTTCCTCGTAAAATAAAATAACCATTTTTGTTTTTTTCAACTTGATTTAAAATCGAAATTAATGTTTCCAAAGAGGTATAATGATACAAAATTTTAGGTGTTTCCAGAGTTTCCACATTGATTTCAAAGTTTGAACTTTGCAACACATTTTCAGAATCGAAAATACTAAGAAGACGATTTAAAGTTGCTTTTTCTTCTTGACTTAAATCCATTGATGTTAATGTCATAATTTTATAATTTTATTTATATCGGAAATATTCCGACTTTCAATTACATTAAAAAAAAGGTTTAATTGATTTGTTTTTTAAGCATCAGCTTTTGAATTACAAATATACAAAATAATTTTGAATAAAACAAGACTTTTTAACGAAATTGTTTGTTTTTGAGATAATTGTCATGAATTGTCAATCTTAAATGGCACTTTTGTATTATAGTTGTATGCTTATATAAAATTTAAAAAATCGCAAAAAAATGTTGTTTATTTTAATGACTTATCTAATTTTTTCTTACTATATTTGCAAACCAAACTTGACCAGAAGGAAATAATTAGCACAAGTCGTTTATCTTAGACCTTTTATAATATGAATATAGCCCAAATTGAGAAAAACTTACATCAACTCGTTGAATCTTTTAATCATAAGTCATTTATATACGATCTGCTTCTTGCTTATGGTCAACCTAAAGCAACGATTAAAAGATTGAAAGATGGAGGGCTAAATCTTTCAAAAACTGAGGGTGAAATTATTTGGAAAAAGAAATTGTTGTTTAAAGAAATCCCGGAAGGTGATTTTAAAGAGATTGAAACAGAATTAATTAAGGATCCTAAGAAAATGAATCATGATCCTCGATTTATAATAATTACTGACTACAAACATCTTTTTGCATTGGATACCAAAACTAAAGAGAGATTGGATATTCCCATATTTGATTTAGCGAAACATCCTGACTTTTTCCAACCTTGGACTGGACAAGATAAATATACTGAACATCAGGAAAATCCTGCTGATGTAAAAGCTGCAGAAAAAATGGCTAAACTTTATGATGAGATTCATAAGGATAATCCAACACATACCCCAGAAGATGTTCACAACTTGAATGTTTTTCTTTCCCGTTTGTTGTTCTGTTTTTTTGCAGAAGATACCGAAATCTTTGAGAAATCCCAATTTACACATGCCATTAGCAGTCATACACAACAGGATGGAAGCGATTTAAACTCGTACTTGGATCAACTTTTTGAGGTGATGAACACACCCTATAACCAAAGGGAAAATTTGGCTCATTATCAACAAACTTTTCCTTTTGTAAATGGAGGTTTGTTTAGGAAAAAGCATACTGCTCCCCTTTTCACTCGCAAAAGCCGACAAATGGTTATCGATATGGGTGAAATGGATTGGGCTGCAATCAATCCCGATATTTTTGGTTCCATGATTCAGGCGGTTATAACTCCTGAAGATAGAGGTGGATTAGGAATGCATTATACTAGTGTTCCTAACATTATGAAAGTGATTGAACCGCTCTTTTTAAATGATCTCTATGAAGAATTTAATGCTGCCATCTCAACAAATACAATAGCGGAAAGAAATAAAAAACTTCAGAAACTTTTATATCGGATTTCTAACATTAAACTATTGGACCCAGCTTGCGGTAGTGGTAATTTTCTCATTATTGCGTATAAAGAGTTACGTAAATTAGAAATGGAAATTTTTAAAGTATTGGAAAGTTTAGCATTGTCTGACATTAGTTTAGAAAACTTCTATGGGATTGAATTAGACGACTTTGCTCATGAAGTTGCGATCCTCTCATTATGGTTGGCCGAACACCAAATGAACCAAATCTTTTTAAAGAAATTTGGACGAACAAAACCTGCATTACCTCTCAAAGAGACTGGAAATATTGTGCATGGCAATGCTTGCCGGATCGATTGGGAAACGGTCTGCCCAAAAAATATAGGAGATGAAATCTATATCATGGGAAATCCACCTTATCTTGGAGCTAGGATACAAAATGAAAAACAAAAAGAAGATTTAGATTTGGTTTTTAATGGATTTAATAAATATAAAGACCTTGATTATATTGGATGTTGGTTTTATAAGGGGGCAAAGTTTATTTATGGAATTAATTCCAAACTATCTTTTGTTTCAACTAATTCAATATGTCAAGGTGATCAAGTTGCAATGCTTTGGCCACTAATATTTAAAATGAATATTGAAATTGAGTTTGCTCATCTTTCATTCAAATGGACAAATAATGCAAAATCTAAGGCAGCAGTAATAATTGCAATTATTGGATTGAGAAATATTGAGAAAAAACCTAAATATATATTCAAAAATTCATTTAAAAAAGTTGTGTCAAATATTAATGCTTATTTAATTGAAGGGTCAAATATTATCATTGAAAGGCGTAATAACCCTTTATCAAATTTACCTAGAATGCCGAAGGGGAATATGCCTTACGATGGTGGTCATCTTCTTTTATCAAAACAAGAAATGGATGAATTAGTTAGTAAAAATTATAATGCAAAAAAATATATAAAAAAAATTGTTGGAGCAAAAGAATATGTTAATGATATTGAAAGATATTGCATTTGGATTAATGATGAGCAAATTAATGATGCACTTAAAATAAATGAAATAAATGAAAGAGTTCAACTTGTTAAAAAAACAAGACTTCAAAGTACAGATGATGGAGCACAAAAATTAGCATCTAAACCACATAAATTTCGTGAAACAAATATAACTGAGACACAATCAATCATTATTCCCTTAACTACTTCGGAAAGGAGAGAATATGTGCCCATTGGATTCATTAATTCAGAAATAATTGCAACAAATGCTGCAAGTATTTTATATAATACTGAAACATATTTATTTTCAGTTATTTCTTCTAAAATGCATATGATTTGGATGAAAACAGTAGCCGGTAGATTAAAATCAGATTATAGATATTCATCTGATTTATGCTATTACACTTTCCCTTTCCCAACCATTTCAGAAACTCAAAAACAAGAATTAGAACAACATGTGTATCATGTTTTAGCTGAGCGAGAGAAACATTCTGAAAAAACGTTAGCACAATTGTATGATCCTGATAAAATGCCTGATGGTCTAAGAGATGCTCATCACCAATTAGACTTAGCAGTTGAAAGATGTTACCGTACCAAACCTTTTGAAAGTGATGAAGAACGCTTGGAGTATCTGTTTAAACTATATGAAAAAATGATCGAAGAGGAGAAAAGTAAAGGTACTCTATTTGAAAATGAGAAAAAATCCAAAAAGAAAAAATGATGAAAGAATTCCTTCAAAAACTGTTAAATCTTCCTGTCGAAAATGAAATTGTAGAATTTAAGGAAGCAAAAAACCAATATGAGAAAGATAAATTGGGGCAATATTTTTCTGCTTTAAGTAATGAAGCCAATTTAAAAGGGCAACCTTATGCTTATATCATTTTTGGTGTTAAAAATGACCGAACCATTGTTGGCACAAATATCAATGATCGACAAATTAATGAGTACAAAAGAGAAATGGCAAACCATACCATTCCTCGTCTTTCATTTGAAACTGTTGATAAAGTTGAAGAAGATAGAGGATTAGTTCTTATTTTTAAGATCCCTGCTGCTCCACAAGGGGAACCTGTTTCTTGGAAAGAGCATTTTTATGGTAGAGATGGAGAGAGTTTGGGTGCCCTTCATGAATATGAAAAAGAAAAAATTCTCAATCAAAAAAAAGAATTGGATTGGTCTGCTCAAATAGTTCCCCATGCAACCATCAATGACTTATCACAAGAAGCGATTCAATTTGCCAGACAAGAATACATTAATAAAAACAAAGACAAAAAAGAGGAGATCCTTCTGTGGGATGAGATCACTTTTTTAAATAAAGCAAAAGTAACCATTCAAGGAAAAATTACTCGAACTGCTTTACTTTTGCTAGGGAAACCTGAATCAGATCATTTTATCAATCCTGCTCAAGCCAAAATCACATGGATATTAAAAGATAAAGATAATATTGAAAAAGATTATGAACATTTTTATTGTCCATTTATTTTATCTGTAAATGAGGTTAAGAAGAAGATCCGAAATTTAAAATATAGATATATCATTGACGGAACGCTTTTTCCTGATGAAGTGGATCAATTTGATCCTTATATTATTAGAGAATCCTTAAACAATTGTATTGCTCATCAAGATTATACCTTAAAAGGGAAAATAAATGTAGTTGAAAGGGAGGATGGAATTTTGACATTTGTAAATTCAGGAAAATTCATTCCTGAGTCTATTGAATCTGTGATTAAAGCAGATGCCCCTGAAACAACCTATCGAAATCCATTTTTATCTACGGCAATGGTTAATCTGAATATGATTGATACAACAGGAAGTGGAATCAAGAATATGTTTACAATTCAAAAAAACAAATATTTCCCTTTACCTGAATATGATTTAAGTAATACAAGAGTTCAAGTTACCATTACAGGGAAAGTGTTAGATGAAAAATACGCCAAAAAATTGGTTCAAATTCCTGATTTATCGTTGCAAGAGATTATGCTTTTAGATAAAGTTTCAAAAGGTAAACCAATTTCCAATTTTGATGCAACAGAATTAAAAAATAAACATCTTATAGAAGGACGTAAACCAAATTATCATATTTCTTCGAATGTTGCCCTTAAAACTAATGAGAAAGAATTATATATCAAGAATAGAGGTTTGAAAGATGACTATTATAAAAAAATGATTGTAGAATATATCGACAAATATGGTTCAGCTACTAAAACAGATATTGATCATCTAATTTTAGACATTTTACCTTATGTTTTAGATGAAAATCAAAAAGCAAATAAAGTAAGAAATCTTGTATATGCCTTATCAAAAAAGGATCAACTAATTGAAAATCAAGGAACAGTTCGATTTCCTAAATGGGTTTTATGTTCATCTAAAACTTAAAAATTTGAAAAACTTTAGATGAACTTTAGATGAACTTTGATAAATTTTAGATGAACTTTAGATGAACTTTTTAACAAATAAATAAACAATTATGCCCGATATCGTTACTATCAAATATAAACAAACCGGAGAGAGTGTGAAAAACACTTCAACTGGAATGCGTCCTATGGCAGCTCGTGCTTTTGAGGAACGAAATAGTCAATATTTGTTGATTAAAGCACCACCAGCATCAGGGAAGTCGAGAGCTTTGATGTTTATTGCTCTTGATAAAATCTACAAACAAGGATTAAAAAAAGTGATTGTTGCTGTTCCTGAAAGATCAATTGCCGGATCATTTAAAAATGCCAATTTGGTTGAGGACAACAACTTTTTCATGAATTGGGAACCCAATGATGAATACAATTTGTGTACACCTGGAATGGATGGCTGTAAAAGCAAAGTGAATGCTTTTAAAAACTTTATGGAGAATGAGGAAAAGATTTTAATCTGTACCCATGCAACTCTACGGTTTGCTTTTGAAGAATTAGATGTAACTAGTTTTGACAATGTACTATTAGCAATAGATGAATTTCATCATGTGTCTGCCGATTGTGATAGTCGGTTAGGTGAACTATTACGAAGTATCATGGCAAAATCAAATGCACATATCATTGCTATGACTGGCTCCTATTTCAGGGGGGATAGTTTTCCAGTTTTGTTACCCGAAGATGAAACCAAATTCACAAAAGTCACTTACACCTATTACGAGCAATTAAACGGGTATAATTATTTGAAATCATTAGGAATTGGGTACCATTTTTATGAGGGAAAATACACGTCAACTATTTTGGAGATTCTGGATACAAATAAAAAAACAATCCTTCATATTCCAAGTCCAAATGCTGGAGAATCAACAAAAGATAAATATTTAGAAGTTGATACAATTATTGAAACAATTGGAGAAATTGTTAGGACGGATAATGATACAGGTGTGATATTTGTAAAAAGAAAAACTGATGGAAAAATAATTAAAATAGCTGATCTGGTAAATGAATCATCACAGTTTAAGACTATAAATTATTTACGTGATATCAAATCAATTGATGATATGGATTTGATTATCGCTTTAGGAATGGCAAAAGAGGGATTTGATTGGCCTTTTTGTGAACGTGCTTTAACGGTTGGGTACCGAGGATCTCTTACAGAAGTGATTCAAATAATTGGACGATGCACTCGTGATAGTTCTAATAAAACACATGCACAATTTACGAATTTAATAGCAGCACCAGAAGTTACCAATGATCAAGTAAAGATATCGGTGAATAACATGTTAAAAGCAATTACAGCTTCCCTTTTAATGGAACAAGTGCTAGCCCCTAATTTCAAGTTTAAAACAAAGCTTTCAGATGATGACAAAGCAGAATCAGGTGAAATTAAAATCAGAGGTTTTAAAATGCCCTCTTCAAAACGTGTAAAAGATATTATTGAATCTGATTTAAACGATTTGAAAGCTGCCATTTTACAAGATGATACTGTTCAGAAAGCAATTCCAGGCAATTTAGATCCGGAAGTGATCAATAAAATTTTAATTCCTAAAATTATCCAGATCAAATATCCTGAGTTATCTGAAGATGAAGTGGAAGAGGTTCGACAACATGTCGTGGTTGATTCGATTATTAAAAGTGAAGGAATTCAAGAAAATGGAAATATCAAATTTATTAAGAACGCAGAGAGATTTATCAACATTGATGATTTACATATAGATTTAATAGATCGAATAAACCCATTTCAAAAAGCTTTTGAAATTCTTTCAAAGGACGTTACAACTAAGGTTTTAAAAGTAATTCAAGATGTAATTGCAGCAACTAAAATTCATATGACAGTAGAAGAGGCATTATTATTGTATCCTGAAAAAGTTAAAGAATTTATGTTAAAATACAACAGAGAACCATCTGAAAAATCAGTTGATCCTTTGGAAAGAAGAATGGCAGAGGCAATCCTATTTTTAAAAGATTTAAAACGAAAAAGGCAAAGTGGATACAGATAAAATTTTACAAGAATTATTTGAAAATGATCTATTAGGATTATTAAATGTTAAACCATCCAATGTTCCGGCAAGAAATGAAGATGAAAGGTTAGTTTCTTCTTTTATGGAGATTGTGGAGTTCTTTAAGAAGTTTAATCGACTTCCAAATATTGATAGTGATATTCAAGAGCGAAATCTATTTGAACGATTAAAAGGACTACAGAAAAACTCTTCTAAAATTGAAAAATTAAGAAAATATGATGATTATAATTTATTAAATAGTGAGAAAACGGAACCCATTACCATAGATAACCTAATGGAAAATGACCCATTGGGTTTATTAGATGATGATTCTATGGGTTTGTTTGATTTAATAAATATTCAACCAAAAGATAAAACTCGTTCTGAAACCGATTTTGTAGCGCGTCGTAAACCATGTTCAGATTTTACAAATTATGAACCATTATTTAAAAATGTACATAAAGATTTAAAAGATGGAAAGCGGAAACTCATTGAATTCAAATTAGGAAATCTAAGAGAGGGTGCTTATTATGTGCATAATGGGATTTTATTCTTTATCGAGAAAATTGAAATTTCCAAAAAAGATCACTATAAAGCAGATGGGACTAGGGTAAGAGAAGATGGTCGATCCAGATGTATTTTCGATAACGGAACCGAATCCAATATGCTCAAAAGATCCATTGAAAAACTTCTTTATTCAAATGGACAAGTTGTAACTGAAAATATTGATCAATATAATGAAGCATTTACTGAAAGATTCAGCAATATCAGTGAAGAAGACAAAGAAGTGGGCTTTATATACATTCTAAAATCCAAGTCTGAAAAGAAAGAGATCAAAGAGATTCTCCATTTATATAAAATTGGATATTCAAAGACAACAGTTGAAGATAGAATTAAAAATGCTTTTCAAGAGCCCACCTATTTAATGGCAGATGTCAGAATTGTAATGACCTACAAATGTTTTAATATGAATCCCCAGAAATTAGAACAACTTTTGCACAACTTTTTTGGAAAATCCTGCTTAAATTTTGATATTTTTGACAATAATGGCAATCGACACACCCCCAGAGAATGGTTTATCGCCCCGTTACCCATTATTGAACAAGCCATTCACTACATCATTTCAGGAGACATTATTTATTACAGATATGATCCATTGAATGAAGAGATTGTGGAGAGGGGGAATGATTAAAAATCTTATTTAACAAATGATCAATCAAATAATAATAAAAAAAATTATATGTTTAAGAAAATTGCAAATCTTTTCAAATCTGAAAATTTATGGATAAATATTTTATCTAAACTAATTGTTTTATTAATTATATATGTCTTTACATTTTTCATTGGACTCTTAAAAGGTTTTGATTTTATTTCTACAATTGAATGGACAATAAACCTTTTAAGTTTAAAAATAAATCTTTTTTTAATAATATTAATTATCATTTTTGTAGTAGCTTATATTAAATGGAAATACAAACAATTACTAAGCAACATCAAAAATAATTACTTTAATAAAGAAGAAATTAATAAAAACTTGGAGAAAAAGCTAAATTACAAAGATTTTGAAGACTTTAAAGACATCTATGATTATCGAAGACTAAAAAATCATCCTTGGCATGAAAATTACGTAAATAAATTTGATAATATTTGTTCCTTTAGGTCTATGGTTTATTTTGGGATTACAAAAAATGATCCAAATAAAATTGATAATGGTATTCAAGGATTAATTAAAGAATTTAAAGGAATAGATTCTATAACAAGTGAAATGAAGACAGAATTAACCAACTTGTTAAATGATTGTTATCCAGATAAATTCGATAATTATAAAGAAGAATTAATTCAATTATTAAAAGAGATTAGAACAATTTAGTCATAAGGATCTAGTGGCTTGCCTTCCGTTTTCAAACAAGATTATATTTTTTTACATAAAAGCCACACCCCACTCATCCCATAGTATATGTTCAGTTTTTTTATGTTCATTTTCAATAATAATTCTTACTTCATCTGAATAAATATTACTATCCCATGTTCTTGATTTACCTTCTCCATTTCCTTCAATATGGACGGCATTGAAATATTTTGATAAAGATCTTAAATTAGGGTATTCCCATGCTAGTTTGTACAATAACGTAGCAATCATTGAACCAATTGGAGTGAAATCTTTTAATTGATTTTCAGTTTCAAATGAATGGCACATATACCCAGTTAAAGCTTTTCCACTAGGACCATATCTTTCCAAGTTATATTCAAAATACTCAAAATTATTTGGTCCTATAAATGTATCTTTGAATGATCTCCAAATTGCTAAGTCAGCAACACAAATAAAATCTGGCATTTGAATTGGATGCTGAATATTCTTGTTATCTTCCAAAATTATTTTATTTGTAATATTCTGTAGTGGATTTGAGTTAATATTTTTCCATTCGTGAGAGTGTGCTAATAAACCATATAAAATACCAGAATTTAGTTCTCTGTAAGGTGTTCCATTTCTTTTAAATAAATTATGCCGAATTTTTACAGAATTCTGAAAAAACTCTGAAATATGAGAAGATCGTAATGTTAGTTTGCACTCAAATGCTGCAATTACGCCTCCTGCCATATATAGCTTTTTATCTAAAAGACCCTTTGGATATTCTGGTTGAAGCACAATTATATCCAATTGAGGGGTACATTCTCCATTAAAATTAATTATTCTACCTTTAGTAACGATGTGAAAAATTGGGGGCAACCAATTTTTCAAAAGAGTTGCCCAATTTTCTTCTCCTTGATCGCCTGCAGTTCCAGGATCTTCAATAGCTCTTTCTTGAATTCTATCATATTCAGATTGAATAGTCTGATATGTTTGTTCCATAAAAGTCTTTAAATCATGCTTTTTCATATATTCAATAATAAATTATTCACACATTTCATTTTAAAAATCAACAATCAATCTGGATGTTAAAAAAATAGTATAATCAAGTCGAATTTTGAATAATATTTTTTAATAACATTCTTTAAGAAATTTCTAATGATTCAGAAATCAAAAATACAAAATTATTTGGAACTTAGAAACAAGATTAATAATCAAATTTCACTAACTTTGAAACTATATCAAAAATGAAATTTTTTACAACCTGTGATTACTGTTCTTGAAGCTCTGTCTATTTCCCCTCACCCCAAAGGGGTGAAATGTCTATAGCGATGGAACACATCACTGCCAATCATACGACCCCGGCCGGGGTCGTACATCTAACCTCGCTCGATCATTTCTATAGACATATAATCCCGCTGGGATTAAAAGAAATGTTCTTATTTTAATCTAAACTAATTTATTGCGATATTGTGTCGCGATAAAGTTTGTATCATAGTATAAAATGATTTATCGCGACATTTATCACGACATTATGTCGCGATAGGAATAAAAATATTCTATCGACCAAAAAGGGTGAAATAAATGGCCGTTTTTAATAAAATTATAATTAAAAATGCTCAATAGAAATACAATATGTTATCTATCAATGTTTTGTATTAGTCAAAATAGTATGAAATAAACACTAAAAAGACTATAAAATTCTATAAAAAGGTCAAAAAAATTATTATGTTGATTTTTAATTGAATAATTTTTGAAGCTAATCCCAGAAATTACTAGATTCTCCTTTATTTTTATTATAAACTTTTACTGACTTTTACCGGATTAAACCTTTTATAAATTCTATGACATTGATTATCATTACAATATAAAATTGCTAAATTACCGGATTTTACCGGATAAACTAAATGTCTATTCTCGATAAATCTGCCATGAATCACAAAACGACCAATAATTCGACCCCATCTGGGGTCGAACGCTTTCACACATCACCCTCATTTCTATAGACATGCAACCCCATCCGGGGTTGGGGTTTGTCGTGAAGGATCTTTCATCCGTAAGCTGCGCAAGCTTGCATACGGTTATTCACATGAAACCTCTTCGAGGTAAATTAGTCGGCAGTCAGCGGACGGCAGTCAGCGGACTTGTAAATAGCATAATTTAGTCGACAGACCAAAAATATCAAATTACTATAAAGAAAATCCGTATAAATCCGCGTTTGAAAATCTGCGTCATCCGCGTTCCATTTTTACAACCTCCTATTCCCTAGAGTAAGTTGGCTCTAGTCCTTCGTCCATTTTTATTTTTGCAACCCAATTCGGGGTATAAGGACAAAGGACGAAAGACCTCACTCTAATGGTCTGGTACTAATTTCGAAAATCTGATATTTTTTTTGACAAATTGTTGATTAATATTTAACAGTTTTAGTAAAAATATTCAACAAAATTTACATTTAAAATCGGAAAGAATCTCGTTATATCTTAAATAATCAATGCATTAGTATTTATTTTAATAACATGGAATATTTTACATTTCTTTTTTATTACTTTTGAAAAATAATATAATAAAAACAATTAAGCACAAAAAATAAAAAAATAATAAACTTATAGGTTGATTTAATGAAAATTATTTGTATTTTTGCCGACCATTTATTTGCAATCCATTTTGAGGATGAAACATATAATGAATTACGAAGATTACTGATATTATGGAACGATACTTCATACCTACACCATTTTGTGATGCAAAATAAATCAGATATACCTCAAAAAACTACTATACCTACATTGATAAATCAACTTATTGAAAATGCCAACGAAATTGATGATACATTGCACGAAATTTCACTTGATCCTGATCGTAATTTGGAAGAATTCTTTAAACCATTGGACAATCAAGAATACCAAATTGGAATACTTTCAAAACAAAAAGGGAGAAAAAACTATTTAAGGTTATATGCCATTCGAATTGATAAAAATTGTTTTGTTATTACTGGTGGAACCATAAAATTTCATCACTTAAACAAAGATAGAATACATACCCAAAATGAGATGCAAAAAATAGAAATATGTCGGGATTACCTGAAAAATAATGGTGTATTTAATGCTGATTCATTTTATGAATTTTTAAAAGAACAACTATGACAAATAAAGAGAAATTTCTTCAACTCGTTTCAGATGAGGATAATAATACCCTCAAAGAGATTAAACAACGCATTAAGAACCGTGCTATGTTGCGTGAATCCCAACAAATTGCCATTAAAGTGCTCATGAAATTAGACGAATTGGGTTGGTCTCAAAAAGATTTGGCAGAAAAAATGGGAGTATCTCCACAACAAATTACCAAAATAGTTAGTGGAAAAGAAAACCTAACTATTGAAACTCAGATTAAATTACAAAACATCTTAGATATTCCAGTTTTAGCAAGCTATTATGAAAACAAAGAAAAGGGAAAAGGTGAATTTATTTTGAATGTAGAAAAACAATTTGTAAATATTGAAAAACCCTTTGTAATGATTCTAGTGAAGGATCAAAATTTAGACATTTTAGAAAATGAATCTTACTGTTTAAATATCGAAAAAATTCCAGCATATGCATAAGATAAAAAACGAAAACAGCAATATTGGATTTGCTCTTATGGCAATTAAAACGGAACAGTTTGCCATATTTGAGGAGAATTATGCATCCAAAAAAGAAACAGGTTTAACAACTGAAATTCAATTTAAAATTGATCAAAAGAATTCACAGATTGGAGTATTTCTAACCCTTGAATTTTTTCAAATGAAAAAAGTTTTTATAAAAATTCAAGTGAGTTGTCATTTTAAAATCATAGAAGAATCATGGATCTGTTTTGCTAATGAAAATGAATCAAAAATCATTGTTCCAAAAGAGTTTTTAGCTCACTTAGCTGTGATTACAATTGGTACAACTCGAGGCATCCTGTTCTCAAAAACTGAAGGAACACCATTTTCAAAATATATTGTTCCAACTATAAATGTTACTGAAATGGTTAAACAGGATGCTATTTTCGATTTACCAGAAATCGAGGTAAACGGACAACGGACCACAGACAAAAAATATAAAATAAGTATAAAGTAAATCCGTTTAAATCCGCGATTGAAAATCCGCGTCATCCGCGTTCCATTTTTTGCAATAAACACTAATCCAACAAAATACAAAACTGATAGCTGAAAGCTTAAAGCTGACAGCCCTTAGCCATTCGCCTTTAGCCATTCGCCCGATTTGCATTAGGGCGAAGCTGGAAAGCCCGCAAAGCGAATAGCCGATGTGATGCAGGGAGTAAAAGAGCGACAACGGAGCTCCTTTTACGACCATGCAGTCACACGGCTGGGCGCTGCGGACTTGAAGGCGGAGCCCGACCCCGAGCGTAGCGAGGGGGAATGCCCAAAAGAAGAAAAAAAAAGAAAAATAATTAATGACTTATGATCAAACCAAGTTTGTAAATATTAAACAATACTACAGAATTGCCCTTTTTGATTAGATTGTTTCTTAGAATTGGCTTGATTAGTGAAAAGATCGGCTTTAGGATCGGTTTTAAGATTTTTATGCTTTGGTACGTTTTTAAGAGCTTGATGGTGTTGATGATATCCGGATCGTAATGGGTGAAGCTCAAAATCTGAATCAAATTTTGAATGCCCGCTTCTGTTTTCTTCAAAAACTCTTCATTGGTTTCAATATCACCATTAATCACAGGATTCTCAATGTGAAAAATATGAATGTTTCTCTTAGACAATTCATACCCAAACAACGTGTCTTCATGACCATATTGCGTAAGGCGTTCGTCAAAACGAACAGAAGTAAACAGCTCTTTTTCAATTAAAAAGTTGTTCGTCATAAACGATTTATTGGGATGTAATGAACGAACCGCACTGGGCTGACTTTCAGATTGCACTCCATAATTCCATCGTAACCTGCGGTTTTTATCCGGCATCTCCTTAGGGTAGAGACGACCGCCACAAATAATTTTGGGTTGTAAGGAAAGTTGATCAAGATAATTTTGCAAGAAATTGGGGGAATCTATAACTACATCGCAATCGAGAAAGAGAAGATAGGGTTGGGTAGCGTAGTTTAAAAAAAGGTTTCTGATTTTTGCACGTCCTATATTTTGTTCTAATTCAATATAGGTACAATCAGCAGAGATTTTTCTATTTATAATTCTATATTTCTCCTCTGAATGATCGTCAATAAGCACTAATTCACAGGTACTATCAATTTCAGCAAACTGATTTTTTAATACAGTGATTACTTTTGTAACATCAAAATTGAATATGGGAATACAGATAGAAATCATGCGTTAGGGTCTATTTTTATTTTTGTGGCAAACATATTTAAAGGTTTTGAGATATCTTTGCCGCTGGGTTGTTGGAAAATATCGAGTTCAAAATATTCAGCTGCCGCTAAAATATGATCAAAAATATTTGATAAAATCTCTTCAAACTCCACCCAAACAGTTGTATTTGTAAAACAATAGATTTCGATAGGAACACCCCGATCTTCGATAGGCATTTGACGCACCATCAGACTCATATCTTTTCGGATATCGGGACGATTTTTGATATAGTTTTCCAGATACTTTCTAAATACCCCAATATTAGTCATTCTTCTTCCATTGATCACTTCACTAGTATCTATCTGATTTTCTTGATTATAAAGTTCAATTTCATTTTGTCTTTCAATAATATAATCAGTTAGCAGATGGATCTTTTTATATTTTTCGCGGGTCTCTTCATCAATAAATTTTATGGTGTGCACATTGATATAGACAGATCTTTTAATTCTTCTTCCACCACTTTCGGCCATAAAACGCCAGTTTTTAAAACTTTCTGTCATGAAATGGTGCGTAGGGATTGAAGAGATCGTTTTGTCCCAGTTTAAGATTTTTACAGTATTCAAATTAATTGAAACGACATCCCCATCAGCGTTAAACTTAGGCATTTCAATCCAGTCTCCTACCCTAACGGTATCACTGGTAGCCATTTGCACACTAGCAACCAATCCTAAGATGGTATCTTTAAAAATCAGTAAGATGATGGCCGTCATGGCACCAAAAGCCCCCAAGAAAACAGCAGGAGATTTTCCTAATACAATGGAAAGAATCAGCACCCCAGTAGCGATATAGAGCACAATCCGAATCAATTGGAAGTAGCTGGAGATTGGTTTATCTTTAAAAGCGGTTGTTTTTGACAAGCCATACTCACTTACCTTTAAAAAGGAGTTGATGATGGTTAAAAATACAATAATTAAGTATGAATCAGTAAGTTTATTTACGTAAGGGACAACATGTTTAAAGTCTACGAAAATTAATTGAATAAAACCGCGAACGATGATAGCGGGGACGAGGTGTGCCACATTATTAAAAACCTGGAATTTCACCAATGCATCATCCCATCTAAAACTCGTTTTAAGGAAAAACTTATAAATCCCTTTAATCACAAGATGTTTCATGATCCAAAAGACAATTAATGCGAGAAGTCCAACGGCGACAATAAGAATCAGTAAACGCAGATATATGGCTGCCTCTGCGCCCACTCCGGATCTAATCAATAGTGCTTCTAGCCAGTGTTCTATAAATTTCATAGGGTTGAATTTAATTTGATGCAAAAATACAAAAAAAGGTGCAAGGTTCAGGGTGCAGGGTTCAGGATGCCAGGGCTAAAGCATTAAAAAAGTTGAATAAAAATCAAATTTATTAAAAAATTA